>CATVRV010000001.1:0-124660 GCA_958346515.1 uncultured Collinsella sp.
GCCGCGCGGCAAGGAGATATATTGCCAGACCGGAGGGGCCCCGCGGGCGGGAATCGCGCACTCCATATTTTGTTCACAAATGAATAGGTTCCTCAGTCGCATCACTGAGGTTAAAACTGAAGCATTGGCTTCTGATATTGGCGATGACCAGCTGTTTTATGAGTATTGAGACATCGGTCATCTCTGGAGCGCTACTTTACTCCAAAGGCATCAGCTATTTGTTTCCCATCGGTAAAAGGCGGGTTTTGTTCGCCAAGCGTTCTTATATATAGATAGATACGGGTTCGAACCCGTGCACCGGCAACAAAAAAGCGGCCGGCATCCGCCAGTCGCTTTTCTATTCTATGGTGGGCCGTCAGGGGTTCAGCCTGCTTCGCAGGCGGCCGCTGCGGCGCTTTCGCGCCTTGCGCGCTGCGCTGGCAAACGCTCGCGCGTTTACTCAGCTCCGCGCCCCGACGGGTTCGAACCCATGAAAGGGCGACAAAAAAGACGGCCAACCGAAGTTGACCGTCTCAACAATCTTTGGGTGGGCCGTCAGGGGTTCGAACCCTGGACCTTGGGATTAAAAGTCCCCTGCTCTGCCAGCTGAGCTAACGGCCCGCGGGAGGCATTGTACCACGGTCTGGGACTATTCCCAACTCCATTGGCCGTTCTGGAAAATCACAACTTCACGTCCATCAGGCGTAATGCCCGTAATATCGATGTCGTCCGTGCCGATCATAAAATCGACGTGCGTGCTCGAGACGTTAACACCATGCTCCAGGAGCTCCTCCTTAGACATGTCGTACCCACCCTCGATGCATTCGGGGAAACCGACACCTAGCGCGAGATGGCAGCTAGCGTTCTCGTCATAGAGCGTATCGTAGAACAGAACACCACTTTCGCGGATCGGCGTGTTCTTGGAAATGAGCGCGACCTCTCCCAGGTGAGCAGCGCCCTCGTCAGTATCGATGATACTTGCGAGCGTTGCCTTGCCCACGCGGGCGTCGTAGTCCACCACGCGGCCGCCCTCGAACTTAATCCAAAAATCGTCGACTTTATTGCCGTGGTGGATGAGCGGCATGGCCGAGTACACGATACCGTCAGCGCGCATGCGATCGGGCGAAGTGAAGACTTCCTCGGTGGGAATGTTGGGGAAGAAGGGGTGCCCATCGGGCGTCTTGCCCTTGCCGCCGGCCCACTCGTGACCCTTCGTCATGCCAATCGTCAGATCGGTTCCATTTGCCGCGGTGTAATGCAGGCAGTCGAAACGATTGTCGTTCAGGAAACGCAGGTTCTTTTCGAATGCGGCGTCATGGAGCTCCCAGTCGCTCTCTGGGTCCTGGCCATCGGCGCGAGCGGTGTGCAGAATCGCATTCCACAGCTTATAGATTGCAACCTCATCGGCGTCTCCCGGGAACACCTCGCGCGCCCAAGCCACGACCGGAGCGCCGGCGATGCACCACGGATTGATGTTGTAATCCAGTCCACGGCGGAAAACTTTGCACTGCGTGTTCTTTGCCTTAGAAGCTGCAGCGGGCTTAGCGGGATCGATGCCCTTAAGGGCGGCGGGGTCCGCACCCTCGATAAAGATAAAGCAGGCACCGTCCTGGGCCAGGGAATCCAGCTGCAGGCGCTTCCACTCGGGCGTCTGCTCAAAATAGCTTTTCTCGACATGCTCGTACGTGAGCCTCGTCACGGCATCATCGGCCCAGATGACCGTCACGTGGCCGGCGCCGGCAGCATAGGCCTCCGCGACCACCACGCGCGCAAACGGCGCGCACTCAACCGGAGACTGAACGACAACTTCCTGGCCGGGCTTAACGTTTACGCCCTTGCGGACAACCAGGCGCGCATAGTTTTTAATCTTGGGCTCCAGGGACTTCATACCCTCCAGGGCCTCTTCGACCGTCAGGGCAGCTCGAATCATGTGCCACTCCATCTATCTATAGAACAGTAAAAAGGCGCGCCGCAAAAACGACGCGCCTTATATCTTAGCGATAAGTATGTATGCAAACGCTACTTCTTCTTGGAGTCCTTCTTGTCCTCCTCGGCAGCTGCGCGCTCGATAAGAGCGTTGAGCTTGTTCTCGGACATGCCCTCGGCCTGCGCGCGGTACATGTTGCGCAAGGGACGAATACGAGCGAAGTCGTAGATAAAGTCACCTAGGATGATGACATAGGACAAAACGATGCCGACCATCTGGACAGGGCTGGACACCATGCCAGCGGGAGCGAAGTACAGCGAGGCCCAAATTGCCACGACGAGCACCATGCCAATGGCGAGCACAATCCACCAGATGCGACGGCGCTTGGTGTAGTCCTCGTCCTGCTTGAGGAGGATATTCGACACCGTATAGATGCGGTCCTCCTTGGCGCGCTGCTTAGCCTTGCGGGCGCGCTTCTCCTCTTTAGAGAGGCCCTCGAGGTTCTCGCCCTTCTCGAGCTCTTTGCGGCGTGCCTTAGACGAAGCCGGCACGACGCGAACGGAGCTCGCTGCTTGGCGGGCGGGCTTAGCAGATGCGGCAGACTTGCGCGCAACCCCGGTAACTTCGTGGGATTGCGTGCGCTTGTTCGTGGCGCTACGGGTACTCACTTATGCGTTCTCCTTCATGCTTGTGAACTGGGAGCCAGTGATGATCTGGAAGGCCTCGCGATAGCGCTCGGACGTGCCATCGATGACCTCGGCGGGCAGGTGCGGGGTCTCCCCCGTCATATCCCAGTTGGCCTTGAGCCAATTGCGGACGAATTGCTTGTCGTAGCTAGGCTGGATCTTGCCCTCCTCGTAGCTGGCAGCAGGCCAGAAACGGCTGGAGTCGGGCGTGAGGCACTCGTCGATCAGCGTGACCTTGCCATCGATGACACCAAACTCGAACTTGGTGTCGGCAATGATGATGCCACGGGTCGCGGCGTACTCGGCAGCGGCCTTGTAGATCCTGAGGGACAGGTCGCGAATCTGCGCGGCGATGTCCTCACCCACGATCTCGCAGCAACGCTCAAACGAGATATTCTCGTCGTGGTCGCCGATCTCGGCCTTCGTGGACGGCGTGAACAGCGGCTCGGGAAGCTTTGAGGCCTCGGTCAGACCCTCGGGCAGCTGAATGCCGCAGACGGTGCCGTTCTCGTCATAGGTCTTCTTGCCCGAACCGGTCAGATAGCCGCGGACGATGCACTCGATAGGAATCGTCTGGGCCTTCTTAACCAGCATGGCGCGGCCAGCGAGGTAGTCACGATACTCAGCAAACTCCTCGGGGAAATCCGCCGGGTCGATGGAAACGAGATGGTTGGGGACGATGTCGGCAAACTTATCGAACCAGAATGCCGAGATGCGATTGAGCACCTCTCCCTTAAACGGAATCTCGTCGGGAAGAATGAAGTCGAACGCAGAAATGCGGTCGGTGGCGACCATCAGCAGGTTTTCACCGGCATCGTAAATATCACGAACCTTGCCACGGGAATCCGGACGACGCTCCATCGTTGTCACGTGAGTCACTCCTTACCAAAATACGACAGTAATGCGGGTTCATTCCCGCACGTTTTCGCAAACTCGGAGCGGCAGGGACGCGGCCCCTCCTTCACCGAATAGCGAAAAGCTAGTGCTCCATTGTAGTAGATGCCGCGTCCGCCGTGTGCTCGCGGGGCAGATGAATTGTAAAAGTCGTACCCTTTCCAAGCTCCGACTCCACGGATATGTAGCCATGGTGACGCTCGACGATCTGCTTGGTCACGGCGAGGCCGACGCCCAGGCCGCCAGCTTCGCGGGCGCGGCTGGCATCGGCGCGCCAAAACCGCCCGAAAATGCGCGACAGATCGTCCTTGGCAATACCGATGCCGGTATCAGAAACGGCAATGCTGACGTGCCTGCGGTCACTGAGCACCGACACCACGACCCAACCGCCCTCGGGGGTGTAGCGCATGGCGTTGCTCATGAGGTTGATAACACATTGCGTGATCATGTCGGGATCGGCCTCGACGACATCGTCGTGCCCTTGGGTTTCATCTGCAAAGCGAAGACGAAGGTCACGGTCGGCAAACAGACGCTCCTGGCCGTTCACAATCGATCGCACGAACGGAACCATGTCCACCGGTTCTAGATTGAGCGGAGCCGTGCTGTTTTCCATACGCGATAGGTCGAGCATCTGCTGCACCAGACGAGCCAGGCGACGCGTCTCGGAAGCAACGGTCTCCAAATGCTCATCGTCGGTGGGATACACGCCATCCTGCATGGCCTCGACCGTTGCGAGCATGGCCATAAGCGGCGTGCGAAGCTCGTGTGCAACGTCTGAGGTCAGGCGCTTCTCGTGTTTCATATCCTTCTCGAGCGAGGTGGCCATCTCATCGAAGGTCTCACCCAGCTGATCGATCTCGTCATCACCGCGCAGCCCCGTGCGAGCCGACAGGTCGCCGTCACGGATTTGCTTTGCGGTACTGGTGATGCGATGAATCGGTTTGGTGAGCATGCGCGACACGAGCGATCCGATAACGACCGAAATGCAGATTGCAACAACCGCGGCGAGGGCCATGGCGTTAAAGGTCTTCTCCCTAAACGCAGAGTCCGCCTTGGTGAGCAGAGCGTCGGAGCCGATGGCCCACAGCTTTACCTGTCCGGCATGCTCGCCGGAAGACGTTACAATCTCGACGTTAGCAACGCTATCGGAGTCGGTTGGAGCAGACGAGACCGGGCTATGCGATGCCCTCTTGCCGCTCGTGTCGTCGGTCGTAGCCTGGTTTTCGCGTACATCGGCGGTGGCGCTTGCCGAGGGCCAGGAATCGTCATAAACGATCACACCCTTTTTATTGACGACCTGCATGCCCAGATCGTCGGAAACCAAACTCGACGTTGCGACCGTGCGCAGTTCTCCCGCGGTCCAAGAGCCGTTTTCCTCATATGAGGTCGCCAACTTCTCGGCAGCGGAATTTGCGATTTCGACGATATTGGAGCGTGTGTAATCCGAAAAGACCGTGCCCCACACAACAGAGACAACGCCCACCAGCACCAATACTGTCATGAGCGATGTCAGAGCAAAAGCAAGTGCCATGCGCGAGGGATAGCTCATCGTTGGCCGTGAATCGGAACGAGGCGTGTTCCAACTAGCCTTGGAACCCGCCTCGCTCTCCTGCTTGTGCTTTTGTCCGATTTCAAAGCGCGCAGGTGTCATATGTGATTTCCCTATTTCTCGTCCGACTTATCGGTCTTAGCCGGAGCCTCGAAGCGATAGCCGACACCATGGACGGTGTAGAGCCACTTGGGCTTCTTGGGATCATCGCCCAGCTTGGCGCGAAGGTTCTTCACGTGGCTATCGATGGTGCGCTCATAGCCCTCAAAGTCATACCCAAGCACCTTCTCGACCAGCTCCATACGGTTGTAGACACGGCCGGGATGACGAGCAAGTGTGGTGAGCAGCTTGAACTCGGAAGCCGTCAGATCGACTTCCTTGCCCTCGACCAAGATCTTGTGGCCCGAAATATCGATGACCAGATCGCCGAAGTCGAGCACCTCGACGGCGGGCTCGTCGGCCTGGTGGACACGGCGGAACAGAGCGCGAACGCGGGCGACGAGCTCGCGCGGCGAGAACGGCTTAATCAGATAGTCGTCGGCGCCGAGCTCAAGACCGATAATACGGTCCTCGATCTCGCCCTTAGCCGTCAGCATGATGATGGGGACATCCGAGGTATCGCGAATGGTGCGGCAAACACGCTCGCCGGGAATCTTGGGGAGCATAAGATCGAGCACGACCAGGTCGAACTGATGCTTCTCGAACTCCTCGATCGCGGACTGGCCGTCGCCGACGCCCACAACCCAGTAGCCTTCGCGCTCGAGATAGGCAGCGACGGCGTCACGGATTGCCTTCTCATCCTCGACCAGCAGAATCTTTTTTGCATCTGAAGCCATAACACGGCCCCCCTGTCTCAATTAGCTAAGAACAAGCCCATTTTAACGCACCTGAGCCCGCCAGATGCCGCTATGACGCGGCAGCTCGGCGGGCGGTACTCACAATTACAACGCGCTTATTCCCCTGTTGGCGCCTTTTTAACCCCTCTAAGCTTAAAGAGAGAACAGGCGTGCAGTGACCGTCTCTGGTATACCCTGGCTGTTGCGCACCGTGGCGTACGTAAGGAATGAGTCCGATTTTCCCGCCGTAGCTGGATAATCGCCATACTCCAAAGCGCGGTCGGGCGACAGCAGTGAGCCATAGGTCTTGGCAGAGGTGTCGATCAGGAAATGCGACGCCTGTACCTTAACAAGGTATTTATTCTTCTTGCCAGCCGCACATGCGAGCGGCTCGCGTGACAGGAAGAGGTACGGCCCTCCCTCATTACCGATATACGTGCCCATATTGCCCAGGCTGCCCACGCCACTATAGGCCGCCTCGATAGAAAACACGAAGGTATCGCCCATATATACGGCCTCGAAAGGCGAAACTGACGAAGGGAGGACCAGCTGGGCACGCTTGGTGTTGTTGCCGTCGGTCAGATCGATTGCCGTTATGCCGTAGTAGACGCCCTCGTCGTTGCGGACACGCGGCGAGATGGTCAAAATGCCGTCGCTCGCGCGCGGGGCCGATGCAAAGCGGCCCGTCGATTTCCAAATTGCCTCGGCCTTGGATTCATCAAGCGAGCGACGATAGCAAAACGAATCACTACTCGTTTTATTGCCGCCTGCCGAAGGCATTTTATACCAGATGACTGATGACCCGAACGCCGTGAACAGGGGCGGATCATAGTCCTTGCCACCTCGATCGAGCTCAACCACATCGCCAGAGAGCGAAGCGCCCGACAGATTTTGAGCGTAGAGCTTCCACGATGAATTGGCAAAGTTCATCTCAACCCACGCGAATACGCCGTCGCCGGCACGGACATCGTAGAATGCATATCCCGTGCCCTCGATAGGATCCTCGATTAATGTGGTAAGCGAGCCATCGCCCAGGTTGAGCACACCGAGTGTGTTGGCGTGCAGTGCCGATGCGGGCGCCATCATCGCCGCGGCGTAATCGCCGTCGCAGTAGTACAGCAGCGTACCCAGCGGCAGCGTCCACGACGCCGCCGGCTCAAGATCGATGTCGACTGCCTCGTACTCATCCGTAATCGAGATGATTTTGGAATCGTCCTTGATAACCTGCGGCTCGCCGGCGGCATCATCGCTGGTACCCGTTTTTTTCGAGCATCCGGCAAGCACCGTGGCAGCGCCCGCGGCAGCCCCACCGAGTACAAAGCCGCGACGCGATATTCCGTTCTTGATGTGATCGGCGATACCCATTAGGCGATCTCGGCGCGAGCGGCCTCGATAGCGCGCGTAAGCTGGTCGGCGCAGGAGGTCTTTTTCATACCGCAGGTATTACCGGCGAGAACCTCGATTACGCGATCGGCAGGAGCGCCCTCGACCAGCTTGGAGATTGCCTTGAGATTGCCGTCGCAGCCACCGGTAAACTCAACGCCCATCACCTTGTTGCCGTCATCGGAAAGGTCAAGGTGAATATTGCGAGCACACACGCCCTGAGGCTTGTAATCAAACGAAATCATGCGATCCCCTCTCAGAATGTTATTCGAGACGACTATTATCCCCGTCTTTCCCTAAATGCAACGAGGCGCTTCGCCGGCAACACACATTACCAGCAAAGCGCCCTAAAAAGCTAACGTTATGCCCGAACCTACTCGAAGCTCAACTGCTCCAGACGATCAAAGACCGTGTCGATACGGGTGAGGAAGTCCCACGGATCAAAGATCTCGTCGAGCTTTTCCTGGCTGACGGTGCAGCGCGGGTCAGCCTCGAGACGCTCCTTAAAGGTAGGGCCGGAGACACAATCCTGTACCTCGTGCCAGGTTGCCATGGCGTTCTCCTGCACAATGGCGTACGCGTCCTCGCGGGTGATGCCCGTGTCGACGAGGGCGAGCAGCACCTTGGAGGAGAAGATGAGGCCACGGGTCTTATTGAGGTTGGCCATCATGCGGGCAGGGTACAGCTGCAGGCCGTCGATAACGCGGATGAGGCACTGGAACATGTGGTCGAGCGCGATGAAACTATCGGCCTGGGCGACGCGCTCGGCAGAGGAGTGCGAAATGTCACGCTCGTGCCACAGGGCGACGTTGTCGAAGGCAACCTGCGCGTTGGCCTTCACGACGCGCGACAGGCCGCAGACCTTCTCCATGGTGATGGGGTTGCGCTTGTGCGGCATGGCGGAGCTGCCCTTTTGACCCTTACGGAACGGCTCCTCGGCCTCGAGCGTATCAGTCTTCTGCAGATTGCGGACCTCGGTAGCGATGCGCTCGCAGGTGGCTGCGGTGGTGGCGAGAACGCCGGCGAGATAGGCGTGATGGTCGCGGCTGATAACCTGTGTGGACAGCGGGTCGTGAACCAGGCCCAGGTGCTCGCAGACATACTCCTCGACGAACGGCTCGATGGAGCTGTACGTGCCGACAGCGCCCGAGATGGCACCAAAGGCAACATTCTTGCGGGCGTCCTCAAGACGATCCAGATCGCGCTTGAGCTCCCAGGCCCAAGAGCCAAACTTCATGCCGAAGGTCATCGGCTCGGCGTGGATGCCATGAGTGCGGCCGGCACAGAGCGTGTTGCGCTCCTCAAAGGCGCGACGCTTGCAAATCTCGCCGAGCTTCTTGACGTCCTCGATGATCAGGTCGCAGGCCTGGGTGAGCTGGTAGCACAGGGCCGTGTCGCCCAGATCCGAGCTGGTCATGCCATAGTGAACCCAGCGGCTGGGCTTGGGGTCGCCCTCGGGAACATCGGCATCGATGTATTCCTTCATGTTGGTCAGGAAGGCAATGACGTCGTGGCGCGTGACTTCCTCGATCTCATCGACCTTCGCCTTCTCAAAGTTGGCATGGTCGCGGATCCACTGGGCCTCGTCTTTGGAAATACCGATCTTGCCGAGCTCCGCCTGGGCCTCGCAGGCCAGAACCTCGATCTCCTGCCAAATGGCGTACTTGTTCTCGAGGGAGAAGATGTGTCCCATCTCCGGGCGGGTATAGCGATCGATCATAGCGGCTCCTTTTTGGTTATTGGCACGTTGGTCGTAACCCATCCATTGTACCGTGCGCAGGTGCAAGTATGGGCAGCAGGCATTAACCTAACATTTTGGAATTGGAGCGGGCAACGGGACATCCGCGTATTTGCTTCGCAAATCCGCACCGGCTTCAGGCGAGCCCCTCAGCTTCACGAAGCCGAAGGGGAAGACTTTGTTGAATTGGCCGTCCCGAGGTCTTCCGCGCTCGGTGGAGCGGGCAACGGGACGTCCGCTTATTTGCTTCGCAAATCCGCACCGGCTTCAGGCGCCTGTCGGCGCCTTCGCCTGCTCGCTACAAACGCTTCGCATTTGCTTAACGCTCGCACCCTGTCGGGTTCGAGTCCCGGCGCTTTGTTGAAAAAAGCACGGCACCGAAACGGTGTCGTGCTTTTACTTTTTTGGAGCGGGCAACGGGACTCGAACCCGCGAGTGTCAGCTTGGGAAGCTGATGCCTTACCACTTGGCGATGCCCGCATATGTGGGGGATAGTATAACGCGGTTGTCTTGTTCGACACAAGGGTGGCGATGCTTGTTTTAGCTGTGGAGATTCGTTTGAAAATCGCGTCAATTGTGGAGACGAGGACCTTTGGCTTCCTGTTCCCCTTATCTTTTACCTGCGCTTTTGCTTGATTGTTGTATTTGAGCTCAATTTGTCAGGAATTGGGCAAGCTTTTGGTCAGGCTCCGGTACTTACCCGCATGAACCTCGGGGGTAGCCTCATCCTACGCGTCGCAGCCTCCCCGTGCGACGCACGAGGGATAAGGAGCAGCCATGTCCAACGCACCCACGCACTCTGTCCACAGCGCAATCGCAACAGGTCCGCTGCTCCTGCTCCTCTTCCTGCTTTTCGGCTGCCTGGCACCGGGAGCCGCATTTGCCGTCGATGGCTACGACCAGCTCGGCTTCCGCACTATTAGCGATGATTGTGGACCCTTCTTCATCGGCAAGTATGAAGCTCAAGACGCCTCGATTGCCTACTGCATGAACCAGGAGCGCCCCGGCCCCACCAAACCGGGCGGCCCATGGCTCAACTTTGATCAAGGCTGGGTGTGGCTCGACGACGAGTTCGCGGCAATCGTTTGTCACGGATATCCCACCACCACGTCGTTTGGCGGTTACCATCTTTCACCCGATCGCGCCCGCGCCGCCACCCAGCTTGCCGTATGGATGCTCAACGGCACTACCCATGTCGACGGCACCTACTCCTACACGACCGCTCAGGGTAAAACCAAGAGCGGACACTTTACCGCCGACAATGAAGTCGTGACGGCTGCGCGGTGGCTCCACGACAGCGCAAAATCAGGAAGCATCAAAGCCGCTCCGCACCGCGCGCGACGCTATCTAGGGGCCGTATCGGGCGGCAGCAAACGTCAAGACATGCTCTATGTACTGCCGGCGGTCTCTGTTTCCTTCCAAAAGCAGTCTACGAACACCGTTATTACCAGCGGAAACAATACCTATCAGTTTACCGGGGCAACATTCGATATTTTTGAGAGCGGCAGCGGCGCGCGTGTCGGCACCATCAAGATGGACAGCAACGGTCGAGCGCAAGCAACACTTCTGCCCAACACGGCATACTACCTAGTTGAAACGAAGGCGCCGACCGGCTATGTCCCCCGCCACGATCGTATTGCCTTTACCACGGGGAATGACGGCGGGCAGGTCGCCATCGATGAACAACCCGGCACCATCAACCTGCGTATCGTAAAACTCGATGCCGCAACGAATGCCGGCCCCCAGGTGGGATCTTCACTCGCAGGAGCAGAGTTCACGTGTGTGTCGCAATCAACCCCTGGATGGTCGCAAATTCTCACGACTGACGAAAGCGGTCGGGCTACCCTCGCCGATGTCCCCTTAGGAACCTTTACCATCTACGAATCAAAAGCCCCCGAGGGCTACCTACCATCCAACGACAGCTGGACCTATACCGTTGGAGCCGATCAGCTCGGCGATTCAGACGTGGTCGAGATCGAATCTCGCGTTTCCGATATCCCCATTGCGTTTAACCTTGAGATTTCCAAATTCAAGGATTACGGCAATAGCGACCAATCCGGTCTGGAGCAGCCGGCGGGTGGTGTTATCTTTGAGGTTGTCAGCAACAGCTCTCAGCAGGTTGTTGGCACACTGACCACAAACATCTATGGCTTTGCCTCCACCAAAGATCAGCCCGAAGCATGGTTCGGCACAGGCAAACGACCCGCCGGTGTCCACGGAGCCGTCCCATACGACCGTGCCGGCTACACGGTTCGCGAGGTTCCGGAAACCGTCCCCGAGGGTTTTAAACGTGCAGGGGAATGGACCGTCGGGGCCAATCAGATTTCCGACAGCGCCGAGCTTCAATATATCGTGGACAACCACGCTCTGTCGACGCATCTCCAGATTGTAAAACGCGATGCCCAAACAGGCGCTTCTGTTCCCCTAGCCGGATTCACCTTCCAACTCCTCGACAGCAATCACGAACCTGTCTCACAAACTTGCTGGTATCCAGCACATAACGTAATGGACACCTTTACGACTGACGCGACCGGCACCGTCACACTGCCCGAATCGCTCGTGCCGGGCACCTATTATGTACGCGAAACCTCGGCCAAAGAGCCCTATCTTGTCGGCGAAGAGATCGAGGTAAACATACCCGCCGACATGAACCTAACGCCCGTTGCAATCGCCTCGTATTATGACCACGCCGCGACCGGAAACATCAGGATCGTTAAAACCGATGCCATAGACGGCAGCAGCCTCGCGGGCGCCGTCTTTGAGATCCGCGCCTCGGGTGATATCGTGCGCCCCGACGGTAGCATTGCCGCGCTCGACGGTGAGACTGTCGCTACCGTCACGACGGATGAAACTGGAGAAGCACGCGCGGATAACCTCCCACTGGGATCTGGCACCGCACGCTACGAGGTTGTCGAGACTCAAGCGCCGGCAGGCTTCTTGCTCGATCAGACAACCCATATTGTCGACCTTACTTATGCCGACCAGAAAACACCCGTTGTAGAAGCACGGCTTAACGTATCCGACGATTACACCAAGGTTGATATCTCCAAGGTCGATGCAAGCGGTGAGCAGGAAGTGGAAGGCGCACAGCTCACCTTATATGGTCCCGATAAAACCGAAATAGACTCCTGGACCTCATCCGACAAGTCACACCGCGTCGAACATCTTGCACCCGGCACCTACTCGTTGCGCGAAATGATGTCTCCGCGGACCTATGACCTTGCCGAGGAGATAACGTTTGAAATAAAGGATACGGGAGAAGTCCAATCCGTCGCGATGAAGGATGCGCCCATCGAGATCAAGGGGCAGGTCGACAAGCGTCAGGAAGTTGTCCAACCTATCGAAAAGGGCCTGTTGGCTAACGGCGATGGTAAAAACCGTGCCGCGATGCAAACCAATACGGATGGGCTTTTCTCCTATACCATCGACGCTCGAAACGATTCAACTACCTGGGTTGATGAGTTCACAATTACCGATGATCTTGAGTGTGCCGAGGACGATACGGCGAGATTCGTCTCAATCGAAACCCCCGTCGCCATCGGCGACCTCAATGGTCTGTGCAACGTGTGGTATCGCACGACGCCGTTGGACTCGACAGACGTCGATGAGCCGGCAAACGCGACACTTGACGATGGGCACGAAAATCCTTGGCTTGAGTCCGACGAAGTAAGGGAAAGTCTGGGTGAGGATTGCCGCCTCGTCGATTACGACGGCTGGCACCTCTGGAAGGCGGATGTCTCGACCACGGAATCCACCACACTCGAGGCGAAAGAACTCGACCTTGCGTCCAATACCGTCGTAACGGGCATTCGCATTGAATACGGTGCGGTAGCCGCCGACTTTACGACTCGAAGCGATGCGGATTCTTGGACCCGCGATGATCTCAAAGATGAGCACGACGACCTTGACGATGCCAAAGCAATCCTTGGCACAGACGCTCGGGGCGCAGTCGTGCACATGCAGGCAACGTCGGCTTATACGCCCCAAACCGTACTCACCAACAGCGCGCGCGTCGATCTTTGCCGCAACGGCGGCGGCGATAAACTTGAGTCACATGACGAGGACCGTGTCATTCAACGCTGTACCCTACCGCAGGACCTACCGGCAACAGGATCAGTTCCCATCGCCGCTTGCATCACCGCGCTCCTGACCTCGGGTGCCGCAGCCCTATGGTTCGCTCGCCTTAGGTCGATCCCAAAGAAGCGCTAGCGCGATGAAAAAGCGGGCGAGCCAGTCCCCTGGCTCGCCCGCTTTCAATCATGTAAATCGCCGTATCTACTCTGCAGACGAAGATCCACCATCAACGATTGCCTGCTCGGACTCAGGAATCCCATCGGCACCCGTACTCTGTTCTTGCTCCACCTCTTCGCTGATTGCGGAGGCGGGGGTCGAGCCCTTTGCACCCACGATGTAGGCAGCCCCAAATCCTAACGCAATGGCAATCAAGGTCAAAATCACGTAGACAGGCCAATGGCGCTTAATATACGAAAACACGTTGACTCCTTAGAGCTCCGTCTATGAACGGCGGATAACCTCGGTCACGACCTCGGATACCGTGGCAATGTTCGTCGGGTTGACATTGTGGGGCAGGTCGTCCTCGGTACGAGCGCAAGCCAGACGCGTGCCGTCCACGCCGGCGATGGTGAGGGCTCGGCGGCTCGCCTCGAGCGCGGCATAGGCATCGGTCTTGGCATAGGGCATCTCGAGCGCGCCACAATCGACATGGAACGACTTGCACACCTTGCTGACCAGGTTCATGATGCGGCGATCGCCCTTGAGCAGCTGCTGTTCGCCCTCGACCGTCACCACCGAAAGCCTACCGGCGCCGACGGATTCAAGATTGATGAAGAATACGCCGCGGAGCTTATCGCGATGCGAAGCCAAGAAGGCCTTCATGCCGGCGCCATCACAATCCGAGGCGCCCGTTGCCACAAACCAGATATCGTGACCGAGCAGCTCATCATCGCCCATAGAGGCGACAGCCGAGAGCATATCTTCGGAAGAAGCGCCATCGGAAGACGTAGCGCCGCCCTTCCAGCCATCGTTATCGTCCTCGAAGTTATCCCACGAACCGATACCGCGACCGGACTTCTTGGCATCGTAATCGTCTTCGACGCCCAGCCAATCACTCATGCTGTCCTGCTCGTTTTTCCTTTTACAACCGAACAGGCCACCCAGGCCGCGTTTGCGAGACTTGGGTGCCGCTGGGGCGGGAGCCGAAATGGTCTCGATCGGCTGCGCGCCCGACGCAACGGGCATAGAAGGCGCAACGGGTGCCGATGTGGGTTCGGGACCCTGGGCAGTAGCAAAGGGGTCGTTGACCTGGGCAGAGGGATCGGGAAGGTCGAACAGCGACGTGCGAGACGCAACGTTTGCCTGCCTCATAGACGGCAGCGACGGATCGGGGACCGAAGCCAGCGGAGACGAGGAAGGTGCAGGCGACGGTGCCGACGCCGGATCGGGAACATTTATCTGCGGACGCGGCGATGCCTGGGAGGAAATCTGGGCCATAAGGGAATCGACCGTTTCGTCCTGGGTGGGAGCAACATTGGCAACCGTGGCACCGGAACCACTCGGGGTCGGCATGGTGAAAATCTGCGTGGAGTAAGGCCTCGACTCATCCGTCTCGGGAGTCTCGGAAACCGCAGGCACTTCCTCCTGCTCGACCTCGGTCGAATCACCTTGATCGGCTGCCGCGTGTTGCTCTTCGTCAGAGTTGGCCTCGACGGACTCGTCCTCGGCGGCATCTTGGATTTCGGCAGCATCAATGGGCTCGTCATCGTCTGCCGCGTCGCCCTGCTCATCGGAAACAGGAAGGGGCTCGGCAATTGCGGTGCCTTGCTTTTCAAACGTTATCGTGGAATCGAACTGCGCGGCATCAAACGACATGGTGCTATCGACGTGCTGCTGAGCCTCGAAAGACGTTGTTGCCTCAACAACATCCGCTGACGTCGGTTGCTGGGACTCAAAGGACGTCGTAGCTTCGGCAGCGTCGACGGGCCCGGACTGCATAGCCTCGTTCTGCTCAAACTCTTGCGCCGCGCGCTCACGTGCCGCCTCGGCTGCCTGCTGCTGAGCGATAGCCTCCTGCTCGGCAGCCTCGCGTGCGGCAGCGCGCTTCTCCTCGAAATCGTCGACAAATTTCCTGCCCTTTGCAAGCGCACCCTTAAAGAAGCTGGAAGCGCTGGCGCCAATCGAAGAGAACGCGGATGCAATATCGGCATGGGGCGTTGCCGCGGGAATCTCGGCAGAGAAATCAGTATCGCTCTCGTAAGACACGCGCCTCGGCTGTTCAACGTAATCGTCGTCAGACTCGTCCGCAACGTCTTGCGCCGGCGCGGCGGGAGCCAAAATGTCCAGTCCTGCCGCGGGATCGATCGCAGACACCGCCTCGGGCTCGGCAACGGCAGCGGTAACCGCGGCAGACTCATCATCCGCAGTGACAACGGGCGCAGGCTCGGGCTCAAACGTCGGCTCCTCGCCCTCCTCGTAATCGAGCGTGCAGGACTCGGGAAGCATTCCGAGCGCACGGATGGCATCCGAACCAAAGCGGATGTTGCCGGCGGCGTTGCGATAGAGCTTGGGCTCGGGCTCGGCCGCGGCAGGCTCCTCCGCCGGCTCAGCAGCGGGAACCTCGTCATTGAACTCTTCGGCCTGGACAGCCTGATTCTGATCCTCGGGCACGATGGCGCCAATCAGCGTCTCGTCGGCAGACGCACCCTCAAAGCCCTCGATCTGCTCGTCAAAAGCCTCGCCCTGTTCGGGCTCGGTTTGAGCGTCGGGAGCAATCGGCTGACCGAACTCGTCCTCGGCGTAGGTAGGCTCTTCGTACTCGATGGTGTTGCCGTAGTCGTTTTGCTGCTGGGCCGCGGCATACTCCGCCGCCGCGCGCGCCATTTCCTCGGCACGACGTTTCTGCTCCCCAAAATAGGTATCGAACGGAACATCGTCGGGAAACTCGTTCTCGCCCTGGAAGGGAGCAACGTTGTCCATAACACCGAGCATAGCGGCGACAGAAGACTTGTTGCACACCGCGCCGGACGTATAGGGAAGAATGTGGCGGTTAGAGATGATGTTTGCCGCGTTGGCAAGTGCAACGAGGGAAGCGAGGATCGCGACAATCCACAGCAGAACCTTGAGCGCGCCGGGGAGCGGCAGGATACGCAGGATGGCAACGGCAGCAGGGGCAACCGTGGCAACGGGCAACAGCTTGGCGATGAGCGCACGATACGAAGCATAGGGCTCGCGGGCGAGCAGCTCAGCACGGGGAGAGTCGTAGTGTGCGACAACGACCACCGGGCGGTTGCGCGGAGACGCGAGCGGGCCCGAGGCCT
The DNA here is from genome assembly GCA_958346515.1 of uncultured Collinsella sp. GTDB lineage: Bacteria > Actinomycetota > Coriobacteriia > Coriobacteriales > Coriobacteriaceae > Collinsella. Next base: position 16,327 of record CATVRV010000001.1, read on the forward strand.
TGTGGTAGGCGATGACATTTTGGCTCACGCCCGTCTTGCCCAGGCGCGAAACCACGGGGTGGCCCGTGCGCTCGAGCACGTAAAGAACGGCGCCGACAACGGCCAGCAAGGTGCCGACCAAGCCGATACCGCCGCCGATGCCCATCAGCAGGGCGCCGGCAAACGCAAGAATACCGGTAACGGCAAATGCCAACCTACCGGGCGCCGGGGCATTGAACTCCTGAACCTCGGGATCAAAGCCGTGGTTGCGGAAGATCTGAGCGATATCCTCGGCAGCCAAGCGCTCTTCTTCGCTGCATGCCGGTGTAATGCCGGTGTTCTGCAGCAGGTGGTTAATATAGTTCTGGGTGTTCGCCATGTGCGCTCCACATCCATAATCCGACAAATAGGCCCAATGCATGCACATTAGAACCGTATATAGTCGAAAGTATACCCCGAGCGAGCGCAAACGACCGAATTCGGGCCATCTTAACGCCCCGAGCGGACAAGGATATAGCCTAATCTCCATATCGGACTAAAATCATGGCAGCAAACCACCTTCTCATGCGAGGACTCTATGACGGCAAGCGACGCGACCGCGACAATTAAAAAGGGAAGTTCGGAGCCCGGTTTCGATAAAACGGCTCAGCGCATCCTCAATCTTTTCTTTGTGCTCAACAGCTCCCCCGAACCGCTGACGACCGAGCAGATCGTCTTGGATTCTGACCTGGGATATGGCTCGGGCAACATCGGCTCGGATAAGCGCAAGCTTCGGCGCGATCGTGACAAACTGCTCGAGCGTGGCATCTTAATCAAGGAAGTTCGCCCCGCCGGTGCGCAGGAGACCGAGGAAAGCTCGTGGACAATCGACCGCGAGCACACGTTTGCAGCAGGTGGCCTCATCACCGCAGACGACGCCGACATCCTACTCAACGCCATCGACCAGACGCTAGCGGCCGGCTCTTCCACCTTTGCCGCGCCGCTTGCCGATATTCGCTCCAAAATTGCCTACCTCACCGGCATGTCGGCGGTGGACGAAGCACCGATCCGCCGCTCTCCCACCGTCGATGCGGTATGGAGCGCCTTTGCCGAGCGATGCGCGCTGCGATTTTTATATCAGAACGGACGCGGCGAGCAGAAAGAACGTACCGTCTGCGTCTACGGCATGTTCGAGCGCGAGGGCGTGGCGTACTTCTGCGGCCTCGACAATGCCACCGACGACATCAGGACATTCCGCTGCGACCGTATCGTTCGCGCTTGGCGTCCTTCGAAGGCCTACGCCATCCCTGCAGACTTCAATCTCAACGACTATCTGTTCTTTGAATTCGATTTTGCCGACCGACCGCCCGTTGCAGCCACGTTCTCGTTCGGTCCTCAGACGCAGATCGATATGATCAACGGCCTCACGCGCGGGCGAGGTGAGCTCGCACACACCGATGCGGGATGGACCTGGACCGTTGACGTGCGTGACCTTGAAGCCGCCGCCTCATTTTGCATGGCCCACGCCATGGACGGCATGAGGCCCATGGCCCCCAAATCGCTCAAGCAGGCGTGGAACCACCTCATAGAAAGGACGGTGCACGAGCATGCCCGTGCGTAAACTCACCAGCGAGCAGAGACTCTCGCGCGCCATCGACATCATGGAGGCCCTCTACGCCGCCGGCGATGGCGGCATGACACGAACCGAGATTTGCAGCCGCTTTGACATCACGGGGGCGTCGCTCGACGAGATTCTCGAGATCGTCTCGACGCTCGCGGACCGAGAATCGGGCGCGCGCATCATCTGCGAATGCCGCGGCGAGCGCGTGGCCCTCACTGGTGACGCCGGGCGCGTGCTACCGTTGCGCCTGAGTGCCGCCGAGGGCGCCGTGCTCAACCATGAACTTGAATCGTTGGGGATCGAGCCGCAGACGGCAGCTCGGATTCGACATGCCCTTCTGCCCGAAGAGCTCGGCTATAACCAGCGCGTCTTTGACACCGTCAACCACGGGTCGCACTGGCAGCAGCTGAGCTGCGCCATTCAGGACGGTGTTCGTTGCCGCATCTCGTATCGCTCGATGGACGATGCGCGGCCACGCGAGCGTCTGGTCGACCCCTTGCGCATTACGGCAAACGGCGACCAAACATACCTGATTGCCTGGGACATCGCGATCGATGAGCAGCGCACCTATCGCATGGATAAAATCGAGGGACTCACCTTGACGGAAGACTCCGTCGTGCCTCACACACCGGGCGTCGCATCCCTCCACGATTCCCTTGCCCGGACGCAGCGTAGCGCAAAGCTCTTGATGCCATTCGATATGGCGGAGCATCTGGACTGGGCCGGCATCACCCTAATCGAGCGCAGCGGGGCAGACATGGCAACGGTAACCGTGCATTACGGCTCCGAGCGTTGGCTACTGAGCCAGGTAATCGCAGCGGGCGGAGCCATCCGCATCTTGGATGACCCCGCCCTGTCAAAGCGTCTGTGCGATATGGCAAAAACCCTCGTCTGTCCGCTTTAGCGCCGCCGCTCGTGACGTGCGCGCCACAGTTGCAGATAGTGACCGATCTGCGCCGATTCGATGCGCTGGTAGGAGCTCGTGGGCAGCGACGTTAAGAACTTCTTTCCGTAGCCCTTCGTCACCAGGCGCGGGTCGGCCAGAATCAGCACGCCGCAATCGGTCGACGAGCGGATAAGGCGGCCGGCCGCCTGCTTAACCTCGAGCACCGCCTCGGGCAGCGAATAGCGCGCCCAAGCGCGGTCTTCGCGCAGGTTGCGCTCGCACGAGAGCGGGTCCGTGGGGCTCGAGAACGGCAGCTTGGGAATGATGACGCAACGCAGCGTCTCGCCGCTGGCGTCAAACCCCTCCCAGAAGGCCTTAAGCGCAAAAAGCGACGAGGTCGGCTCGTTGATAAACCGGTCGCGCAGGCGACGAGGAGATGAGTTGCGCTGCTGGCAGTCGAGCTCCAGACCCGCACGGGCCATCTTGGGCTCAACGCGGGCGTACAGGTCTTCCATGTCGCGCCGATTGGTGAACAGTGTGAGCACCGATCCGCCCATGGCAAGATGGGCGTCGACCAGCACGCGCTCGAGCGCCGTAAGATAGCTCTCGCGATCGCGCGGATCGGGGATATCGCCCGCAACGACTACAGCCATGTTCGAATCGAAGTCGTAGCTCGAGTCCAAGTGCAGCGATGAGGATGTTGAAGCACCGATGCGATCGAGGCCGACCGCATGGTTAAAGTGTTCAAAGCTTTTGGACACCGTCATAGTCGCCGAGGCAAAGATAGCCGTGTGAACCTCGGGCAGCCACTCGGTTGCCAAGGCCTCGCCAATGTCGATGCGCTCTGCGGTCATCGACTCTCCGCCGGCACGCAGCCTGCGATTGACCTGCAGCGAATACACGTAGTGTTCATCGGTGCCATCAATGATGAGTTTGAGGTTCTCGACCAGCTCGTGCAGGCGACGCGAGATATCACCCAGGTCAACAACAACCTCGGGCTTGTCGGCGGCGACGGCTTGCACCAGCGCGTCGACGCTCTTGTCAGCCTGTTCCAATGCATCGATGGCAGCGTAGGCCGACTGTAAGAAATCATGCCAGTCGTCAGATTCGCGCAGCTCGGGGCCAATCCATAGATTGGCATTGTCATAACCCCCACGCGCACGGCGGCCGAGCTCGCGAACGCCATCGAACACGTCGGCGATTGCCATGCTCGCGCGCGCAACCGTCGACGTCGCCTTGGCAGTAAGGCCCAGATAGAGCGTAGAGCCCTCGGAGGTTGCCAAATCACGGGAAACCTGGCTTAGCGCGCCGGCGCTCGAGCCACCCAGGCGCTCAAACAGAACGCGTGATTCGTCCGCCGACACCACGCGCGCCCACTGGCGGCGCGCCTCGCGCTCGATGGAATGGGCCTCGTCGATTACCCAATGACGAATCGGAGGTAAAATCCTGCCCTCGGCCGCGACATTGCGGAACAGCAGGGAATGGTTGGTGACCACCACATCGGCATGCGCCGCACGACGGCGAGCGCCGTGGACCAAACATTTATCAGGGAAAAACGGGCAGAGGCGACGAGCACACTCGCGCGAGGCCGTCGTAAAGTCGGGACGGTTGACGCTGCGCCACCGAATGCCGAGCGAGTCGAGGTCGCCATCGGCTGATTGGCAGACGTACGCCATAATGACCGCGACCGCCGTGAGCGTGTCCGCCGGATCGCGCTTGGTGGTAATCTCGACCTGGCCTCGGCTCATGCGCTCAAGCTTGCGCAGGCACGGATAGTGGTCATAGCCCTTGAGAGCGCAAAATGACAGACCACCGTCCAGTTGCTCGGCAAGTTTTGGCAGCTCATGGTACATGAGCTGGTCGGCAAGATTGTTCGATTTGGTCGCAATACCAACCGTGATGTTGTTACGGCGTGCTGCCTCGGCAAAAGGCACCAGATAGGCCATCGATTTGCCGACGCCCGTGCCCGCCTCAATTACGCGATGTGTGCCCGTGACCAGCGCATCGCGGACCTCGAGCGCCATCGCGATCTGCTCATCACGCGGCTCGTAAGTGGGATACATGCGATTGACCAGGCCACCCGGCGCATAGTCTGCCTCAATCTCCTCACGACTCGGCATCTTGAGGACCGGCAGTTCGTCGGCGTCCACCCGATCGTCGGCGCGATCGGCCTTGAGAACGTCAGCACGAGCGGCGCTGAGAGAGAAGATAGAACCAGGGTTCTGCCCCGCCAAGAATGAGAAGATAGGACGATAGGACCAAGGCACATCCGGATGCATGTCGGCTAGGCGCGCCATGAGGCCCTGGGGCAAGTCGGTGAGCGCCACGAGCAACACACGCCATACGCCACACAGGGCGTCGACGTCGGCATTGGCACGGTGTGATACCGAGTCACAGCCAAACAGATCGGCCATAAAAGACAGCTTGTGCGAGGCCAGGCGCGGAAGCGCGATGCGCGACAGCGCCAGCGAATCGATCCAGATATCGCTCACGTTGACGCCGCCTTTGACCGACTCGATAAACGAGCGATCGAACGTGGCGTTATGTGCGATCACCGGGCAACCACCGACAAAATCGGCGAGAGCGGCGACGGCCTCAGCGGCCGACGGGGCATCTGCCACATCGGCATTTGTAATGCTCGTGAGCTCGGTAATCTCGGCGGGAATTAGCTGCTTGGGATGCACGAAGGTATCGAAGCGGTCGACGATCTCGCGGCCCGAAAGACGGGCCGCCGAGATCTCGATCAGCTCGTTGTCCTGCACCGAAAGACCTGTGGTCTCGGTATCGAGGACAATCACATCTTCCTCGATAAGGCCGAAGGACTGCGTTTTGGCGCGTTCGGCAAGCGTGGCATAGGAGTCGATGACAAACTGCGGCGTTCCTGACGAAACCGCGTCCTCGATTAGCATGCAATGCCCGCTCGACGAAGGCCCATACGGATCAGGCTGTCACAGACCTGCGGGAACGTCATGTCGTCTGTGTGGCGAATCTCATCCGGATACAGCGACGTATCGGTCATGCCGGGAATGGTGTTGGTCTCGAGGATGACGGGGCCGTCCTCGCTCACGATAAAATCGCTGCGCGAGATGCCCAGGCAACCGAGGGCCTTGTGAGCAGCACAGGCAAGCTCCTGAGCGCGAGCGTAATTCTCGGGTGAAATCTGCGCCGGAATACGATGGATGTCCGTAGGGTCGACATACTTCACGTCCAGATCGTAGAACTCACAGTCCTCGGGCTTGCGAATCTCGACAATCGGCAGGGCGCGCACGTCGTCCTCGCCGTATACGCCGACGGTGATCTCGGTACCCTCGATGCACTTCTCGACCAGCACTTTGTCGCCGTACTCAAACGCCTTGGCAATTGCCGCGGGCAGCTCGGAGGGCTCATGGACCAGGGAAATGCCATAGCTGGAACCGTTGACGGCCGGCTTCACAAAGCAGCGCTCGCCACAGACCTCGACGATATGATCGATATCGACTTCATCGCCCACCTCGAGCGCAAGGCCGGGGGCAATGGGGATGCCCGCCTTGGCGTATAAGAGCTTAGAGACCTCCTTGTCGGCACCGCAGGCGCTGGCAAGCACGCCCGAGGCCGTGTAGGGGATACCCAGGGTCTCCATGGCACCCTGCATGGCGCCATCCTCGCCGCCGGCACCGTGCATGGCGATAAACGCCACGTCAAAGCCGCCGGTCGCCATGGTTACCATAAAATCATCAGCGGCCGTGTCGAGCAGCTCCACCGAGGTGTAGCCGGCTTCCTTCAGTGCCACCACAACGTTCTTTCCCGAATTGAGCGAGATCTCGCGCTCGGCGGAATGACCGCCCGCCAAGACCGCTACGTGCATGTTCTCTAGGCTTTTACCCGGCATGGGCAGACTCCTCCTCTATAATTTCTGCAGCTGATACCATATTGTAGCGATACCCTCTACGTTTCCCCAAAATCGAAAGGCTTCCATGAATCCCAGGACTAAATCTCAGGACATTCGCGACTTGAGCCAAAACGATATTCGCGAGCTCGTGGCCGAACTTGGCCAGCCAGCCTTCCGCGCGAAGCAGCTCATCGAATGGGTCTTTGAGAAGAACGTTTGTTCGTTTGACGATATGACCAACCTTCCCAAGGCTTTCCGCGAGCAGCTTAAAGAGGCTTTTGCCTTTGACACGCCGACTGAACTAACCAAGCAGGTTTCCAAAGATGGCTCTCGCAAGTATCTGCTCGAGTACCACGACGGCGTTTCCGTCGAGACTGTCGGTATGCCCCGTCGTAACAAGCTTTCCGTCTGCGTTTCCACCCAGGCTGGCTGTGGCATGGGCTGCGCCTTTTGCGCTACCGGTCTCAACGGCCTCAAGCGCTCTCTGACCGCTCAAGAGATCGTCGACCAGGTACTTCATGTATCCAACGACTTTGGCGAGCGCGTCACGAGCGTTGTCTTCATGGGCCAGGGCGAGCCGTTTGCCAACTACGACGAGGTTCTCAAGGCGTTGCGAATCCTCAACGACCCCGATGGCATCGGTATCGGTGCTCGTCACCTCACCGTCTCTACCAGCGGCGTTATTCCCGGTATTCGCAAATTTGCCGACATCCCCGAGCAGTTCACGCTTGCCGTTTCCCTGCATTCCGCCATCCAGTCGACGCGCAATAAGCTCATGCCCGGTGTTAAGAAGTACACGCTGCTTCGCCTTCACGAAGCGCTTCAGCTCTACACCGAGAAGACCGGCCGCCGCCCGACCTATGAGTATGCCATGATCGAAGGCGTCAACGATACGAATCCCGAAATGCAGGCGCTCTGCGACTTCTGCGAGGGAACGCTGTGCCACGTTAACCTCATTCAGCTTAACGACATCGAGGGTAGCCCGCTCAAGCCGTCGCCGATTCATAAGGTTGAGGATCTTCAGCGTCGTCTTGAGTCCCGTGGCATCGAGACCACGATTCGTAACTCCCGTGGTAACGATATTGACGCCGCTTGCGGACAGCTGAAGCAGCGCTTCAAAGTTCAGAAGAACGCATAGGGGAGTCGCATCCCAAAACGTTTCATGTGAAACATCGAACGACCCCGGTTACAGAATATGCAACCGGGGTCGTTTCATTTATTGACCTTAATTTTGAATCAGCTGCTACCTGTCCCATTTTTTACGGCCAAAATAAGGGGTCCTTATCTCATGAATCAGACAAGGACCCCCTCAAAATATGCTGAGTAATTGTTAGGTACCTAATAGCCTACATTTTCCCATTGGTTGCTGACCCAACCTTGATTAATCTTGGGATTCTTCGTTACCTGAGCTGTACGCATGGCAACATCTTCCGTCATAACATCCATTTTCTTTTTGGAAGTATCGACGATATCTTGCGCGCCACGAAGCAAACGACCTCGAAGTTCATCGTCTGTCGCGATCTTATAGCCAGCAAAGGCACCAGCCGCGACAGTCGTCACCAATGCAATCGCTGTTAAAATCTTATTCCTCATCTTGGCCTCCTTGATCAAACTGAATCATTTCGCCAAGAATACGAGAGAGCTCTTCCTCGTCTTTAAACTCAATCTCAATCTTATTCTTTCCACGCGAGCTCTTCACACGCACGTTGGTATTAAATACCTGACGAAGCACACGGGCAGCCTTTTTAAAGGACTGAGGCGTTGCAGGCCTTGGCGTCTTAGGTGTCTCTCCGGCAGAAAACAACGGAGCAAGATTTTCTGTCGCTCTTACGGAAAGGCCCTCTGTAACAACTTTCTCTGCAAGTCGAATACGCGCGTCCTCATAGGGAACTGCAAGAATCGCACGTGCATGACCAGCAGTAAGTTTGCCCTCAAAAATCATCTGCTGAACTACTTCGGGGAGATCGAGAAGACGCAGCGAGTTTGTAATTGCAGAGCGTGACTTGCTTACTGCCTTCGACAATGCCTCCTGGGTCATCCCGCTGGCATCAATGAGTTGGCGATAGCCCTTAGCCTCTTCGACGGGATTCAGATCAGAACGCTGAAGGTTTTCGATAAGAGCAAGAGCCAGCATCTCTTCATCATTTACCTCTTTAATGATGACTGGCAATTCTTCAAGGCCAGCAAGCTTTGAAGCTTGGTAACGCCGCTCACCAGCAATGATCTCATAGCCGTTTCCATGCTTGCGAACCAAAAGCGGCTGCAAAACGCCGTGCTCTTGGATTGACTCGCTTAACTCGCGAAGTTCAGTTTCGTTAAAATGAATTCGTGGCTGATTAGAGTTGGGAACGATATCCTCAATAGGTAGTTTTGTTTCAGATGCGGCATTTGAAGCCGATGCAGCCGAACCGCCGGTCTCATACTCGGCCTCTGAGACCAAAGCATTGAGTCCACGTCCCAATCCGCCACGTTTCTTTACACTAGGCACGCTTGATCACCTCTTTTGCAAGGTTCATATATGCTTTTGCACCCTTATTTTGAGGTGCATAGGTAATTACCGGTTCTCCAAAAGACGGAGCTTCGGAGATTTTAACCGTACGGGGGATTAGCGTCTTAAACGCCTTATCACCAAAGTACGATTGAACCTCCTCAACAACCTGATTTGATAGTGAAGTACGCGAGTCATACATGGTCATAAGCACACCATAGGTGTCTAAGCCCTTGTTCAGCCGTGATTTGACCATCTTCATTGACTCAAGCAGCTTCGTAACGCCCTCGAGTGCGTAATATTCGCACTGGATCGGAATCAAAACGCTGTCTGCTGCGGTCAAAGCGTTGATAGTAAGCAGGCCGAGCGAAGGAGGACAGTCAATGAAAATAAAGTCAAACTCGTCCTGAATCGGCTCAAGCAAATCTTTGAGGCGGGTTTCACGAGCAATTGCGCTTACGAGCTCAATTTCCGCGCCTGCAAGTTGAATTGTAGCCGGAATAACGAATACCTTTTTACAATTTGTATCAAGAACAAGCGATTCTGCCGGCACATCATTCAACAATGCATCATAGATGCAGTGATCAAGGTCTTCTTTTTCAATTCCGAATCCACTGGTGCTGTTTCCCTGCGGATCAAAATCGACAATCAGTGTCTTACGACCCTGCTCACCCAGTGCTGCTGCAAGGTTTACAGCCGTCGTTGACTTACCGACGCCGCCTTTTTGATTGATGATTGCAATGATACGCGTGTCTTTTGCGCTCTTAGAACGCTTAACGTCGCGAAATCCCACGGTCCCTCCTGGTGTGTATTAAAGCTGTCAAACGGAGGATGTTTCACGTGAAACATTCCGAATCGATATCAACCGCCATGTTTCACGTGAAACACTGCAAGTTGTTAGTATCCATTATGTTTCACGTGAAACATCTAGGCAAGCGGATTCTTCTTTGCCACGCCATTTGCACGAGGCAATGAAACGGATGCTGAATGACTCTTCTTAAAAACAATGAACTCCCTGTGACCCAAGCCTTCAGGCAAATCAATTGCGTCATTCAGAAGCAAAGTGAAGCCGCAAATCTTAGCTGCTGACATGCCGGAAGCAAGCTCCTCATCCGAAGGATTGCCCTTGGTTATAACAAATAGCCCTCCATCCTTCAGATACGGAGCCGCATACTCAACAAGAATCGGTAGAGGGGCCAGTGCGCGGGCGGTTACAACGGAGAACTGCTTCTTATGGCTTCGAGCATATTCTTCAAGACGATCATGAACCGCATGAGCATGTTTCAATCCAAGAGCATGGACAAAGGAATTAACCGCATCAACCTTCTTGCCAACAGAGTCAATATAAGTAGCTTTACGATGCGTGGTTATGGTTAATGGAATACCAGGGAAGCCCGCACCTGTTCCCATATCGAGCAAAGCTCCCTCAGGAGCCTTATTGATATAGGGGAGCAAAACAAGTGAGTCGAGGATATGAAGTACGGCAGCATCTTCTACGTTAAGAATACGGGTGAGATTGGTTGTCTTATTTGTTTCTAGAACCAAATCCAAATGCTGGATACATTTCCTCAGCTCAATATCAGTTACGCTCAAGGAATATTCTTTGCAATAGGAAGTTAGGCGACTCAACATCTCGTCAGCCTGCTGATCGGTAAGTACAAACAACAGAAGCTCCTTTCTGACAAAAATCAGCGTATCGAGAACTTTTGACAAAAAAAGGGGACGTGGAAACCACGTCCCCCTAGCATAAGCTCGAGTAGATTATCGAGCAACAATCACCACATGGCGATCAGGGTCAGAACCCTCAGAATGAGTATCGACTGCATCGTTGCCACGAAGTGCAATGTGAACCAGTCGGCGCTCGTAGGCATTCATGGGCGGAAGCGAAACACTCTTATGAGTGCGGACGGCACGCTCGGCAGCAGACTGAGCCATGGAGGCGACCTTATCCTGACGGCGACTCTTGTATCCCTCGACGTCCACTACAACCGGATACCTAAAGCCAAGCTTGCGGCTCACCAGCAAAGAGAACATAACCTGAAGAGCATCAAGAGTGCGACCATGACGGCCAATGAGAACAGCAAGGTCGGGAGCCGTTACATCCAAAATCAGCTCACCCTCGTCGCCCTCATACTCATCGATAGGAGAGTTGGCGGCATCGAAGTGCGAAAGGATGGAACGCAGGATGGAAATCGCAACATCGGCAATGGTGTCGAGCTCCTCATCGGTCAGCTCTTCACCAGCCTTGTAGCGCTGCGCAATCTCGGGATAATCGCCCGCGACCTGCGGGGCAACCTCCTCAAGCATATCCTCGATGATCTCTTCAGACATAACGTACTCCAAAAGTTAGGTACCTAAATAAGATTGATATCCCACTACTTCTTCTTGTGCGGGCGCGGCTTCTTCTCGCGACGAGTGACCTCAACCTGCAGCGGAGCGTTCTTAAGACGCTCCTCCTCATCGGCCTTCGCCTTGTCGATGACCTTCTGCGTCACAAAAATCTGCTGGATAACCTGCCAAGCAGACGAGACGTCGTAGTACAGCAGAACACCAACGGGAAGGCTCCAGCCCATCCAAAGCATCATGACCGTCATGACAACGGCCATCATACGCATGCTCTGAGCCTGCTGGCCGGTCTGGTTGCGCGACATATAGAGCTGCGGAATCAGGGTCAGGACGGCAAACAAGATCAGGCAAACCAGCGCAGGCAGTGCAACCATAAAGCCATCGGCAAAGGAAGCGCTCGGCGTGGTGGTCAGGTCGGGCAGGATGTTGAAGAACGAGAACGTGCCGTCGTTAAAGTACTGCGGCAGGTTGCGCAGCAATGTAAACAGGGCGAACAGGATAGGCATCTGAATCAGCAGCGGCAGACAGCCAGCCATGGGGTTGAACTTGTTCTCGCTGTAGAACTTCTGCATCTCCTCGGCCTGACGCTGGGGATCGTCGGCATAGCGCTCCTGGATCTCGAGCATCTTGGGCTGCAGCACCTGCATGCGAGCCGTCGACTTGGTCGACTTGAGCATAAGCGGCGTCAGCAGCAGACGGATGATGACCACCAGGATGATGATGGACAGGCCCCAGTCGACCGCAAAGGTCTGGATGAGCTTGAGCAGCTCGAAAAGGATGTTAACGATCCAATCCCACATGTAAGTTTTCCTCCGATAGCGAGTGCCCGCTAGGGCACAGGGTCATAACCGCCGACGTGCAGGGGATTGCAGCGAGCGATGCGCCTCACGGCAAGCCAGCAGCCTCTCAAAACACCGTGCTTCTCAATCGCCTGGATGGCGTATTGCGAGCACGTTGGGTAATAAATGCAGGCGTCAGGCAATAAGGGCGAAATAACCTGTTGATATATGCGAATAGGAGCGATGGCAACACGTCGCAAAACGTGATTGCTCATCGCTCCTCCCTGGCAACGCCGGCGCGCTTCATAAGCGAACGCAACGCCTTGTCCATCTCCTGCGGCGAGGAAACCCTCGTCTTGGGAGTTGCAAACAAGATGATGTCATAACCCGCAACGGGAAATCCGCAGCTGCGGGCGGCCTCGCGCATCACACGCTTAGATCGGTTGCGCACGACGGCACAACCGAGTCGCTTAGCACCAACGAAGGCGACCCTTCCGGAGTCGCCTTCGCCAACCGATTCACATATGGTCATTCGAATCAGAGGGTGATTGAAACGACGCCCCTGACTGAACACATGCTCGAAATCTTGCCGAGACTTAATAGTCTTCATGCGAGATGTGTGTATCGCTGCTAGACAGTGAGACGCTTGCGGCCCTTGGCGCGACGACGGGCGAGCACGGCACGACCACCCTTAGTGGCCATACGGGCACGGAAGCCATGGGTCTTGGCACGCTTACGCTTATTAGGCTGATACGTACGCTTCATCTTAAGTTCCTCCTGCTGCATTTCGAGTGTCCGCGGGGACGCGGACGCAGATATAGACACGTGAGCTTGAAGATTGTAGGGAAATCAATGTTCAAATGTCAAGAAATCAAAGGTAAAAGGTTGCGCAGTTCACACGGTTCCCCCATAAGCACAACCGAAATTTGCGCCTCATGGCAACCTTTCACGATATTTCATCGAGTTTTCAACAGGTCATGTTGGCAATGTTGAGAACTTTTCACCCGTTTTCCAGAGTTTTCAACAAGTTTTGAAAAGTTGTCGAAAGATGAGAAACGTTGCACGGTGAGCTACTATTTGTTCGAAACCTTTTGAAAGATTGCGAGCGGCATGTCTGACGACTTTTACACCATGGTCGATTCCGGAGACCCGGCACCCGACAACGAGCACATCACCGGCGTGCGCAAAGAGCGTGCGGAAGGCGAGCAGACGACCACGCAGGCGCCAAAAGCCATGTACGCCGCGCGCATCGCCGTCTATGACGACATGCTGTCGACACCGCGGGTGATCGTCATTGATCCGCAAGATGTCCGCACGTATTTGGAAGAGACGACCAACACCGTCTACCAGTGCATGAAAGAACAAGGTGGCCATATCTCGCTCATGGTCATCCGCGAGATTGTCGAAAACTTTATCCACGCACACTTTGCCGAGCCCATCATCTCAATTCTGGACGGCGGAGACACCATCCGCTTTGCTGACCAAGGACCCGGCATCGACGACAAGGAACGTGCTTTCGACTTTGGCGTTACCAGCGCAAACAGCAAGATGAAGCGCTATATCCGTGGAACCGGAGCAGGGTTTCCCATGGTGCAGGAGTATTTGGAAAACGCCGGCGGTGCCGTATCCATCGAGGACAACATGGGCAACGGCACCGTGGTTACGGTAAGCCTGAACCCTAAACGCGTGCAGGAAATCGAGCGTGCCGGCGGACGCGGCGCTGCCGTGCGGCCCGAGACGGAGCAGCCCACATATCCCCTGCCGGGAGCTTTTGCGCAGCAGCCCGTGGCAACGCAGCAGATGCAGCCCCCCGTGGGACAGATGCAGCAGCCCGGAATGCTTCCCACACAAGAACCCCAGGCGGCATCTATGTCGATGCCGCCAAACATGCCAGAGGCCATGCCGCTGGCTGATCAGGATGCAGCAGCAATGCAGCAGGCGACGGGGACGCCGGGTGGCCAGCAAATGGGCTATCAGCCGTACCAACAGGGATATCCATATCAGCAGATGCCGCAGCTGGGGTACGGCCAGCAGTTCCCGCAGCAGTACCAGCAGGGATATCAGCAGCCGTACCAGCAGATGCCGCAGCAGCAGTACAACCCCTGGGCCCAGCAGATGCCTCCGCAGCCTTACCAACAGTGGCCTCAAAGTTTTCAACAGCAAATGCCGCCGATGCAGAGTTCTCAACAACCAGCAGCTCAAATGATGTATCCTAATGCAGCAAATCAGTATGCGCAGCCACAACCGGACGTGTTCGTAAGCGATCGCGGCAACGCCGCGCTGGGCTATCTAGCGCAAAATCAAGCGTGCGGTGCAACCGATCTGGCGAGGGCGTTTGGAAACTCGGCCCCCACTTGGTCACGCACGCTCAATGACTTGGCGCAGGCCGGCTTGGTCATCAAGCATGGCCAGAAATACCATCTGACCGAACTCGGCGCCGCTCGCGTGCGAGCTCAGAGCTAAAGAACGGGAGAGACAGTGGACGAGGAAGCAAGCATCATCCTGGGGGATGCCATCGCCTTTTGCCAGCGCGACGGCCAAGATGCACGCCTCATCAACATGCTGGGGCAATCGCGCGCCATAAGCCTGACCGAAGATACGCTCACGATCGAGGCCCCCTCGCGCTTTGCCATCGCGCAGCTCAAAAAGCATCAGCCGACTATTGAGGCCTATCTGGAAGAAATCGCCTTTGCACCGATTGCTCTCGACATCGTGGCACCGCAAGGCGCCGCGACGGAATCCGCTGCCGCCACGGCGCCCGCCACGGCTCCCGCTGCTTCCCCGGCGGTGCCGGCCTCCGCAGGCGATGTGCCGACAATCGAGCACCAGCACAGCGATGTTTCCCGTGAAACCATGGCACCGTTGCCGACCGCGGCGGCGACGCCAACGAACGCGCCCGTCACGCACATGCCCATCGCTCACGACGCAGCGGCGGGCGCGGATTCGGGCATTGCAATCAAAAACACGCTCTCGGCCGACGATTTTCGTCGCATGATGAACCAGATGAAGGGCGGGGCGCCGACTAAATCCACGCAAGCCGCGACCCCCACCTCACCCATGCCAGCACCGACCGTGCCGGCCGAGCAGAATACGGATGGAGCCCCGCTCGCCGCGAACTCAAAATTTACCTTTGAGAACTTTGTCTACGGCCCCGAAAACAGCCATGCCTATCGCTCGGCACTCAAGTTTGCCGCCCTCGCGGACGAGCGCGGCACATGCACATCACTGTTCATCTACGGCAAATCGGGCCTGGGCAAGACGCACCTGCTGCTTGCCATCAAAAACGAGCTCGCCGAGAAGTCACCCGAGATCAAGGTCAAGTATGCCAACTCCCAGGCATATCTGGACGACCTGATGACCGAGTTCGACCGTCAAAAGAAGAGCAACGCTCCCATCATGCAGGCGTACCACGGCGTGGACGTGCTCATCATCGATGACATCCAAAACATCATCGGCAAGCGCGCGAGCGTGGACTACTTTTTCCAGCTCATGGACGAGTTCATCCGCAACAACAAGAAGGTCGTCATCGCGGCAGACCGCGCCCCCAAGGACCTAAGCATGGACGAGCGTCTGACCAGCCGCTTCAACGCCGGCATGCTCTGCCTGGTTGCAGAGCCCAGCTACGAGATGAAATACAAGATCTTGCAGCGCTATTACGAGAACACCATCGTCGCCGCCCCCGAGGCAGGCGACGACTCGCTGCTGGCGGCCTATGGGGGCGACGGTGGGCACCTGACCGACGAACACTTTAAACACATGGCCGAGGTCTCGGGCACCAACATCCGCGAACTCGAGAGCTTTTGCGAGCGCTGCGCCGGCGAGGCGGGTGACCGCGAGCGCGAGGGCGGGGAGCTCACCTTTGACGATATCGACGCCATCGCCAGCCAGTACTTCGACACATCGGCCAAAAAGATCAACGTCCAGACGGTTCAGTCCGTCATCGAAGAGCAGTACGGCGTGACACACGAGGAGCTCATCGGCCCGCGTCGCAACGCCAATATCGCCAAAGCACGCCATATCGCTATCTACCTGGCCATCGAGATGTGCGAAATGACGACCACGGCGGTGGGCGCCGAATTTGGCAACCGCAACCACTCGACCGTCAGCACGAGCTACAAAAAGGTCCAGAAGATGATCCAGGAAGACCGCACCGTCACCGAAGACCTCAAGTCACTGCGCGATAAAATTACACTGCGCTCGTAGGGAAATAGAGACACCTGTTGAAAACTTGTCGAAACCACGGGCATAAGGTGTTTAAAACCCAACCCGCGGTGATGAAAAGTTTTGCGCAGGTTTTGAACGTGGAAAACCACCCCCGTTGCACACAGGTTGCTGTCGATTCTCTTTCTGGGTCTGACCTGCGTCTTTGGGAGTAATCAACAGTTTCGTCAGTGCTATTACTATTATTAAGATATTTATATCTATAGAAAGGTATTAAAAGATGAAGTTCACCGTCAGCCAGAGCTCGCTTACACAAGCCATCGGCGTCGTTATGAAGGGCGTCGCTTCGGCATCCACCCTTCCCATCCTGTCGGGCGTGCTCGTCAAGGCGCAAGACGGCATCTTGGAATTCCAGACCTCTAACTACACCATCTCGATCCGTCATCGCATCGCGGCACATGTCGAAGAAGAGGGCGAGATGGTTATCCCTTGTAAGATGCTCTCCAATATCACCAAGACCCTCCCCGATGCCCCGGTCACCTTTGAGCTGTCCGAGCGCCAGGTGCTGATTGGTTGTGAGAAGAGCTCTTTCCGCCTGAACACGCTCGATGCCAATGACTTCCCCGAGTTTCCGGCCTATGCCATCGAGAGCGCCGTGGAACTGCCGACCGATATCTTGTCCGAAATGGTCGGCCGCGTGTGGCGCGTCACCTCGACTGACAAGGCCCGCCCCATCCTGGGCGGCGTGCACATGAAGGTCGAGAACAACACCGTGCGCCTGGTGGCGACCGATTCCTTCCGCTTGGCCGTGTGCGATACGCAGGTCGAGACCTCAACCCTCGAGGGTTCCTTTGAGCTCAACGTTCCGGCCGACGCCTTTAACGACGCGCTGAACATCATGGCCAGCCAGGCGACCATCATGATCGGGGCTACCGACACCCAGGTCGTCTTTGAGGCCGGCAACACCACCTACGTGTCGCGCCGCATCGAGGGGGTGTACCCCAACTACAAGCAGCTCATCCCCGATTCGTGCGTGACGAGCGTCAAGATCGACTTCGCCGCCTTTAACGCCGCCCTCAAGCGCGTGGCCGTTATCGCGAGCGCCAACCCCGCCGTCAAGTTCGAGATCGATGTCGAGAACGGGCAGATGGGCCTGTCCTCCATTTCCAATGACCA
Source organism: uncultured Collinsella sp. (assembly GCA_958346515.1). Taxonomy (GTDB): domain Bacteria; phylum Actinomycetota; class Coriobacteriia; order Coriobacteriales; family Coriobacteriaceae; genus Collinsella. Next base: position 33,610 of record CATVRV010000001.1, read on the forward strand.
GGACCTTGCGCAGGAGACGATCGATGTCGAGGCCGAGGGCGAGTCGGGCACCATCGCCTTCAACTACCACTACATCTTCGGCTGCCTCAATGCCCTATCCAAGGAGAAGGAGATCACGCTGGAGCTCAAGAGCTACTCGCAGGCGGGCATCTTCAAGTCCTACGACAAGATCAACTACCTGTACCTGGTCATGCCGGTCCGCATCTAGCGTTGCGCCATGACCATGTTCGCCCGCGATCTTTCCGTCGCGCACTACCGCAGCTTCGATAGCTATCGCCTTGCCCTAGACGAGGGCGTGACGATACTTGCGGGACCCAACGCGGCGGGAAAGACCAATCTCATAGAGGCGCTGCAGCTGCTGACGAGCGGCGCCTCGTTTAGGCATCCGACCGCCGCCGAGCTCGTCCATGACGGCGCGGACTCGTGCAAGGTTGAGCTGAGGCTCGAGGGCGACGGCCGCGTGCTTGATATGGGATTGAGCGCGGAGGACGGTAAGCGCTCGTTTAGCCGCAACGGCAAGAGATGCTCTGCCGCCGGTGTGCGCGGGGTCCTGCCGAGCGTGCTGTTTTGCCCCGACCATCTGGACATGGTTAAGCGAGGCGCCAGTGTGCGCCGTGCCGCCCTCGATGACTTTGGCATGCAACTGAGCGCACGCTATGCCGATCTTGCGAGCACCTATGGGCGCTGCGTGACCCAGCGTAACGCCTTGCTCAAGGAGGCCTGGTGCTGCCGCGAGATGCTCGGCGCGTGGAACGATTCGATTGCCCGCGCGGGCTCGGCCCTGCTCGTGCACCGGTTGGCCCTGCTCGACCGGCTGGCGGGCCATGTGCACACTGCCTACGGGCAAGTGGCGTCCGGCGAGGCCGCCAACGTGACCTATGCGTCCACGCTGGGGGATTTGCCCCAGGTCGAGGATCGCGAAGAGCTGAAGGACTGGGCGTACGAGCGCATGCTGGCTGCCCTTGATGAGCACGCCGACGAGGAAATTCGCCGCGGCGTGACGTTGGTGGGACCGCATCGCGATGAGATTGAGTTTGCCGTGGCGGGTCGATCCGCCCGTTCATTTGCCAGCCAAGGTCAGCAGCGGACGTTGGTTTTGGCCTGGAAGGTGGCGGAGGTGGCCGTGGCTCGCGATGTCCTGGGCACCGCCCCACTGCTGCTTTTGGACGACGTGATGAGCGAGCTCGACGGCGACCGACGCGGCGCTTTTCTGCGGCTGATCGGCGATGATATCCAGACGGTCATAACCACGACCAACCTGGGGTATTTTACCGATGACCTGCTTGATCGAGCCAAGGTGGTGAGCATGGGTGAGACGTGCTAATTACGAGCGCGAGAGCGAAACGGTCGCCTTCAGTGGATTTTTAAACGCAGAGCGTCAGCGCATCCTGGCGGCCGCGACGCCTGAGCGCCGCGTGCAGATGGAGGCTGCAGAGGAATCTCGTGCGGTCTATCGCGCCTGGAATGCGGTGTGCTCGGGCACGCGCGAGGGGCGCCATGTGACGGGCCTGCGCTACCTGCCCGAGTCCAATGAGCTGCTGGTATATCTCGACTCGCCCTCGTGGACGCAGGAAATGACGCTGTTGCGCGAGATCATCCGCGCGCGCATGGAGCGCGCCGGTGCGCATGTGGACGGCCTGGTGTTCAAAACCACCGCGCCCGGTCACACGCCGCCCGCCGCCAAGGAGCGCCTGCGTCCGGCGACGACCGAGCGCCCGCCGGCTCCGCACGCCGACCTAAGTGAGGCCGAGCGCACCGAGATTGAGCGCCAAGTGGCGCCCATCGAAGACCAAAAACTGCGCGAGGCCCTCGAGAATGCCATGAGAGCCAGTGCCGAGTGGGCCAAGGGCGTGCAAAGCAAAAAAGAGCCTTAAATCGCATCTGGTGGCCTTGTAGAGCCAAATACCCTCGTTCCCGAGGGTATTTTTTTACGATAAACTAGTAAGGCTGTACACATTTTCTTGACTGAAGGAGGACGTGTGGCAAACGAAAACGATTACGATGGCGGCGAGATTAAGATTCTCGAGGGTCTCGAGGCCGTTCGTAAGCGCCCGGGCATGTATATCGGCTCGACGAGCGCCAGCGGTCTGCATCACCTGGTGTGGGAGATCGTTGACAACTCCGTCGACGAGGCCATGGCCGGTTTCTGCACCGAGATCCAGGTGACGGTCCACGCCGACAACTCCATCACGGTCGTCGACAACGGGCGCGGCATCCCCGTCGACGAGCACCCTGTTAAAAAGATCCCGACGCTCGAGGTCGTCATGACGATCTTGCACGCCGGCGGTAAGTTCGATAACTCGGCCTATAAGGTCTCGGGCGGCCTGCACGGCGTTGGCATCTCCGTCGTCAACGCACTGTCCAAGCGCGTGGTCGTTCAGGTTCGTCGCGACGGCAACACCTACGAGATGGAGTTCTCGCGCGGCAAGACCGTCAAGAAGATGGAGGTCGTGGGCACCTCGGATTCGACGGGCACCACCGTCACCTTCTGGCCCGACGACGAGATCTTCGAGACCTGCATCTACGATTTCGATACGCTGCACAACCGTCTGCAGGAGACGGCGTTCCTCAATAAGAACCTCAAAATCGTGCTGACCGACGAGCGCGAGGCGACTCCCCACGTGGAGGAGTTTTGCTACGAGGGCGGCATCATCGACTTCGTCAAGTTCCTCAACGAGGGCAAGGACGTCCCCGAGGCCTTTAAGGAGCCCATCTACATCGAGGGCAAATCGGACCCGGACGCGCCTGTGACCAAGATGGGCGAGGTCGAGGTTTCTCTGCAGTGGAATAGCGGTTACGGCGAGAACGTCATGTCGTTTGCCAACGACATCTACACCCCCGAGGGTGGCATGCACCTTGAGGGCTTCCGCACCGCGCTCACCCGCGTGATCAACGATTACGCGCGCAAACAGAACCTGCTCAAGGAAAAAGACGCCAACCTGACCGGCGACGATGTGCGCGAGGGCCTTTCGGCCGTTATCTCGGTCAAGCTGCCCGATCCGCAGTTTGAGGGCCAGACCAAGGCCAAGCTCGGCAGCTCCTATATGCGCGCGCTCACACTCAAGATTGTGACCGACGGCCTTGCCGATTACCTCGAGGAGCATCCCAAGCCCGCTCGCGAGATCGTCAAGAAGGCGCAACAGGCCTGCAAGGCGCGCAATGCCGCCCGCAAGGCGCGCGAGGCGACCCGCCGCAAGAGCCTGCTCGAGACGGCGTCCCTGCCCGGTAAGCTCGCCGACTGCTCGGTGCGCGATGCCGAGCTGACCGAGCTCTTCATCGTAGAGGGCGACTCGGCAGGCGGTTCGGCCAAGGACGGCCGTCGCCGAGACATCCAGGCGATTTTGCCCCTGCGCGGCAAGATTTTGAACGTCGAACGCGTTGGTGACCATCGCGCGTTCTCGAGTGACACCATCCAGTCGCTGATTACCGCGATCGGTTGCGGCGTCACGACGAGTGCCGGCGACGGCGGCGACTTCGATATCACCAAGGCGCGCTACCACAAGATCATCATCATGACCGATGCAGACGTCGACGGTGCGCATATCCGCATCCTGCTACTGACGTTCTTCTACAAGTACATGCGTCCGCTGATCGATGCCGGCTACGTCTATGTTGCCTGCCCGCCCATCTTTGGCATTAAGGTGCGCAACAAGATTCACTACGTGTATCCCAACGGCCGCCAGCCCGAAGACGAGATCCTGCGCGACACCATCCAGAGTCTGGGCCTGAACCCCGACGATAACGACGAGGACGGCAAGGCCAAAGACGGCAAGATCACCAAAAAGCGCAAGGGCTATACCGTCCAGCGCTACAAGGGCCTGGGCGAGATGGACCCCAAGCAGCTCGCCTCGACGACGATGGACCCCAAGACCCGCATCCTGCAGCGTGTGTCGATTGAGGACGCCGTGGTGGCGGACCGCGCCGTGCGCGAGCTGATGGGTTCCGAGGTCGGCTATCGCCGCGAGTACATCGAGAAGCATGCACATGATGCACGATTCCTTGACGCTTAAGAGGAGGTAACGTGGCAGACGATATCAACAATAACGAGGGTATGGACGAGGCCGGCGATGCCGGTATGCCCGATGATCTGAAGCGCCTGCTTGCCCGTGCTGAGCAGGGCGAGGACGGCGATCCGGACGCCTATAACCCCGATGCCGATGATGATGAGGAAGAAGACGACGACGCCGAGCTCGAGGAGAGCTTTGGCGAAGTCGATCGCGGCGCCTCGGCCGGCGAGGATATCAACGGCGGCCAGCTCCAGATTTCGGAGTTCGGTCGCGAGATGAAGCAGTCGTTCATCGAGTATTCGATGTCGGTTATCACGGCGCGCGCCCTGCCGGACGTGCGCGACGGCTTAAAGCCGGTGCACCGCCGCATCCTGTACGCGATGAACGAGAGCGGCATCTACCCCAACCGACCGCACAAGAAGTCGGCCTGGACGGTCGGCGAAGTTATCGGTAAGTACCACCCGCACGGCGATTCCGCGGTCTATGAGGCCATGGTCCGCCTGGCGCAGTGGTTCTCCATGCGCACGCCGCTCATCGACGGTCACGGCAACTTCGGCAACATCGACGGCGACGGCGCGGCGGCCATGCGTTACACCGAGAGCCGCCTGGCAAAGCCCGCCATGGAACTGCTGCGCGACCTGCAGAAGGATACCGTCGACTGGCAGCCCAACTACGACGAATCGCTTGCCGAGCCCGTGGCGCTGCCTGCGCGCTTCCCCAACCTGCTGGTCAACGGCAGCCAGGGCATCGCCGTCGGCATGGCCACCAACATCGCCCCGCATAACCTCACCGAGGCGATCGAGGCCACCTGCTACCTGATCGACAACCCCGACGCCACCGTTGACGAGCTCATGCAGATCATGCCAGGTCCGGACTTCCCCACCGGCGCCATCATCATGGGCAGCGCCGGCATTAAGCAGAGCTACGAGACCGGCCGCGGCTCCATTACCGTGCGTGCTAAGGCACATGTGGAGTCCACCAAGACCGGCCGCAACCGCCTGGTCTTTACCGAGATTCCCTACATGGTCAACAAGGGCACCCTGCAGGAGAAGATCGCCCAGCTCGTCAACGACAAACGCATCGAGGGCATCTCGGATATGCGCGATGAGTCCAACCAGAAGGGCATCCGTCTGGTCATCGAGCTCAAGAAGGGCGTCATTCCGCAGGTCGTGCTCAACAACCTGTATAAGTACACCTCGCTGCAGACGACCTTTGGCGCCAACAACCTGGCACTCGTCAACGGCGTTCCCAAATGCCTGAGCCTGCGCGAGATGCTGCAGCACTACATCGACCACCAGGTCGACGTCGTCACCCGCCGCACCCGCTTCGACCTTAAGAAAGCCCAGGCCCGCGCTCATATCCTCGAGGGTTACCTGATGGCCCTTGACCATATCGACGAGGTCATTAGCATCATCCGCTCCTCGCAGACCGACTCCGAGGCCAGCAGCCGCCTGATCGAGCGCTTTGGCTTTACGCCCGAGCAGACCACGGCCATCCTCGAGATGAAGCTGCGCCGCCTGACCGGCCTGGAGCGCGACAAGATCCAAGAAGAGTTGGACGGCCTGCGCCGCGCCATCGCCTACTACGAGGACCTGCTGGCGCACGAGGAGAAGATCCTGGGCGTCATCAAGGAAGAGATGCGCGAGATCTCCAAGAAGTTTGGCGACAAGCGCCGCACCGAGATCAGCCAGGTTGAGAAGGACCTGGATGTCGAGGACCTCATCGCCGACGAGGATATGGTCGTGACCATCACCCACACCGGCTACGTTAAGCGTATCCCGGTGGCTGCCTACCGTGCCCAGAAGCGCGGTGGCAAGGGCGTGTCGGGCGTCAACCTCAAAGAGGATGACGTTATCGATGAGATGTTCATCGCGTCCACGCACGAGTACGTGCTGTTCTTCTCGAGCAAGGGCAAGGTCTATCGTCTGAAGGTGCACGAGCTGCCGGTGGGTACGCGCCAGGCGCGCGGTACCGCGATCGTCAACCTGCTGCCCTTCGAGGAGGGCGAGAAGATCGCGAGCGTCATCAGCTGCCGCGAGTTCCCGGCCGACGAGTACCTGATGTTTGCCACAAAGAGCGGCATGGTCAAGAAGACCGTGATGAGCGCATATGACCGCAGCCGTCGCGACGGCCTGATCGCTATCAACCTGCGTGACGACGACGCGCTGCTGAATGTGCGCCGCGTGCGCGAGGGCGACAAGATTATCCTGGCCACCACCGCAGGCAAGGCGATCATGTTCTCCGAGGAGCAGGTGCGCGCCACCGGCCGCGATACCAGCGGCGTTCGCGGTATCGGTATGAAGGACGGCGTGAGCGTTCTGGGCATGGAAGTCACTAACGGCAACGGTGATCTGTTCGTCATCACCGAGCGCGGCTACGGCAAGCGCACGCCGGTCGCGGACTACCCGGAGCAGAATCGCGGCGGCCAGGGCGTCTACACCATTCAAATGACCGAGCGCAAGGGCAACCTCGCGGCAATGAAGACGGTGGGCCCGCAGCACGAGCTGTTCATCGTGACGGAGGGTGCGACGGTCATTCGCGTCAAGACCGACGAGATCAGCCAGACCGGCCGCGCCACCCAGGGTGTCAAGATGATGACCGTCGACGACAACGACCGCATATGCGCCGTGGCCCGCATGACAGCCGCCAAAGAGAAGCCCGAAGGCGAAGCCACAGAAAACGGCTCCGCCCCCGAAGAAACCCCTGTCGATCTAGGCGACGGCAACGACATGCCGGAAGATCTCCTCGACGAGTAAGAGGCCCTAACTGGTAGAAAATATCAGACCCCATATATCGGCGGTCGGCGCACTGCGCGCCGACCGCTTTTTTGAAAACCTTGGGACTCGTGTTCGCCCCGGTCGCACGGCGGCATGTGAAGTCGATCGCGAGCTCCGCACGAGCCTGAGAGCACTTAATGTGCTCTCTGTGCGAGTCAGGACTGTCCGAGTAGGCGACTTCACATGCCGCCGTGCGACCGGGGCGAACACCCTTCAAAGATTTTCAAAAAAAGTTGTTGACGCGCGCGTAACGACTCGTCTAATATATCCCTTGCGCGATGGACCTGTAGCTCAGTTGGTTAGAGCGTCCGGCTGATAACCGGGAGGTCACAAGTTCGAATCTTGTCAGGTCCACCACTTTCTTTCGCAATAAACACCCCAGCGAGAGCCGAGTCGCCGCTGGGGTGTTTATTACTGTCTCCGTGGGGGTTTAGCTCAGCTGGGAGAGCGCGGGCTTTGCAAGCCTGAGGTCAGGGGTTCGATCCCCCTAACCTCCACCATGATGGACCTGTAGCTCAGTTGGTTAGAGCGTCCGGCTGATAACCGGGAGGTCACAAGTTCGAATCTTGTCAGGTCCACCATCAAAACTGTGAAGAGCCCTGAGGCGTTGCCTCGGGGCTTTTTTCTTGTCTGCGATAAATCTCATTTTGGTTTTGTGTGCTGTGCGAAAGATTGGGTAGTATAGCTATTCAATGCGGCGACCCTGCCGCGTGTTATCCGCTACGTACCGGAGGTGTTCCATGGTTCGTGTCGACATAGAGACCATCGTCATGGCCGCCGGTCCCGTGCCATCGCTTATCGTGCTTCGCGAGCGCTGCAGCAAATCGGACTCGCCCGCGCCGTTGCGTTCCCTTTCCATTCAGACTGGTTCGTTTGAGGCTGCTGCCATTAGCCGCGGCATCGATAGCGGCCGCGCCGAGCGCCCGATTACCCATGACCTGCTGCTCGATACTGTTAGCGCCCTGGGCGCCAAGCTCGAGCGCATCGAGATCGTTCGCGCCGAGCCGCCGGTGTTCTACGCGACGATCGTCGTACTGGCCGATGGTGACGAGCGCAAGATCGACGCCCGCCCCAGTGATGCCATTGCCCTTGCCGTGCGCAGCAATGCCCCCATGTTTGTGGAGGACGACATCATGAATCGCCTGGGCACCGTTTCTGCCCATGCCGAGGAAGTTGACGACGAGCAAGAGTTCGAGAAGTTCGACGAGTTCGTCCATACGCTCTCCCCCGATGACTTCTAAATGCGGGGCGTCCAGGCTGCGGAGCGTTCGCTGATGGCTGGCGGTATGTCGGCTGAGGCGGCTGCGATCGCCCGCGAGGCCCAGATGCGCTCGGAGGCTTCTGAGACGGCTCGCATTGCCTATGTGACGCAGGCCCGCACGCTTCGCGAGCGCCGCGGCTCGTTTATCAAGATGGTTGTCGTCTCCGTCCTTGTCGCGGCAATCTGCTCGCGCCTTCGTGGTACAGTTGGTGCGCTTGGGTTTTCGATCTCTACGGGCCTTGTGATCTGGGGTGTGGTCGATGCGGTAATGCTGACCAGTCAGATCAAGGTGCTCGACAAGCGCGCAGCGGACATGATGCGCGCCCGCGACGCTGCCGCCAGGATCGCCGCCGAGGCACAAGAACTGTAACGACGCCAGACTCGATGGGAAGGTCTAAAGATGGCACAGGATATGCAGGACGCCGGTAACGTCTCCGCCGAGCTCGACGCCATGGTGTGCGATCTGATCGGCGCGTTCTTGGACGACCTTGCCGCCGGTGAAAACCCTGGCGTGGTCGTGGCAATTGAGGACGCCGCTTCCAACCGTTATCTGGCGGCGCTCGATGAGGATGGCGAAGAGGCGTGCCTCGAGGCGGCCACCAACTTTATCTCCGAGCACAAGATGGGTCTTAAGGACGAGGGCCTGGGCCGTATCGCTCGCTATGCCATCGGCTACACCGGCTGCGTCGAGATTGACGGCGGCTATCACGATGCTCTGCTCGTGAGCTTCTTCGAAACCACGCTCGAGAGTGGTTTTTCGGCATATGTGCTGTATGAGGGCATGGGCGCCGGCGATGGTTTTATGTGGAGCGACCCTGAACCTGCAGGTGAGGAAACCCCTCTCATCTAAAATCGCTAAAATAAACGAGTTTTCGGTAAAAGGCTCAATATTCCCGCTGAGCGTTGTATCGCTGGGCGGGCCGCATACGCGTGCCGGTTGTATATAGATAGAAGATAGGGGAACTACATGCGCGTAGACAATCTGAGGAACATCGCCATCATCGCTCACGTCGACCACGGCAAGACGACGATGGTCGACAAGCTCCTGCGTGCCACGGACGCCTTCCGTGCCAACCAGCAGGTCGAGGACCGCGTCCTGGATTCCAACGACCAGGAGCGCGAGCGCGGCATTACGATTCTCGCCAAGAACATCTCTATCGAGTACAAGGACGTCAAGATCAACGTCATCGACACCCCGGGCCACGCCGACTTTGGCGGCGAGGTCGAGCGCGTGCTGCGTATGGCCGACGGCGCCCTGCTGCTGGTCGACGCTTTTGAGGGCCCCATGCCCCAGACCCGCTTCGTGCTGCGTCACGCTATCGACACCGGCCTTAAGATCATGATCGTCATCAACAAGATCGATCGTCCGGGCGCCAACCCCGAGAAGGCCTACAACGACTGCCTGGACCTCATGGCCGACCTGGGCGCCACCGACGACCAGCTTGAGTTCGCCATGGAGCACGTGGTCTACGCCAGCGCCATGAATGGCTTTGCCCGCCTTGACCCTAACGACGGCAATATGGACATGTACCCGCTGCTCGACATGATCATCGACGATATGCCCGCGCCCGAGGTTGACGAGAACGCCCCGCTGGCCATGCAATGCGTGACCATCGACCACTCCAACTTCGTTGGTCGTATCGGCATCGGTCGCGTGTACTCCGGCACCATCCACCAGGGCGACCAGATCCTGGTTGTCAAGAACGATGGCTCCAGTGCCACCGCTACCGTCAAGCAGCTCTTTACCTTCGACTACCTGGGCCGTACCGAGTGCCAGGAAGTCGGCGCTGGCGATATCGCTGCTGTCGTGGGTATTGACCGCACCGATATCGGCGATGTTTACACCGACCCCGAGAACCCCGTCGAGCTCGAGCCCATCGAGATCGACCCGCCGACCCTGTCCATCGTCTTTGAGGCCTCGACCTCCCCGCTCGTCGGCCGCGATGGCGACATCGTGGGCGCCCGTCAGCTTAAGGAGCGCCTGTTCAACGAGGCCGAGAACAACGTGACCATGAAGATCGAGGAGCTCGAGGACAAGAGCGGCGTCGAGGTCTCGGGCCGCGGCATCCTGCACCTGTCCGTCCTGATGGAGTCCATGCGCCGCGAGGGCTTTGAGTTCCAGGTCGGCCGTCCCCGCGTTCTGTTTAAGAAGGACGAGAACGGCAACAAGATGGAGCCCGTCGAGCAGGCTGTCGTCGAGTGCCCGGACGAGTACTCGGGCAAGGTCGTTGAGGTCTTCGGTACCTCCGGCGGCATCATGACGAGTATGGACACCTCGGGCATCGTGACGCACCTCGAGTTTAAGATCCCGACCCGCGGCATCATGGGTCTTAAGAACCGCATCATGAATGTCACCCACGGCGAGGGCGTGTTCTACCACACCTTCCTGGAGTACGGTCCCTACGCCGGCGAGATCGGCAACCGTCAGAACGGCGCCATGATCTCCATGACCACCGAGAAGGCCGTTGCCTACGCTCTGGGTACGCTGCAGGAGCGCGGCCAGCTGTTTGTTGAGCCGGGCACCGAGTGCTACGAGGGCATGATCGTGGGCGAGCGCAGCAAGGCTGGCGACATGGTCGTCAACATCGCCCGTACCAAGAACCTGGGCAACCAGCGTTCCTCGACCTCCGATATCTCCGTCCAGCTGGTGCCGCCCCGCACCTTCTCGCTGGAGGAGGCGCTGGAGTACATCGCCGACGACGAGCTGGTCGAGATTACTCCCAAGAACATCCGCCTACGCAAGCGTCTGCTCAACGCCACCGACCGCAAGAAGGCTGCCGTCCGCGCCGGCCAGGTCAACAAATAAGCGCTGGGCTTTATAGCGTCTAACAAGAAAGGGCGTCGACCGCGATGGTCGGCGCCCTTTTTGGTGCAAGGGGGACGGGTTAGTTTGCATCACAGCTGGGGCGACTATCCCTCCGATTGGCTTCCCAGCCAAAGTAAAGTTGTTTAAACATATACATAATTCCACTGAATATAGCCGGTATGATGCAAAACTGTTAACAGATAAATATCAACTGGTATTAAATTAAAAGACCTATTGACCTGCGGTTTACATGATTGGTATCTATATATTATTTTATGCATTGTGGCATAGACGAACCGTCTTAGAAGGTACTCCCCAATGGGTTCTTGCAATGCGCTAGGTAGGTTCTCGTTGATGTTGGGGCTTGTGTTCGATCCGACGATTCGCCGTATTCCACACTGTGTTGTAGGAATTAGGGGACAACTATGGACGCACACCGCTCACGGTCGCTGGGTATGGCGGCTCTGATTTTCATTTTGATTTGCCTCACCGCCGCAGTGTTTTACGGTGCGGCCCCCGTGCGCGCCGAGGACGTGAGCACGCCGACGCCGATTGTGATTGATGGGACGACGGCGGACGTTACGGTTGGGCTGTTTACCGACGAGAGCCATACTCAAAAGCTCGATAGCGCTGTAACGTCTACTTCGAAGCTCTATGGAGCTTTCTCGGCAATGTTCAACACCGGCAAGGAGCCTAAGCCCGGGAATAACATCGCTGTCTATGAGTTTCTCGATACCATTGTCGTCGACGATAACGACGGTGGCGACCTCATGGAGGGTCCGGAGGCTACCGCCGCCAAGGCTGGCACATGGAAGATCAAGGGCAACAAGGTTATCTTTACGTTTGACGAGGCGTGGCTCTCGTCCAATCCCGCAGACGTTCATGTCGCGGCGAACTTCTCGTTCCAGCTTAAAAACAAGGATGTCGGTTCTGGTGGCAACGCATCTGTCGTGTTCCCCGGTATGGGAACGATCAATATCCCCACCAAGGACGGCAATGTCACGGGGGAGAAGTCGGGGGCCTTCTCCCAGGGCGCCGACGGCGTGGCCAAGGTGACCTGGACCGTTAAACTCACCGTCGAGTCATATGCCACGAACGTCAAGTTCACCGATACGCTGGGCGCCAACTTCGAATTTGTGAAAGACAGCTTTAAGCTCGATAACAAGACGATTGGATCGCAGCCAAAAATCGAAGGTCAGACCGCGACCATCGAGAACTTGGGCAGCCTTCCCCAAGGTGTCCATACGATTACGTATGAAACCAAGCTGAAGAGAGATATCTCCGCGAAAAACGGAGAGTTCATCCACAATCAACCTGCATCCAAAAACACAGCAGCCTGGGAGTGGGGCGTCGGCGATCGTCCTAGCGGCAAGATTGAGGACGTCGCACCCAGCAGCTTCCGTTATGACATGATTCAGAAGACGGGCAAGGGCACCCCGTCCGACATCGTATGGACAGTCAAACTCAACCAAGGCGAGCTCAAGGCTGACATGAGTGGCTACAAGTTCACCGATAAGTTGGACGCTAAACAAACGTATACGGGGAGTTACACGGTTTACAAAGGTACGTCAGAATCGGATGGAGTCAAGATCTACGAGCGTGCTCTTGATTCGTCGAAAGATACCTTTTCCTATACGTTCCCGGACAACCTTAACGATAAATATGCCACCTACTGCATCGTTTATCACACCAAGATGAACGATACGAACTCGTACGACACCGTGCGCAACAGCGCGACCATCGAGCGCAAAGGTTCCGTTTCCGGTACGGATGATGGCAGTTTCACGCCGCAGCTGACGGGTGTTGTGCCGATCACCAAGAGGCTCGTGAGATACGATGAGGCGGCGACGACGGGCAGGGCGACGTGGGAGACGAAGGTCGCGCTGAAGGCGATCGTCAATGCGGCCCATCCAGGCGAGGTGACGGTGAAGGACACGTTTCAGTCGGCATGGTCGCAGAAACTTGGTGTCGACGAAAGCTCCATTACCATTAAAATCGGCAATACCGAGCTGGTTCCGGGCACCGACTGGAGACCAACGACCAGCTATCCGGGTAATGAAACAAAGAAAAACTACGACCTCAAAATCATCGTTACCGACAACGTGAAAGCCGCTCTCGAGAACGAGGACTACGCCGTTATCACCTACGACACCACATCAGAAGCGCTGTCGGGCTGGTACTCAAACTTCGCAGCGGTCGAAGCGCCGGGCCTGAGACTACAGTGGCCGTTCACCGAACCCATCAAGTACGTTGTCAACCGAGAAACGATGCCCGCGGTCGAGAAGCCGGAAGCGGAGTCGAAGGTGTCTTGGGCTGAGAACTTCGATTGGCATACCGTTGACGGCTCGGATGAGAAGGGCGCCTGGATCGTCGACTGGACGGTGTATGCAAACCGCCAAAAGGGTAATAAGGGCGCAAATGGCGAGTTCGAATACTATGGAGCTGGAAAGCTGGGCGGGAAACCGCTGAATATCGTTGATAGCCTTCCGGATGGTATGAGCTATGTTGCGAATTCCGCAAAGTATACGCTCGTGCAGAACCCCTATGATAAACATACGGGGCTTCATCGCGGAGGCGAGGCCAAGGAGGTCGTTACGGGTCGGACGCTCGCCGCCGACAACGTCAGCCGCAACGGCAATACGGTCACCTTCTCCATCCCCACGACTGAGCTTGAAAGCTATGCCGGCTACGCAAAGCTCACGTACAAGACGGCGGTCAAGCGCGGCGAGCTCGATACCTCCACAAACGAGGTGAAGTTCACCAACAAGGCCAGCGCGGGGTCAGGAGTTAAAAAGTTCGATTCCGGTAAAGGTGACGTCATCATTAAGAACAACGTCATCAAAAAGTCCGGCGAGCAGGTTGCCAATAGCAATCGCATCAAATACACCATTCTTGTTAACGAGTCTGCCGTTGCCCTTAAAAATGGCACCGACTTCCTTGAGCTCGTCGATACCATGGATGCCAAGTGCGCGCTGGTGCCGTCGACGTTTAAGGTCTATGAGCAGGTGAATGGTGCCTGGTCACCGCTGGCTGATAAGGACTATTCGTCGAAGATGGAGCAAGTCAAGGATGAATCTGGCTCGCGTACGAAGTTGACTCTTGAGGTGCCCGACGGGAAATACCTCAAGGTCGAGTATGAGGTTATCCCGACCGGAAACCCCGGCGAAGAGGTGTCCCTTTCCAACACCGCCGAGCTTGCGGGGGTGACGGAGGGTTCGGCGGTCGACGAGCAAAAATGGAAGATTCAAAATGCGTCCGCCAGCGCGGGCGGCAACGGCTACAGCATCACGATGACCAAGTACGACGCCCAGCAGGTTGGCGCGACGCTCGAGGGGGCGAAGTTCACACTCTACAGCGTGGATATGGGCCAGGTTGCGGATGACGGAAATGTAGAGAACGCCAGAACGCCGTTTGACGAGGCCGCGATCGACGTCCCCACCGACGCCAACGGCAAAATCTCGTTCGGCACAAGCGACAAGAAGATGAGTAATTGCGTGCTCTATCAGCTCGTGGAGACCAAGGCGCCTGTTGGCTATGCCAAGGCCGATCCCACGTGGATCATGCTCAAGGGCAGCGCGAGCGACAAGGATTATCAGGCTGCGCTAACTAAGGCAAAGGACATCGTCGACGGTGCGGAGATCATCGACGATACAAAGAAGGACGAGATCTGGGTCTACGACAACCGCATGACGGGCAAGGCGGTTATTAACGCAGAGAAGGTGCTCGCAGGCGGAACGTTCAAGGAAGGTCAGTTCTCGTTCGCGCTCAAGGATGACAAGGACAGGGTGCTCCAAACGGTGACCAACGATGCCATGGGCAACGTCTCCTTCAACGTCGACTACAACAAGGCCGATACCTATACTTATACCATCTCTGAGGTCGTCCCCGAGGGCGCCGAGAACAACGTCAAGGACCACATCACCTACGACAGGACCCAGCACAAGGTCACGGTTAAGGTGGACAACGGTGAGAGGAATCTCGTCGCCACCGTCACCTACGACAATGGCTCTTCGACCCCGCCGACTTTTACCAACAGATACTCGACCACGCTTCCCGAGGCAGGCGGTGCCGGCTTGACTATGACGTATCTGGCTGGCGCTTCGCTGCTGTGCTTTGCCGCGACATGGATGCATGCTCACCGCCATCGCGATCAAGATCGAGGTGGTCGCCGTGAGTAGGCTTTGGTGCCGCTTGTTGGCCGTCGCGACGATAGCTACGGTCGCTATGTTCTCTTTTGCGATGCTGCCCAGGACGGCTCGTGCTGCCGACACCGGTGCCATTACGGTGGACGGTACAGTCGCGACGCGGTATGACGCGTACCAGCTCTTTTCGGCGACAGTTATCGATGATGACGATGCTGGCCATAAAATTGCAACTGACGTAACGTGGGCGAATGGCGCGGTTCGTCAAGCCGTTCTTCCCGTGCTTTATGATGCGGGGCTTGATGGCTCGGCATCGGCGGCGCAAGAGACTGCCGAATGGATGAATGCCGAAGGGCATATGACGACCGCGCTGACGGCAAAGCTTGCCCGCGCGATTTGCAATGCCGACGCAACTTCCGTGGCCCTTAACGCGGGCACGGCGGCCGAGCTGCCCTGCGGCTACTGGCTCATCGTCGCCAAAGACGACGCCATCGCCCAGGGCGAGGCCGGCACCGCGCCGATCATGGCCCTGGTGGGCGGCAGCGCCGTCACCGTCAAGCCCAAGGCCGCGACCCCCAAGGTGTCCAAGCACGTGCTGGAGGACAGCGCCGCCGCCTGGCAGAAGGCCGCCGACGCCACGGTCGCCGACGACCTGTACTGGCGCCTCTCTGCCACGGTCCCGGCGGGCCTCACGGCCTACGACACCTATACGGTGCGGTTCGTCGACACCATGAGCGCGGGGCTCGACCCCTCCAAGGTCGCCGCGAGCATGCGCGTGTACGTGGCGGCGGGCGCGGACGGCGGCTTCGACGCGGTCCAGACCGACAAGGACGGCCGCGTCGGCACCGAGCCCGCGAAGGGCTGGACCGACATCACGGCCCAGTGCGCCACCAAGGTGGCGGTCGACGGTAAGACCTTCACCGTGCGCACCGGCGACCTCATCGCCGCGCTCGGCGGGGTCGACGCCTTCACCGCGGGCGCCCGCGTGGTTGCTGTCTACGATGCGCCGTTGGGGGCCAGCTGCAATAGGGGCGCTACCAAGGGCAACCCCAACGAGGTCTGCCTGCGCTACCCGCGCTCTCCTCTCGCCGACCAGTCCGGCGACGCCGGCTTCACCCGCACGCCGAGCGATGACGCGTGCGCCTACACCTGGGGACTCAGTCTGATCAAGCGCTCAAGCTCGGACGATAAACCGCTCGCGGGCGCCAAGCTGCGCATCATCGATGACCGCGGGCGCATCCTAACGACCGACGGCTCGTGGTCGACGGATGCCGCCGCGTGCGTCACCACGGGCGCGGACGGCCATGTGGAATTGAGCGGTGTGGACGCGGGTGTCTACACCGTCGAAGAGGTCGCGGCTCCCAAGGGATACACCGCCTTTGAGGGCAAGCGAACGGTAACGGTTACGTCCGAGGGATTGGACGTTAAACAGGTTGCAGCCGCGAAGCCCAAGGTGACCGTGTCGGCCGAAAGCCCTCTGCGGGTTGATACCGCTGATGCCGGGACGGGTTCGATTGAACTGTCGGTGCTCAACACTCCAAGCAAAGAAGCAAGTCGAGGCTTTATGCCCTCGATGGGAGATAGAACGTTGGTGCTGGTGGCGGCTTTGGCTGCCATCGGAGTGGCGGCTATTGTTGTCGCGCTCGTCATCAAGCGGGGAGGCGGTCGTCGTGAAAAATAATTGCCCCCCTGCTTAATGGCGTGCTGCCTCCGTAGCGAGTGACGCACAGGCCTACCGACCTGATGATCATTGGTTTTGAAAAAGTTACTAGAGAACCCTCCAAGAAAAGCGGGGCACCCGGTCGACATGACCGAGTGCCCCGCTTCGTTTGTTGGTGCAAAGTAACCTGGCACCTTTGTGGTGGTTGGTGGCTAAGCGGTGGGGAGTCCTGGCATGTTAGCCGGCTGCTGCGGCTTGAGGTGGGCGTTGCGCCAGATGATCTGGATAACGTAGCCGAGCATAAAGACAAAGGCTACGCCGCTGATGAAGTCACCTACGAGGGGAAGCCCCGTGAGGGCGCCTGCGATTACGCCGCCCACGGCTGCCATGGCGTAGCGGTTTTGGTTGTGTCCGACCATGCGGGAGATCGCGCACCCCGCAAAGGCACTCGACACCAACGCGATGCCGATAACGCCGCACAAGAGGGCTCCGGCAAGCGACAGACCAGCGATAGAGATAATTAGCAGTAGGACGGCGGGGACGATAGCAATCGTGCCCAGAAGACCGCTCACCCACAGGGGTATGGGGCGCTGGTGGAGCATGCCGGCGGCGCTGGCGGTCGCGCGCGGAAAGACGAGCTCGAGCAGCAGAGCGACAAAGCAGGTCGAGAGTGCCGCGGCGACGATACCGCCGATGACATCGTTAACGGTGGAAGTATCCTCGTTCTCGGTGCGGTCGATCTTGAGCGCGCCTACCTCGGCTCCTGCGGCACGCTCGGGGTCCTCGGAGACGTGCGCGTTCACGGTGCCGGTGATGTGGGCGTTCTTGCCCAGGATGAGCTTGTCGGCCCAAACCTCGACATCGCCCTCGACGGTGCCATCGATGGTCACCGTGTCGCCCGCAAGCGCTGCCGACTTGGTAGAGCCGCGCAGGGCAACCGTCTCGCCTATCGCGTAAAAACAGTTGGCGGTGCTGTCGGAATTGAGCACAACGTGCTGACCGACGACCGTGACGCTGCCATCAACCGTGGTCTTGGCGATATCGATAGTGCGTGCCGCCAAGCGGACGGCGCCGCCCACCGTGCAGTCGCGGATGGAGAGGCTCTCGCCTGCTGCAATTATGTCGCGGCCGATGGACGCATCGTCCAAGTTGAGGGCCTGACCTGCCCAGTACAGGTCACCTTCGACGCCGGACGAATTGGCGTCATTGTCGGTCGCAAGTACGTTGCCTGCGGTGTCCGTGCCGGCGAACGACGCCGTGGGAAGCGCGGTGACCGCTAGAGCGATGAGCGCGAATAAGATCGTGATGCGGCCCCACGCTTTACGGCGCTGGGTCGACGGGAATTGATTACAGGGCATAGTGAATCCTTCGTCAGATGCTCGACATGCACCTAACAGGGTACCCAACGCGTGGGCGCTCTAAAAGAACCTCTCGGTTGCATTTCGAAGGATGAGCCCGCGCCACCTACTTTTTGCGGTGCAAAAAGCGTGCGATGTCATCCTCGGTGGGGCTTTTGATATCAAAGCGCAGCGACAGCCAGCGTAGTCCCATGGTCACCACGACGCAAACGACCAGTGCGACGACATTGCTGACCAAGCCGCTCATGACAAGGCAAACATAGCTTGCCGATCCGGCGATGGCCGCGATGGCATAGAAGTTGGTGCGTTGGAAGATACCCGGCACCACACCCATAAAACCATCTCGCAGCATGCCGCCGCCCACCGCGGTAAAAAAGCCCATCATGATGCACACCGCCGGCGCAAAGCCGTAGACCAGCGCCTTGTCTGCGCCGGTTGCCGCATAAATACCCACCGAGATGATATCGAGCAGGGGAATGAGCTTTTCGGGCTTGTCGACGATTGCCGGGAAGATGTAGATGATGGCCGCGGTGGCGATGGAGAGCGGGAGCGCCATCGGTTGGTTGAGGATGTAGACGTTGCCCACCTGCAGCGTCATATCGCGCAAAAGACCGCCGCCCAGTCCACAGACCACGGCGAGCGCGACGGCGCCCACCAGGTCGAGTTTGTGCTCGCGTGCGACCAACACGCCCGAGATCGATGCCGCGACGACGGCGAACATCTCGAGCCAAAACGGGATGGCAACCATGGCATCCGAGGCGTGTGCGGTAACGATCATAGCGGCGGCAACGGGCAAGATGGGGTCCTTTGAGTTACGGGTTTAGACAATGCCCGTACATAGTACATGTTCGGCGCCGATTGCGACCCTATTGCTCGGCAAACGGTCGGGACTGGGTACGGTCATAGGTTCCATGTTTGGGGATCCGGGTTGATGCTGAACGCGATGGGGGCGTGGTCGAATAGGAGGGATGTCCAAATTTTGAGCTCCGCTCAAAATTTATCCGGTCGGCTTGCGCCGACCGCGCTGCGCTAAAAACGCGCCACGGGCGCGTTTTCTTTACGCTCCGGGCCCTGGCGGGTTCGAATCCCTCCTCCTCCGCCGTGTTTGCTTGTTGGGGACTCAAAACAAAAAAGCTCCCATTCTCGGGAGCTTTCTCAACCAAAATGGCGGAGGAGGAGGGATTCGAACCCTCGTGACCTTATACAGGCCAAACGGTTTTCGAGACCGCCGCATTCAACCACTCTGCCACCCCTCCGCGTGGGGTAAAAACAAAGCAGGCTCGAAGGCCTGCTTTGGAATTAACTGGCGGAGAGTCAGGGATTTGAACCCTGGAGACGCTTTTGACGCCTACACGATTTCCAATCGTGCTCCTTCGGCCACTCGGACAACTCTCCGTTAAATGCGAAAGTCAGTATACACGAGGAATCGCAAAGTGCAAACAGAAAAGTTGGCATTTTTTAAAACGCTTGGCCGCGTTTGGCGTTGCAGCGGGGTTTGAGATGCCAAAAAACGGCTTCCGACCAGCGTAGTTGATCAACTCAATTGTTCAAAAGGGGTATTTATAAGCGATTTGGCAATGAATTTAAAAATCTTTGGGTGGTGCTGTGGGCCACTGGTATGCATTTTGTGACCACAACCATGCGCCCGTTGACCTGCGACTTGGCTCAGCTTGTCCTCACGGCACCGTATCTTGTCCACAGATCCGTCAAGCTTTTGGTCAGCATTTGGTTGGAATGCGCATGAAACGTCGTGCGAGTATGGGCATATGTGGAGGTCATGAGGTTGTAGCTGCATATTCTTGCAGCCTAGGAGGTTGAAAGATATTATTACCAAGTCTTTTCCTGCTTCAGGCGCACCTTCACGACCTGAAGCCACATTTGCCCAGAGGAGGTGACAATATGAAGGCTTATGAACTGCTGTTCTTTGTTGACCCGTCGCTCGACCCCGAGACTCGTCTCGCTGTTATGAAGCGTATCGATACCACGATCGCTGAGGGCGCTGGCAAGGTCGACTCCGTTGACGAGTGGGGCAAGCGCAAGCTCGCCTACGAGATCAACGACCTCACCGATGGTGACTACACCCTCATCAACTTCCACGCAGATCCTACCCAGATCGCCGAGCTTGATCGCGTCCTGCGCATCACCGACGCTGTGGTCCGCCACATGATCGTCCGTCGCGACGACCAGGAGTAAGACTGTCGTTTTGGACTGGGCTTGTGCCCCAAGAGGAAGTAGTGAGTTATGAGCATCAATCGAGTGAACATCACCGGTAACCTCACCCGCGATCCCGAGCTGCGAGCCACCGCCGGCGGAACCCAGGTTCTGTCCTTTGGCGTCGCCGTGAACGATCGTCGCCGCAACGCGCAGACTGGCGAGTGGGAGGACTATCCCAACTTTGTCGACTGCACCATGTTCGGCACCCGCGCCGAGGCCGTGAGCCGTTTCCTGGCAAAGGGAAACAAGGTCGCGATCGAGGGCAAGCTGCGCTACAGCTCTTGGGAGCGCGACGGCCAGCGCCGGAGCAAGCTTGAGGTCATCGTCGATGAGATCGAGTTTATGAGCTCCCGTGGTGGCCAGGGTGGCTACGATCAGGGCGGTTACGCCCCCGCAGCGCCCGCAGCACGTCCTGCCGCACCGGTGGCCACGCCGCCTGCGGTCGACGTCTACGATGAGGACATCCCGTTCTAAGGGTTGTTCACCTATTTTTGAGTGAGAGGCGGCTTCGGTTCGCCGAAGTTGCCAAATGAAAGGTATTTTGACATGGCTAATGATTTTTCTGCACGTCAGCCGCGTCGTAAGTACTGCCAGTTCTGCAAGGAGAACACTGAGTTCATCGACTATAAGGACACTCAGCTTCTCCGTAAGTACATGACCGACCGTGGCAAGATCAAGCCCCGTCGCGTCACTGGCGCTTGCACGCAGCATCAGCATGACATCGCCAACGCCATCAAGCGCGCCCGCGAGATGGCTCTCCTGCCGTACACCGTCCCCGTGGTTTCCTCTCGTGGCAACCGCGACCGCGGCTAAGAAGGGAGACGCATCATGAAGGTTATTCTTCTCGATGAGATCAAGGGCAAGGGCGGCGAGGGTGACGTCGTAGAGGTCGCTCAGGGTTACGCTGAGAACTTCCTGTTCCCCAAGAAGCTCGCTGTTGCCGCCACCAAGGGCAACCTCAAGCAGCTTGACGAGCGTCGCAACAACATCGCCAAGCGCGAGGCCGTCCGTCTGGCTACCGCCAACGAGACCAAGGCTGCCTTCGAGGGCAAGACGGTCACCGTTGACGTCAAGGTCGGCGACGAGGGCATCCTCTTTGGCTCCGTTACCGCCGCTATGATCGCTGACGCCATCAAGGCTCAGCTCGGTATGGACATCGACCGCAAGCGCGTCGAGCTCGGTAAGCCCATCAAGGTTGCCGGTGCCCACACCGTTGCCATCTCGCTGTACCGCGAGATCAAGGCCGAGGTTGTCGTTCTCGTCGGCGTTACCGCCGAGGAGCTCGCTGCCGAGGCTGAGGTCGAGGAGGCCGCTGAGGTCGCCGAGGCCGAGACCGCCGAGGTCGAGACTGAGGCTGCTGCCGAGTAGCATTTGCTGCAACGCAACAATCTTGTTCTAAGAAGGGCGCTCTGGGAAACCAGGGCGCCCTTTTGTTTTTTGCGCTGAGTGAGTGTCATAGTGAACGTCGCGTCGAAGTCCTGTGTACAGGACCGTTCATCCGTTTGGTTCGGTGATGATTGGCCGCGTGCGGCGCGTTTTGGGACCGTGGCTGATACTATGGATGCTCGCAAGCGATATGAATGAGGATGCTCATGGCATATGACGATAGGGAGACCGGGCTGACGGTTGAGGACCGCGGCTCAAAGTTGGGTCTTCCCCAAAACCAAGATGCAGAGGCCAATGTACTGGCCGCTATGCTGCTATCGCCCGAGGTGGTCGAAGAGGCCCAGGTCGAGCTGCAGCCCGATGACTTCTACCGGCCCATTCATAAGACCATCTATACCGCGATGGTCGATATGTACAACAGCCGCATTCCCATCGACTCCATCTCGCTGATCGATTACCTGCGAAGCATCAACAAGCTCGATGCCGTGGGCGGCGAAGCGTACATTTTGGAGTTGATGGGTCAGACCCTGTCGCTCGTCAACTGGCAGCACCATGCCGCCATCGTTCGCCGCGATTCGATGCTGCGTGAGCTGATCGGCGCCACCAACGAGATCAACGCGCTGGCATATAACGCCCCCACCGACACCAAAGAGGTCGTGGAGCTAGCCGAGAGCAAGCTGCTCAAGGTTACGGCGCGCGAGGTCAAGTCGAGCTACAAGACGCTGACCGAGTTTATGGTCGAGGCCTATAATGAGGCCGAGGAAGTGTGCCAGGCCGGTGGCCAGGCTGCGGGCGTGCCCACGGGCTTCCCGTCGCTCGACCGCATGCTCATGGGCTTCCGCGAGGGTCAGCTCATCATCATCGGCGCCCGTCCTGCTGTAGGTAAGACGTCGTTCGCTCTGAACCTGGCGCTCAACGCTGCCGCTGCTGGTTATACCGTCGGCTTCTTCTCGCTGGAGATGTCGGGTAAGGAAATTGCCCAGCGTCTGATTTGCGCCTATGCCATGATCTCGATCAGTGACTTCCGCATGGGTCGCATTAGCCCCGAGCAGTGGGCCAATATCAACGAGGCCACGCAGACCTTGTCCAAGCTCGATATTCTGATTGACGATACGCCCGGCACCACAGTGACCGAGATTCGCGCCAAGAGCCGCCGCATGCTCCATAACAAGGAGAAGGCAATCATCATCCTGGACTACCTGCAGCTGGTGAGTCCTCCGCCGGGACGCCGCTCCGAGAGCCGTACCGTCGAGGTTTCGGAGATGTCGCGTGGTCTGAAGATCATGGCCAAGGAGCTCAAGATTCCGCTCATCGCGCTGTCGCAGCTCTCGCGTCAGGTCGAATCCCGTACCGGCAAGCGTCCGCAGCTTTCCGACCTTCGTGAATCGGGCTCTATCGAGCAGGACGCCGATATCGTCATGTTCTTGGACCGCTCCGCCGACGAGGCCGAAGCCTCGCGCGACGATCGACCCGACGAGGGCGTTACGCGTATCGTCGTGGCCAAGAACCGTTCGGGCCCGATCGGCGACGTCGACCTGATGTTCCTGCCGGCATCCACCAAGTTCTATGAGCTTGATGGGGCACATGCCGAGGAGTAGGACAGGCGCCCGTTGCACGGGTATACTGGGAATGTTTTGTGCTTCTGCGTGCCGGCGTGGCGCGTAGACAGTCCATGAATGTAAGGAGTAAACATGCCGTCAACCGTTTTGGTCGGTGCCCAGTGGGGCGATGAGGGCAAGGGTAAGATTTGCGACCTGGTCGCCGGCGACTTCGATGCCGTCGTGCGCTACTCGGGCGGCAACAACGCCGGTCACACCATCGTCGTCAACGGCAAGAAGTACGGCCTGCACCAGGTGCCCTCCGGCATCATGTATTCTGACCACGTGTCGGTGATCGGTAACGGCTGCGTCGTCAACCCCAAGGTTGTCCTTGAGGAGATCGATATGTTCGAGGCCGACGGCATCACCACCAAGAACCTCAAGATTAGCGGCAACGCGCATGTCATCATGCCGTACCACATCGATCTGGATGGCGCCTTTGAGCAGAAGCTCGGCAAGAAGAACATCGGTACCACCAAGCGCGGCATCGGTCCGTGCTATCAGGACAAGATGGCCCGCATCGGCCTGCGCATGCAGGACATGCTGGACGAGGCACTGTTCCGCGACAAGCTGGAGACCGCTCTCGCCCGCGTGAACCCCGAGCTCGAGCTCATCTACAACCTGCCCACCTACACCGTGGACCAGATTTGCGACGAGTACCTGCCGATGGCCGAGCGCCTGCGTCCCTACATCACCGAGACGAGCCTGCTGCTCAACAACATGATCGATGAGGGCAAGGACCTGCTGTTTGAGGGCGCCCAGGCGACGCTACTCGACATCGACCACGGCACCTATCCGTACGTGACGTCTTCCAACTGCACCGCCGGCGGCGCCATCACCGGCTCCGGCGTCGGTATGAAGAACGTCAACCGCGTGCTGGGCGTCATGAAGGCCTATATCACCCGCGTCGGTTCGGGCCCCATGCCCACCGAGCTTTCCTATGAGTCCGAGGCTGGCCACACGCTGACCGAGGAGGGCTATGAGTACGGCGTGACCACTGGTCGCCGTCGTCGTTGCGGCTGGTTTGACGGCCCTATCGCCAACTATGCCTCGCGCGTCAACGGCCTTACCGACATCGCCATGACCAAGCTCGACGTGCTTTCGGCCTTCGACACCATTAAGGTGTGCGTTGCCTATGACGTCGATGGCGAGCGTTACACGAGCGTGCCCGAGCACCAGGTGCGCTTTGAGCATGCCAAGCCCATCTACGAGGAGCTTCCTGGCTGGAAGTGCGATATCACCGGCTGCCGCAGCTTTGAGGAGCTGCCGCAGGAGGCTCAGGACTACGTGGCGTTTATCGAGGATCTGGCACACACCCGCGTGACGTTCATTGGCGTTGGCGCTGGTCGCGAGCAGATTATCAACCGATTCTGGAAGTAATCGGGACTATTTGGTTATTGCGATATACCCCTTTGCAGCCCGGATGGGCGGCCGAGGGGTATATTTGCTTGCAAAGGGCTCGCGCGGAGCGGGCCGTTCATCCATAGAGGAGGCACCCTTGAAGGCGGACACTCAAACCATCGACATCCTGTTGTTGGGCAGCGGCGGCCGTGAGCATGCTTTGGCAGCTAAGCTCGCGGCATCACCGCGCGCCGGCAAGCTCTACATCGCGCCGGGTAACGGCGGCACCGCGAGCTGCGGCGAGAACGTTGTTCTCGACGACTGCGATCCTGCGGCCGTGGCGGCGTTTGCGCAGAGC
Organism: uncultured Collinsella sp.; assembly: GCA_958346515.1. Taxonomy (GTDB): domain Bacteria; phylum Actinomycetota; class Coriobacteriia; order Coriobacteriales; family Coriobacteriaceae; genus Collinsella. The sequence goes on from CATVRV010000001.1 coordinate 58,518, forward strand.
CACGGATGCGGACTCGTGGTAATTGGCCCCGAGGCTCCGCTCGTGGCGGGCGTGGCCGACGCCGTGCGCGCGGCGGGTATTCCCTGCTTTGGCCCGGGTGCCGAGGGCGCCCAGATGGAGGGCTCCAAGCTGTTCTCCAAGCAGCTCATGGAGCGTGCGGGCATTCCGACGGCAGCCTATGGTTCGTTTACCGACGAGGCTTCGGCTCTCGCCTACGTGCGCGAGCAGGGCGCCCCGCTGGTCGTCAAGGCCGACGGCCTTGCCGCGGGCAAGGGCGTTATCGTGGCGACCGAACTTGAGCAGGCCGAAGAGGCCGTGCGCGAGTGCTTTGGCGGCACCTTTGGCGATGCCGGCAACACCGTGGTTATCGAGGAGATGCTCGTTGGTCCCGAGTGCTCGCTGCTGGCCTTTACCGACGGCAAGACCGTGCGCCCCATGGCCACCTCGCAGGACCACAAGCGCGCGCTCGAGGGCGACAAGGGTCCCAACACCGGCGGCATGGGTGTCTACAGCCCGGTGCCCATCGTGACCGATGAGGAGCACGCCACGATGGTGAAGGTCATGGAGCAGACCATTGCCGAGCTTGCTGCCGAGGGCATCGACTACCGCGGCTGCCTGTATGGCGGCTTTATGCTCACCCCCGCCGGCCCCAAGGTGCTGGAGTTCAACGCCCGCTTTGGTGATCCCGAGACGCAGGTCGTGCTCCCGCGCCTTAAGAACGACCTGGTCGAGGTTATGCTCGCCTGCGCCAACTGCGAGCTTGATCAGATTGAGCTCGATTGGCGTGACGAGTGGGCCGTGGCTGTTGTCCTGACGAGCGCGGGCTACCCCGGCAGCTACGAGAAGGGCAAAGTCATCACCGGCATCGCCGACGCCGAGGCCATGGAGAACGTGACCGTGTACCATGCCGGCACCGCCGTGGTGGACGGCCGGCTCGTGACCAACGGCGGCCGTGTGCTTGCCGTGACCGCGCTGGGCGATACGTTTGAGAACGCCCGCAACCTTGCCTACGAGGCCTGCGAGAAGATTGATTTTGAGGGCAAGACCCTGCGTCACGACATCGGCCTGCGCGCGCTGCGCGGCCGCGACGCCTGGGATGCCTAAAATCCGAGAGGAATGAGACGGATGGACGAGAAGAACGAAGAGCTCGTGGACGCGCAGATCGTCGAAGAGGACAGCCGCGTGTATGGGCACGCCGAGGGCGAGCCTGGTGGCGAGGTCGCTGACGAGCCGGCGCTGGTGCTGGGCGATGACGACCCGCACGATGCCGAGCTGCACGAGAAGATTCTTTCGGAGGAGTGCGCCTGGAAGGGCAAGATCCTCGACGTCCACCGTCTTGAGGTTGAGCTGCCCAACGGTCGCCGCAGCGCCCGCGATATCGTTCGCCATCCGGGTGCGGCGGCTGTTGTGGCACTGACCGAGAGCGGCAAGATCGTACTGGTGCGTCAGTACCGCACCGCCATCGACCGCGTGACGGTCGAGATTCCCGCCGGCAAGCTCGATCCAGGCGAGGACCCGCTCGATTGCGCCAAGCGCGAGCTGCATGAGGAGACGGGCTTTAGGGCTGGTCGCATTCGCTTTTTGACGTCGATTGTCACGTCCTGTGGCTTCTGTGACGAGATCATTCACATCTACCTGGCCACCAAGCTCGAGTTCGATGCACCCAACCCCGATGATGACGAGTTTGTCAACGTGGACCTCGTACCGCTGCACGAGCTGATCGACGCCGTGCTCGACGGCAAGATCGAAGACGCCAAGACCGTCGTGGGCGCCTTGGCCTGCGATAGCATCGCGCACCGCCTTGGGGGCACGGAGCTTTAACGAGTGGGGATAGCCCTGGGACAAGTACTACTGATTGCTTTGTCCCAGGGCCTTACGTTGCTGATATTTCTTTGAGGATCACATGCTGAAGAGGTTTCTTTCGTATTACAAGCCCCAGATGGGGCTTTTTGTTGCTGATACTGTTTGCGCTCTGGTGCTTGCTGCCATTGACCTTGCGTTTCCTATTATTCTGCGCAATTTGACCGGTGGGCTGTTTACCCAGGGCCAGGCTGCCATTATGCAGGCGCTCGGTATGATCGCGGTGGGGCTGGTGCTGATGTATGCCGTTCGCTGCGCCTGCCGCTACTTTGTGAGCTACTGGGGCCACGTGATGGGTGCGCGCATGGAGTCCAAGATGCGCGAGGACCTGTTTGACCAGTACGAGCGCTTTAGCTTTGCGTACTTCGACCGCAACAGTTCGGGCGACATGATGAGCCGCGTGGTCAACGATCTGTTCGATATCTGCGAGGCGGCGCACCACGTGCCCGAGTGGATCATCATCTGCGGCATCGAGATTATTGGCTCGTTTGCGATCCTCTTTACCATCGCCCCGGTGCTGGCGCTCGCCATGGCCGTGGTGACGGCGGCTTTTGCGGTCATCATGTTTTGGCAGAACATGCGTATGCGCGAGGTTTTTAGCGACAACCGCAAAAAGATCAGCGGCATCAATGCGCAGCTGCAGGATTCGCTTGCGGGCATGCGCGTAGTCAAGAGCTTTGCCAACGAGGAGACCGAGCGCGCCAAGTTCCGTGCCTCTAACGATCGCTACCTTTCGTCCAAGGAGAACATGTATCACGCCATGGGCGTCTATACCGCGACGTATGGCCTGCTCTCGGGTGTGCTCTATGTGATCGTGGTGCTGCTGGGCGGCTGGCTGGTCGCCCAGGGACAGCTGCAGGCGGTCGATATGGCGACCTTTGCACTCTATATTTCGCTGTTCTGCACGCCGCTCGAGACGCTCGTCAATTCGGCCGAAACGTATCAGAAGGCTATCGCCGGCTTTAAACGTATGGACGAGGTGCTCTCGACCGCGCCGGATATCCAGGACAAGCCGGGCGCTACGGATCTGCAGGTGACTGCCGGCGCCGTGGAGTATCACGACGTGTGCTTTAACTACGAGGATGTCGAGCTGGGCGAGGGCTATGCCGACGAGCGTCCCGTTATCGACCATATGAATCTGTCCATCAAGCCCGGGCAGACCATCGCGCTGGTTGGCCCTTCGGGCGGTGGCAAGTCCACGACCTGTTCGCTGCTGCCGCGCTTTTATGACGTGGCTGCCGGATCCATTAGCATCGACGGCCAGGACGTGCGCGATGTGACGCAGCAGAGCCTGCGCCGCGCCATCGGCCTGGTGCAGCAGGATGTCTATCTATTTGACGGTACGATTGGCGAGAACATCGCCTACGGCAAGCCGGGCGCCACGGCAGAAGAGATCGCCGAGGCCGCCCGTCGCGCCAACATCGATGCCTTTATCGAGTCGCTTCCGCAGGGCTACGACACCGTGGTGGGCGAGCGCGGCAGCCGTCTTTCGGGCGGACAGAAGCAGCGCGTTGCCATCGCGCGCGTGTTTCTCAAGAACCCCAAGATCCTGATTTTGGACGAGGCGACGAGTGCTTTGGATAACGAGAGCGAGGAGGCGGTGCAGGAGTCACTCGAAGAGCTGGCACGCGGCCGCACCACGATTATTATCGCCCACCGTCTTTCGACCATTAAGCATGCCGATGAGATTGCGACCGTTGAGCATGGTCGCGTTGTGGAGCGTGGCACGCACGAGGAGCTTCTCGCCCGTGGCGGCACCTATGCCCGTTACTATCGAATGCAGTTCGAAGGTGCGCGTGCGCACGAGCTCGACTGATTGATATGACAGGAAGTTTATGGCTGACAAGAACCCTTTGACTCCGGAAGAAGTGACGGAGTTATTCTCCGAAATCGATGCATCCGGCGTCTTGGATCCCACGCTCGCCAAAAAGCGTACCGAGCGCATGCGTGAGAAGGAGGCTGCGGCCAAGCGCGGTGACAAAGCGGCGCTAGCGCAGCTGCGCAGCGAGGACCGCGCGAGCCAGGCAAAACATATCGACCCGCTGTCCGAGGACGATCCTTCGGGCTCGCAGGTGAGCCATACCATTACGAAGACCGCGATGGCCGTGGTCATCGGTATTTTGGTGCTGATCGTGGGCATGCAGATTGGCTACGGCGTGATGCGTCGTCTGAACACCGCCAACCTGTCCGAGAGCGTTTCGGTCGATACCGTTTCGACCGCGCTCAAGGGTGGACTTGAATGGGGCAACGGCTTTACGCAGTTCCCGCTCGACTTCACCGTCGATGAAGCCGATGAACGCACGGGCACGGTCGAGGTGACGGTGTTGGACACATCGTCTGCCAACGAGCTCGAGCTGCTGTCCAACGGGCAGATTCAGGCCGCGGCGCTTGCGACCAACGCGTTGCTCAACGATAAGATCGACCGCGTGGTGTATAACGTTCACGCCTATATCGACGAGGATAGCAACATTCAGCACGATTCCTTCTTTGGCATGTTCCCCGCGCGCGGCCACCAGAGCGCCATTTTGACGTTCGTGTGGACCAAGAGCTCATCCAACGCCACGAGTATCGACTGGAAGATGCGCATCGTGAGTATGGATGACACCATCGCCGAGCGCATTCAGAAGCAGGTGAACTCGGTGTCGTCGTTGATTGAGGACCCGGTGGTGAGCCAGACCAAGATTGACGAGGAAAAAGCCGAGCGCGATCTGGAGCATCGTCTGCATGGCCGCGAGATTTTCCGTGGCGGCAAGCCCGATCGCACACCGTCCGAACTGCTGGAGCAGGACAAGAAAAAATAAGACGCCATCATCCCGCGTGAGCCACAAGCCCCGCGGGATGATTTTTCTGGGACGGGGATTAAAAAACATTATGCATAGAAAGTCATAATTATCATTTCGTAAACATTTCGATGAAATTAACGCCATGAGGCATGCTTGCGGTTACAATACCGCGAGGCCTAACTACACACCTTTAAGCCGGTCCTGTGAGACCGGGAAGGAGAATTATGGCGAACAACCATACCGCGGGCGCTGCCGCCCGCACCTTCGCGCCCAGCGAGCTTTGCCAGCGTATGCTGGCCAAAACCAGCAAGGGCACCTGCGGTCCCTGCATCCTGTATCTTGAGGATGGGACCATTTTTTATGGACGTGCATGCGGCGCTGAGGGCACCGCGACCGGCGAAGTTTGCTTCAACACCTCGCTCGAGGGCTACTTTGAGGTCATGACCGACCCGAGTTATGCCGGCCAAATCGTAACCATGACCTATCCGCAGATCGGCAACTACGGTATCGACGAGACCGACGTCCAGTCGGCCTTCCCCGGCGACGCCGTGCGCCCTGCGAGCGCTCCGGCTATGCGCGGCATGATCGTTCGCGACATGTGCACCACGCCTTCTAACTGGCGCTCGGCCGTCAGCGTGCCGGAGTATCTGCGCGCCCACGGCATCGTCGCTATCGAGGGCGTCGACACCCGCGCTCTGGTGCGCCATCTGCGCGACAATGGTTCCAAGATGGGCATTATCTCGACCGAGATCTTCGACGTCGACGAGCTTGCCGAGCGTCTGGCCGCAGCGCCCACGCTGGTAGGCGAGAACCTGGTCAAGACCGTAAGTTGCCCCGTACCTCACGAGTTTGTGGCCGCCGATCTGCCTGCCACGCATGACTTTGCGCTTTCGGCTGCCGCTCCTGCCCGTCACAAAGTGGTCGCATACGACTGCGGTGTGAAGCGCGGCATTCTGGAGGGGCTGGTCCGCGCCGGCTGCGACCTTACCGTCGTGCCGTGGGACACGCCTGCCCAGCAGGTGCTCGACATGAATCCCGACGGCGTCTTTTTGTCCAATGGCCCCGGCGACCCCGACGCCGTGGTGGAGACCTACGAGCAGGTGCAGCAGCTGATCGGCAAGGTGCCGGTCTTTGGTATTTGTCTTGGTCACCAGATGATCAGCCTGGCCTGCGGCGCCCAGATGGAAAAGCTTAAGTTCGGTCACCGCGGTGGCAACCAGCCGGTTATGAACCTGGTAAGCCGCCGTGTGGAGATCACCGCGCAAAACCATGGCTTTGGCCTGCTGTTCCCCAGCTTGGGCAAGCTTGTCTCCGAGCTTTCCGGCGGCGAGACCGAGCATGCGGCCGATGGAGATCTGCGCGTCTGGGTGCGCCGCGGAATCGCGCCGGTCGTGATGAACGAGCGCTTTGGTCGCATTCGCCTGACACATGTGAACCTCAACGACGGCACCGCCGAGGGCATCCAGCTGCTCGACGCACCGTGCTTCTCGGTCCAGTACCACCCCGAGGCCTCGCCTGGCCCCACCGATGCCCACTATCTCTTTACCGCCTTTACGCGACTCATGGACGGCGAGGAGAACTACCTGGACATCGACACCGCGAAGGACCGCCTTGCCGGCTGGAATTTTGCCGACGATGGTTCCGCCGTTCTACCGAACGGCGGACCGGTCGACGCTGCGGCTGCATCTGGCACATCATCTTGCCGCTCTGCTTCGGACGCGCGGGCATAAGCCCAGCGCGCCCTCGCATCACGGCAACCTGATGCACCAGCTGCACCCTCGCTGACTTTTCCAAAACATTGAGTCAGCCTCTCTAGGAGGTTTTAAACATGCCGAAACGTACTGACATCAAGCGCATCCTCGTTATTGGTTCGGGCCCCATCGTCATTGGCCAGGCCTGTGAGTTTGACTACTCCGGTGCCCAGGCCTGCAAGGTGCTCAAGGAGGATGGCTTTGAGGTCATCCTGGTCAACTCCAACCCGGCGACCATCATGACCGACCCGGGCTTGGCCGACCGCACCTATGTCGAGCCCATCACTGCCGAGTTTATCGAGCGCGTAATCAAGAAAGAGCGCCCGGACGCGCTGCTGCCCACGCTGGGCGGCCAGACCGGTCTGAATGCCGCCGTCGAGCTGGCGAAAGACGGTACGCTCGACAAGTACGGCGTCGAGATGATCGGCTGCGACCTGGCCGCTATCGAGCGCGGCGAGGACCGCAAACTCTTTAACGAGGCCATGGCCGAGATTGGCCTGGAGGTCGCGCGCTCGGGCTATGCCTACAGCGTGGCCGACGCCGAGGCCATCGCCGAGCGCGTGGGCTATCCCTGCGTACTGCGCCCGAGCTTTACCCTCGGCGGCGCCGGTGGCGGCATCGCTCATACTCACGAGGAGCTCGTCTCCATCGTGAGCCAGGGCCTCGAGCTCTCGCCTGCCCACGAGGTGCTGGTCGAGGAGTCCATCGAGGGCTGGAAAGAGTATGAGATGGAGGTCATGCGTGACCACGCCGGCAACGGCATCATCGTGTGCTCCATCGAGAACCTCGACCCCATGGGCGTGCATACCGGCGACTCCATCACCGTGGCACCGGCGCAGACCCTCTCCGACCTTGAGTATCAGCGCATGCGCGTGGCCTCGCTCGCCATTCTGGAGAAGATCGGCGTCGAGACCGGCGGCTCCAACGTGCAGTTTGCCGTGAACCCCAACACCGGCCGCCTGATCGTCATCGAGATGAACCCGCGCGTGAGCCGTTCGTCCGCGCTGGCCTCCAAGGCCACGGGTTTCCCCATCGCCAAGGCCGCCGCGCGCCTTGCCGTGGGCTACACGCTCGACGAGATCGTCAACGACATCACCAAGGCTACACCCGCCTGCTTTGAACCCACGATTGACTACTGCGTCGTCAAGGTGCCGCGCTTTGCCTTCGAGAAGTTCAAGGGCACTGATCCTACGCTCACCACGCGCATGAAGGCCGTGGGCGAGATCATGGCGATCGGCCGCACCTTTGAGGAGGCCTTTGGCAAGGCCATGCGTTCGCTGGAGGACGGGCATCAGGGCATTTGTGCCGGTGGCAAGGAAGGTGCCGACAAACTGAGCGACGATGAGCTCGCTCAAGCCGTGGCAACGCCGACCGAGCACCGCATCTTCTTTGTGGTCGAGGCCCTGCGCCGTGGCTGGGACATCGCTCGCATCCATGCCATCTGCGGTATCGATCCGTGGTACCTCAACCGTATCAATGACATGGTGCAGGTCCAGGAGAGCATCCGCGGCCTGCGTGTGGAGGATATCGACGCCGACGCGATGCGCCTGCTCAAACAGTACGGCACGAGCGACGCTGAGATCGCCGCGCTGACCAGCTCGGACGAGCGCTTTGTGCGCGCCTATCGCAAGGGCCTGGGCGTGGTTCCCAGCATGAAGACGGTCGATACCTGCGCTGCGGAGTTCTCGAGCGCCACGGAGTACCACTACAAGACGTACGAGAACATCTACCGCACGAGCCCGGATGCCAAGAAGTGCGTGGCTCCCGACGAGACCACGCCGGCGGACAAGCCCAAGGCGATGATCTTGGGCGCCGGCCCCAACCGCATTGGCCAGGGTATCGAGTTCGATTACTGCTGTGTGCACGCGAGCTACGCGCTGGCGGCCCGCGGCTTTGAGACCATCATGGTCAACTGCAATCCCGAGACCGTCTCGACCGACTATGACACGTCCGACCGTCTGTACTTTGAGCCGCTCACCTACGAGGACGTCATGGACGTTATCGACGTTGAGCGACCCGACGGCGTCGTGGTGACGCTCGGCGGCCAGACTCCGCTTAAGCTGGCGCGCATGCTCGAGGAAAGCGGCGTGAACATCATGGGCACCAAGCCCGATGCCATCGACTTTGCCGAGGACCGCGAGCGCTTTGCCGCCCTGCTCGACAAGCTGGGCATTATGTATCCGCCGGCGGGCCAGGCAACCTCGTTTGAGGAGGCCGAGGCCGTGGCCGCGCATATCGGTTACCCGCTGCTGGTGCGTCCGAGCTACGTGCTGGGCGGCCGCGGCATGATGATCGCCTACGATGCCGAGCATCTGCGCGATTACATGGCCGAGGCCGCGCGCATTAGCCCTGACTACCCGGTGTATCTGGACCGCTTCTTGGAGGGTGCGATTGAGTCCGATGTCGACGCCCTGTGCGATGGCGAAGAGGTCTACATCGGCGGCATTCTGGAGCATATCGAGGAGGCCGGTATTCACTCCGGCGACTCTGCGACCTGCATCCCGCCGTTCAGCTTTAGCGAGAGCCTGCAGGCAAAGCTTCGCGAGACCACGCGCCGCATCGCGATGGCGCTGGGCGTACGCGGCCTGGTCAACGTGCAGTACGCCATCAAGGGCGAGACCGTCTACGTGATCGAGGCCAACCCGCGTGCCAGCCGTACCGTGCCGTTCATCTCCAAGGCAACCGGCGTGCCGCTGGCCAAGTGCGCGGCGCGTATCATGGCAGGCGATTCCATCGCGAGCCTGGGCCTGCCGAGCGACGAGCGTCAGCTCGATTGGTTCTGTATGAAGGAAGCCGTTATGCCCTGGGGCCGTTTCCCGGGCGCTGACGTTATCCTGGGGCCCGAGATGAAGTCGACGGGCGAGGTCATGGGTATCGCCAAGAGCTATCCCGAGGCATACGCCAAGACGCAACTGGCGATTGACTACAAGCTGCCCGACCCGAGCGCCGGCAAGGTGTTCATTAGCGTGTGCGACCGAGATAAGCGTCACATCCTTTCGGTCGCCCGCATCCTGCGCTACCTGGGCTTTGACATCTGCTCCACCGAGGGTACGGCGCGCGTGCTGCGCGGCGGCAACGTGACGTGCGAAGTCGTGGAGAAGATCAGCGGCCCGCACGACGGCGAGCGTCCCAACATCGGTGACCTCATCGCCGATGGCAAGATCGCGGTAATCATCAACACGCCGTACGGCCCGGGTTCGCGTGGCGACGGCTACCTTCTGCGCACCGAGGCCGTGCGCCGCGGCGTGACCTGCGTGACGGCGATGTCTGCGGCCAACACGTACGTGAGCGCCATCGAGGCCGTGCGCGAGGACCAGCAAGGTCACGGCAGCGCCAACGACATGGGCATGGACGTCATCGCCCTGCAGGACCTGCCGCAGTACACGGTGTAGGGTGACCTGTCCGGCCGGGGCGGGGGCCGAGTTTCCCCCTTCGCTCCGGCTGCAAGCAGAGTCGCTCAGTGGGAAACTCGGCTCCCCCGCCCCGGCCTGCGGTGACTTGGTTGTGCCGTGTGCTGCAGAAGGGGCTTTGTGCGTCCGGTGGCAATCAGGGTTCCGGCAACGGTGGGCAGACATCCGGCGGTTCGAACGATGGCGCCCAGGCGGGAAAGCCCGCTGGTGACAAGGCTCAGGGTGGCAAGTCCGCTAACTCACTTGCGAGCACCGGTGATCAAACGGTGGCGACCGTCGCCGCGATCGGCGGCCTGGGTGCCGCGATCGCCGCAATCGGAGTCTTCCTTGCTCGTTTCCGCCGCAAGGAAGACTAGCGCGAGCGATTGACAATCGCACACGTTTCCCAAGAGGGCCGCGGTAACCGTCGCGGCCCTCACTTTACCGGAGCGGTCTGAGGACTCGCGTCTTTCGCTTCGGACTGCTGCGCAGGGTCAATCAGGCGGAGATCTCACCCGTGTCGGGTTTGCGATAGCTTGGCGAATATAATTACGCGAAATCTAGGATTTCTCAAAAACGCGAAGTAGATGATATATTGTACTTCGCGTTTTTCAGTTAATCTTAATTTTGCGAAGTGGATTGCCATGAGACTTATTAATCGACCGTTCTATATGGATAAGCTCTCCAAGGTGGCGGGTTCGCCAGACATCAAGGTGATTACCGGAATCAGGCGATGCGGAAAATCGAAATTGCTTGAGGCGTTTGCCAGCCAACTTCGTTCAAACGACCCCTCGGCCAACGTCATACACGTCAACTTCAATCTACTTGAGTTCGAGCCGTTGGCGGAATACCATGCGCTGCATACATATGTGGAAAAGCATTATATCGAGGGTTGCCGGAATATCGTCATGATCGACGAGGTCCAGATGTGTGAAGGGTTCGAGCGGGCTATCAACAGTCTTCATGCGTCAGAGAAATATGACATTTACATCACGGGGTCGAATGCCTTTCTTCTCTCAAGCGACCTCTCGACGTTGTTCACGGGAAGAACGGTGGAGATCGAGGTCTTTCCGTTTTCACTTGCGGAGTTCTCGGCGTATCACGAGATCACTTCTCCAGCCGAGGCCCTTGCTCGTTATGTCCGCGAGGGAGGAATGCCGGGTTCCTATATCTACCAGGACGAAAGGATGCGTTTCTCATACATCTCGGATGTGCTTGAAACTCTTATCCTGCGCGACATCAGACAAAAATATCGTATACGTAATGCGGAGCAGCTTAAACGTTCCTGCGAGTTCCTGATGGATAACGTCGGAAACATCTCTTCTCTCAAGGGGATGGCGGCTGAGCTGTCACGAGCGAACCTTAAGATAAGCGACAAGACGCTGGCTGTGTATATCGACTACCTGTGTGATGCGTTTGCGTTCTACCGGTTTCGTCGCTTTGACGTCTCAGGAAAGAAATACCTGTCGACGGGAGATAAATACTACCTGGCCGACCACTCGTTTCGCTACGCCGCGCTTGGTACGAAAAAGCTCGATTTTGGCCATGTTTACGAGAATATGGTGGCAATCGAGCTTATGCGCCGCGGATGGGAAGTCTACGTGGGCGTTCTCTACCAAAAGGAAGTAGACTTTGTCGCCATCAGGCGTGACCGCCGTGTCTATATCCAGGTGAGTGACGACATTTCCCAAGAAGCGACGCTTGAGCGTGAGCTTGATCCGCTGCGACGGATTCGAGACGCCTATCCCAAGTGCGTCATCGCCCGAACAGGGCACGAAACGACTGATTGGGATGGCATCAAGGTCGTCGACCTGGCACGATGGCTTATGGGTGAATCAGGCGAGCTGGCCGTCTAGCACGCGATGACGCGGGCTGGAACGAACGAGCGAGGATTCCGTCCCGCGAGGAGGCCAATACGGCCCTCTTCGAGGGACGGAATCCTCGCTCGATCTCTTGGCGGGACATTTTGCTCGGTCGATGATCAACGGTTGGTGGAAAGCGATGCCTCGTCCGTGCCACTATTCCGTGATTGCTGGTATTTTCTGCATGCTAAAATGAATGCATAAAAGACTTTATATTTGGAGGTCTCGATGCCTGCTTTAAAGATGCTCGACAATCTTGTTCCCATCAGCGATTTCAGTCACGGTAAGGGTCCCGCTGCGTTTTCGAGAGTGAGCAACGACAACCCGGTTGTAGTTTTGAAACACAACAAGCCGGCGTTCGTTATCGTGACGCCCGATGAATACCGAGAGGCTAAGCAGGCGGAGGAGGACCTCGCCTTGTTGACGTTGGCCCTTAAGAGGACGGCTGCGACAAGCGATGATGAACTCGTTTCCCTATCTGATGTTATGGCAGAGTTGGGTGTGGGCCAGGACGAACTCGATCAGATGGATGAGGTCGAGTTTGAATGAGCGGGTACGAAGTCGCTTTCTACCCGGATACTCTCAAGGATCTCAAGTGTCTCGATGGTTCCCAGCGAAAACACGTGTTTAAGGCTATAGAAAGAATCAGAACGAACCCATTGCCGCAGAACGAAGGCGGATTCGGCAAGCCTCTTGGAAACAAGGCAGGCACGGATTTGACGGGCTTCATGAAAATCAAGCTCAGGGGAAGTGGCATTCGGATTGTGTACCGCCTCATTAAAATCAAAGGAAAAATGGCCATCGTAGTGGTAGGCGCTCGTGAAGACATGGAAGCGTACCGAACCGCCCAAAGGCGTGCGATTGATTTCGAGAAGTGGGCGGAAGAGGCTCTCTAACTTCATGGGCGAAAACAGGAATGCAGCGATGTGCTTCAGGTGTGCGAGTTTTGAAAGGCTCTGGTGATTCGGAGGTCCGCCAGAGCCTTTTTCTATCTGTGGACATTCCTCTTGGACAGTTAGTTCAGATACGTATTTTTCAGAGGACGTGTGGAGGCCAATTTGGGCACAATTGAGCTATTTTTGATAGTCTGGACCGACAAGGCCGCGCGGGCAATAGCGAGAAAGACCTATTATTAGATCTAAAGCGACTTAAAACCAGTTTGTTAGCGCCAATTAGCACCGCCAAAATATACGTATCTGAACTAACTGTCCACCACCCTCCAACAACCTCCTATTTCAAATCAAATCAGCCACCGTGCGTCATGGATATTCCCGGTGGGTCGCGGGGTGGCGGCTACGACTTTCCCTCAGGATAATTCGCGAAGCCCGTTTTCCGAGGAAAGGTATTGGTTATGTAATACCAGTTAAACAGTAAAACTATGCTTAAGTGGTATCTGGCTGGAGAACCAATTGGTATGGTTGATTAGACCCACTTCGCCATCTACGTTCATTTTTATACCGCTGGGAGAATTCCAAACTTAATTTGCGCAACTGCTCACGTATGCTGGTTCAACCTTATAGGTGGCTATCTGGTTACTACCAGTTGACCCCTTGGTAACGGGTGGGCCAATTGTACGGAATGTACCGAACACCCCCCCCGTTTGATGCGTTCGCCCATGCTGCGGGGCGCGCGTCCGCGACACTTCCGCATGTCGGAGGGAAGGAGTCCAGGTGCGTAGGAATTCCATTTTTACGAAACGATGGGTGAAGGGAAGCGCAGTCCTCGTTGCCACGGCAGCGACGCTCGTGTTCGCCAGTCCCCAGCAGGCGGTTGCCACGCCACTCAAGGGCGTCGAATCGGCGACCGTGTCTCAGTCTGCCTCGAACGTCGTTGACATCGATTTCGCCGGCGGCATCAAGGGCCGCATTACGTTCCTCGAGGACGGTATTTTCCGTTACAACGTTGATCCCAAGGGTGAGTTTTCCGAGTACGCAACGCCGCGCAGTAAGTCCCACACGGCTAAGATCCAGGCCCAGCCCGATGCCTCGGACACCTACAGCAAGCCGAGTGCGACGGTTGCCGACAAGGGCAACACTATCGAGATCAGCGGTGGAAAGGCGACCGTGATCCTGGACAAGGCGACTGGCAAGATGAGCATCAAGTCGGGCGACCGTGTCGTGGTCTCCGAGTCCGCGTCCCTCGACCTTGATAAGAAGGGCACCGTACAGACGCTCGCCAAGGAGAAGTCCGAGAACTTCTTTGGCGGCGGTACTCAGAACGGCCGCTTCCTGCACACCAACCAGACTATCGCCATCTCCAACACCAACAACTGGACCGATGGCGGCGTTGCTTCGCCCAACCCGTTCTACTGGACGAGTGACGGTTACGGCGTGCTCCGAAACACGTTTGCAGAGGGTTCCTACGACTTCGGTTCCACGGACGCATCAACAGTCACGACTTCGCACAGCGAGAATGAGTTCGACGCCTACTACTTCGTGGCGACCAATGAGGGCGCCACGAACGTGGCGACCGAGATGCTGCAGGACTACTACAAGGTGACCGGTAATCCGGTACTGCTGCCCGAGTACGGTTTCTACCTGGGTCATCTGAATGCCTATAACCGTGATGGCTGGTCAACGACCTCGGGTCAGAAGAAGTGGGAGACCAAGGGCAGCAAGTCCTCGAGCAAGGAGGGCGACGTTAAGTACGAGTCTGGCATGGCGACGGGCTACAAGCTCGACGGCACGCTTGCGGCCGAGACGCTCAACGGTGAGGGCCCCACGGTCGATACCGAGAACATGAAGGCGACCGATTTCGACCGCCAATTCTCCGCCCAGCGGGTTATCGATGACTACGAGGACAACGACATGCCGCTCGGCTGGTTCCTGCCGAACGACGGATACGGTGCCGGCTATGGCCAGAACGGTTATTACAAGACCGGCGGCGTCAACTCCGACGGAACGAGTTCAGCCGAGCGCCTCAACGCCGTGCGTGCCAACGTCGACAACCTTAAGAAGTTTACCGAGTATGCTAACTCCAAGGGTGTGAGCACGGGTCTGTGGACCCAGTCTAACCTGGAGCCTGACAGCAACTCCGAGACCCCGTGGCATTTGCTTCGCGATTTCGACGCCGAGGTCAAGACGGGCGGCATTACCACCCTCAAGACCGACGTCGCTTGGGTGGGCTCTGGCTACTCCTTTGGCCTCAACGGCATCAAGACGGCCTACGATACGGTGACGACCGGCGCCAACAAGCGCCCCAACATCATCACGCTTGACGGTTGGGCCGGCACGCAGCGCTTTGGCGGCATCTGGACCGGCGATCAGTACGGCGGCAACTGGGAGTACATCCGCTTCCACATCCCCACGTATATCGGTCAGAGCCTCTCGGGCAACCCCAACATCGGCTCCGATATGGACGGCATCTTTGGTGGCAGCCCCATCATCTCCGCGCGCGACTACCAGTGGAAGACGTTCACGCCCTCTATGCTCGACATGGACGGCTGGGGCACCTACCGCAAGTCGCCCATGACGCACGGCGATCCCTACACGGGCATTTCGCGCTTTTACCTCAAGCTCAAGGCGCAACTCATGCCCTATATCTACACGAGCGCGGCCTCGGCGGCCAACATCGACACGGGCAACGGCGATACCGGCCTGCCCATGATCCGCGCCATGCTGCTCTCCGACAACTCCGAGTACGCCGCAAGCACCTCGACGCAGTATCAGTACATGTTCGGTGAGAACTTCCTGGTGGCACCGGTGTATCAGGATACCCAGGCAGATGAGAACGGCAACGACGTTCGCAATGGTATCTACCTTCCCAACTACGGCACCGACGAGAATCCCACCATCTGGATTGACTACTTCTCGGGTAAGCAGTACCGCGGCGGCCAGGTCCTCAACAACTACGATGCTCCGCTTTGGAAGTTGCCGCTCTTTGTAAAGGCCAACGCCATCGTGCCGATGTATGCCGAGAACAACAACCCCGAGGCCGTGACCGAGACTAACACCAAGGGCACCGATCGCAGCCAGCGTATCGTCGAGTTCTTCGCCACCGAGGGTGACGGCACCTTTACGCAGTACGAGGACGACGGCTCCTCCATCCAGAACAACACGACCGAGGACGATGCCTACGGCACGATCGACAACATCTCCTACGGCGAGCACGTGAGCACCGTCTACAGCTCCAAGGCCACGGGCGGCACCGCCACCTTTACCGCCGAGGCTTCGCAGGGTGGCTACAACGGCTACGACTCCAACCGCACCACGACCTTCGTGGCCAACGTGTCCGCCAAGCCTGCGAGCGTCATCGCCAAGAATGGCGGCACTGCGCTCAACGTGACCGAGGTCGACTCACAGGAGGCTTTCGACGCCGCGACCCCCGAGGCTGGCCAAGCGGTCTACTTCTACAACGAAAGCCCCAACCTCAACCACTACGGCAGCGATGCGGACAGCACCGAGGCCGAGAAGGGCGAGAGCTTCAACGACACTAAGATCACCACGAACCCCAAGGTCTACGTCAAGTTTGCGAAGACCGATGTCGCTGCAGCGGAGCAGACGCTCGAGCTGGGCGGTTTCGTGAACGCCGACGCCACGCTCGCGGCCGACCGCCTCAACGAGAACCTCTCCGCACCCGCGAACCTTGCTGCCCCCGAGGACGCCACGACCCCCACGAGCATTAAGCTCACCTGGGGAAAGGTCGATGGTGCTACCTCCTACGACCTTAAGGTCGATGGCACCGTGTTCGCCGTGGGCGATGCAGCGGAATTCACGCATACCGATCTTGCCTACAATAGCAAGCACACCTACCAGATCCGTTCGCGCAACGCCGAGGGCTACTCCCGTTGGAGCGATGTGCTCGCGGCGAACTCCGCACTCGACCCATGGCGGAACGTGCCCGAGGCCGAGAAGATCACCTGGGAGGGCTCGATCTACGGCAGCCATAAGGCCGATCTCGCCTTCGACCATGAGTTCCAGACGAGCGACGGCGGCTTCCACTCCGGCGGCAACGACCTGGGCAAGGCGCTCACCGTCGACTACGGCCGCGCCTACAAGCTCGACAAGCTCGAGTACTATCCGCGTACCGACGCCGGCAACGGCACTGTGACCAAGATGCGCATCGAGACGAGTCTCGACGGTGTCCATTGGACGAGCCAGGAGGTCGATTGGGAGCGCTCCGCCGCCTGCAAAACGGTGACGTTCGACGGCGCCGTGGCCGCACGCTACGTGCGTATGACGCCGCTCGCTTCGGCTGGTAACTTCTTCTCCGCGTCCGAGATCGCCATCTACAAGGCCGATGGTACGGACGGCTTTGCTGTGGGTTCCAACCTCAACAAGGCAACGATCTCCGATGGCGACTATTCCAACATGAAGAATTATCTGGGTCTCGAGAACCGCGAGCCCGATACCTCGACGTTCGACTCGCAGATTCGCGACCACTTTGCCGATCTCAACGGCAACGGGGTCTATGATGTCTACGACTACTCGTTTACCATGGCGGGGCTTGATGGCGGCACCAAGCAGAAAGGCAAGGTCGCCGGCAAGCTCGCGGTGATTCCGAGCAAGACCGAGGTCGATGCCGGCGATGAGATCACCGTCGATGTCTATGCGGCCGACGCCAAGAACGTCAACGCCCTGGGCGCGCTCGTCAACTTTAAGAGTGACCAGTTTGAGTTTGTGTCCGAGAGCATCTCGCAGGATGGTTCGACCGCCGGCATGGAGAACCTGTCGCGCGAGAAGGTCCAGTTCGCGGACGGCACACAGACCATCAACCTCGCCTTTGCCAACCGCGGTGACGGCAAGCTCTACAACGGCACTGGCGCGGTGGCGAGCTTCAAACTCAAGGCCAAGACGGCCGGCAAGGTTGAACTGCCCTCGACGTCTTGGCTCATCGGTCCGGCGTGCGATGCGCTCGAGTTTACGAGTGACGGTACCGTGACGATGCCGGACGTTCCGCAGCCCACGGTTGCCGAGTACGGTCAGGATGCCTTCAACATCACGATGACCAACGACGAGCTCACGACCGACGACGGTTCCAACGTCGAGAAGCTTATTCAGCAGAAGAGCTATAACGCGCTGTTCGATAACGATGAGGGCGACAACGGCTTTGAGTTCCTGTGGAACTGGAGCGGCAACTGGGACAGCGAGGGCAAGCTTCCGAGTTACGTGAAGCTTCCCGCCACGATGACATTTGCCTTTAAGACACCATCGAAGCTCGATGCCGTTGAGGTCATCAACCGCGACGGCGGTAACGGCACCGTGCAGAAGATCAAGGCCGTCGTGACGTTCGAGGATGGCTCGACCCAGGAGTTCGCGGGTGGGGAGTACGATTCCTTCCAGGCTCGCTACGCCTTTGGCCTCTCTGCCGAGAACAAGGGCAAGAAGGCGACTAAGGTCGAGATCACGCCGCTTGAGGCATCGGGTGACCAGATGCTCACACTGCGCGAGATCAACTTCAACTACACGCAGGGTGTCGAGGCCATCGAGGGTATCGAGCTGGGCAAGAACCAGACCGAGTTCTTTGAGGGCGACGTTACGCTCGTCGACGCTAAGGCCACGCCCGAGAGCGCCGGCTACCCCTATGTGACGGTCGAGAGCTCCGACTCCTCTGTGGTGAGCGTCTCCGCTGTTCAGGCCGGCGATAGCGTGAACTACTACTTGCGTGCCAACAAGGCCGGCAAGGCAACGATCACGGTGGCGTCAGTGCTCGACCCCTCCAAGACCGCATCCTATGAGGTCGAGGTCAAGGCTGGTGTCGACACCTCTGCGCTCATGGCGGCGCTTTCCAAGGCCGCGGGCTACAGCGAGTCCGTCTACACCAAGGATTCTTATGCAGCTCTCACCGCTGCGGTCGAGGCGGCTCAGAAGCTTCTCGACGGCGGCCAGGGCAGCTATAGCAAGAAGGATGTCGCAGACGCTACGACCAAGATCGAAAAGGCAATCGACGGCCTCAAGATGCGCCCCGTTGATGAGAAGAAGCTCATCAACACGCCCGAGAACCGCGAGAACGTCAAGGTGACCGGCTTCTCGAGCGAGGCCGACTATGAGGGCAGCAACGCCGTCAACGCTCTTGACGGCGATGAGCAGACGCTCTGGCACAGCGACTATGCTTATAAGGCCGGTATGCCCCAGCACCTGACCGTCGACCTGGGCCGCGACTACGATCTCACCGACGTCACGTTCCTGCCGCGCCAGGACGGCGGCACGAACGGCGATATCTTTGAGGCCGAGGTGCTGGTCTCCGACACCGCCGACGGTTATGAGATGGGCACCGCCGCGTCGATGGGTACGTTTACCTTCGACAACGACGGCCGCGTGCTCACCGACCGTGGCGACTGGAGGCAGATGAGCTTTGGTGCCGCGCGCGGTCGCTACGTGACCGTCAAGGTGCTCCACGCCGGCGGTGGCAGCGTTGACGCCTACTGCAGCATGGCGGAACTCAAGTTCTACGGTGCGGCCGTTCCCGATCCGGTGGCGAAGGACGACCTCACTGCCGCGATTGAAAAGGTTGATGCCGAGGTTGCAGCCGGCGACCTTAAGGCCAGTGACTACACCGAGGCTTCCTGGACCGCGTTCCAGAACGCCTTGGCGAGCGCCCGCGCCATCCTGAGCGACGAGAACGCCACGCAGGACGAGGTCGACCAGGCACTCAAGGCGCTCGAGGATGCCCGTGACGCGCTCGAGAAGACCCCGGTGACCCCGGTCGAGAACCCGACCAAGAAGCAACTCAAGGCCCTGGTCAAGCAGGCGAAGGAGACTGACACCAAGGGAAAGACGGCCGAGTCTGTCAAGGCCCTGACGGATGCCATTACCTACGCCGAGGATGTCTTGGGTGATGAGAATGCTTCCGACGCCCAGCTCCAGGCGGCCTATGACCAGCTCAAACTGGCCATTGAGGGCCTTAAGGATGCCGACTCCGGCAACCAGGGCGGCTCGGGCAACACCGGCGGCTCGGGCAACCAGGGTTCCGGCAACGGCTCGAACGGCGGCGGCCAGGCGGGCAAGCCCGCAGGCGACAAGGCCCAGGGCGGCAAGAAGAACGGTTCGGCGATCCCCGTTACTGGCGATCAAACGGCGGCAACTGTCGCGACTGTCGGTGGCCTTGGAGCCATCATCGCTGCGATCGGTGCCTTCTTCCACCGTCGCAATAAGGCTGAGTAGTCCCAGCGACAACTAAGCAAACGTGCCCGCCGTCCCACCCAAGGACGGTGGGCACGCTTTTTTATTTCAGCTAACGTACGTCATGGCAATCCCCGGTAGGTCGAGGGGTGCTTTGCGGGCGGGCCAGGCTTTATCTGAACGACTTTGCGAAGCAACCGGAGTGAAGATAAAGCCTGCCCCGTCCGCAAAGCACCACGCAGACCGCAGGGACGGGAGCGGCTATACTACTCTCAGTAGTTAAGGGTCGCGGATTCGCCGCGTCACCGCTCTCAACAGGAGGTCTTTGTTTATGGCAGATCAGAAGCCGGTTGTCGGGATCATCATGGGCTCCAAGTCCGATCTGGGCGTTATGGAAGGCTGCACCGCCGAGCTCGAGGCACTGGGCGTGCCCTATGAGCTCGTGATTGCGAGCGCGCACCGCACACCGGCGAAGGTCCATGAGTGGGCCTCGACCGCTGCCGACCGCGGCATCAAGGTGATTATCGCTGCCGCCGGCAAGGCTGCTCACCTGGGCGGTGTCGTGGCTGCGTTTACGCCGCTGCCGGTCATCGGCGTGCCTATGAAGACGAGCGATCTGGGTGGTATGGACTCACTGCTGTCGATGGTTCAGATGCCTTCGGGCGTGCCCGTTGCCTGTGTGGCCATCAACGGTGCCAAGAACGCTGCCATTTACGCCACGCAGATTCTGGGCGCATGCGACCTCGAGTACCGCAAGGTTATCGAGAAGATGAAGCAAGAGATGGCTGACGCCTAAGCGCTCTGCCAGTCCATTTGCAGCATAAGGAGAGCCATGTCCGACTATCAGGGAAAGCGTTTTTCGGCTTCTCGGATTCCCGATCCAGCCAAGTCGGGAGCAGCCCGCGCGCCGCAGCGGGGTCGGACATCCTCTCCTCAGCAGTCGCGTGCGCCGCGCCCCGTGACGCCGGCGAAGCATCGCCGTCAGGATACGCCTGCTGCATATCGCCCTTCGTCATACAGTACGGCCAAGAGGTCACCTCGCTCTTCGGCGCATACCGCGCCATCGAGCTATACCGAGCCGCCGCGCAAAAAGCGCCGCTCCGTCATTCCCATACTGCTCATCATTATCGGCATTGGCCTGATCGTTGCCGCTGCCGCCATCTTTATCAACGCGCAGATTGGCTACAAGCAGGCGAGCGAGTCGTATCAAAAAATCGAAAAGCAATATGTGAGTGACAAGGACGCCAGCGGCGTGCCGATTATCGACTTTGATGCGCTTGCCCAGACAAATCCCGAGGTTGTGGGTTGGATTTACGCGCCCGGTACTAACATCAACTACCCCGTGGTGCAGACCAACAACAACTCCAAGTACCTCAACACGCTGTTCGACGGCACCGCCAATGCCTCGGGAGCCATCTTCTTGGATAGCGACGACACCGCGCCGGGTATGGTGGATCAGCAGACCACGATTTACGGTCATCACATGAACGACGGTTCGATGTTCAACGTGATTTCGGATACGACCGATCAGGCGACGTTCGACAGCATGGAATACGTGTACTACATCACGCGCGATGCGACGTATAAGTTGCGCCCGCTGGCGACCAAGGTGGTCGAGGACACGTATGCCAAGGCGCGCACGCCCAACTTTGAGGGCGATGACGGACTGAAGAATTACCTGTCCGAGATGCTCGACGGTGCCTCTGCCGTGGCGAGCGATGCCACTGATCGCGCCGCTTCGGCAACCAAGGTCGTAACGCTTGTGACCTGCCGTTCGCTGTCATTTAGCAATACGCGCGCAGTCATGGTGCTCACGCCGGTCGAGGAATAAAGTGTCCGGGAGCCCCGTCCCAAAAAGACTACCCTGGAAATCAAAAGGAGAAATGATGCTTGAAAGCGGCAAATCGATGCCTTCGATTGATGCTTGGCTGCACGAAGCCAAGGCCGATGTTTCGGCGGCTGATTGTGGGATGTACCTGACACACAACGGCGTGGTGCGTGCGACGCCCAAGGCCGAGGTGCGTGGGGTCGAGACGGATGGTGTGGCGCCTGGACATAAGGTGGGCGGCATGGTGTTTGGCTTCGATGCCGAAAAGGTGCAGGCCGCTATCGAGGCAACACGCGCGATGCCGGGTATCGGCTACGTGCGCGTGTGGTTGGCGAGTGGCGAGCTCGCCGTGGGCGACGACATCATGCTCGTGCTCATTGGCGGAGACATTCGCCCGCATGTGGTCGATGCGCTGCAGGCGCTCGTCGGTACCATCAAAAATGAGTGTGCGAGCGAGATCGAGCGCGAGGCGTAAGGCCGGCAGCGGCACTCGCCAACAAAAAGCCCGCTGGCAGTTTAATCAGTCTGCCAGCGGGCTTTTCTGTGCGTTGGAAAAATCTCGGCATTGCGTGGCGCTACACGCGCGTCGCATCCTTGGGGCTCATGGTCATGCTCTGGAAGCGGTTTTCCATGTAGTCGTTATCAAAATATTTGCCGTAGAACTGCGCGACGGGAATATCCGGCTCCGTGCCGTTGACGCGCTGGTACCAGTAGTCGAGCGACTGCAGCGTCATGACGCCGTCGACCAGCATAATGACGGTAAAGATGACGGTAGCCGAGTAGCGACTCTTCCACGGAATCATGTTGATGAGCTTGAGCAGCCTCGGCAGCAGCAGCTTGATCCAGATAAGGCCACCCAGGCCCCACAGGCAGGCAAAGCCCGTGCAGGTGCGTCCGCCCGTAAGGACGGCGAGTGGGTCGGGCATGCCGAACAGTTTCATGTGCGAGTAGCTCCACGACACCACGCCAAATGAGGTCTGCATAAACCAGCCTACAAACACCTCGAAAGCGCCGCCGATCAGGGCGCTTACCAGGAAAATGATCAGAGGATTCTTTTTATAGAAGCGGTTGAGCGCCATGGTCATGAGCACCGCGCCAAATCCGTAGATGGGGCTAAAGGGGCCAAATAGCATACCGGCCCGGTCCTGATAGACGCCGGGATCGACGACGACCATATGCCAGACTTCCTCGAGAATGAGACCTAACACGCTGCAGACGAAGAATACCCAGAACAGGTTGAAGTAGTTGAGCTTGATGTAGCCCTCGCCGGTTTCGTCGCGGCCGAGCATCCCCTCGGCGGCGGCATCGCGGTCGAGCATCTCTTGCAGACGGCGCTGCAGTTCGCGCTCCTGGCGTAGCGTGGGGTCGACGGTGGCCGACAGCGCAATGAGGATACCGAGCTGAATGGCGGGGCGCAGCAGGAAGGGTCCGATACCCTGGAGCATCACGTCAACTAAAAGCTCCACGACGGTCAATGCGATGAGGACGTAAGACAGGCGGGCGGCATTGCGCCGCTGGTCCTTGATGAGGTCCAGGCCAAAGACGATTAAGATGATCGCGCTTGCCGCCGAGAGCATAATGCCGGCGACGATAAGGCCAACCGCGACCAGGGTGTTATCACCGAGCTTAGCGGCGGCGTTGCCGTTAATGAGTGCGGTGATGACCTGCCACATAAAGACGGCGACCGACGGGAGTGTGCCCACGCCGGACAGGATGCACAGGACGGCGTACACTTTAATGATGAGGGGAATCTTCTTGACCTCCGTGGCGCTGGGGACGCTGGGGTCGAGTTCGTTTCGATCCATACAGAACCTTTCTCGCTTTGTCCTAGGTTACTAGGATACGCCGCCGACCTGCTAAAAGACAGGACGAACGTCCCAATTGCAACTTTGCAATCCCCAACGGTGGACGCGGCGGCCATATGGGGGCGCGGGCGCTTGCACTGGGCAGACCAATAAAATGTTTGGCCGCAAAACGGATTATTAGCTCGGTGGGCTTTTAAAAAGCGCTGCTCATGCGCTGGGGAGCGCGTCGCGCCGTGCGTATAATAAGGCGGGTAACGCCAAAATACGAGGCTCTGAGGGGATGCCATGTCTCAAGAAACCATCCGCGCGGCCGAGCGCGCCGCGGGACAGGTGAACGCCATGTCGACGTATGATCCGGACTCCGACCAGCTGCATGAGGAATGCGGCGTTTTTGGTGTGTGGGCGCCCGATCGTGACGTGGCTCGACTGACGTACTTTGGCCTGCGTGCACTGCAGCACCGTGGCCAAGAATCGGCGGGAATCGCTGTTGGTGACGGCGGTACGGTTATGGTCCGCAAGGACCTGGGCCTGCTCGACCGCGTGTTCTCCAATGCCGACTTATCGACGCTCTCCGGTCAGCTGGCCGTGGGTCATGTGCGCTATGGCACCGCCGGCGCCAAGAGCTGGGAAGCCTCTCAGCCGCACCTCTCTACCATCAATAGCGTCATTATCGCGCTCGCGCACAACGGCACCCTCGTCAACACCGACGAGCTGCGCCGCCAGCTGATCGAGCTGGGCGTGCCGTTCCTCTCCAACTCGGATTCCGAGGTCGCGACCAAACTCATCGGCTACTTTACTCAGCGTACAGGCCATCTGCGCGAGGGCATTCGCAAGACCATGGAGCTCGTGCGTGGCGGCTACGCCATGACGCTCATCAACGAGCAGGCGCTCTATGCATTCCGCGATCCGCACGGCATTCGCCCGCTCGTGCTGGGCAAGCTGGTGGACGAGGGCCTGGACCAGGCCGATGCCGCATCCGTTTCGAAGCTGCCGTCGCAGGACGGCGCCGCGACGGTCGACGCCACCACCCGTGTCACCCGCGCCGGCGGCTGGGTCGTCGCCTCCGAGACTTGTGCGCTCGACATTGTGGGCGCCGAGTACGTCCGCGACGTCCGTCCCGGTGAGATTTTGCGCATCAGCGCCGAGGGCCTTGTGTCCGAGCAGGGTGTGCCCGCTGCCGAAGAGCCTGCTAACTGCATCTTTGAGCAGGTCTACTTCGCCCGCCCCGATTCCATCATGAACGGCAAGAGCGTCTACGCCTGCCGTTACGACATGGGTCGTCAGCTGGCACATGAGGAGCCCGTCGAGGCCGACCTGGTCATCGGCGTGCCTGACTCCGGCCTGCCGCCCGCGGAGGGGTATTCGCACGAGAGCGGCATTCCCTTTGGCGAGGGCCTTATCAAGAACCGTTACGTGGGCCGCACGTTTATCGAGCCTACGCAGGAGTTGCGCGCCATGGGCGTGCGTATGAAACTCAACCCGCTGCGCGACAACATCGAGGGCAAGCGCCTGGTCGTCATCGACGACTCCATCGTCCGCGGCACCACCATGGTGCAGCTCGTCAAGATGCTGCGCAACGCCGGCGCCAAGGAGATTCATATCCGCATCAACTCGCCCGAGGTCATCTGGCCGTGCTTCTACGGTATCGATACCGACGTGCAGTCGCAGCTTATCAGCGCCAACAAGACGGTCGATGAGATCTGCGAGTACATTGGCGCCGATTCGCTGGCCTTCCTTTCGGTTGAGGGCCTGCTTAAGGTCATGCCCAAGGGCGGTTACTGCGATGCGTGCTTTACCGGACGCTACCCCGTAGCGATTCCCGAGAGCTTTGGCCGCGACAAGTTCATGGAGGGCTTTAAGCCCCGCAACCTGGACAAGCCGTTGCACTTTGACGACGACGCCGTGGTCGAGAAATACGACGACCGCAGCTGGGAAGAGGAGCACGGCGAGGCCTAAAATCTGCCATTTAGGGACAGGTTTATTCTGGTAGGTTTTACCTGCTGTTTTGTTGATATGACGGCGCGTGCTGTTATGGCGCGCGCCGAAATGAACGCAACTATGAGCACCGTTTGGCGCCCGCGCGGCGCCACGGTAGTGGGAGAGGAAGGCTCAGATGAGCGACAGCAAGCATGTGACGTATGAGGACGCCGGCGTCGATACCGCCGAGGGTGGCCGCGCCGTCGACGCTATTAAGCAGATGGTCAAGGACACCAACCGCCCCGAGGTTATCGGCGGCATCGGTGGCTTTGGTGGCCTGTTCTCGGCTGCCGCGCTCAAGGATATGGAAGACCCGATCCTGATCAGCGGCACCGACGGCGTGGGCACCAAGCTCGTGCTCGCCCAGATCATGGACCGTCACGAGACGGTGGGCCAGGACTTGGTCGCCATGTGCGTCAATGACATTTTGGCTTCGGGCGCCGAGCCGCTGTTCTTCCTGGATTACGTTGCCATCGGTCACATTGAGGCCGAGCACATGGCAAAGATCATCAAGGGCGTGGCCGACGGCTGCAAGCTCGCGGGCTGCGCGCTCGTGGGCGGCGAGATGGCCGAGCACCCGGGCGTCATGGCCCCCGCCGATTACGACCTCGCCGGCTTTACCGTGGGTGTTGTCGATCGTCCCAAGATGCTCGACCCCGCGAACGTTCGCCCCGGCGATGTGATCCTGGGCCTGCCCTCCACCGGCGTGCACTCCAACGGATACTCACTCGTGCGCAAGGTCATCGGTGTCGACGGCATCAAGCCGGGCACGCCCGAGGCCGCCGCTAAGGCCGAGGAACTGAGCCGTCCGCTCGAGGAGCTCGGCGGTGCTTCGCTGGCCGATGCTCTGCTGGCCCCTACGCGCATCTACGTCAAGCCGATTCTGGAGCTGCTGCGCGGCGGCGCTAACGTGCACGCCATCGCCCACATCACCGGCGGCGGTATCACCGAGAACCTCAACCGTGCGCTCGCCGACGACGTCGACGCCGTGGTCACCCGCAACGGCGCCGAGATGGGCTGGGACGTTCCGCCCGTCATCACCTACGTGTCGCGTCAGGCCGAGCTCGCGCCCAACGAGGCATGCAAGACCTTCAACATGGGCGTCGGCCTGTGCCTGATCGTCGCCCCCGAGGACGAGGCTGCCGTGACCGAGGCTCTGGTCGCGCTAGGCGAGAAGCCGTTCCGCGTGGGTGAGTGCGTCGAGGGCTCCGGTAAGGTCGTGTACTCCGATGAGCGCTAACGAGCAGATGGTTGCTGCCGAGGGCCTGGGCTTTGTACCCTACACCCGTCCGACCGGCACCGATACGGCCGAGCCGCTTAAGATTGGCGTGCTTATCAGCGGTTCGGGTACCAACCTGCAGGCGCTGATCGACCTGATCGCCGCCGGCAAGCTCAACGCCTCGATTGAACTTGTGGTGTCGAGCCGTCCTTCGGCCAAGGGCCTGCAGCGTGCCGAGCGTGCGGGCATCCAGACACTCACGCTGTCCAAGGATGTCTATGCCGATCCCATCGCGGCTGACGAGATCATTGCGCATGAGCTGCTCGAGCGCGGCTGCGAATATGTGGTCATGGCCGGCTATATGCGCATGGTGCACACGCCGCTGCTGGCAGCGTTTCCCAATCGCGTGGTCAACCTGCATCCGGCATTGCTGCCGAGCTTTACCGGCGCCCATGCGATTGACGATGCGTTTGCTCGCGGCGTCAAGGTGACCGGCGTGACCGTGCACTTTGCCAACGAGATTTACGACAACGGCCCCATCATCGCCCAGCGTGCACTGGCTGTCGAGGAGGGCTGGGACGTCGACACACTCGAGGAGCACATCCACGCGATCGAGCATGTGCTGTATCCCGAGGTCGTGCAAATGCTCGCCGACGGTCGCGTTCACGTGCTGGAGAGCGGCAAGGTCGCAATTGATGCGCCTCGCGGCTAGTGGCGCACAGTACAATTTAGCCGAGTAGTCAGGGTGGTCATTGGCGCCAAGGCGCACGTGGCCACCCTTTGTTTTGGGTAGTCACCTGCGACGTTCTTTAACGACTAGTCGTTTAAGAACGTCCCAGGTGACTAGATGAGAGAGGTGAGCGTATGGCGGATAACGAAGCGCTGTTTACGCCTGAGCTGGTGTTTTTTGATTGGGAGTGTGCGACGCCGGGCGAGGTGTTTGCGCGGCTTGAGGGCGAGCTTGCCCCGCGCGGCTACATTGTCGACGGTTGGCTCGACGCCGTTCGCACGCGCGAGGATGCCTACCCTACGGGTCTTGCCATGCCGGCGGCAAACATTGCCATTCCGCATACCGATCCGGGGTTTGTGGCCAAGCCCTATATCGCGGTGGTGAAGCCCGCCGCGCCCGTGACATTTAACGCTATGGCTGGCATGGGCGCTCCGGTGCCGGCGCAGATCGTCATCAATCTGGGCATCGTCGAGCCGGGCGGCCAGGTCGAGGCCCTTCAGGCGCTCATGAACATCTTTATGGACGCCGATGCCGCAGCCGACGTGCTCGGCCAGACCACGCCCCAGGGCATGGTCGACGCCATCCGCCGTCACTTCTAAGGTGGGGCTGAGCCGGCACTTGGGGACTGTCCCTAACTGCCGGCTGCCAGAGCTGTCCCCTTTGCACCAAAATGGTGCAGATTAACCTGTCCCCAATGCACCAAGCGTGCCGCGGGGGCTGCGTTGTGACACAATGGCGTTTGTTCGATTCGTTATGCGAAAGGCCAACTATGGCAAATAAGAAAAAGAACTCCGAGGCCGCGCCGACGCCCGAGCAGCAGGCCCGCGCTGCCTCCAGCTCTCGCAAGAAGCAGCGCAAGACGTACGTGTCTAAGACCGTCAAGATCGTCCTGGTGGTCATCGGCGTGCTGGCGATGCTGCTTTCCGTCTCGGCGATGGCGTGCTCCGGCCTTATGTCGCAGGCCGAGGACACCTCGGGCTACAAGCTGACCGGCGGTGTTGCTGCAACTATCAACGGCACCAACCTCACCGAGGACACCGTGACCAAGCAGATCATGAGCATGCGCACGTCCAACGGCTACACCAAGGATAAGGATTGGGCGCAGTATCTGGTTGACAACGACCTCACGCCCAAGAAGTACCGCAAGCAACTCATCGACTCCTACACGCAGCAGATTCTGCTTCAACAGGCACAGAAGGAGAACGGCGTGACGGTGTCGGACGAGGAGGTCGAGAAGGCTTGGAAGGACGCGTGCAAGAGCGCGGGCGGTGCCAAGGCCTTTAAGAAGACCCTCAAGACCTACGGCTATACCGAGGACACCTACAAGGACTCACTCAAGGAGAGTCTGGCGCAGCAGAAACTCAAGGATGCCGTCGCGCCCACGAGCAAGCCCAAGGACAGCGAGATTGTCGATTACATCAACGAAAACCTGTCCAGCTACAACGACGCCCGCCGCTCGTCGAACATCCTGATCAAGGTTGATTCCGACGCTTCCGACGAGGACAAGGCTGCCGCCAAGGCCAAGGCGCAGGAGTGCCTGGACAAGATCAACTCCGGTGAGCTGAGCTTTGAGGACGCCGTTGAGCAGTACTCCGAGGACACCGGTTCCAAGGAGAAGAAGGGCGATGTGGGCTGGGATAAGCTCACCACTTTCGTCGACAGCTACCAGACGGCGCTCGAGGGACTCAACAAGGGCGACGTGAGCGAAGTCGTCGAGTCGACCTATGGCTACCACATCATCAAGTGCACCGACTACTTCCATGTCGATAATCAGGTTGATGACATCAACCAGGTGCCCAAGGACATCAAGAAGTATGTCTCCAACGTGGTGAAGACGCAGGCGGCCAGCACCGCGTACAGCGAGTGGCTAGAGCAGTACAAGAAGGATGCCGACATCACCGTTAATCCCATGCCCAAAGACGTGCCATACAACGTCAGCCTGAAGGGCGTCACCAAGAGTTCGACCGACGATTCGTCGACGACTGAGTAATCATGGGGCGGTGCTCGCGCGAGTGCCGCCCACGCTATTAGAGAGGATTTGCAGATGACCAACGAAGAGCTGCAGAAGGAAATGATCGCGGCCATGAAGGCCAAGGACAAGGTTCGCCTGTCCATCATTCGCCAGGTTAAGGCCGAGGTGAAGAATATCGAGGTTAACGAGCGCCGCGATGTGACCGAGGAGGACGTCAACAGCATGATCAAGCGTCTGATTAAGCAGACGAGCGAGACGCTGGAGATGTCCATCAAGGCCGGTACCGACCAGGAGCGTACCGACAACCTGACCGAGCAGGTCGAGATTCTGGAAAGTCTGCTGCCCGCGCAGGTTTCGGGCGAGGAGCTCGAGGCCCTGATCGAGCAGGTCATCGCCGAGCTGGGCGCCACGTCCAAGAAGCAGATGGGCCAGGTTATGGGTGCGCTCGGCAAGGCCACCGGCGGCAACTTCGACAAGCCGGCCGCGGCAAAGATCGTCGGAGCCAAACTCGCGTAAGGG
The DNA here is from genome assembly GCA_958346515.1 of uncultured Collinsella sp. Lineage (GTDB taxonomy): Bacteria > Actinomycetota > Coriobacteriia > Coriobacteriales > Coriobacteriaceae > Collinsella. The sequence continues at coordinate 88,273 of CATVRV010000001.1, forward strand.
CCGAGCGGTACATAGTTGATGTTGAGGGGGGCGTGGCCGTCATGGTCGCGCCCCTTTTTGCTGGGCTGTCCCCAATGAGTGGGTTAAAGGTTGCGGGTTCTTTACGGGAATGTGGTGTGGGCTGCGGAAATGTGGTTCTTTCCGTACAATAGTTCAACTCGTGTAAACGCAGGGAAGGGACATTCATGGCAGACATGATCGAGATCAAGCATCTCAACAAGTACTTTGGCGACCTGCATGTGCTCAAAGATATCAATCTCACCGTCAAGCGCGGCGAGAAGCTCGTAATGATCGGGCCTTCCGGCTCGGGTAAGTCGACGCTCATCCGTTGCGTCGATTATCTGGAGGAGCCCACGTCGGGCGAGGTCGTCATCGACGGTACGCCGCTCACCAAAAAGAATCACCTGGAGATGGCTCGCAAGTACAGCTCCATGGTGTTTCAGCAGTTCAACCTGTATCCCAACATGACGGTGCTGGGCAACCTGACGCTCGCACCCATCAAGCTGCAAAAGAAGAGCAAGGAGGAGGCGACCGAGATCGCCATCGCCGCGCTCAAGCGCGTCGGCATGGCGCATAAGGCTGGCGAGTATCCGCAGAATCTCTCGGGCGGTCAGCAGCAGCGCATCGCCATCGCCCGTGCCCTGTGCACCAAGCAGCCTATCATCCTGTTTGACGAGCCGACCTCGGCGCTCGACCCCGAGATGGTCCAGGAGGTACTGGACGTTATGATTGAGCTCGCGCAGGAGGACATCACCATGATCTGCGTGACGCACGAGATGGGCTTTGCGCGCCAGGTGGCCGACCGCGTCATCTTTATGGAGGACGGCCGCATTCTGGAGGAGGGCACGCCCGAGCACTTCTTCGATAACCCCGAGAACCCGCGTTGCCGCGAGTTCCTGTCCAAGATTCTGCACTAGGCGCGGTGATGGACATGACGGATATGACGAGGGCGGCCGTGTCGCGCCGTCACTTTTTGCAGCTGGCTGGCGCCGGCATGCTCGCGCTGACGGGGACCGCGCTTACCGGTTGCGGCAACTCCACCAGCGGTGAGGGCTCCGACAAGGGGTCCAAGCTTGCGGCCATCAAGTCGCGTGGCCATCTGAATGCCGGCGTTAAGAAGGATGTTCCCGGCTACGGCTATTACGACACCGCCAAGGGCCGCTTTGAGGGCATGGAAGTCGATTTGTGCTACCAGATCGCCGCTGCCGTCTTTGGTGTGAGCTACAAGAAGGCTCGTGCCCAGGAGCTTGTCGAGTTTACCGACGTAACGCCCAAGACGCGCGGCCCACTGATCGATAACGGCCAACTCGACGTGGTCGCGGCGACCTACACCATCACCGACGAGCGCAAGAAGAGCTGGGATTTCTCGACGCCGTACCGCACCGACTACGTGGGACTCATGGTCAAGAAGCGTTCGGGCTTTACCTCGATTGAGGATCTGGACGGCAAGGTCATTGGCGTGAGCCAGGGTGCCACCACGCAGGGCCTGATCGAGCAGATGATCAAGGACAACGGCTTTAGCTGCAAGCCCGAGTTTAGGGCCTTTAGCGGCTATCCCATCATCAAGAGTTCGCTCGACGCCGGCAATATCGACGTCTTTGCCATGGACCGCTCCACGCTGGCCGGTTACATGAACGAGACCGTTGAGCTGCTGCAGCCCGAGGTCAAGTTTGGCGAGCAGGGCTACGGCGTGGCGACCAAGAAGGGCTGCGACCTTTCGGCTGTGGTCGATCAGGTGGTTTGCGATCGCCTGGCCGATGGCTGGCTCGACCAAGAGGTCAAGACCTGGGGTCTTGTATAGGCGCATCGTCCAAGGAAGGAATCAAATGCTCGAAGGATTATTTGACGCCGACCGTTGGTCGACGACATTTCAAAATATGGGGCCCTTCTGGGAGGGCTTTGGCGTGACGCTACAGGTGGTCGTTGCCGGTCTGCTGTTGTCGCTGGTGCTGGGCACGCTGCTGGGCGTGTTCTCTACCACTCGTTCGCGCGTGCTGCGCGCCATAAGCCGCGCGTACGTGGAGTTTTACCAGAACACCCCGTTGCCCGTACAGGTGCTCTTTATGTACATGGCCGGTCCGCAGTTTTTGCAGGCCATAACCGGTGCCGACCAGCCGGTGCGCATCGCTCCGTTCGTGCTGGGCTTCTTGGGCGTGGGCCTGTATCACGCGGCCTACATTTCGGAGGTCATCCGCACTGGTATCGAGGCGGTTCCGCGCGGTCAGATGGAGGCGGCCCAGAGCCAGGGCTTCACCCGTGCGCAGGCGTACTGGTACATCGTACTGCCCCAGACATTCAAGATCATTCTGCCGCCGCTGTGCAACCAGGCGCTCAACCTGGTCAAGAATACGTCGGTGCTGGCGCTTGTGGCCGGCGGCGACCTTATGTACCGTTCCGACAACTTTGTGAGTCTGTACGGCTACCTGCAGGGATACATCGTCTGCTGCCTTATGTACTTCATCATCTGCTTTCCGCTCGCCATGCTGGTGCAGTGGCTCGAGCGCCGCTCCAAGGAGCGTCCGCGCGGCGTGAGCCTGGCCGAGCTGGGGCTCGACAACGTAGAGGAGGCCTAGCGCATGGAAATCTTCAACGCGACCAACCTGCTCTACATTTGGGGCGGCTTTGTTAAGACAATCGAGATCTCGGCGCTGTCGATCTTTTTCTCGCTCATCTTTGGCACGGTGCTGGCGCTCGTTAAGAGCTATGCGCCCCGCCCGTTCCGTATTTTGGTGAGCGCCTATATCGAACTGTTCCGTTGCACGCCAAACCTGCTGTGGATCCTGTTTATCTACTTTACGGTGCAGGGTTTGGACATTGTGATTTCGACCATCGCCTTTACGCTGTTTACCAGCGCTGTTATGGCCGAGATTGTGCGCGGCGGCCTCAACTCGATTCCGCGCGGCCAGTTTGAGGCAGCGCAGAGCCAGGGCTTCGGCTTCTTTGCCACCATGCGCTACATCATTTTGCCGCAGACGTTTAAGACGATCATTCCGGCGCTGTTTAGCCAGTGCACGACCGTCATTAAGGACAGCTCGTATCTTTCGGGCATTAACGTGGCCGAGCTCATGTACACGGCAAACGTGGTGATGGCCCACGCGATCGACCTGTCGCAGGTGCTTATGCTCTACGGCCTGGTGTTTGCGATGTACTTTGTGCTCAACTTTGGTATCTCGCTGCTGGTTCGCGCATATCAGAGGCGAATGGTGGCAGCGTAGAATGTGGCAAAGGGACAGCCCCTTTGTCACATGGAGAAAGGAATCGCGATGAGCGATCTGGAGAATAAGAAGAATCCTGTGGTCATTACCATCGCGCGCGACTTTGGCGCCGAGGGCCACGAGATTGGCCGCATGCTTGCCGACGAGTTGGGGATTCCGCTGTACGATAACGAGCTGCTGGTACGTGCGTCGCTGCGCGCGGGCGAGTCGCTCGATAAGATGGCCGCCTATGATGAGCGTCTGGCCGTGGAGAACATGGCGTTTCTGCCCGACCGCTACGATGCGCGTTCGTACTCGGATAAGTTGTTCCAAAAGATGAGCCAGGTGATTTTGGATCTGGGCGAGACCGAGAGCTGCATTATCGAAGGCCGTCTGTCCGATTACCTGCTGCGCAACAACCCCAGCCACATTGCCGTGTTGGTGACCGCACCCTTTGAGGACCGCGTCGAGATTGTGCGCAAGAAGCGTGGCCTTAACAAAAAGAAGGGCGCCAAGCTGGTCAAACAGCAGCAGAAGGCGCGCGAGGCGTTCTATAAGCGCTATAGCGCCGGCAAGTGGAAGATGACGAGCGGTAAAGACATCGTCGTCAACCGCGCCAAGCTGGGCCGCGAAGGCTGCAAGGACGTCATCGCCGCAGCCTACCGCTACAAGGTGGCGCAGCTCGAAGGCTAGCCGACCAAAACCACCGCAAGGGGGACAGGCACCTTTGCGGTGGTAGGGCGATCGGCATAGAAAAAGTCCCCGCCGGGCGTGTGCTCGACGGGGACTTTGCCGTTTGATGGCTAGCGCTGTAGGTGATTACTCGCCCAGCAAGCTCTTGGTGATGGAAGCGGCGGCCTTCTTGCCGGCGCCCATCGCCAGAATGACCGTAGCGGCACCGGTGACGATGTCGCCGCCGGCCCAGATGCGGGGATCGGTGGTCTGGCCGGTCTCCTCGTCGGCGACGATGTAGCCCCACTTGCTGAGCTCCATCTTGCCGCCGATCTTCTTTGCGAAGGGGTTGGCGTTTGTGCCGATAGCCGAGATCGCGACGTCGCAGGGGATCTCCTCGATGGCGCCCTCGATGGGCACCGGGCGACGACGGCCGGACTCGTCAGGCTCGCCGAGCTCCATCTTCTGGACCTTGACGGCGCACACGGAGCCGTCCTCGCCAGCGACAAACTCGAGCGGGGAGACGAGCGGCAGAACCTCGACGCCCTCGGCCTTAGCGTGGTGCAGCTCGGCGCGACGGCAGGGCATCTCGTCTTCGGTACGACGGTAGGCGATGATGGCGTGCTCGGCGCCCAGGCGCTTGGCGGTACGGACGGCGTCCATAGCCACGTTGCCGCCACCAAAGACAACGACGTTCTTGCCGTGCTTGGTGGGGGTGTCGTACTCGGGGAACTTGTTGGCCTTCATCAGGTTCACGCGGGTGAGGTACTCGTTCGCGAAGAAGACGTTGGGCAGGTTCTCGCCGGGGACGTTGAGGAACTTGGGCAGGCCAGCGCCGGTCGCCACGTAGATGGCGTCGAAGCCCTGCTCGAACAGCTCCTCGGCCGTGGCCATGTTGCCCACGACGGAGTTGTACTCAAACTTGACGCCCATGTCCTCCAGGCCGTCAATCTCGCGCTTGACGACCGCCTTGGGCAGACGGAACTCGGGGATGCCGTAGACCAGCACGCCGCCGCCGGTGAAGAATGCCTCGAAGACGGTGACGTCAAAGCCGTTGCGGGCGAGCTCGCCGGCGCAGGTGATGCCGGACGGGCCGGAGCCGACGACGGCAACCTTCTTGCCGTTCTTGGGGGCCATCTTGGGCGTGGAGGCGAGCTCGGGGCGGTCACCCAGGAAGCGCTCGAGCTGGCCGATGGCCACGGGCTCGGACTTCTTGCCACGGATGCACTTGCCCTCGCACTGGTTCTCCTGCGGGCAGACGCGGCCGCAGATGGCGGGAAGCATGGAGTCCTCGCGGATGGTATCGAGAGCGCCGCCGAAGTCCTTCTCGCGGATCTGTTCGATAAAGCGGGGGATGTTGATGTTGACGGGGCAGCCCTCAACACAGAACGGCTTCTTGCAGTTGAGGCAGCGCTCGGCCTCGGCCAGCGCCATCTCCTCGGTGAAGCCCTTGTCGACGGGGCGGAAGTCGCAGGCGCGCTCGGCAGCCGGCTCCTCGTTATCGGGGGTGCGGGGCGACTTCATATCGGCAACGAAACGACCGTTAACTAGTGGCATGCGCAGCTCTTTTCCTCATAGGCCTTGAGGGACTCGCCCTCTTCGGAACGGTAAGCGGCCTGGCGGGCACGAAGGTCATCCCAGTCGACCAGGGTGGCATCGAAGTCGGGGCCGTCGACGCAAGCGAACTTGGTCACGCCGCCCACCTCGACGCGGCAGCAGCCGCACATGCCGGTGCCGTCAACCATGATGGGGTTGAGGGACGCGGTGATGGGGGTGTCGTACTTCTGGGCGGTGAGGGTCGAGAACTTCATCATCGGAACGGGGCCGACGCAGAAGACCTGGCTCACGGCCTTGTCCTGCAGCAGGCGCTCCAGCGGAGCGGTAACAACGCCCTGCTCGCCGTAGGAGCCGTCGTCGGTGGTGATGTGGATGTGGTCCTCGTCGAGGAGCTCGCGGAACTGGTCCTCCATGAGCAGGAGGTCCTTGGTGCGGGCGCCCATGATGGCGTGAACTTCGTGACCGGTCTCGACCAGGTGCTTGGCGACCGGGAAGGCAATTGCCAAGCCGACGCCGCCGCCAATGACGGCGCAGGGGCCCTCGGCCATCTCGGTGGGAACGCCCAGCGGGCCCACGACGTCGCGCAGTGACTCGCCGGCCTCGTAGGTGGAAAGCATCTCGGTGGTCTTGCCGATCACCATGAAGATGAACTCGACCCAGCCCTCGTCACCGTTCCAGCCGGCCAGGGTAAACGGGACACGCTCGCCCGTCTCGTTGGCGCGAACCATGAGGAACTGTCCAGCGTGCGCATGCTTGGCGATTGCGGGCGCCTCGATGCGGAACTTGAACACCTTCTCCGAGAACTGCGTCTTCTCCAGGATCTTATACATAGAACCCCTCTCTTGTTAGGGCCGCCGAACCGTGCCTCCACGGAAATGGACGGTAGCCCGAATAAAACCGTACGCGCACAGGCGTTGTGCAGACATACGGTGCAAATTATACCCTCATGGACATGTCACTTACGTGTGTCTTCGGCGGTTGGGAGCAGGGTTTATCCACTTTGGCCTACCAAAGGGGGAGAGGTTTATTTTGGTCGGTTTTATCAGGTAAAACGGCAAAGGGGGCCGGCCTCGGGTTGTGATGAGTCCGGCCCCCTTTGGGGTGCTGTGCATGTATGTCGGCGCGCGGTTGATTGCGATGCCGCAACTGGGGCGTTTCCGCAGGTAAAACCTGCCAAAATAAACCTGTCCCTAAATGATAGGTTTTAGTGCTTGCCGTTGGCGGAGGCGGCGCCGTTGACATGGTCGCGGGCATAAACCACGCCGTGCACGATCGCCAGGCCGGCGGCGTCGGCCGCGCGGGCGCAGGTGTCCTGGAAATCCTCGGCCTCGCGGGCGCGCAGCTGCTTAAGAACGTAGTCGGCGACGGCCATCTTGCCGGGAGGGTTGCCGATGCCGGTGCGGATGCGGCTGAAGTCGCGGCTGCCCATCTTGTCGATGATGGAACGCAGGCCGTTGTGACCGGCATGGCCGCCGCCCACCTTAACACGCACGTCGCCGGCGGGAATATCGAGCTCGTCGTGGATTACGAGCAGCTCCTCGGCCTTGATCTTGTACTCGCGACAGAGCTTGGAGATGGGGCCGCCCGAGGTATTCATGTACGACTGCGGCTTGACCAGCACAATCTGGCGCTTGCCACCCTCTTCCTCAGCATCGTTGATATTGATGAGCGCGACCTCGGCGCCTGCTTGGTTTTTCCAGTACGTGACGCCGGCCTGACGGGCCAGCTCGTCGATTGCCTTAAAGCCGGCGTTGTGGCGGGTCTCGGCATATTCCTCGCCAGGGTTGCCAAGCCCTGCAACCATGCGAATCTTAAGCGGCTGTGCAGCTGCCATATTTGTCCTTCCGTTACATAAAAAGTTTAATCAACGACAAAGGCTACCACGCCCGCCGAAGGCGAGGCTTTGCTTCAGCGAAATCCCACCAGACAAAAGCGCGGCCGCGGCAGAGCGAGCCGTCGGAACAGAAGAAACCCCCGCGCGACCTTTGCGAAGCAAGGGGGAGCGCGGGGGTTTCTTCTGTTCCGACGGCGATGCGCCGGGTTGCAAGGACGATGCGACTACAGCGCGAAGTCGCCGCCGACGAGCGTGGAGACGGGCTCCTCGTGGTAAACGGCGGAGATGGCCTGAGCGAACTCCTCGGCGACCGAGATGGTCTTGATCTTGCCGCCGACCTCGACGGGAATGGCGTCGGTGACGAGGCACTCGACGATCGGGGCGTCGTTCAGACGCTCGATGGCCGGACCGGAGAAGATGCCGTGGGTGGCGCAGACGTAGATGTCGCCAGCGCCCATAGCCTTGAGCTCCTTGACGTTGGCGCACAGGGTGCCAGCGGTGTCGATCATGTCGTCGTTGATGATGCAGGTCTTGCCCTTGATGTCACCGATGATGCCCATGACCTCGGCGGCGTTGTGGCGCGGACGGCCCTTGTGGGCGATGGCCAGGTCGCAGCCGAGCATGTCGGACAGCTTCTTGGCGGCCTTGGCGCGGCCCACGTCGGGGGAGACGACAACCAGGTTGTCGGTGTCGAAGTGCATGTCGTTGTAGTACTGGCCAAACAGCGGCAGTGCGGACAGGTGGTTAACCGGGATATCGAAGAAGCCCTGGATCTGGCCCTGGTGCAGGTCGAGGGTGATGATGCGGTTGACGCCGGCGCGCTCGAGCAGGTTGGCGACGAGGCGGGCGGTGATGGGCTCGCGCGGGCCGGCCTTGCGGTCCTGGCGGGCATAGCCGTAGTGGGTGATAACGGCGGTGATGGAGCGGGCGGATGCGCGCTTGGCAGCGTCGGTGGCGATGAGCAGCTCCATGAGCATGTCGTTGACGTTGCCTCCGGCCACGGACTGAATCAGGAAGACGTCGGCGCCGCGGACGGTCTCGTCGTAGCGGGCGTAAATCTCACCGTTGGCGAACTGCTTTAGCGTAAGGCCCGAAAGCTCGACCCCAAGGTACTCAGCAATCTTCTGAGCGAGGGGACGGTTGGAGGAACCGGAATACACGCGGATGGACTTGCGCATATTCTCCGACTTCTCGGGATCATTAATCGGCATTACCCTTCTCCTTTATATCGAATGCCATATAGATGCCTTGTTGCATTGTAACCGCGCGACGGGGTTAATCGGGTCTTGATAACGTCTTTACCGTCAACGGACACGAACCGACCACTCATCCGGTTGCGCAGGTCACGATAGAAAAAGGAGCTGCTCCCATGGGAACAGCTCCTTAGATGCTTGGTAAAACGTTATACCTCGTCGTCTTCGTGCAGACGGCGGCGGTAATCGGCGGCCCAGCCCTCAATGTTTACCTGACGGGCACGGCCCAGGCCAAGTGCGTCGGCCGGGACCGGCTCGGTGATGACGGAGCCGGCGGCCACGAGCGCGCCGTCGCCGATCTGGGCGGGCGCGACCATCATGGTGTCGGAACCGATGAAGGCGTCCTTGCCGATGACGGTCTTGTGCTTGTGCACGCCGTCGTAGTTGCAGGTGATGGAGCCCGCGCCCACGTTGACGCCGGAGCCCATGGTGGTGTCGCCGATGTAGGACAGGTGCGGCACCTTGGAGCCCTCGCCGATCGTGGACTTCTTGATCTCCACGTGCGTGCCGGCCTTGGAGCCGTCGAGCATGTGGGTGCCCGGGCGCAGGTAGGCGCGCGGGCCGCAGTCGACGCCGTTCTCGATGACGGCCTCGATGGCGATGGTCTCATCGATGGTGCAGCCGCTGCCGACGGTGGTGTCGGTGAGACGGCTGTTGGGGCCGAGCTGGCACTCTTCGCCCACGGTGACGTGACCGATCAGATGCGTCTGCGGCCACACGACGGTGTCTCGGCCGATGGTGGCATCGGGGCCGATCCAGGCCTGCGTGGGGTCGATGAAGGTAACGCCCTCGGCCATCCAGTGCTCGTTGATGCGGTCGCGCGCGATGGCGGTGAGCTGTGCGAGCTGGATGCGGCTGTTGACGCCCAGGCCGTCGCGGTAGTCATCGCAGTGGAAGATGGAGACTGCCTGACCATGGCCTTTGAGGATCTCGAGCATGTCGGGCAGGTAGTACTCGGATTGCGCGTTGTCGTTGCCGATCTCGTCAATGTGGGCGGCGAGCTGCGCGCCGTCAAAGGCGTAGCAGCCGGCGTTGCACTCCAGCAGCGTGGCGGCCTGCTCGGGCGTGCAGTCTTTCTGCTCGATGATGCGCTCGATCTGGCCGTCGGCGCCCAGCTTGATGCGGCCGTAGCCGAAGGGGTCGGGCGGGGTCATGGTCATGACGGTGCAGGCGAGCTCGCCGGTGGCGACGGTTTGCGCGAACTTGGCAACGGTGTCGGCGGTGATGAGGGGCAAGTCGCCGTTGAGCACGACGACGGGGCCTTGCGTGATGCCGCAGGCCTCGAGCGCGACTTTCACGGCGTGGCCGGTGCCCAGGCGCTCGGTCTGCTCAACGCACTCGACCTTGGTGGCGCTGTTGGCGTAGGTGCCGTCGATAAGGGCGCGCATCTCGTCGGCGTGGCTGCCGATGACGACCACGACGCGGCTGCAGCCGGCCTTGATGGTGGCGTCGACGATCCACTGGACCATGGGCTTGCCCAGGATCTTGTGCGAAACCTTGCAGTGGTTCGACTTCATGCGGGTGCCCTCGCCGGCAGCGAGGATAATTGCGGTTGCGTCCATGTGATCTCCTGTTACGTTATAGAGACGTGTGTTTGGAAACGATACACGGCGCAATATGATACCGCAGGCATATGTTGAGCGCGTAACGATTGGTTTGCGGCGGTTGAGGCTTGCGCCGCCGGCGTGGCGTTTGCGCTGCTTGCGTGCAGCGTTGGCGGTGCTGCGAAGCTGTCGTTTGAGCGAGGGGACGGGGGCGCCCGTGGATATCATGCGAGAGGAATCGGGCAACGAACCCGTCGCGGCATTTTCGATGTCGCATCCGGCGGTGCCGGCGTTCTACATGGCGTTGACGCTGGGGCTCACCATGTTCTCGATGCAACCGGTGCTGATCGCGCTGTCGCTTGCGGGCGGGCTGGCGTACGGGCTTGCGACGCGCGGCGCTGCGCGCACGTTGGGGGCGCTTCGCTGGCAGCTGTCGGTGATTTTGATTATCGCGCTGGTCAATCCGCTGTTTAGCGCTTCGGGTTCGACGGAGCTGTTTCGTATTGGCATGCGTGCGGTGTATCTAGAGAGCATGGTTTACGGCCTGTGCATGGGCGGGCTGTTTGTGGCGAGCGTGCTGTGGTTTGAGGCGGCGGCGTCGATGCTCGAATACGACAAGGTGCTTGCACTGTTGGGCAACGCCGCGCCGGTGATCGCACTCATGATTTCGATGTGTATGCGGCTTATCCCACAGTTTTTGCGCCGCGGCCGCACGGTACTGGCGGTGCAGGATGCGATTGATGTACCGGGGCGTGCGCCCACCGATCCCGTGCGATCGCGCCTGCGGGCGTCGAGCGTGCTGATGGGCTGGGGCATGGAAGATTCGCTTGAGCGCGCGGATGCCATGCGCTCGCGCGGGTGGGGTGCTGCGTCGCGCCGTACGACGTACGCGCGGTATCGACTGGGGCGCAGCGACGTTGCCGCGCTGGTCGGGCTCGCGCTGTTTGGTGCCGCCGCGGTGGCAGTGGCATGGACCGCGACAACGCAGTATTCGTTTTACCCGCAGCTTTCGGTGCCGGCGCCGTGGCTGGGCTATGTCGTGTACGCTGCCTGGATGGTGCTGCCCTGTGTGTTACATGCGATCGATGAGAAGAGGTTCGGCTGATGGCTCGGTTGGATAGGGGCCCGGTGTCAGGCGCGGCGTGCGGCCCGGATATGCCGGCGATTGAGGTGCGGAGCCTGAGCTTTGCCTACCCCGGGGCCGATGCTGCGGTGCTCGAGGGGCTCGACTGGTCTGTTCCCCAAGGTGCATTTGCGTTGCTTGTTGGCGGTACCGGATCGGGTAAGTCGACGCTGCTGTCGCTGCTCAAGCCCGAGATCGCGCCGGCGGGCGAGCGCACTGGCGAACTGCGCGTGCTGGGCGAGAACGTTGCCGACATGGACGCGCGGGCATCGGCGGAGCGCGTGGGCTATGTGTTCCAGGATCCCGAGAACCAGATTGTGTGCGAGACCGTGTGGCACGAGATGGCGTTTGGCCTAGAGAATCTGGGCGTGTCGCGCGACGAGATGCGCCGCCGTGTTGCCGAGACCAGCTATTTCTTTGGTCTGGAGGACTGGCTTCATCGCGATACCGACACGCTTTCGGGTGGCCGCAAGCAGCTGCTGTCGCTTGCCGCCGTCCTGGCGCTGCGTCCGCGTGTGCTGCTACTCGACGAGCCCACGTCTCAGCTCGATCCCGTTGCCGAGAAGAATTTTCTGCACGCGCTGTTTCGCGTGAACCGTGAGCTGGGCTGCACGGTTGTTGTGGCTACGCATCAACCGCGGCCGATGCTCGAGTATGCGACGCGTGCGTACCGGATTGAGGGCGGTCGCGTGCGCGAGGTGGCGGATATGGCTTCTTTGGGACGCCGAGAATCGCTGTTTTCCGATGAGATGTTGGGGTGGGGTGCCATCCGATGTGCAAAAAACGGAGTATTCAGCAGGCGTGAGGACAATTTGGGCTCTCTGGAGCCGCCCGGGGGCGTATCGAGCGCGAAAAAAAGTTTGGAATTGGACAAATCGTCCGAATTTGTGGCGCAAACGTCGCTCGAGAACGGCTTGGAAGCCTTCTCGCGCACGGATGGAAGCAGAATACTCCAAAAAATGCACGCTGGGTCGGCTACCACCCTGTCGGAAGGTTGGTTTCGCTACGATCGAGCGTCCGGCTGGGTGTTGCGTGGGCTCGATGCGTCGTTTTCGGCCGGTGCGGTGCATGCGATCGTGGGCGGCAACGGATGCGGTAAGTCGACGATGCTCTCGGTGCTGGCGAAGACCGCCAAGCTGCAGCGCGGCCGCATGGTGCGCGGAGCGGCCTCGGCGGCGTTGCTGCCTCAGAATCCCAAAGCATTGCTGGTTGCCGAGACGGTGTGCGACGAGCTGATGGAATGGGCTTCAGCCTGCGGATATGACGAGACCGTGGCGCGGGAGCGCGCGGCGAGCTTGGGGCTGGACGGCCTGGAGACGCGCCACCCCTACGACCTCTCGGGCGGACAGCGCCAGCTGCTTGCGCTGGCAAAGCTGCTGCTGATCGGCCCCGAGCTGCTGCTGCTTGACGAGCCCACGAAGGGCCTTGACCTGGAGAGCCGCCGCATCATCGCCCGCGCCCTGCGTGACCATGCGAAGGCTGGCGGCACCGTCATCATGGCTACGCACGATTTGGACTTTGCCGAGCAGGTAGCCGACGACGTCGCCATGATGTTTGACGGCGAGATTGCCTGCATGGAGCCCCCGGCCGACTTCTTTGCCGACAACGTGTTCTATAGGGCGTGATGGGATGACGGACTGTCGTTTCTCGCGTTTACTCACAAAACTGGAGATCCCGCTGTTGCTGGCGGTGCCGGCGGTGATGGCAGCGGCGTTGCTGGCGGGTGTTGAGCAGGCGGCGCTTGCCATGCTTGTCGTGGTGGCGCTGGTGCTTGCACTGTTCTTTGCGGGTTACGAGGCATCTCGTCCGGGTTTGCGCCAGATTATGCCCACGCTGGTGCTGGCGGCGCTGGCGGCGGCGGGGCGCATCCTGTTTGGGCCCATTCCCGACTTTAAACCGGTGAGCGCCATCGCCATTATCGCGGGGGCGACGCTTGGTCGCCGCAATGGTTTTATGGTTGGCGCGCTGGCGGCGCTGACCAGCAATTTCTTTTTTGGGCAGGGCATGTGGACGCCGTGGCAGATGTATGCCTGGGGGCTCGTGGGATACGTTGGCGGTGCGCTGGCGCATGCCGGCGCTTTTGATCGCGCCGATGGCGCCGTGCGTATGCCGGCGCTGCTGACCTACGGCTTTGCTTCGGGTTTGCTGTACGGCGTTGTGATCAACGCCTACGACATTATCGGTTTTGTTCAACCGCTCACGTGGGCGGGTGCCATGGCGCGTCTTGCCGCGGCAGTGCCGTTCGATATCACACACGGTCTCGCGACCTGCGTGTTCTTGGCCGCCTTGTACAAGCCTTGGTGCCGTCGCATTAACCGTGTCGTCGTGAAATACGGGCTGTAAGGCATTTCGCGTTCCCTCACGAACTTGCGGTGGAATAGTTCTCGTTTTTGGCTATTTGCTGCCCAAACAGGAACTATTCCACCGCAACTTATAGGGGGAGAGGGGTCACATGATCTGTTTTCCTCTGTCTCCCAGGAAATTACTTGGGGCTAGAGCTCTAGCGTGAGGGTGACGGGGCAGTGGTCGCTGCCGAAGATATCGCCACGGATACCGGTGTCGCGAACGTTGGCGGCGATTGCATCGCTTACCAGGAAGTAGTCGATGCGCCAGCCTGCGTTGTTCTTACGGGCATTAAAGCGGTAGCTCCACCAGCTGTAGACGCCCTCGACGTCGGGGTTTGCCGTGCGCCAGGTATCGGTAAAGCCGGCGTTGAGCAGCTCGGTAAACTTACCGCGCTCTTCGTCCGAAAAGCCTGCGTTGCCGCGGTTGGACTTGGGGTTCTTAAGGTCGATCTCTTCGTGCGCCACGTTAAAGTCGCCGCAGGTTACGACGGGCTTGCCGGTTTCGTGCTCAAGCGCGCCCAAAAAGCCGCGATAGGCATCGTCCCAGGCCATACGCACGTCGATGCGCGCGAGCTCATTTTGCGCGTTGGGCGTATAGACATCCACAAACCAGAACTTGTCGAACTCCAACGCGCAGACGCGGCCCTCGGTTGCGGCTTGGGCAACGAGCTCGGCGGCCTCGCCCTCGCCGGCGTAGGGCAGCAGCGCGTCGGCGCGCAGCACGCGTAGCGGCTCCTGGCGGCTAAAGACCGCGGTGCCCGAATAGCCTTTGCGCTCGGCGTAGCTCCAGGTTTGGTGATAGCCGGGCAGGTCAATATCGACCTGGCCCTCCTGCAGCTTGGTCTCTTGCAACGCCAGGATATCGACGTCGAGTTCTTGCGCGATCTGGATAAAGCTCGGGTCCTTTTTGAGCACGGCGCGCAGGCCGTTTACGTTCCACGAGGCGAAAGTGTAAGTCTGAGGCATGGTGTCCTTTCGACGGGGTTGGCAGGCTTAAGATTAGCGCAACAGGGGCGGTGGTGGGCACCGCGCGTGCTGACCCAAAGGCCGCATGCTGGGACATCGCCCGACGCTGCCCGACCAACAAGGACGGAGGACTCATATGACGCAGGCGATAACGGACTCCAAACAGGCCTCCGCCGCGCTGGCGGAGCTGTTCGGCACCCACAAGCGCGTGGTCTTCTTTGGCGGCGCGGGCGTTTCCACGGCGAGTGGCATCCCCGATTTCCGCAGCGTGGACGGCCTATATCACCAACAGTTTGCCTACCCGCCCGAGACCATGCTCTCGCATGGCTTTTACGAGGTGCACCCGGCCGAGTTCTTCGACTTCTACCGCACCAAGATGATCGCGCTTGGCGCCAAGCCCAACCGCTGTCACACCAAGCTGGCCGAGCTGGAGCGCGCCGGCAAGCTAAATGCCGTGGTGACGCAAAACATTGACGGCCTGCATCAGATGGCCGGCTCACAGCGCGTGTTCGAGCTGCACGGATCGGTCCATCGCAACATTTGCCAGTCGTGCGGCGCGGTCTATAGCGCCGAGTGGATTTGCTCGCGCGAGCACGAGGACGCCGCGGGCGTGCCCGTGTGCCCCGCGTGCGGCGGGCGCATTAAGCCCGATGTGGTGCTCTACGAGGAGCCGCTCGATGAGCATGTGCTGACCGGCGCCGTTGCCGCCATCGCCGCGGCCGATGCCCTCATTGTGGGCGGGACCTCGCTCGTGGTGTATCCGGCGGCGGGCCTTACGCGTTACTTTACCGGCGATACGCTGGCCATTTGCAATCTTGCTCCCACCGATCAGGATGCAAATGCCGACCTGCTGATTTCTTGCGACATCGCGGCCGCGTTTGCGTTCTAGCCCGCGCGCGCGGATACAATAGAAAGACTGAGTGCAAAGCGACCCCGCCGCCAGCTCCCCAAGCTCGGCGGCGTGGGCATTTTAGGAGGATGTTCATGGCGAACGACAGCAAGACATGGCGGTGCGGAAAGTACGAGCTCAGCTTTGACCGTCCGCGCATCATGGGCGTCCTCAACGTGACGCCCGATTCGTTTAGCGATGGCGGGGAGCACTTCGACCCCGATGCCGCCATCGAGTACGGCCTGGCGATGCTCGACGCCGGCGCCGACATCATCGACGTGGGCGGCGAGTCCACGCGCCCCGGCTTTACCCCGGTCAACCCCGACGAGGAGGCTCGCCGCGTGCTGCCCGTGGTGCGCGCGCTGGCCAAGGAGGGCGCCATCGTCTCGATCGACACGCGTCATGTGGCGGTTGCCAAGGCGGCCGTGCGCTGCGGCGCCTCGATCGTCAACGACGTGACCGGCTTCACCGATCCCAAGATGGTCGAGTTCGTTAAGACGAGCACTTGCGGCGTCATCGTGATGCATGCCGGCGAGGTCGCCGCGCCCGTCCGCACGCACGCAACGGTGCAGCTCGATACCTCGGCAGCGGCGTTTGTTGCCGAGAAGGCGCGCGAGGCGGCTGCCGAGGCCGCGCGTGAGGCCGAGAAGCCGGCTCGCCGCCGTCGCGGCAAGTTGCTGGGCGAGCCTAAGCCGGAGGCCAAGCTTCCGGGCGGCGTGGTGCAGCCCTCGTTGCCGTTTGGCGAACCGGAGCCCACGTCCGAGCCTGCAAGCGAGCAGGAGACGCCGGCCGCCGAGCAGGCTGCTGCCGCCGAGACCGTCGCGCCCGCGCCCGAGGCCGCGCCCGAGGCCACCGAGGCCGCATCGGAGTCCAATGACCGACTGGCCGCCATGATGCGCCGCAGCGCCCGCCGCGAGGAAGCCTACGTGCCCACCTCGCAGCTCCGCCGCTTCACCCTGCCCGATTCGGCGCCCATCATGCGCCGCGTCATGGGCTTTCTGTCCGACCAGGCCCGCACGCTCATCCATGCCGGCGTGTCGCGCGACCGCATCTGCATCGATCCTGGCCCGGGCTTTGGTAAGTCGGCTAACGAAGACATCGTCATCCAGCGCGAGACTGCCAAGATGGCGTCGCTGGGCTATCCGCTCATGTGCGCCGTGTCGCGCAAGCGCTTTGTGGGCGCCGTCTCGGGCGTGACCGAGGCCGCCGAGCGCGATGCCGCCACGTTTGGCGTGTGCCTGGGCGCCATCCAGGCCGGTGCCAACATCGTGCGCGTGCACGACGCCGCGGGTTTTGCGCAGTTCCTGAACGGTTACTGGGCGGTTGCCAAGCCGCAGCCGCGCCGCGCGTTTGTGGCTGTGGGCTCCAACCTGGGGCATCGCTGCGACAACATCCGCGCTGCACGCGAGATGATCGCCGAGATTCCACTCACCTGCGTGTCCAACTCCTCCAAGATCTACGAGAGCGAGCCTGCCTACGAGACGCGCCAGGACGCGTTTGCCAACGCCGTCATCGAGATCAAGACCGAGCTGGCGCCGTTGGTGCTGCTCGACGAGCTTATGAAGATCGAGGCTGAGCTGGGGCGCGACCGCTCCAAAAAGGCCAAGGCCAACGGCCCGCGCACCATCGACCTGGACCTGCTGTGGATGGACGGCGAGACCCACGGCGGCAAAAAGCTGCGCCTGCCGCATCCGCTGATCGGCGAGCGCGATTTTGTGCTGGTGCCGCTCGAGGACTTGATGCACGACCCGGCGCGGTTCTTCCGCTACAACGGCGTCGAGGTCAAGGAGCCCGAGGATCGCGTGGGCCATATCGTGGGCGAATTGGGGCGTATGTAGATGATTGAGATGAACGCTGTAGCCGCTGGCACTGAGCTCGACGCCGCGCGCGATGCGGGCCGCGAGGGTGCGTCCGCGGGCTGGTGCGCGTGGAACGCGGGCGATGTATCGCTGACGTTTTCGCTGGTCGTGCGTCCGGACGTGAACATGCACGCCTTCCACGGCCTGCCGTTTGTGGCCGCGATGGGCATGATGGACGCACTCGTGGGCACGGCTTCGACGCCGGGGTTGGGCCTTGCCGGTAAGGTGGGTATCCAGTGGCCGAGCGACATTGTGTGCGGCGCGCCCGCATTTGAGACGTCGTTCGCGCGCGTTACCGTGAACGGCGGTGCCGGTGCCGCGGGCATGTTCGGTGCCGTGACGGTGGATATTGAGCTTTCGGCGTTGAGCGAGCTCGGTGTGGATGCGGCCGACGAAGCGCTGGTCGAGGAGTTGGCCGCCGCCGTGCTGACCCGTGTGGACACCTGGGCGGTTGTTGCCAACACGCCGCAGGGCGCTGCCGGTCCGCTGGCTCCCGTGCTGGGCGAGTACTTCGACATGGTGCCGCTGCTGGGCCGCCAAGTTGCGGCGGTGTCGCCCAACGGCTTGCCGCTTGCGGTCGGTGTGTTTGCGGGCCTGGACATCTGGGGTCGCGCGACCATCAAGACCGATGCCGGCGAGCAGGAGTTTCCGCCCGAGGCTGTACGAATTCGCGGACTGTAACGCGAGGCGCCCGCGCTCAAAGATAACGATGACAACAAGACCCTCCTCGGCCTGTGCCGGGGAGGGCCTTCGCGTGACCGCAGAGCGGCATCTCAGCCCTATTCCTCAAAATTGATAATTATTCAGTTTTGAGGAATAGGCTTGGCGAACGTTTGCGGGGGAGCTGTGGCATCGGGTGTACTCGACTTAAGCCCCTGCTCTATCCCAGCTCCTGCATGCGGCGGTAGATTTCGCAGATACCCTTGATGGTGAGCTGTCCGTCGACTACGTCGAAGGCATCGGTCGAATCGGCGACGATGCCGGCGAGACCGCCCGTGGCGATAACGGTGGCATCCTCGCGGCCCAGCTCGCGCTTCATGCGCGCGACCAGGCCCTCGGCCATGGCGGCGGCGCCCATCACGGCGCCGACCTTGATGCACTCCTCGGTATCGCGGCCGATGGCGTGCTCGGGCGCCTCGAGCGGCACGCTGGCGAGCTTGGCGGCTCGGGCGGCGAGCGCGTCCATCGAAATGCGGATGCCCGGCGCAATCGCTCCACCAATGTAATAACCGTCCTCATCGATGACGTCGATATTGGTCGCGGTGCCAAAGTCCACCACGATTGCCGGCGCGCCGTAGAAAGTTTCGGCCGCAACGGCGTTAGCGACGCGGTCGGCACCTACGGCCTGGGGACGCGCCGCGCGCAGCTTGGTCACCGCGGCCGTCTGCGGTCCGATGACGATGGCATCTGCGGCAATGCGGTCGGCCACGGCGTGCCATTCGCGCGAGAGCTGCGGCACCACGCCCGCAAAGGCGATCGCGTCGACCGCGTCGAGCGAAAGGCCGTACATCTTAAAGAAACCCATCAGGCGCACATGGATCTCGTCGGCGGTATAAGAGCGGTCGGTGGGCATGCGCCACGACTGCACCAGCTCGTCTCCGTCAAACAGGCCCATGGCCGTCTGCGTGTTTCCCATATCGATAGCGAGCAGCATGTCTACTCCCAGTGTTGGCATAAAAGGACGCGCACCATTGTATACGCGCCGCCGACGGCTCTCGGCTGCGATTCGTTTACGGTGATAGGGGCTGAGGGGTTTAAATATGAAGGAATTATGCTCCACGAGATTTTCCTTGCCGTTTACCGAGCTCCCGCGTAATATTCTTTCTTGCGCACATGAGGCGCCCAGACATTGCGGGGTGGAGCAGTCTGGTAGCTCGCCGGGCTCATAACCCGGAGGTCGTAGGTTCAAATCCTGCCCCCGCGACCAAGAACTTGCAGCTCGTCGGCCTAGCCGGCGAGCTTTTTTGTTATTCCGGGACTGTGTTTTCGGTCCAATTCTCGGCCTCTCAAACAAAATCTCGATCTGTAACATCTAGACCCGATTTGGGCGGCTAGGTGTTACAGATCGAGATATACCGGTGGGTTGGGTCGTGTTTGTCTAAATCTGTAACACGAGGGACGGATTTTGCCGCGTAACTGTTACAGATTGAGACAAACCGACGGGCCGCCCCGCCCCATCCACCTGTCGCTACCTGCTGTCTGCCGATTTCCGTTGCGCCGCTGTGCCCCCATGCCATATCCTCTAGACAACTACGCGGCATCATCGCCGCCGCGCCTACAAGAGAGGAATGTCCATGACCGCACCTGCATCCAAGCTGCTCCAGCCCATTACGGTTGGCCCCCTTGAGCTCAAGAACCGCATTATGTTTCCGCCGCTGACCACCGGCTACGAGGAGCGCGACGGTTCCATTGGCGAGCGCAGCCTGGCTTTTTACGAGCGCCTGGCCCGTGGCGGCGTGAGCTACATCGTCATCGGCGACGTCGCCCCCGTTATGACCGCAAGCCCCACGCCCAAGCTGGCAACCGACGCTCAGATCCCCACGTTTAAGGCCCTGGCCGACACCGTTCACAAGCACGGCGCCAAGGTCGCGCTGCAGCTGTTCCATCCCGAGTACGACGTGCCCGGCGTCGGCCGCATGGTCATGGGATCCATGGCCGCCGCCAAGGCCGCGCAGGAGGCCAAGGCCGCCGGCGACGAGGAGACCTTTGCCGCCAAGATGGCCGAGTCCAACGAGATCCGCAACCAGGCCTACGCCAAGCTGCACCACGACATGCAGCACTTTGTGAACGAGGCGAGTGTGGAGCAGCTCACCCAGATCAAGGAGGCCATCGCCGCCTCGGCCGCTCGCGCGCAGCAGGCCGGGATCGATGCCATCGAGGTCCACGGCGACCGCCTGGTAGGTTCGCTGTGCTCGGCCATCCTCAACCAGCGCACCGACGAGTACGGTGGTTCGTTCGAGAACCGCGTTCGCTACGCGCTGGAGGTCGTCGCTGCCATTAAGGAAGCCGCGCCGCAGCTGATGGTGGAGTACAAGCTCCCCGTGATCATGGAGAACCCCGATGGCACGCCGCGCGGCAAGGGTGGCTTGCAGCCCGACGAGGCATGCGAGTTCGCCAAGCTGCTCGAGGGCGCGGGCATCGACATGATCCAGGTCGCACAGGCCAACCACACCGGCAACATGGGCGACACCATTCCGCCCATGGGCGCCATGCCCTACAACTGGACGCTGCCCGTGGCCGAGCGCGTCAAGGCCCTGGTCTCCGTGCCGGTGGCAACCGTGGGCCGTGTTGTCTCGGTCGAGGCCGGCGAGAAGATTCTGGAAGACGGCGCGGCCGACATCATCGCCTACGGCCGCTCGCTCATGTGCGACCCCGACATTGCGCTGAAGGCCGCCACGGGTGAGCCCATCCGCGAGTGCCTCAACTGCAACAAGGGCTGTGTCGATGCGATTCAAAACCGCAAGTACATTTCGTGCGTGCTCAACGCGGAGAACGGCGACGAGGCGACCATCGCCATTAAGCCGGGCGAGGGCGACAAGAAGATCGCCGTGGTGGGCGGCGGCATCGCCGGCCTGGAGGCCGCACGCGTGGCGGCCAAGCGCGGCTACGACGTGACCATCTACGAGGCGAGCGATCACCTGGGCGGCCAGATTGTGCTGGCGGCTGCGCCTCCGCGCAAGGACGAGATCATGCGCTCGGTCGAGTACTACGAGAAGATTCTGCCTGGCCTGGGCGTGAAGGTTGAGCTCAGCCACGTCGCTAGCCCCGCGGACCTCAACGCCGCCGACGCTGCGATTGTGGCTGTGGGCGCGCACGACGTGGTCATCCCCGTTCCGGGTGCCGATTCGGACAAGGTCGTCTCGAGCTGGGACGTGCTGGCCGGCAAGGTGGAGTTTACGGGCCGCGTCGCTGTCATTGGCGGCGGCCTGGTGGGCACCGAGACTGCCGAGTACCTGCTGCAGCACGGTTGCGAGGTGGCGATTGTCGAGATGCTCGACAAGATTGCCGCAGGCGAGTCCGAGACCATTCTGCCGCTGATCATGAGCGACTTTGCAGAGCACAACGTGGAGCAGCACGTTAAGACCCGCCTGACCGCCATTACCGACGAGGGCGTGGAGGCTGTTCGCACCACCGAGGACGGCGCCGAGGAGCCGGTGAAGATCGCCTGCGATTACGTGGTGATGGCCGTGGGCTCCAAGGCCAACGCGTTTGATCTGGATGGCGTGACGGTGCCCGTGACCTGCGTGGGCGACTGCTCGGGTGAGCGCACCGCCGACATCGCGAGCGCCATTCGCACGGCGTATCACGCGGCCAACGAGCTGTAGTTGAACATCGCGGCCAGGCGGGGCGGTAGCACGGATCCGTCTCGCCCGGCTGTGTCCCGTTGGGTGTCAACCGGTGCGGGGCCTGCAAGCGCAGCAGGTCCCGCCCTTTTTGTTTTGCTCCGGTGGATGGCAATGCGCGGTAATCATGAGGAGTGAGGAGGTCTACTGTCCTGCAGATCACTCAAAATTATTGGGGGAGGGGTTAATAACTATATCCTCTATACCAAAGGACATAAAGAGATGCCAATTTTGTTGACAAGCGAATGACGATTAGCTGCGAGTCAGCTACCAGCGTAAATAATCGATAAAGAAATGTCGTAATTTGGTGCCAAATGCCCAGATAACGCCGCGTCTATTTTAATTAACTGCTTTGAGCAAACGCTAAAATGCTACTATCTAACTTGCACGTAAGAAAGCAGATTAACGGTTAAGGCTAAGAAGTGGCAGGTATGTCGGAAGCAACTAGGACTCGCACGCATGCGCCCGAGGTTAGGCAGCGCGCCGTCGAGATCCTTCAAGAGGGGGTCGGTCATCGCGCCCTCGCCGCGGAGCTTGGCATTCCCCAGGCCACGGCTCGTCAGTGGGCCCGCGCGTATGCCGTGGGCGGTGCCGACGCCGTTCTCAATGCCGGTTCGCATCATCACACCTATTCGTACGACGTAAAGCTCGCTGTGGTTAAGGACCGTCTGGAAAACGGCTTGACGGTTCGCGAGGCCATGATCAAGCACAAGATTCCCAGCGAGTCTTCGGTCAAGGCTTGGTGCCGTCAGTACCGCGAGAGCGGTGAGGCCGCACTGGTCGATAAGCCGCGCGGTCGCAAGCCGCGCGTTAAAAAGGCGGAATAGCAAACGGGATGGTGCGCCCACAGGGGCGCATTTTTCTTGCCGCGCCAACTTTTTGGACCGCCGCGAGCCTATCGGGACATCCTCCAAAATGGCCAATAAACCGCGCGCAGTGGCCCGCGCGCCTGTCGCTGCGATAGGGGGAGCGTCGCCCCTTTGCTCCAATGCGGACAGACTCCTTGCCCCGTACGCCTAAAACTCCCCAGTTGACCGAAAACCCGCTGCCGCTACTCATCAATTGAGCTATAACGTTAAACAATTGCAGCGTTTTTGCATGGGGGAGTGATGGTATGACGCTACTGTATTTCCTTACCCTGTTTCCGCTGGTACCGGCGCTGGGCATGCTGTTCGCGCGCGGCGACCGCGCCCGCGATGCGGTGGGGCTCATAGGTTCCGGCATTATTATGGCGGTGACGGTTGTAGTCGCCGTCATGTTTTTTGGCACGGGTCCGCAGAGCTTTGAGGTTGCCCCCGGTACCTCGCATGTGCTCTCGATCATCAGCTCCGTCATCGACGTCATCCTGTGCGCCGTCATCCTATACAACGCGTACAAATATAGGAACGCGCTCACCACGGTGCTCGGCATAGTCCAACTGGTGGGCTCGCTCGCCTTTGCAGCCATGACGCTGCCCGCGACCGAAGCCGTCACCGCAACCCCGCTCTACCTGGACTACATGAGTGTGATCATGGTGCTCGCCGTTGGCATTGTCGGCAGCCTTATCTGCGTGTATGCCCTGGGCTACATGAAGGACTTCCAGGCCCATGACGAGCACGAGGCCGCGCTGCGCGGGCAGACCGCGCCCGACCGTCGCCCGCAGTTCCTGGCGCTCATGTTCCTGTTCCTCTCGGCCATGTTCGTCATCGTGACGAGCGACAACCTTGAGTGGCTGTTCTGCGGCTGGGAAATCACCACCGTGTGCTCGTTCCTCATGATTGGCTACACGCGCACGCCCGAGGCCATCAAAAACGCCTTCACCCAGATCATCCTCAACATGCTGGGCGGCATCGCGTTTTTGGCGGGCCTTATGTTTCTGCACGTCAACGGCATGCCGCTGACCATCTCGGGCATGATCGAGCTTTCCGGCGCCGGTACCGCGCAGTCCGCACTGCTGGTGATGCCGGTCGTCCTGCTATCGCTCGCCGCCCTTACCAAGGCCGCACAGATGCCGTTCCACACTTGGCTGCTGGGCGCCATGGTTGCCCCCACGCCCACGAGCGCCCTGCTGCACTCGTCAACCATGGTCAAAGCCGGCGTGTTCCTGATGGTCAAGCTGAGCCCGCTCTATGCCATCTATCCCGTGACCGGCTTTATGGTCACGAGTGTGGGTGCCATCACGTTTTTGCTCGCTGCCCTCATGGCCATCTCGCAGAGCAACGCCAAGCGTGTGCTCGCGTACTCCACCATTTCCAACTTGGGCCTCATCAGTGCCTGCTTGGGTGTCGGCGCGCCCGAGGCCGTATGGGCGGCCATCTTCCTGATCCTGTTCCACACGGTGGCAAAGTCGTTGCTGTTCCTGTGCGTGGGCACGGCCGAGCATCATATCGGCAGCCGCAATATCGAGGACATGGACGGTATGTTCAGCCGCATGCCGCACCTGACGCGCCTGATGATGCTGGGCATCATGGGCATGTTTGTGGCGCCGTTTGGCATGCTCGTGTCCAAGTGGGGCGCCTTGGTGGCGTTTGCCCAGACCGGCAACGTGCTCATGATCATGGTTCTGGCCTTTGGCTCGGCCGCGACGTTTTACTTCTGGGGCAAGTGGCTTGCCAAGCTTTCGGGCGTCGACCCCACGGCTCAAAACGTTGAGGTCAATGTTCATAAGACCGAATGGATGGCCCTCAACACCATCGCCGCGCTGCTGATTCTGTGCTGCGTGGCGTTCCCGGTTATCTCGAGCGGTCTGGTGTCGCCTTACTTGGCCATGGTGTTTGGCCGCGTGCCGTACGTTATCGGCAAGGACGCCATGTATCTGATGGTGGTTATCGTGGCGTTTATCGCCGTGGTGCTGCTGACTTCATTCCGCGTGAGCAATAAGCCGCACGTCAACGTGTACCTTTCGGGCGTGGGAACCGATAAATATCGCCATTTCCGCGGCTCGATGGGACACGAGGTAAAGGCTGAAAAGCGCAATTGGTACTCGGAGGACGCCCTTGGCGAGAAGCGTATTGGTCCCGCGGGTAGCGTCGTGTGCTGCAGTATTATCTTGTTTGCGCTGCTGTGTTGCGCGTGGATTGGGCCCGAGCGGCTTGCCATGAGTGCGCCCTCGGTGCTGCGCGGCAAGTATTTTGAAGGCTCGGGCGTCGTGGGCATATTTATTGGTACCGTGGTGTTTGCCCTGCTGGCGCCTTTGGTTGGTGGCCTGATCGACGGCGTTGACCGCAAACTTTCGGCCCGTATGCAGGGCCGCGTGGGCCCGCGCCTGCTCCAGCCTTTCTACGACGTTGCCAAGCTGCTGCGCAAAGCCCCTGCCAGCGTAAACACCATGGACGATACCTATATGGCGTGCGCGCTCATCTTTACCGTCGTGGGCGGCGGCATCTTTGTGTCGGGCTCTAACACGCTACTGTGCGCTTTTATGGTGACGCTCGCCGCGATCTTTGTGGTGTTGGCGTCCGCCTCGACGCAAAGCCCGTTTGCCCAGGTTGGCGCCGATCGTGAGTTACTGCAGGTTATGAGTTACGAGCCCGCCGTTTTGCTGATGAGCGTGGGCCTGTACCTTGCCACCGACAGCTTTGATTCCATCGCCGTGACGGGGCAGTCGGCCCCCATCATCGTGTACAGCGCGCCCATTTTCCTGGCGCTGCTCGCGGTGCTTACCATCAAGCTGCGCAAGTCGCCGTTTGACCTTTCGTACTCGCATCACGCGCATCAGGAGATCGTCCAGGGCGTCGCCACCGAGATGAGCGGCGGCACGCTGGCCAAGATGACCCTTATGCACTGGTGCGAGACCGTGCTGTTTTTGATGTGGGTGGGCATGTTCTTTGTTTGGGACAACCCCGTGAGCTGGGTTGTAGCCCTGGTCGTGATGGCCGCGACGTATTTTGTCGAGGTCCTGATCGACAACACCTTCGCACGCAGCACCTGGCGCAGCTGCTTTAGGCTCGGATGGGGCGTGGCGCTGGTGTTTGGCCTGCTCAACCTTATGCCCATCCTCGTTGACGTGTTTATTTAGGAGGCGGCATCCATGGATCATAAAATGTCGCGCTCGCCGTGGGTCATTCATTACGACGGCTCGAGCTGCAACGGATGCGATATCGAGGTGCTGGCCTCGCTCACGCCGCTGTTCGATGCGGAGCGCTTTGGCGTGGTCAACACCGGCAACCCCAAGCATGCGGACATCTTTTTGGTGACGGGGTCGGTCAATGCCCAGAACCTGCCCGTCGTGCGCCAGATCTACAGCCAGATGCTCGAGCCCAAGTGCGTGGTGGCGTGCGGCATTTGCGCGTGTTCGGGCGGCGTATTCCGCGATGCCTATAACGTGATCGGCGGCGTGGACCGCGCGATTCCCGTGGACGTGTATGCGCCCGGGTGCGCCATTCGTCCCGAGACCGTGATCGATGCCATCGTGGAGGCGTGCGGCATCCTTGATCAGAAGGAGGCCGTGATGCGCGCCGGCGGTGACCCGCTTACCGTGGGCGGCGCTGCTACCTGGGATGGCGGCGTCGAGTTGGGCGAGGACGGGTTCGTGGCTGCAGCTGGGGCCGGGGCTGACGGTGCCGGTGACGCGCCTGCCGAGAAACCCGCAGCGCCTGCCGCTGGTGACGCACCTGCTGAGACGCCCGTCGCTGCAAAGGAGGCCGAGTAATGCAAAAGGCTATCTATACCACCGTCGGGCTCGACGAGCTCCTGCCGCATGTGCAGGCGCTCAAGGGCGTCGGCGCGCGCTTTGTGCAAATGCACGCCGAGCGCTGTGTGGACGACGGATCGTATCGCCTGGTCTATACGTTTATCAACGTCCGTGCTGCTCAGGAGCAGATTGCGCAGGACGGCAGCTATGCGATCGAGAACCTGGTGGTTGAGGGAATTAATCAGTACCAGGAGATTCCGTCCATCAGCTCGTACTATCCGGCAGTATTCCCGTTTGAAAACGAAGCGCACGACCTGTTTGGTTTTGCCATTACCGATATGCAGATTGACTTTAAGGGCTTTTTCTACCAGGTCTCGACTGCCGAGCCCATGAGCGTTATCACGCCCGAGGTGAAGGCCGCGCGCGAGAAAGCCATGAAGGTCCGTGCCGCTGCCGAGGCCAAGGCGCGCAAGGCCGCGGCCGAGAAGGCTGCTACTGCCACGGCCGCTGCGGGGGAGGGCACTGCGGGCGCTGGCGATGCTGCGGGCGCTGCCGTCGCTCAGCCCGCTGCGGCTGCCGGCTCCGATGCTCAGCACGATGAAACTGCTGCGAAGGCCGCGCTCAAGGCTGCCGAGATGGAGGCAAAGCTCGCCGCCATGGATCCCGAGAAAGCGGCCAAGGTCCGCGCGGCGCTTGCCGCCAAGGCCGCCCGCGACAAGCAGAAAAAGGAGGCGTAAGGTCCATGGCACATCGCTCCGTTATTCCGTTTGGCCCGCAGCACCCGGTGCTGCCCGAGCCGCTTCATCTGGACCTGGTAATCGAGGACGACCGCGTCATCGAGGCAATTCCGCAGATCGGCTTTGTGCACCGCGGGCTCGAGAAGCTCACCGAAAAGCGCGACATGCACCAGTTTGGCTACATCGCCGAGCGCATCTGTGGCATCTGCGCCGTGGGCCACAGCTACGGTTATGCCAGCGCCTGCGAGCGCATGCTCGACATCGAGGTGCCCGGCCGCGTGCAGTATATCCGCACCATTTTGCACGAGCTTTCGCGTATTCATTCGCACCTGTTGTGGCTGGGTCTGCTCGCCGACGCCTTTGGCTTCGAGGCGCTGTTCTATCGGTCGTGGACGCTGCGCGAGCAGATTCTCAAGATCTTTGAGAGTACGTGCGGCGGCCGCGTGATTCTGTCGATCAACGAAATCGGCGGCCTTAAGCACGACATTGAGGACTCCGAGCTGGCGGGTATTGTCCAGACGCTCGACGCCATGCGCCCCGACTACGAGGCCCTGGTGCATACGTTTTTGGACGACAATAGCTGCGGCGAGCGCCTGCATGGCGTGGGCGTGATTAGCAAGAAGGACGCGCTGGAGCTTTCGATGGTCGGCCCGTTTGGGCGCGCATCGGGCGTGGATTACGACGTGCGCATGTTTGACGACGGTGCCTATGCGGATCTGGCTGCGTTTGAGCCCATTGTTGCTACCGATGGCGATTGCTATGCCCGCTGCCAGGTGCGCTGTGCCGAGGTCACGCAGGCCATGGACATCATTAAGGAGCTTGTGGGCAAGATTCCGCACGACGGGATCGGCGGGCGCACCAAGCTCACGCCGGCCGACGGCGCGCGCGGCGAGGTTGTGATTGAGCAGCCGCGCGGCGAGGCGTATTACTATGTGCGCGGCAACGGCACCAAGAACCTGGACCGTTTCCACGTGCGCACGCCGACGTCGCAGAACCTGGCGGGTCTGACGCATGCGCTGCAGGGCGTGCTCCTTGCCAACGTGCCCATGATTATCCTGACCATCGACCCCTGCATTAGCTGCACGGAAAGGTAGGCGCGGCATGAGTTTACTGACATTTGCCAAGACGGCCTTGGGTTCTATGGCCAAGCAACCGGTCACGGTGTGCTATCCGCAGGAGAAGCTCGCGGCGCCCGAGCGCCTGCGTGGACACATCGTTAACGACATGGACGTGTGCATTTGCTGCGGCATGTGCGCGCGTCGCTGCCCGGCGGGCGCGCTCGCGGTCGATCGCAAGGGCGGAACGTGGTCGATCGATCCGTATGCCTGCGTGGTGTGCGGCGAGTGCATCGAGAACTGCCCCAAGCACTGCCTGACTATGGACACCGCTCGTACTCCAGTTGCGGCGAACAAGACTCCCACGGTAGAAACCAAGTCGGAGTAACGCGGGGCTAGAGCTGGAATAGGGGCCGGTGGGGCAAAAATGCCCCACCGGCCCCGCGCGTAAACGCGCGGTTAAGCCTCCACGAGCAAAACTATGCCGGATTACGGGACTGAATAGCGAACCGCGACCATATCGAAAATTGCAAAAACAAAACCGCAGGTAGATAGCCTACCGTTTTTCAAAAAATGAAGGTATGGATGAGGACCCCGACTTTAGCCACGTAATCCGGCATAGTTTTGAAATGGCACCATATCCGTAACAGCCTTTGATCTCCCGTGGACGGAGGAAAACGGATCATTGTGGCCTGTCGACTCCGAGTCGCACCTATTTTCCTGCGAAAACGCCGTGTCTCAACTTCGGTGAGACATTTGTCTCACGCCCAAAACCGAATCTGGAACATGTGTCACCTGCCCTAATTGTGTCTCATTTCGTAACTTTAGGCTGATGCAAGGTCTGAGGCCGCGAGAAGGGAGACGCGATGAGTAAGTACACGAGGGGTCTCTTGGCGGTGATACTGGCCGTAGTGCTGGTGTTGCCGGCTGCAGCATTCGCCATGCTGCCCGAGGCCAACGCCAGGTCCAGCACCGGAATGGACGGACCGACTGAGCGGAAAGGACGTCGTCGATCCCGACACCAGCGGACGCTGGGAAATCTGGGCGGCCGGTCACAACGGTAATAAAGTAACGACTCAAAACGTCGGCCGAATCTGGACCGACAAGACGGTCGAGGCAACTGAGGAAAACGAAGAGTCGGATTTTCTGACCACGCTTTCGGCCATGTCCTCGACGTCTAATTCAACCGTGACGGTTACTACGCCGCTCGACATCGTGATGGTGCTGGATGCATCTGGCTCGATGGATGATCCTATGGGTGGCGGAGATCGCACCAAGCGTATCGATGCACTGAAGAACGCTGCGAACAGCTTTATCGATACCATCGCCAAACAAAACGAGGCTATCGAGGGTGTTGATAGGCAGCATAGGGTTGCCATTGTTAAGTTTGCGGGCAAGAAGTCCAACGATATCGGTAACAATACGTATCGCGACGGAGGGTACTCCTACAATTACACCCAGGTTATGAAAGAATTGACCTACTGTTCCGGCAGCAATGCGGATGATCTCAAGAAGAATACAATTAATCAAATTCAGCCTGCCGGCGCCACGCGCGCCGACTATGGCCTAGAGCTGGCCGAGAAAATCACTACCACTTATGGCCGCAAAGACGCCAAGAAGATTATTGTGTTCTTTACCGACGGTACGCCAACAAAGCAAAATATATTCGATGCGGGTGTCGCCAACGCTGCCGTGACAGCTGCTAAGAATATGAAGGACGGCAAGGCCACCGTTTATACCATCGGCATCTTTGATGGCGCGAACCCCAGTGCTGGTATCCAGGATTCGGGAAAAAGCCAAAAAGAGAACAAGTTCATGCAGGCCGTTTCGAGCAACTACCCCAATGCCACGGCATGGGATGCTCATGGTGCACGCGCTGAAAACTCCGACTACTACAAGTCGGCGACCAATGCAGAAGAGCTCAAGAAGGTCTTTGACGACATCTCACAGGCCATCACATCGGAGGCGCCTTATCCGACCGAAATCCATAAGGGCTACGACGAGACCAAGTCCGGCTACATCACGTTTACCGACGAGCTGGGCGACTTTATGCAGGTCGACAGCTTCACCGAGGTCGTCATCAACGGCACGCCGTTTACCAAGACGGACAAAACGGTCAATAAAGAAACCAATACCGACACCTACGAGTTCACCGGCAAGGCAAAAGACCTGCTCATTACCGTGCAGCGTGCTGGTGATGACAATCCCCAGAAGGGCGATGTCGTAACGGTCAGCATTCCTGCGTCGTTGATTCCGCTGAGCCACTTTAAGACCGTAGACGGCAAGCTTTCGGTCGACAGCGCTCAGCCTATCCGCGTGAAGTACACCTCGAGCGTGAAGAGCACTGCGCTCGACAACCTGTTTACGCCCGAGAAGGTAACGGGGCTCAAGGGTTACATCGAGAACAATACGACCGTTGCCAACGGCGCCAAGACCGTGAGTTTCTACGCGAACAAGTGGGCTGCCGGCGATCTGGGCAATACGGTTGCGACCTTTGAGCCGGCCGACACCAACCGCTACTACTACTTCCAGAAGCAGACTCCCATTTACACGGACAAGGACTGCACACAGCCTGCAAAGAATTCACTGGCAGAAACCGGCGCCTATTACTACAAGGATGAGTTTGAGGAGCAGGGCGAAAACGGCGAGGCCAAGCCCGCCTCTGCCGTCATCGAGTTTATCGGCGGCGACGCTGCGAAGTTTGACGGCGCTATTGTTGCTGACGAGGACGGCAACCTTTCGTTTAGCGTGGGAACCGCGCGCCTAGCCTTTATCGACGAGCTCCACACCACCAAGGAGAGTGTGGGCGGCAACAACACTGGTACCGCGACCGACGTTCTTAATCCCAAGTGGAACAACGTGTCCGCCAAGGCGACCGCGACGCATGTCAATTCCTACCTGGGCAACAACGGCAAGATCAGCTTTAACGTGACGCCGACAACGGTGGATACCAAGGCCAGCTTTGGCCTGACCAAGGTGCTCGAGGGCCGCAGCTGGACGGATACGGACGAGTTTAAGTTTGAGCTCTCCGCGACGCCCAAGAATGACGCTCCGATGCCCGCATCCACGGACACGACCGTGCACAAACCCGACCCGGACGGCAAGGGCAAGGCTGTCATTGACTTCGGCGAGATCACCTTCAACAAGCCGGGCGAGTACACCTATGAGGTCCGCGAGGTCAAGGGCGACGCCGGTGGCATCACCTACAGCGATAACGTTGCCACGTTCAAAGTGACCGTGACGGTTGAGGCCACGGGTGGGCTTAAGGCTGACGTTGAAAAGATCTCGGGCGAGCGCGAGTTCAAGAACACTTATAGCGCCAAGACGGAAACCCCGCTGACTCTTGAGGCTACCAAGACGCTCTCAGGGCGTCCGATGGCCGATGACGAATTCAAGTTTGCACTGAGCTATGCGGGGCACGACGAGGTTCTGTTGAATGCAACCAACAAGGGTGGCAAGGTTGAGTTCGGTCCGCTGACGTACACGACCAAGTCGCTCGCCAAGCTGGTCGAGGAAGGCAAGGCATCGCTTGATGCTAGCTCAGACAAACCGACGTGGACCATTCATTACATTGCTGCCGAGCAGACCGGCAAGCTGCCTGCGGGCGTGAGCGCCACCGTGTCGGCAATTGACGCATGTGTAACCGTTGTCGACAACGGCGATGGTACCCTGACGGCGACGGCTGTCTACGGCGATGCCGGCAACGAGTTCGTGAACACCTACACTGCCGCGCCTGCCGAGGCATCGCTTGTGGGCAAGAAGAATCTGCAGGTTCCTGATGGCCTGACCCCGGCTGACATTGCCGGCAAGTTCACCTTTACCGTGACCGGTGAAGAGGGGGCACCCATGCCCGCGAACGCGAGCGTGACCAATGATGCCAAGGGCAAGGTCGACTTTGGCAAGATCACCTTTACGCTCGACGACTTTAACAAGGCTCTGGGCGAGAAGCCCGAGAAGCGCGAGCACACCTTTACCTACACCGTGACCGAGTCCGGCGAGGTCGCTGGTGTTACCAACGACGCCAAGCTGTCGCGCGAGGTTTCCTTCACCGTGACCGATGACGACAAGGGTAATCTGATCGTATCCCGCAAGCCGGACGGCGATGTGGCATTTACGTTCACCAATACCTATAACGTGACGCCTGTCGAGATGAGCGTCACCGACCAGATCACCGCGACCAAGGTCCTGACCGGGCGCGACCTCAAGGAAGGCGAGTTCTCCTTTGAGCTGGTCGAGGGCGATAAGGTCGTCGCTACCGGCAAGAACGACGCCGAGGGCACAATCGTCATGGACAAAATCACTTACGATAAGCCCGGCACTCACACCTACAAGCTGCGCGAGAAGCTCCCCAACGAAGCGGGGCTGAGCAACGGGATTACGTACGATAAGACGAACTACACCATCAAGACGAGCGTCATCGATAACGGCGACGGCACGCTTAAGGTGACCCATACGCTCGAGGGCACCAAGCCGGCGCGCTTTGAGAACAAGTACAACACTGCCCCGAACGAGTCCAGCGTTACCGACCAGATCACCGCGAAGAAGGTCCTGACCGGCCGCGACCTCAAGGCCGGAGAGTTCTCCTTTGAGCTCGTCGAGGGTAACGATGTCGTCGCCAGGGGCACCAATGCGGCCGACGGCAAGATCACGATGGACAAGATCACCTACACCGAGGCCGGCGAGCACACCTACACGCTGCGCGAGGTCAAGGTCGACGCCGACAACGGTATCACCTACAGCACCGCGGCCTACACCATCGTGACCGCCGTCACCGATGATGGCAATGGCAAGCTCACGGTTAAGCATGAGCTGCAGGACGTCGAGAAGGCTATCTTCAAGAATGCCTACAGCGTTACTCCGAATAACTCCAGCGTCACCGACCAGATCACCGCGACCAAGGTTCTGGACGGACGCGACCTCAAGGCCGACGAGTTCTCCTTC
The DNA here is from genome assembly GCA_958346515.1 of uncultured Collinsella sp. Classification (GTDB taxonomy): domain Bacteria; phylum Actinomycetota; class Coriobacteriia; order Coriobacteriales; family Coriobacteriaceae; genus Collinsella. The sequence continues at coordinate 121,197 of CATVRV010000001.1, forward strand.
GAGCTCGTCGAGGACGGCGAGGTCGTCGCCACCGGCGCTAACGACGCCGATGGCAAGATTACGATGGGCAAGATCACCTACACCGCCGCCGGCAAGCACACCTATATCCTGCGCGAAGCCAAGGGCGCCGAAGGCAACGGCATTACCTACGACAGCACGACCTACACCATCGTGACTACCGTTACCGATGACGGCAATGGTAAGCTCACGGTCAAGCACGAGCTGCAAGGCGCCAACGAGGCGAAGTTCAACAACAGCTACAAGCCGAATCCTGACGAGTTCAGCGTCACCGACCAGATCACCGCGACCAAGGTCCTGACCGGTCGCGACCTCAAGGACGGCGAGTTCTCCTTCGAGCTCGTCGAGGGCGACGATGTTGTTGCCACCGGCACCAACAATGCCGAAGGCAAGATCACGATGGGCGCCGTCAAGTACGACAAACCCGGCAAGCACACCTATACGCTGCGCGAGGCCAACGGCGGAACCACCGGCAAGGGCATCACCTACGACGGCACGACCTATACCGTCGAGACGACCATCACCGACAACGGCGACGGCGCACTCAAGGCCGAGCATGTCCTGAAGGACGCCACGTCTGCGACCTTCAAGAACGCCTATAGCGTGACCCCGCTCGATGCAGAGCTCGACTTTGACCTGAGCAAGGTCATCAGCGGCCGCGACTGGACGGATGCGGACAAGTTCAGCTTTACCGTCACCGCCCCCGAGGGCACCCCGCTGCCCGATCCCGCAACCGTAACCGTGAGCAAGAAGGACGTGGAGGATGGCATCGCCGCCATCAAGTTCGGCAAGATCCACTACACGGCTGCCGGAACCTACAAGTACGAGATCCGCGAGAACGCGGGCAGCGCGGCCGGTATGACGTATGACGCGCATGTCGCAACCGCCGAAGTAACCGTGACTGATAACGGCAAGGGCGTCCTGATCGCCAACGTCACCAAGAAGGATAGCGGCCGCTTTACCAACACGTACCGCACTGAGCTCGATTACGTCGCGGCCGGCGGCCTTAAGCTCAGCAAGACCCTCTCCGGACGTCCCATGACCGAGGGCCAGTTTACCTTTACCGTGACGCCCGCCGACGAGGCCTCGGCTAACGCGCTTGGCCTGCTGCACGGGGCCAACACTTTCAAGTCCCCTGCGACGGCAGAGGCAACGGTCGGTCTGATTGACATTCTGGCAGGTCATGAAGTCAAGTTTAAGCAGGCTGATGCCGGCAAGACCTTTACGTACACCGTGGCCGAGAAGAATGACGGCCAGCCCGGTTACACCTACGACGAGGCCGTGCGCACCGTGACGATCGCTATCGCCGACGATGGCGCTGGTACGCTCACCGCTACGACGACCGTTTCTGGCGGACCCGAGGGCACGCCTGTGACGGTCTACAAGAGCGGCGAGAATAAGGTCGAGAGCGTCGTGGTTCCGTTCCGCAACAGCTATAGCGCCACGACCGATGCACATGGTGGTGCCGTTGCTCAGGTCGTTGCCACCAAGACCCTGACCGGTCGTCCGCTGGCCGACGGCGAGTTCTACTTTGGCATCGCCTATGCGGGCGAGAAGGAAGCCATCGAGGGTACGTGCGTTACCAACGTTAACGGCCAGGTGAGCTTTGGCGCTCTGCATTACACGACCGAGATGCTCGCCGATCTGGTAAACGCCAAGCGCGCCATCCGCACCGACACGGATGCCAAGCTTGCGTGGACCATCAACTACACGGCGTTTGAGTACACGTCCCCGCTCGCAGCAAAGGGTATTACTGCCGCGAAGTCGAGCTTTAGCTTTAAGGTCATCGTCGTCGACAACGGCGACGGTACCCTGACGGCAAAGCCTGACTACGGTGGCGTCGAGCCCGTGTTCGAGAACGTCTACGGCACCGATGCCGCTGATGCCGCGCTCGCTGGCACCAAGAAGCTCCAGGCTGACGAGGGCCTGACCCCGGGCGATATCACGGGCAAGTTCACCTTCACCGTGACTGCCGACGAGGCTGGTGCCCCGATGCCCGAGCACACAACCGTGACCAACGACGCGGCCGGCAACGTGGACTTTGGCAAGATCCACTTTACGCTCGACGACCTCAACCGCGCCCTGGGCGTGACGGACGATGCGACCGATAAGGCCGAGGCAGACGAAGCTGACGAGGCCGAGGCTGAAGAGGCAGAGGATGAAGAGGCCGACGCCGACGCTGATGCCAACGCCGACGAGCCCAGCGACGAGTCCGAGCCCGCAGCCCCCACCGCCCCGCGCTCGCACACCTTTACCTACGCGGTGACCGAGTCCGGTAGCGCCCCTGGCGTGACCAACGACACCAACGCCACGCGCAAGGTTTCCTACACCGTGACTGACGACGGCGCCGGACACCTGAGGGTCGTGCGCAACGGCGACGACGGTGCGGCCTTCACATTCACCAACACCTACAGCGTGACGCCCACCGATTCTTCCGTGACCGATCAGGTCAAGACCGTCAAGCGTCTGACCGGCCGCGACCTTGCAGCTGGCGAGTTCACGTTTGATCTGCTCGAGGACGGCGTGGTTGTCGCTAGTGGCACCAACGACGCCAACGGCACCGTTGCGCTGAGCCCGATCCGCTACGAGGTACCCGGCACGCACACGTACACGCTGCGCGAGGCTTGCCCCAACGCGCTCGGCCTGTACAAGGGCGTCACCTATGACAGCGCGACCTACACCGTCGTGACCACCGTCTCCGACAATGGTGACGGCACGCTGACCGCGACGCACAAGCTCGAGGGAACCGCCGAGTCGGCTGGCTTTACCAACAAGTATCACGCCATGCCCACGCAGGTTTCCATCGGCGCCATCAAGGTGCTCGAGGGACGCGAGCTCAAGAAGGACGAGTTTAGCTTTAAGCTCGTTGGCGAGGACATCGAGTCCACCGTCACCAACGATGCCGACGGCAAGATCAACTTTGACAAGTTTGAGTACGACGAGCCTGGTACGTACGTCTACACCATCAGCGAGGTCAAGGGCGACGAGGCCGGTATAACCTACGACAAGTCCGTCTTTACCGCGACCGTCAACGTGGTCGATGACGGCGAGGGCAACCTCAAGGCGAACGTCGCCTTTACCAAGGGCGACAAGAGCGTCGAGGGTATCGTGTTCAACAACACGTACAAGAAGCCCGAGACGCCCGCGCCGACGCCCGATCCCGGCACGCCCAAGACCGTGACGAACATCGTCAAGACGGTCAAGGGTTTCCTGCCCACCACGGGTGACCAGCAGGCCGCCGCACTGCTCATGGCATTCGTCATCGCCATGGCCGGCGTCGGGGCCCTGGTCTGGGGTATCCGTAAGCGCTAGGCACGCTGGCAGCGCCCGGGGCCAAAAGGCCCCGGGCGGCCGGCGGGGAGCCAGAACATAGCCCCCACCCCCACCCCCAGCCGCCACGGAGGTATCTCCCTCCTCCGTGGCGGCGCTTTTGTGCGTAGGCGAGA
>CATVRV010000002.1:0-114121 GCA_958346515.1 uncultured Collinsella sp.
CACATATCCGCTAGCATTGGATTGTCCGCTTACCTGCGGGAGGCCCCTATATATCATCCCATGCTCAAACATTCTCGCTGCGCTGCGAAACTGCGCGTGGGACGATATATAGGGGCCTCCCGCAGGTAAGCTGCGTTTACGTACTAGCAGCTATACCAGATTCCCAACCACTAGAACCTGCAAAGGCGAAACCGGAAAATCTAAATACAGTAAGCCGACGCGACAAAGGGACAGCCCCTTTGTCGCGTCGGCTTACTAGAAAAGTAAATAGTTTTTCAAGCGAGTAGCCGCCCGCCCGCCTCTCGCACATATCGTTCAACGCGCAGTTTCGCAGCGAGCGAAGCGAAGCGAGAATGTTTGAGCATGGAATGATATGTGGGAGAGGCGGGCGGGAGAGATACGAGCGCCGCGCGAGAATGTTTGAGCACGGAATGATATATAGGCGGGTCGGGCCGGTCAGCGGACAGTACGTAAATGACTAGGCTACGCCGCTGGAGCCGAAGCCTCCTTTGCCTCGGTCGGTTTTATCCAGTTCGTCTACCTCTATGAGGTTAACCGTGGGGACTTCTTGGATGACGAGTTGGGCTATGCGGTCGCCTTTGTTGATTTGGATATTGTTGGTGGGATCCAGGTTGATGAGGATAACCTTGAGTTCTCCTCGGTAGTGGGCGTCGATGAGGCCCGGCGTGTTGACTATAGACAGGCCCTGCTTGATAGCCAAGCCGCTGCGGGGCTGGACGAAGCCGGCGTAGCCATCGGGCAGGGCGATGGCCAGCCCGGTAGAGACCAGACGACGTTCGAAGGGCTTCAGGACGCAGTCCTCGTTGGAGCGCAGATCCAAGCCGGCATCGGTGGGATGGGCGTATTTGGGAAGCTCGACGGTGGGGTCGAGACGCTTTATGTTGACGGTAATGCAGGACATGGAATCACCTTAGCTTGTCGAGCTCTTGCAGAAACTCATCGACGTCTTTGAAATCGCGGTAGACCGAGGCAAAGCGGATGTACGCCACCTTATCGATCTTGGCCAAGCGCTTGAGCACCATGTCACCCAACTCATGCGACGTGACGGCCGTCAGCGTGCGAGAGCGCAGCTCGACCTCGATATCGTCGATAATCTCATTGAGCTTCTTAGTGTCGATATCGCGCTTGATGGTGGCACGCATCAAGCCGACGAGCAGCTTATTGCGATCGAACCGCTGCTTAGTTCCGTCCGACTTAATGACCTCAATTGGGTCTTCGCATCGCTCAAACGTTGTAAAGCGGTAGTTACACGAGCAACATTCGCGACGGCGCTTAATGGTGTTATTTGACTCCTGCATACGGGAATCAACGACGCGGGTATGTGCCTTGCCGCATTTAGGACAGCGCATGGTACCTCCTCTTAAACGATAACAAGAGTACCATGCGCAGCGCGATAATGATTACGAACGAGCAGGAACCTTAAGATGCGCACTGGCGGCGAGCGAACCATGCTCCAGATGATTGACGTTACGGATCATGTCGGAAGTCTCTTGCGTGGAAAGGCCTTCGATTGGATATTCCTCGGCAAGCGACCAAAGAGAATCACCAGGCTGAACGCGAATAGTCTCGTAGGTAACGTTGGAAACGGACTCGGCATACGCGGCGTGACGAGCGCTAAAGACCGACGTAGCGAGGACAACGAAGAGCGTAAGCGCAACGGCAACGGCGACAATCGTCGGAACCTTCAGGGCAACGCGGGCCGGCGCAACTACAGCCTGCTGATTGCGAGCAGACTTTACGGTCAAAGGCTGAAAGCCGGAGCGGCCACCCTGAACAACCGTAAAAGTGGGTTCTGCAGGCGTCTCGAGTTTAAGGGCAAGGTTTCCCTGGACCATATTCGTTGCGTTCATCATGTTCTCCTCTCGCGTGTTTTACTGAGAACAGTTTTATCAAGCCGCGCGGACAAAAATGTCTAGCGCGAGAACGAATGTTCGGTTATTATTATCTTCGAACAGTTGTTCCTGTCAAGCAAAATTCGAACATATGTTTGACATGGGTAGAGAGGATGCCCTGATGGCTCGCAAAATTACCAAGCGTCAGCAGCAAATTTACGACTTCATCAAGGAATATCAGCAGGAGAAGGGTTATCCGCCCAGTGTGCGCGAGATGGCATCTGCCGTGGGCCTTTCCTCCCCCAGCACCGTGCACGCCCACTTATCTGCCTTGGAGGCGCGCGGGCTGCTCAAACGCGATGCCACCAAACCGCGCGCCCTGGAACTCTTTAACGAGGACGGCTCCTCTGTCTCAATTTCTAAATCTGACGAGCCCACCGCACCTCGCGGAACGGTCTCGCTACCGCTCGTTGGTCGCGTCGCGGCTGGGATTCCCATTCTGGCCGAGCAGAATATCGAAGACACTTTTACTATCCCGACCGAAATCGCCACTGATCAGGGTTCCTTTATCCTTGAGGTGCATGGGAGCTCAATGATCAATGTCGGCATCTTCAATGGCGATTACATCATCGTCCGTGAACAAAAGAGTGCCATGAACGGCGAAATCGTCGTGGCCATGATTGATGGTTCAGCGACCGTCAAGACGTTCTACAAGGAGCAGGGACGCGTACGCCTACAGCCTGAGAATGACACCATGGAGCCTATCTATGCAACAAATCCCGTTATTTTGGGCAAAGTCGTCGGCTTGATGCGCCGGTTCTCGTAATGCAAAAACGCATCACCATCTTTGATACCGTCCGCGGGTTTACGATGATTTCAATGGCAGGTTTTCACGCTTGCTACGATCTCGCCTACCTGTACGGTTGGGATATGCCCTGGTTTACCCAGACTGTCTTTCAAGACATCTGGCGCGCCAGCATCAGCTGGGTATTCTTGTTTATCGCGGGTTGGATGTGCACTCTTTCGCGCAACAATATCAAACGTGCCGCCAAATACGCCTTAGCAGCACTCGTCGTCTGGCTGGCAACAACACTTGTCTCAGTCGATGATTCGGTTAATTTTGGCATCATCTACTGCATGGCCGCATGTACCGGCATCGTGGCGTTGACCGATCCCGTCCTTAAAAAGATATCAGCGAGATGGGGCATGTCCCTATGCCTTGTGATGTTCGCCCTCACCTGGAGCATCCCCAAAACAATCTACCCTGTCCCCTACCTGGCGTGGCTGGGATTTCCGAGCCCTGGGTTTGTCTCAGGTGATTACTACCCCATCATCCCGTTTATCTTTATGTATCTTGCAGGATACTTCGCCGCACATATAGCGCAGGGAATCGATAAGACCGTCCCTAGCTGGGCCTACGCCAACTCCCTGCCGGCGCTCGCCAGCCTTGGACGTTATGCACTACCCTTTTATCTGCTGCATCAGCCCATTATACTGGGCATTTTGGAGCTCGCCTACTCGGTGCGATAACGCTCGAGCCGCGGTGCGACACGAGCCGGCAGTTTCGCCACAATACGAACGCCATCCTCAAGATATTCCTCATGCAAAAGGGTCCCCTGCTCATGCACGAGTGTAATGAGCGCACCTTCACGATATGGAATGTCGGCTGAAAGCAGTACATCGGTGGCAGCTGCCTCGCGAGCAATGCGATCGACGAGATCGTCGAGCCCCTCGCCCGTTTGGGCCGAGAACAGAACGGCTTCCGGAAAACGACGACGGAAACTTAATCGATCAACGCTATCGAGAAGATCGATTTTATTGAATACGGTCAGCGTTAGGCGCTCTCCGGCGCCGATCTCATCAAGCACGCGGTCGACAGCCTCCAGCTGTCGCTCATAGTCCTCGTCAGACGCATCTACGACTTTGAGAATTAGATCGGCACCCAACACCTCGGACAGCGTCGATTTAAAGGCATCGACAAGACCATGCGGCAGCTTTTGAATAAAGCCGACGGTATCGGTAATCGTCATTCCGCGACCGCCGGGCAGGCGGTACGAACGCGTCGTCGGGTCGAGCGTAGCAAACAGCTTGTCCTGCGAAAGTACCGTAGAGCCTGTCAGGCGATTGAGCAACGTCGATTTACCGGCATTGGTATAACCGGCTAACGCGACGCGAAACGCCGGTGACTCAATACGACTCTTGGATTGAACATCACGACGCTGTTCAACCTGCTTGATCTCACGACGAAGCGCAGCGATCTTATTACGAATGAGGCGACGGTCGACCTCGAGCTGACTTTCGCCCTGACCAAAGCGTGAGCCGATGCCGCCGCGCGTCTGTTCCTTGGCGAGATGGCTCCACATGCCGCGCAGACGAGGCAACAGATATTGAAGCTGCGCCAGCTGTACCTGTAGGCGTCCCTCACGCGTCTGAGCATGCAGGCCAAAGATATCCAAGATCAGTGCCGTACGATCGATAATCTTTACCGGCTCGCCCACGGCTTTCTCCAAATAGGATTGCTGCGAGGGCGTCAGGTCGTCGTCAAAAATAACGACATCGGCATCCATGCGATGTACCAGACCGCACAGCTCCTCTACCTTACCGGAACCGATAAATGATTTGGGATACGGCTTTACCAAACGCTGAGACAAGCGAGCCACGCACTGGGCACCAGCCGTGTGGGCAAGGCGCTCCAGCTCATCGAGCGATCGATCGAGTGGCCATGCATTGTCGCGCCACTCAACACCAACCAAAATGGCACGCTCGGGCTCGGGTGCCGTGGGAACAAGGGTGAAACGAGCCATTAGGCAGCCTCAATACGATGCAGGATATCAGCAACGACCTCATCGATCGTACATTCATCCATATCAAACCACGCGATACGGTCATCGCGCTTAAACCACGAAAGCTGACGTTTGGCATAGCGACGCGAACGCATCTTAATGAGTTCGCGAGCCTCATCCATGCTCGTCACGCCATTGAAAGCATCGATGATCTCTTTATAGCCAATTGCCTGCATCGAAGTCAGGGCATCTCCCAGCCCCTGGTCCATAAGACCGCGAACCTCATCAACAAGACCCTGCTCAAACATCACATCGACACGTAGGTTAATGCGTTCATAGAGCACCTCGCGATTTCGCGTCAGGCCAAACCATAACGCATGATAATGCTCGCGCGGAACACTAAACTGCGACTTTTGTTGCGCATAGGAAACGCCATCATCGTGCATTTCGAGCGCGCGAATCACACGCCGCACGTTATGCGGATGAATAACAGCAGCTGATTCTGGATCGCGCTCGGCAAGCAGGGCATGCAGTTCTTCCTCGCCAATACGCTCGGCAAGCTCCTGATACCCCGCGCGACGATCGTCCTCAAGCTCGCCCGAGGGAAAATCCATCTCATCCAGGGCGGCCTTGAGATACAAGCCTGTGCCCCCGCAAAACACCGGTAGGCGGCCCTCGCCAAGCAAACGCTCAACATGCGCGCGAGCGTCAGCCTGATAAAGCGCCGCAGAGTACGCCACACCCGGCTCTACAATGTCGACGAGACGCAGCGGCGCCGTACACTCATCGGGCGCCATCTTTGCGGTACCGATGTCCATGCCGCGATAGATTTGCATCGCATCGCACGACAGCACTTCGGACGAAAGACGAGCCGCCAAACGGTCGGCAACACCACTCTTACCAACCGCCGTCGGACCGACGATCGCAACGGCGGAAAGACCTGCCCCGGGAGAAACCATTAGCGCGGCTCGCCCACAACGGAGCCGGACAAATACCAGGTCTTGGCAACGTCAACGTCAACATCAACGATCTTGCCAACAAGCTGATCGATGCTGTAACCCTCGGGGATAGGCGCATGCACGGTCTGATTCTTGGGACTCTTGCCCAGCAGGACCGCGTCGTTCTTTTTACTCGTTCCCTCAATGAGCGCCGGCACCACAGTATGAAGCTCACCCTGGTTGTACTCGTGCGCCGTGGTCTCGATAACCTTAACCAGGCGGTTGAAACGCTCGAGAATAACCTCATGCGGCGTAGGATCGTCAATCTCGGCGGCCGGGGTACCGGCGCGCTTGGAATAGATGAAGGTATAGGCCTGAGCATAGCGGACCGTCTCGGCAAGTGAGAGCGTCTGCTCAAAGTCTTCTTCAGTCTCGCCCGGGAAGCCAACGATAATGTCGGTCGAGAGCGCGATATCGGGCATGCGGTTGCGAATGCGATCGACCAGGCCCAGATAGTCCTCGCGTGTATAACGGCGATTCATCTCTTTGAGGATCCGTGTCGAACCTGACTGGACGGCCAGGTGCAACTGCGGCATAACGGCAGGCGTCTCGGCCATGGCGTCGATGGTCTCGGGGAGCAGATCCTTGGGATGCGAAGACGTAAAGAAGATGCGCTCCACACCCGTATCGCCCACGGCACGCAGCAGATCGGCAAAACGCGGCTTGCCAAACAGATCGCGACCATATGAGTTAACGTTTTGGCCCAGCAGCGTAATCTCACGCACGCCCTGGCGCACCAAACCGGTCACCTCGTCGACAATCTCCTCGAAGGGGCGACTTTTTTCGCGACCGCGCACGTACGGCACGATGCAATAGGTGCAGAAATTATTGCAGCCTGTCATGATGGGCACCCAAGCGTGATACTGGGTCTCGCGATGCCACGGCATGCTCATGGCATCCGTATCCTCATGCTCATTGGTGCGGATATGACGCTTACCATCAAGGAACGCCTCGGCAATGAGCTCGGCCACATGTGCGATGGAATGCGTGCCAAAGATGACATTGACGTTATCGACGTTGGTGAGCAGGCCCTCTCCATCACGCTGCGCGATGCAGCCGCCCACGGCAACCACACGCTTGCCCGAAGGCGAAGGCGGCAGGCTTTTGCAGGAATTGCACTGACCGTACAGGCGAGTATCGGCGGCCTCACGCACACAGCATGTCATGAAGACAACGATATCGGCATGCTCGGGATCGAGCGCCATGAGGCAGCCATACGAATCAAGCAGACCGCTCACACGCTCGGAGTCGTGCTGATTCATCTGACAGCCAAAGGTGCGGATAAAGTAGGTTTTACCGGCAAGAATATCGCGTACGGAACGCTGGTCCATGTGCATAAGTCCTAACGATGGGGAGCGAAACGAGGCAAGCAGAAGCTATGCCACAGGCTTAACATCATCCATGACGACGTTATCCATAGCAGCTCGATTGATCTGGTGAACGTAGATAGAAAGGCGGATGGCCGTGCGCGACTCCCCGTTAATGAGGATGTCGGAGAACACAGGCGCGCAGGAAATATCAAAACCGGTTGGAATCAAAAAACCGCGCGCGATAGCAACGGCCTTAATGGCCTGGTTGACCGCACCGGCACCGACACACTGGATGTTGACGGGTACACCATCCTTGACCATGCCGGCGATGGCGCCGGCAACGGACGCGGGCGATGATTTGCTTGATACCTTCAGGCAATCCATGAAGAAACTCCTGCGTTTAAAAGTACGTTTTAACTGCAATAACTTTATCGTACCGAGTGGACTCGGTAAAGGCACTATTCCTCTTTGGCAAGATCGAAGGTCACGGTGATTCGATCACGCGAAACACGGATCTTTGGGTCGCCGCAAAGATTGAGATAGTACCGGGCGGCAAGGTCATTAAAGTCGCGCTCCACAGCACGCGAAAACTGTGCCATGTCATCCTTGGCAATACGCAGTCCACGACGATCCTTCGCGAGATCGACAGGAGCCGGCGCATGCGAGGATGAGTCACGCTCACGCAGCAGACGCGCAGTCACACCGCGAACGGGCTTAATCTGCCCTGCCAAAATGCGATGGGCCGTGCGCTCGGACATCTCAAGACCCAAACCCGAACAAATACGAATAAAGTCCTCGGCATCAGAGGCAAGGCCTAAACGATCGACAACCGGAAGCTCGCTCTCATCATCAATAAACAGGAGACGAGACGTATCGAGCCGACTTGACGCCTGAGCATAAAGGGTCGCGGCAATCTCAGACGGAGAACCAAGATAGACATCGCAACCACGCAACTCCTCGAGCGCAAACTCACAGGCAGCGCGAATAATATTATGCGGACCGCGAGCACAGACATAACGTCCGTCCTCATCCTTGACGGCCTGGGGCCAGCTGGACTGATCGACACGCTCGCTGAGGCGGTCGGCCGCAACGCTCACCTTAAAGGCTGAGCCAAGATCGACACCAGACGTGACCACGCGGGCCTCGTCGGTGTTCTGCTTGATCGAAAACAATGCCATGCCACGACCGTGAACGCCCCAACGGTCCATCTTCATGCTCTCGAGCTTGGAGGTAACGCGGGCATCGAAGATTCGCTCTTGCATATCCTGCGGAACGCCCGAACCGTTATCCAGAAAGACAAGCGTGCGGACGCCATCTTCCTTGGTCGTGGCGAGATAGACCTTGTCGGCGCCGGCATCGCGAGCATTACGGAGCATTTCGATGACGATATCCTCGACATGCTGAATGTCGTGTTTTGCCTGGCGCCGCTCGGCCTCCGAAACGCGGAGGCGGACATACCCCTCGCCAAGGTTCTCCTCGACGCGAAGGTTGCCCTCCCCCGACATCGACGCGATAAATGAGATGAGCTCGTTCGCGTCGCTCATGTTATTTAGCGATATCGACAGCGCGGCTCTCGCGAATCACGACGACGCGCACCTGACCGGGATACTCCATCTCTTCCTCGATCTGATGGGCGATATCGTGAGCCAGGACCGTGGACTGGGCATCGGAGATCTTGTCCGGCTGAACCATGACGTGGACCTCGCGACCAGCCTGCATGGCATAGGTACGCTCGACGCCTTCATGGGAGTTGGCAATCTCCTCGAGCTTCTCAAGACGCTTGATGTAGTTCTCGGCAGACTCGCGACGGGCACCGGGGCGAGAGGCGGAGACGGCATCGGCGGCCTGTACCAGGACATCGAGCACCGTGTTGGGGTCGACATCGGCATGGTGAGCCTCGATAGCGTGAACGATAACGGGCTTCTCGCCATAACGGCGGGCAAGCTCGGCGCCGATGACGGCATGCGGGCCCTCGACGTCGTGGTCGATTGCCTTGCCCAGGTCGTGCAGCAGGCCGGCGCGCTTAGCGGTCACAACGTCCAGGCCAAGCTCGGAAGCCATCACGCCGCACAGATCGGAAACCTCGAGGGAGTGCTGAAGCACATTCTGACCAAACGAGGTACGGTAGCGCAGGGCACCAAGGGTCTTGACGATCTCGGGGTGCAGGTCGTGGATACCGGTATCAAAGGCAGCCTGCTCGCCAGCCTCGCGCACGCGCTGCTGAACCAGGTCGGCAGCCTTGTGATACATCTCCTCAATGCGGGCGGGGTGAATGCGGCCGTCGGCGATGAGGTTCTCGAGGGCAACACGGGCGGTCTCACGACGGACCGGGTCGAAGCTCGAAAGAACGACGGTCTCAGGCGTGTCGTCGATCACGAGGTTGACGCCGGAAACCTGCTCGAAGGTCCGGATGTTGCGACCCTCGCGACCGATGATACGGCCCTTGAGGTCATCAGAGGGAATGTGCACGGAGGTAACGGTGACCTCGGCTGTGTGGTCGGCAGCGCAGCGCTGAATCGCCAGGGACAGAATCTCCTGGGCGGTCTTGTGGCACTCGGCGCGAACCTGCTGCTCGGACTCGCGAATGATCGTGGCAGCCTCGTGGGTGACCTCGCCGCGAACCTTATCGAGGAGCTCCTTGTGGGCGTCCTCACGGGTCAGGTCGGCGATACGCTCGAGCTCGGAGGTCTGCTTGGCGCAGAGCTCCTCAAGCTCGCGGGAGCGCTTCTCGACCTGACCGGCCTGGCTGGACAGCTGGTGCTCACGCTTGTCGAGAGCGTCGTTTCGGCGATCAAGGGACTCCTCGCGCTGCATCACACGGTTCTCGAGCGTACGAATCTCGCTCTTACGCTGCTTGTCCTCGGCCTCGGCGGCCTGCTTGTTCTTGATGATCTCCTCTTTAGCCTCGAGCAGAGCCTCTTTTTTGAGGGTCTCGGCCTGACGCTTAGCATCACCGATCAGGGACTCAGCCTGTGCGTGTGCCGACTGGATCTTTTCGTCGGCCTCGTGAAGACTACCCTGCTTGGCGGTGCGCATGTAGGCAATGGCGGCGATGGCACCCAAAACGATGCCAACGAGCGCTGCGATGATAGGCATGCTCACTCCTTTTTATGGATTCGTTACACAACAAAGCGAACCGTCCTTACGAACGGCTCGCGACATTTGAGTAATATGGGCGCAGCTTATGCGGGTCGGATACAGATAAACATATAAACAAACTCATCACAGATGAGCACATATCACAAAGCAAATGACAGTGTTTATCGTACGTTGAACCACAACAACTGTCAAATAAATGGCCCCGGCACGGCGGCTAAAACACGGTGAACGGCAGGGCCACAAAACACATACGCCTAAACCGCACATTCCTCGCGTTCGGCATCGAGACGTGCCTTAACGGCATCGGCGGCGACGTGATACGAGAAGCCCTTGCCCATCAAAAACCGAACCAGTTTTTCGAATTCGCGCGTCTCTGGAACACGCCGCTTGGCGAGCAGGGCTGACGCACGCGCCAAATCGTCTTCGACGGCAAAATAATCCTCGGGATAACCGGGAATGTCATCGAGCACGACATGACGGCGCTTGAGCTCGGTCTCGATTTTGCGCTGTCCCCAACCGCGCCGCTTGCGCTCCTCGATAAAGTACGAGCAAAAGCGGCTCTCGTCTAAAAAACGATACTCGGTGGCGCGCTCGACGGCGAAATCGATCGCAGGCTGGTGAAAGCCGTAGCGAGCCAGCTTGTCACGGACCTCACCCGTCGCATGGTCGCGGCGCGATAACATCTCGGTCACCATGGTAAGTGCACATTTACGCTCAATGAGCTGCACCGCCTCACGGAAGTTGTCCCAATCACAGGGAAGATCGGGGCGGTTTTTGACATACAGCCGCGCGACCCGCACGGGAATCCAAATGGACCGCTCAAAACCGCCCTCAAGCTCACAATCGATATGTGCGCAAGGCTTTTTGGACGCATACCCGCTCGAGAACGAGGAGGCCGCCTTCTTATCGGGAAAGACGACCGTGGCCTCGGTCACCGTATACGACATGAGCGTAACCGCTACTCGTCGTCATCATCGAGCATGGCGGAACCATCGATGGCGTAAAGCTCGTCAAACTCCTCAGGCGCAGGCTGATCGGTCAGCTCGACCTCGGACGGAGCATCGTCATCAAACTCAAGTCCACAGGCAAGGCGGACCTTATGCTCAATCTCGTCGGCACAATCGGGGTGTTCGCGCAGGAACGCCTTGGCGGCCTCGCGACCGTTGCCGAGCTTATCCTCGCCATAGGCAAACCAGGAGCCCATCTTCTTGCAAATGCCGCACTCGACAGCCATGTCCAGAATCGAGCCCTCCTTAGAGATGCCCGTACCGTACATGATGTCGAACTCAGCAGAACGGAACGGAGCTGCCACCTTGTTCTTAACGACCTTGGCGCGCACGCGGTTACCGATAACCTCGTCCTTAAGCTTAATGCTGTCGATGCGGCGAATGTCGATACGCACCGAAGAGAAGAACTTAAGGGCGCGGCCGCCCGTCGTGGTCTCGGGGTTGCCGAACATGACGCCGATCTTCTCACGCAGCTGGTTAATGAAGATGCACGTCGTGTTGGACTTGGACAGCGAGCCGGCGAGCTTGCGGAGCGCCTGGCTCATCAGGCGAGCCTGAAGACCGACCGTAGTGTCGCCGATTTCTCCCTCGATCTCGGCACGCGGGGTCAGCGCGGCGACGGAGTCGACGACGATAGCATCGATGGCGCCGGAACGCACGAGCATGTCAACAATCTCGAGCGCCTGCTCACCCGTATCGGGCTGGGAAATCAGTACCTCGTCGATATCCACGCCAATGCGCGCGGCATACGTGGGATCGAGCGCGTGCTCGGCATCGATAAATGCCACAACGCCACCCATTGCCTGGGCCTCGGCCAGGATCTCGAGCGAAAGCGTCGTCTTACCGGAGGACTCAGGACCGTAAATCTCGACGATACGGCCGCGCGGCACGCCGCCGATACCCAGCGCGGCATCGAGGGCCAGGGCGCCCGTGGGAATGGCCTCGACCTCGAGCTCGGGGCCACCGTCGCCGTACCTCATGATGGAACCCTGGCCGAATTTCTTCTCGATCTCGGCCTTGGTGGTGGCGATCATCTCATCGCGCTCTTTACCCGTCGTGCGAGCATGAACGGTACGTACGGGACCTGAATTCTTGGCCATGAATAGCCCTCCTCTTAACAACCTGCATCGATAATAAACGAACGGCTGTTCGTGGTCAACCGTTCAGGCCAATCATATGCAGGCGGTCTTTCCAAAACCCAACCAAACGCCGACCAAACACTGACCAAATACTTGACCACAAAGGACCAAATATGAACAAGGCAGGCAAAAATACATCTACAACCAGCACAAACGCTAAATTTGTCAGAGGTCCCTATCTCCACAATTAAGGGGCCCTAAGGCCCCTTAAAACATGTCTATTCCATAGAGTTGAGCACAAGGGCAATGCGCCCCAATGCCTCCGCGACCGCATGGGCACGAACACACGAACGGTCGCCCTCATAGTGGCAGCGCACAGAGTCCACGACCGGCACGCCCCCATCGGCGGAACGATGCGCCCAGCCAATATAGAAAGTGCCCGCCGGATCGTCCTCAGTGCCACCGCCGGGGCCGGCATAACCCGTTGCGCTCACTGCAATATCGCTCTGGTACAGCTCCAGCGAACCCACCGCCATCTCGCGCGCGGTCTGATGCGACACCGCGGTATAGCGGTCGAGCGTCTCCTGCTCAACACCAAGAACACGATGCTTAATCTCATCGCAATAGGTCACCGCACCGCCACGCAGCACCGCCGAGGCGCCCGGGATATCGGCAATCGTCGAGGCGATCATACCCGCCGTCAGCGACTCAGCCGTCGAAACCGTCACGCCCCGAGCGCTCGCGCGCTCGACAATATCACGCGTCAGCTCCTCGTTATGTGCGGAAATCTGCTCAAAAGAGTCCGTCATACCCACCAGGACCTAGACCGAAAAGACGATCTTGCGGCAGTTCCAGAAGTACTGGGCGCCCGAGATAACGGTCAGGACAACGGCAACGGCGTACAGGAAGCGCGACACCGAGTAGATGCCGAGCGTCAGCGCCACCGGGCCAAGGTGCAAGCCGGCCATAGCAAAAACGCACAGGTAACCGCAAATGGAGACCATCGTGGTTGCCGTCTTGTACTTGCCGAGCTTATCGGCCGCAACGACCACACCGGCCGCACTCGCGACCATGCGAAGGGCGCTCACCAGCAGCTCGCGGAACAGGATAATGAACACGGACCACACGGTCACCGCGCCAAAATCCAAGAACAGCAGCAGGGCCGAGAACACAAGCAGCTTATCGGCGATGGGGTCCAAGAATTTACCGAAGTCGGTGATCTCGTTGCGCGAACGCGCCAGATAACCGTCGACCTTATCGGTGCACGACAGGATCACATACAGAATGAAGGCAGCGGCGGCGAGCGGGCCGTCGAAGGTGCTCCAATCCGTACCGGCAACACTCGTGTGAGAAAGCGCCGACACGATCATGAACACCGGGATAAAGACGATGCGAACGCACGTCACGATGTTGGCGGGCGTCCAGACACTCGTCAGTTCCTTATTGCTCTCGTTAGCCACGACGCTCTCCTACTCCACAACATGACCGATAAGCTCATAGCAGAAGCTATCGGTAAACTCGACGGTCAGAATATCGCCCACGGACGCCTCGCTGGCGTCCAGATGCACCGCGCCATCGGAATCGGGCGCCTGGAACCAGGCATGGCCGATCAGCTCGGCGCCATCCTCGGTCTCTTCGATACCGTCGACGATCACCTGGGCGCGCTCGCCCACATGTGCGGCAGTGGCGGCAAAACCGAGCGACTCGGCCAGGTCCATGGCCTCCTGGGCGCGCTCGAGCTTAACCTCCTCATCGACCTGGCCCTCCATCTTCGCGGCCAGGCTGCCCTCCTCCTGCGAGTAGGCAAAGACGCTCGTGTAGTCAAAGCCGACGGTGTCCATAAAGTCGATAAGGTCGCGGAACTCGTCGTCGGTCTCGGTCGGGAAGCCGACCATGGCCGTGGAACGGATCACGATGCCGGGGATACGCTCACGCAGATCGCGGAACAGGTCCTCGAGCTCCTGGCGCGAACCAGAACGGCGCATGGCCTTGAGAATGCGCGCGTCGCAGTGCTGCACGGGGATATCGATATAGGGCAGCACCTCGGGCGTATCGCGAATCGTCTCGATGAGTTCGTCAGTCATGCCCTCGGGCTGCAGATAGAGCACGCGGACCCAGACGCTGTGCGGGCGCACGGCCTCGGCGACGGCACGCAGCAGCTGCGCCAGATTGCGCGGCGAGCCATCGGCGACGTCCTCGTCGGCAAAGTCGGTACCCCAGATGCCCGTGTCCTGGCCGATCAGCACGATCTCGCGCACACCGCCGGCAACCAGGTCGCGCACCTCGGAGATGATGCTCTCGGCATTGCGCGAATGATAGCGGCCGCGGATGTAGGGAATCATGCAGAAGCTGCAGAAGCGGTTGCAGCCATCGGAAATCTTGACGTAGGCGACAGCACCCTCGACGGTACGTTTGACCTGCGGGATATAGGCTGCAATCTCGCGCTCGACACCCAGCACGCCATCGATGACCGCCACGATGCCGTCCTCCTCGTCGGCCTTCACAAAGGCAGCGACCTCGGGCAGCTCGTCAGGTAGGTCATCGCCATAGCGCGACGGCACGCAGCCGCACATGACGATGGGGCAAGAACGAACGCCGTCCTGAACCTCGTTGGCGAGTTCGAGCGTGGTCTCGATGCTCTCGGACGTTGCGGAGGCGAGGAACGAGCAAGTATTGACGATGGCAATATCGGCATCCTGCGGGTCGAATGCCTCCTCGTAGCCCGCGGCGGTCAAAAGAGAACGCATGCGGTCAGTGTCAACCTCGTTCTTAGCGCACCCGAGGGTGATGTAGAGCACGGAGCCCAACGGTGTATCCATGTTGGAGAGCGGTCCTTTCGATTGATATTAGCGGTAGTTGGTGAACTGCAGCGGCTGGCCGTAGTCCTGGTCGCGCAGGAACTGGATCACGGACTGCAACGCGTCCTTCGAAGCAGAGGAAACACGCAGTTTGTCGGCCTCGATGGTCACCTTGACCTTGAGCTTTTGGTCCTTGATGTCCTTGTTGATCTTCTTGGCGGTCGCTTGGTCGATACCCTCGACGATATGGCCGAGCACGCGCACGGTGCCGCCCGATGCCGCCTGCGGAGCATCCCACGAGACGGCCTTGAGGTCGATGCCGCGCTTGATGAGCTTGGAGCTCAGCACGTCGACAATCTGCTTGGAGACAAAGTCGGCCGGGGCGTTGATCGTAAAGAGCTTGTCGCCCTTCGAAAGCTCGATCGTGGCGCCGGAATCCTTAAGGTCATAGCGCTGGGAAATCTCGCGCGTGGTCTGTTGAAAGGCATTATCGACCTCTTGCATGTTGACCTCGGACACGACGTCGAAGCTGGAATCTTTAGCCATGATGTTTCCTTTCGCGTACGAGCGGCCTAGTAGCTATCGTACGAATTGTCGGTAGAATCGGTGGGTGTCTGACCGTCAGTTGCGGTATCGGCGCCATCCGTGGACTGGGCATCGGTACCGTCGGTGGTATCGGTACCATCGGTGGTGTCGGTACCATCAGAACTTTCACCATTCTCGGAATCAGACGTCTCCTTCTTGGGAACGGTGATCGTCACACGCGCCACGCCCGAGGTCTTGGTATCGTAACGAACCTTTTCACCGTTCTTGGTAACGGTGACATCGGAAGGCTTGGACGTGGTGATCTCGATCGAAGACTCGGGCGTGTACTCCTGCTCAAAGGGGCCAGTCGCCTGGGCGCCATAGACCGACTTGCCGTCAACCTTGACCTCAATCCACGCGGTCTTTCCCTTGGCAACGGAGACTTTGACCTTCGTGACCTCGTTCTCTTCCTTCTTGGCCGTCGTCTTGGTAGCGTCCGAATCAGTCGACTCATCCGTCGCCTCATCGGTGTCATCGTCCTCGTCGACCGTTTCGGTCTTCTTAGAAGACTTCTTGGTCGTCATCTTGGTAGCAGTGGGCGTCTCGGGCGTGTTCTCGGGCGCCGAAGATGCGCAGCCACGCAGAAGCACCACGATGAGCACAATCAACAGCAGCACAACGGCACCGATGCCGGCGTAGACGATACGCGGATCGAGCCCGTTGTTTTGAGGAGTATGTGATCCGCCGCGTCCACGACCGGAACTGCTGCGGCCGCCTCCCTGAGGCATACGACCGCGATTGCTATCGGAACGGCCGCGATAGCCGCCCTGGCCCTGAAGGCTGCGCTGACCCGAGCGGGGCGCAAGCTCACCGCGGCCTTGATAGCCACGCTGGCCCGAACGCGAAGCCGAAGAGCGCTGGCCATACGGCTGTGATTGAGAGCGAGGACGCGGCGTCACCTGCGTGGTATCGGCATCCGCATAGCCACCGCGAGAGCGTCCCATAGAGGCACCACGGTAACCGCGATCGGAATAGCCGCCGTCGCCGTAGCCGGCACGAGGGTCACGCGCCACGCCGCGGGCAGCGGGAAGTGCACGGTCCTCGGGCATCGGCGTACTGCGGAACCGGTCACGCTGGGAGCGAATCTCCTCGCCCGAACCCGTCTCGGTAATATAACCGGCCTGCTGAGGACGCTGTCCATAGCGGGTCGAACGACCGCCCTGAACCATCAGGAAGCGCCCGTTATCGACCGAGGAACGCGAATTGACGTAGCCGGCGGCGTCCTGAAAACGACCGCCCTGCTGGGACGTCTCGCGTTCGTATGCCATCAGGTCGTCAAAGTAGGCATTGACGACCTCGCGCGGATTGAGGCCCAAAAAGCGAGCATAGCTCGAAATCATGCCCTGCGCATAGCCGCGCGGCGGCATCGAGGCAAAGTTACCGGTCTCGAAAAACTCGATGATCTGCGGCCTGATTTTGATGGTGTTGGCGACCTGCTGAATGGAAAGGCCCATTCGGCGACGCTGCTCGAGCAGCATGTCACCAAAGCGTGCAGCCATCAGAATCCTCCAAACTCACGATCTTCACGTGCCATCTCGGCGTCGACAGATTCCAGCGCGGCAAGCCCCTCCTCGTCCAACAGGACCTCGCGCGGCTTGGAACCGTCGGGCGGGCCGACGACACCCTTTTCTTCCAGCATGTCCATAATACGCCCGGCACGCGCATAGCCAACCTTCAGACGACGTTGCAGGCCAGATGTGGAGCCAAGCTGCGATTCCACCACAATATGGGCGGCTTCCCAAATGAGCGGATCATCGTCTTGCGGCTCTGCTACTCCGGTGCGGACAATACCGCCGCCACCCGCCATGGACATGGAAGCGGGCGCCACGGCAGACAGAATCTCCTCGTGGTAGTCGGGCTCGCTCTGCGACTTGACGAACTCGACAATCTCGTTGATCTCATCATCCGAAACAAAGCATCCCTGAATACGGCGAGGCTTGCCCCAGTCGACCTTGGAGAACAGCATGTCGCCCAAACCGGTAAGCTTTTCGGCACCCATCTGGTCGATGATGACGCGCGAGTCGATACCCGTGGCGACGTTAAAGGCGATGCGGTTGGTGATGTTGGCCTTGATAAGGCCCGTCACCACGTTGGAGCTGGGGCGCTGCGTGGCCACGATAAGATGAATACCGGCGGCACGGCCCAGCTGGGCGATACGCACAATCGACGCCTCGACGTCCTTGCCGGCAACCATCATCAGGTCCGAAAGCTCGTCAATAATGATGACCAGGTAGGGCATCTTTTGCGGCGGGTTGTCGTAATGCTCAAACTCGCCGGCGGCCTGCTTTTCGTTGTAGGTCGAGATCTTACGCACGTTAAGGCGCTCGAAGACCTTCAGGCGACGCTCCATCTCGGACACGGCCCATTGCAGAGCGCTCGCGGCCTGCTTGGGTTCGGTAACGACCGGTACATAAAGATGCGGCAGGCCGTTATAGCCCGCAAGCTCGACGCGCTTGGGGTCGACCATGATCAAGCGAACGTCCTCGGGAAGCGCGCGCATGAGCAGGGTCGTGATGATGGAGTTGATCATCACCGACTTACCGGAACCAGTGGTACCGGCGATCAGCAGGTGGGGCATCTTGGCAAGGTCGGCGACGACCGGCGTGCCCTCGGCATCGCGCCCGATTGCGAGCTCGAGCGGACCGCCCTTCACATAGGGCAGCACGTCGCCCAGGTTGACGTTCTGGCGCTTGCGATTGGGGATCTCGATGCCCACGAGCGAGGTGCCGGGGATCGGGGCAAAGATACGCACCGACTGGGCAGCGAGCGAAAGCGCGATATCGTCCTCGAGGCTCGAGATCTTGCTCACGCGCTCGCCCTCGCCAGGTTGCAGCTTAAAGGTCGTCACCGTGGGGCCGGCGATCCAGCCGACCACGCGGGCACTGCGGCCAAACTCAAGCAAGGTGGATTGCAGTGACTCAGCGGTCTGCTCCAACTCCTTGTCAGAAGACGCGGAGGACGCCGACTGCGGGTTGGCATGCAGGATTTCGAGTGGCGGAAGCTTAAGGCCATCCTCTTCTTCGCCCTCGTTATCCGCGGCGCCGCCGTCCGCTCCCCCATCCCTAGCCGCAGCCGATCCGACAGCACTCGAGGCAGGCGCATCGGCAACCTTGGGATGCTTCAAGAAGTCGGGAATCTGAGGTGCTGCCGAGACAGGATTCACGGCAAACGGCGGCTCGGACTCGTCAATCTTATCGGGGTCGTCTTCCATCGAAAGCTGGCCGGTTACCTGTTCGCGCTTGGCATGGCGACTCGGCAGCAAAGTTGTCTTTGCGGTCTCAATCGGCGCCTCGTCGTCCTCGTCATCGCCCTCAGTGAGCTCAATCTCGCTATCGGACCAAGACGGGTCGGGCTCACTCGTATTGAGCTTAGGCGCAGCCTTGCCCTTCTTGGCATGGCGGCGCGGCAGCAGCGTCGTCTTAGCGCGCTCGGCCTCCACGGCATCGGATACGTCGACAAACGGATCCTCGTCCTCGTCGTCATTGTCCAAAACCGGGTCCACATCGTTGCCCATGACCGTGGTCACTGCAGCATCGGAGCCCTTTTGACGAAGAATGCTCAGGTGCGGACGGGCAACGCCGGGCACCGACAGGGCTTCGTCGTCACCCCACGGACTCGCGTTAACATCGGCACGACGGCGCTCGGCAAAATCGGCCGCACGGTCGCGAGCAGAGCGCAGCACGCCGCCAACCGAAAAGCCGATGATGACCAAGCCCACGACGACAAGGCCCAACAGGACTACCATCGCGATAGGCTTACCCAGGGCATTCTGCAGCGCACTCGCAATAAACGCACCGATGTAGCCACCCGAGACGGACAAATTTTGCGGCGTGAACATAAGGTCACACGAGACACTCGTACCCGGCACCATCAGCGAAAGAATGGAAACGACGGCGATAAAGACCACGGCGCCGCCCGCAACAGAGCGCACGTTGAGCGGCGAGTCCTCGCCTAAAAAGAGTGTGGCGGCAAACAGCAAAATGACGATCGGCAGCACGTAGGCGCCCAGACCAAAGCCCAGGTGGTAGAAACCAGCAACCGCAGCCGTAACGGGTGCGGTCGCCGGCGAAATCACGGCAATGAAGGACGCAATCGCCAAAACGGCGATGACCACGCCGGCGATATCGCGGTTGGCCGAGGGCTCGACCAAGGGCTCAAAATCGTCGAAGTCGGCCTCGTGGCCCTTATTGGCACGCAGATGGGAACCGGCACCCTTAGCAGATGCCGGTTGGTTATTGGCCTTATTGCCTTTGGCGTTTTGTGCAGATCCGCGCGCCAAACTAAACCTCCATGACGACCGGGATGATCATCGGACGGGTGCGCGTACGGCTCCAAATAAAGTTGGAGAGCGAATCGCGCACGGCCTTGCGAATGGCATCGGAGCCGCTGCTCGTAAAGCTAAACTTGCCCTTCTCGATCGTCTTCATAATGGATGCGGAGGCATCCTCGGAGAACTGGTCGTCGATGGCAAACGAGACACCGCGGCCCGAGAACTCGATGGCCTCGATCTTCTTGTGCTTGAGCGAGACGATGGCAACGGCCGTGACCATACCGTCGTTGGCGAGCTTTTGGCGATCGCGCAAGACAATGGGGTCGGTATCGCCGATACGCAGGCCGTCGACGTAGACGACGCCGGACTCGACGGGTGTACCGCGCTTGACGATACCACCGCGCATCTCGAGCGTGTCGCCGTTATCGAGGATAAAGATATGATCGTCCTTGATGCCCATCTTGCGGGCGAGCTGGGCATGAGCGCGCAGATGCACGGCCTCACCGTGAACCGGCATAAAGTACGTGGGTTTGGCCATGGCCATCAGGAGCTTGAGCTCCTCCTGGCTACCGTGACCGGAGACGTGGACGAGAGCGCGGTTCTTATCCCACACGTCGCAGCCGAGCTTGGCCAGGCTGTTGACGACCTGCTGGACGGCCTTCTCGTTGCCGGGAACGGGAGTTGCTGAGAGGATGACGGTATCGCCCTCGTGGATGGAGAGCGTCTTGTGCTCGCCATTGGCCATGCGGGACAGGGCCGACAGCGGCTCGCCCTGCGAACCGGTGCACATGACGACGATCTTGTCGTCGGGCAGGTTATCGATATCGAAGGCATCGATGATATCGGCATCGTCGATGTTGAGGTAGCCCAGCTCGCGCGCGACGCGGGTGTTGGTGAGCATGGAGCGACCGGTCACAACGACCTTACGGCCGCACTTACGGGCGGCATCGCAGATCTGCTGCAGGCGATGAATGTGGCTCGAGAACGACGCGACGAACACGCGACCCGGGGCGTTCTTGATGGCGTGCAGCAGATTGGGACCAACCTCGGCCTCGGACTTGGTAAAGCCAGGAACCGTGGCGTTGGTGGAGTCGGAAAGCAGCAGGTCGATGCCCTGCTTGGCAAAGCGGCTGATAGCGGCATAGTCGGGCGTGACACCATCGATGGGCGTCTGGTCGAGCTTAAAGTCGCCGGTGTGCATAACGGTGCCCTGGTTGGTGCGGATGAACACGCCCAGAGCGCCGGGGATGGAGTGCGTCATCGAGAAGAAGTCGAGCGAGATTCCGCCGAGGTTGACATGGCTGCCGCCCTTGACCTCGCGGAACTTGGGTGCGCGGATGCGGAACTCAGAAAGTTTGCCCTCGATAAAGCCAAGCGTCAGCTTGCTCGAAAAGATGGGCACCTTGTTGTTGAGGTCCTGCAGCAGGTACGGAAGCGAACCGGTGTGGTCCTCGTGGCCGTGGGTGACGACGATACCGCGGAGCTTCTCCTCGTTCTCCAGAACATAGGTGTAGTCGGGAAGCACCAGGTCGATACCGGGCTGGGAGTCGTCGGGGAACATGAGACCGGCGTCGACGAGCACCATGTCGTCGCCGCACTCGAAGACCGTCATGTTCTTGCCGATGCCGTCAAGGCCGCCGAGCGGGATGATCTTCAAGGGAGATGATTTTTTAGCTGCCATAGGTTAGTGTGGTTTCCTTTCTTCGAAACGGGTCTGGAACAACCGACGGGGCGCTTCTGGCAAACCGACCGCCGGGAACGTACAAACATGCATCACGGAGTCGATGCAATAACCAAAGTATGATACCCATTTGCACAACAACAGACCACCCATGCATCAAAGCCCCATCTGAACCGGTCTATCCCGCCGGTCTGGGGCCAAGAAGGGACAGGTGTATTTTGATTGGTTTTATCTGGGGTAATGCCGCACATGCGATTATCTAAAGATCTGAATTCAGATAACCGAATAGACTGTCTGACAAAATCGAAACCCGCACCAACCAGCCCTTTTGCTATTCCCGGCGGGGGCCGCGGGTAAAGTTTATCGCGAGTTCCGCACGAGCCGGAGAGCACTTAATGTGCTCTCCGTGCGAGCAGGACTGTAGAGCAGGAAACTTTACCCGCGGACCCGCCGGGAATAGCAAAAGGGCGACCCCTGTCCGGAGTCGCCCTTGTTGAACTGCTTATGTGGAGCTGCTACTCGGCGTCGTGGTGACGGCGGGGCTTGCGGCCTCCGTTGTCGCCGGGACGACGCGGACGGTCGCCGCGCTCGGAGCGCTCGCGACGCGGACGCTCACGGCGCTGGAAGTGCTCGCCGTCGCCCTCGGAGGCACCCTCGGCGCGAGCCGGGGCCTCGGGCTTGTCAAGACGATCGAGCGAGATCTTGCCACGATCGTCGACCTCGATGACGACGACCTTGACCTCGTCGCCAACGTTGAGGACGTCCTCGACCTTCTCCACACGGCCCTTGGCGACGCGGGAGATGTGCAGCAGGCCATCCTTGCCGGGCAGCAGGTTCACGAAGGCGCCGAAGGGCTGGATGGAGACCACGCGACCGGTGTACTCCTCGCCCGGCTCGGGAACCTTAATGATGAGCTTGATGCGCTCGACAGCCTGATCGACGGACTCGCCGGTGCCGCCGACAAAGACGGTGCCGTCCTCCTGGATGTCGACCGAAGCGCCGGTCTCATCCTGGATACCACGGATGACCTTACCGCCGGAACCGATGACGTCGCGGATCTTGTCGGTCGGAACCTGGATGGAGACGATACGCGGAGCTGTGCTGCGTGTGGTGTGGCGCGGCTCGGGGATCACATCGAGCATCTTCTGCAGAATGAAGGCACGACCCTCCTTGGCCTGCTGCAGGGCGCGGGCCAGGATGTCGAAGGTGAGGCCAGTGGCCTTGTTGTCCATCTGCAGGGCGGTGATGCCCTCGGTGGTTCCGGTGACCTTAAAGTCCATGTCGCCCAGGAAGTCCTCGAGACCCTGGATGTCGGACAGGACCACGGTCTTGCCCTCCTCCTGGATCAGGCCCATGGCGATACCGGAGACCGGGCGCTTAATGGGCACGCCGCCGTCCATAAGGGCGAGCGTGGAGCCGCAGGTCGAAGCCATCGAAGAGGAGCCGTTGGACTCCATGACCTCGGAGACGACGCGGATGGCGTAGGGGAACTCGTTCTCGTCGGGAAGCACCGGAAGCAGAGCGCGTTCAGCCAGGTTGCCGTGACCGATCTCGCGGCGCTTGGGGCTGCCCATGCGGCCGGTCTCGCCGGTGCAGAACGGCGGGAAGTTGTAGTGGTGCATGTAGCGCTTGCCCTCGGTGGGCTCGATGGTGTCCAAGCGCTGGCCCTCGTTGAGCATGCCGAGCGACAGGACGGAAAGCACCTGGGTCTGCCCACGCTGGAACAGGCCGGAGCCGTGAACGAGCGGCAGGTAGTTGTCCTTCACCATGATGGGACGGATCTCGTCGGCGGCACGGCCGTCGACGCGCTCGCCGGTCTCGACGACCATGGTGCGCATGGCCTTCTTCTCGAGCTTCTTGAGCACCACGGGGATCTCGCGCTCCCAAGCGGCCTGCTCCTCCTCGGTGAACTCGGCGCGGATGGACTCCTTCAGAGCCTCGACCTTACCGATACGGGAGAGCTTGTCGGCGTCGCGAAGGGCGGCAGCCATCTCGTCGTAGTGGGCGAAGATGCGCTCCTGGACCTCCTCGACGGGCTGGTCGAGCGGGTACTCCTTCTTGACGATGGGGCCGTTAACCTGCTCCCACTCGGCGACGAACTCGTCCTGAGCCTGGCAGAAAGCAGCAAGGGCCTCCTGGCCAAACTTCATAGCGGCGAGCATGTCGTCCTCGGAGATCTCCTCGGCGCCGGCCTCGACCATCGAGATGAAGTCGGCGGATCCGCCCAGCTCCAGGTCCAGATCGGAGTTCTCGCGCTCCTCGTAGGTGGGGTTGACGATAAACTCGCCGGTCTCCACGTTACGGCCGATGCGCACGCAGGCAAGCGGGCCCTCGAAGGGCACGCCGCCGAGCGTCATGGCCAGGGAGGCACCCATGACGTTGATGACGTCGAAGGGGTTGACCTGGTCGGCGACGAGCGAGGTAGCGACAATGTGTACCTCGTTGCGGAAGCCGTCCGGGAAGCTCGGGCGAATCGGACGGTCGATCATGCGCGCGGTGAGCGTGGCCTTCTCGCTGGGACGGCCCTCACGCTTGAGGTAGCCACCCGGGATGCGGCCGGCAGCGTACATCTTCTCGTTGAAGTCGACGGTCAGCGGGAAGAAGTCATAGTTCTTGCGCTCCTTGGAGACGACCACGGTGTCGAGCATCGTGGTGTCGCCCTGCTTGACCAGGCAGGCGCCAGTGGCCTGCTTGGCAAGCTCGCCGGACTCAAAGGTGTAGGTCTTGCCGTACAGCTCAAAGGTCTTGGATACGAGTGTCATTGTTCTCCTTTACCCCACAGGCCCCTTGCCTGCGGGCTTCTCATGTGACGCGGGCCCCCTGCCCCCGCCACGCTTCAGAGCGTGATTGTTCACGCCCTTACACAAAAAGAGCGTCCCGCATGCAGGACGCTCTTAGCATGTACAAGTTCGCTACTGAATATTGTCGCGAATGCCCAGAGCCTTGATGAGCTCACGGTACTCGACGATGTCGTTCTTCTTGATGTAGGAGAGAAGACGACGACGACGACCGACGAGCATGAGCAGGCCACGACGGGTGTGGAAGTCCTTCTGGTGGGACTTCATGTGCTCGGTCAGCTCCTTGATGCGCTCGGACAGGATGGCGACCTGAACCTTGGGGTTGCCGGTGTCGACCGGGGTGTTACCGAACTGGGCAGTCAGCTCCGCCTTGCGCTCTTTGGAAACAGTCATTGTTTCACCTTTCGTTTTGCGTCGCCATCGGGCGACTCGATTCGCCTCGGACTGGGAAGCCGCCGGTGGAGCGAGCAACCAAGGTCGAGGTACTAACAGGCCGATATGTTACCACAAGCAGCCCGCCCCTGCGCATCATCACCGACCCAACATGAATTCCATCGCACGGAGGCGTTGATCGGTGTGCGTCGCAGCCCACACATGCGAAAGCCCGAGCAGGAATGCCGCCGTATGCGGGTCGATTCGCTCGGCCATGAGCGCATCGAAGGTCATGGACATGAGGGCGCGCAGCCATGCTGTCTCACCGGTCGACACCAGTTCGGCACCTGGAACGCTCGACGCGCACGACCCGCACATGAGACCGCCCGCCTGGGGTGAAAAATACGACAGCATGGGGTCTCCGCACAGCACGCAGGCCGAAAAATCGGGTCGATAGCCAACGTGCGACAGCAGCTTAAAGACATATGCCGCCACAAGTAGGTCCATATGCGCCGTGTCAAGCCCGCTGCCCACCAGGGCAAGCGCTCGCTGCGTGATGGCAAAGGTAAACGGGTCCTCGGCGTCCTCGAACGAGCACACGCGCGCAACCTCGGCGATCGCGCTTGCGGCGCAGGTCGTCTCGTAATCGGGCGCAGCGCCGAGCGGCGCCTCCATAAGCTCGGCCTGGGAAACCACGTCGAGTGACCGTCCATGTGCGAGCAGCATATCGACCGTACAGAACAGCTCGCAGCGCGCAGCCAGGCGTCCGCCGGGTTTGCGGGCGCCCTTTGCCACGGCACGAACCTGCCGCCCCCGCTCGTCAAGCATCGTCAAGATCAGGTCGGTCTCTTTGAGCTTCGTCTTGTCGAGGACGAGCACCTTGGTGCGATATGTCCGGGAGCCTGCCATGCGCGCCGCGCGTCCTTAGTCCTCGGCGTTGTAGCCAAAGCGGCGAATCTGGGCCTCGTCGTCACGCCAGCCGGCCTTGACCTTCACGTCCAGCTCCAAAAAGACCTGAGTGCCAAAAATGCGTTCAAGATCGCGTCGGGCGTCGATACCGATATGCTTGATCATCTCGCCGCCCTTGCCGATGATGATGCCCTTTTGGCCCTCGCGCTCGACGTAAATGGTGGCGTGCACGCGCAGCACCTTCTTGGTCTGCTCGAGCGCATCGCAGATCACGCCAACGGAGTGCGGAATCTCATCACGGGTGCGGCGCAAGACCTTCTCGCGCACAAACTCGGCAACGAGCGTCTCATCGGAAGCGTCAGTACCCATGTCCTCGGGGAACCAACGCGGACCCTCAGGCAAAAAGTGCGCAACGGTCTCTATAAAGGCATCGACGTTGAAGTTCTTAACCGACGACGTCACAATCTCGTCGTCATATTCCATAAGCTCGTGGGCAGCCTTAAGCTGCTCCATGACCTGTGCGGGGTCGGCCTCATCGGCCTTGGTGAGCACCAGGACCTTCTTGCAACGAGCGCATCTGACACGCTCGGCAACCCAGGCGTCTCCCCTGCCGATGGGCTTGGTGGCATCAATCAAAAACGCGACGACGTCGACATCGTTCAACTCGAACAGTGCGCTCTTGTTGAGCTCGGACCCCAGGCCGTCCTTGGGCTTATGAATACCCGGGGTATCGACAAAGACCAGCTGGTAGCCGGGACGGTTGACGACGGCGCGCATGCGACGGCGGGTCGTCTGTGCCACCGGCGAGGTGATGGCGACCTTTTTGCCATAGCAGGCGTTGAGCAGCGTGGACTTGCCGGCGTTGGGGCGTCCGACCAGGGCTACGAAGCCGCTGCGAAAACCGGGTTCAACGTCGCCAAAGCCCGCGAGGCTATCGTCCTCGTCGCACAGGGCGTCGAGCTCCTCGTCGCTCATGCCCTCAAACGGATCGAATTCCTCGACTTCCTCGTATGCTTCGGCCGCTTCGGCATCCGCCGCATCCAGGACCTCGTCGTCCAAAATTTCATCGATAGGCTGCATAGTGTCGGACATGAAAATCCCTTTCTAGATAAAGCCGAGCGCGTGGGCAAATACCAGCAAGCCCACAATCGCGGCGGTGATGGAAAGAACGTATACGGAGGCGGCGGCGATATCCTTCGCGCGCTTTGCCAGCGGATGGAGCTCCTGGGTCGCCAGATCGACAATCGCCTCCATGGCGGTGTTGCATAGCTCGCCGTGAATCACCAGGCCACAACAGATGATAATCGTGGCCCACTCGGCAATGTCGAGCCCCACGATGCAGCCGGCAATGACGGTGCACACGCCCGCAACGAGCATGACCTTAATATTGCGCTCGGTCTTGACGGCGGTGACGAAGCCCTCCATGGCGTAGGAGAACGACTTTAAGAAGGACGGATGGTCCTTGTTCGATCCGGGAATCATAGACGGCTCCTAGTCGTGGGCATGGTTGGTGATGGGACCGACATGGACCAACTTGGGGTCCTCGCCGCGCTCGAGCGCCAGATCGCGCAGGATGGCATCCTCGCGGGCCTCCATGACCTCGGCCTCGTCGTCCTCGATGTGGTCATAGCCCAGCAGGTGCAGCATACCGTGCACAAGCATTAGCCGGCACTCGTCGGCGGGACTGTTACCAAAACCGGGAGCCTGGCGAGCAATAACCTGCGGCGCCAAGATAATATCGCCGAGCTCAATCGTCTCGTCAGCGGGAATGTCCTCATCAAAGGCAGAGTCGCACTCAAACGAGAGCACATCGGTGGTACGGTCGATACCGCGCCACTCGTGGTTGAGCTCGTGCATCTCGTCCTCGTCGACATACGAAAGGGAAATCTCGACTTCACGCTCAGCGCCCTCGGCGGCAAGCACAACCTCGCAGATGTGCTCCACCTCATGCGCGTCGAGCAGCGTATCGAGCTCGGCATCGTTGCTGATCAATACACTCAACGGGACTCCTTTCGGTCACGTACGCGCTTCTCGCGCACATCATCATAAGTATCGTATGCCTCGACGATACGTCCCACCAAGGCATGGCGCACCACGTCGGCACGCTCGAGGTGCGAAAATGCGACATCATCGACACGGCCCAAAATCTTCTCGACATCCGCCAAGCCACCACGACGACCCACCAGGTCACGCTGGCTCAGGTCGCCGGTAATCACGAACTTGGAGTTGAAGCCCAGGCGCGTCAGGAACATCTTCATCTGCTCGGGCGTGGTATTTTGCGCCTCGTCGAGCACCACGAAGGCATCACTCAGCGTGCGGCCGCGCATGTAGGCAAGCGGGGCAATCTCGATCACACCACGCTCCATGAGCTCGTCGGTACGCTCACGATCCATCATGTCAAACAGGGCATCGTAGAGCGGACGCATGTAAGGGTCGATTTTTTCCTCGAGGGTGCCGGGCAAAAAGCCCAAATTCTCCCCCGCCTCGACAACGGGCCGCGTAAGGACCAGGCGACCCACCTCGTGGCGCTTGAGCGCGGCGACGGCGAGCGCCATGGCTAGATAGGTCTTACCGGTACCGGCGGGGCCCAGGCCAAACGTGATGGTATGCGAGCGGATGGCATCAACATAGCGCTTTTGGCCGAGCGTCTTGGGACGAATGACGCGGCCGCGATACGACAGCAGCACGTCATCGCGCAGCGACGAGACGTCGTGCTCGCCATCGCGCAGGACAGCCAAGCAACGCGAGACGTCGTCGGCAGACAGCGTGCGACCGGCAGCCGCCTCGCGAAAAGCGTGTTCGAAAAAACGCGCCACGAGTTCGACCTCGTCCGGGTCGCCGCTCACGGCAATCTGGTCACCGCGCGCAACCACATGGGCGCGAACCAAGTCTTCAACCGCGCGAAGGACAGCGTCGCCGGCGCCCAAGACGCGCGAAGGGTCAATCCCCTCGGGAACGGTAAGTCTAATCTTCGAGGCTTCCATGGACCTCCCTGCGAGCATGGACTAAGCCGGAATCATCGACTCCGATGATAGCAACATCGAGCAGGCACGGGGCCTTGAGCCCGCAGACATCGTCAAGACGGGCATGATGGAAGGAGCCGAGCGTCAGGTTGTCGCCATACTCGAGCACCGCACGCTCGACCGTGCCCACGCGGCGGCGGGCATCGGCAATCGCAAGCTCCTGAGCGGCGGCACGCATGCGGCGGCTGCGTTCGGCCATAATCTCGGGCGGTACCTGATCGGGCATATCGGCCGCAAGCGTGCCCGGACGCTTGCTATAGCGGAAGACATGCATGCGCGAAAAGCCCACGCGACGGCACAACGCCAGCGACTCCTCGAACTCCTCGTCCGTCTCGCCGGGAAAGCCGACGATGACGTCGCAAGAAAGTGACGCCTGGGGCAGATTGGTACGAATCATGCGTACCGTGTCCTCAAAGGCCTCCGCGCTATAGGGACGACCCATGCGATGCAGGGTTGCCGTACAGCCGGACTGCACGGGAAGATGCAAGAACGGCGCGATTCGCTGCGGATAGCGCGCCATCACCTTGAGCAGGCGCTCGGAAATGTCCATGGGCTCCACTGAAGAAATGCGCACGTGGGCAATCGTAGTGCGCTCCATAATGGCCTCGAGCAGCTCATCGATCTCCACGTGTTCGTCAGTCGCGCTCTTGCCGTCATAGGCGCCCAGGTTCACGCCAGTCAGCACCACCTCGGGCACACCGGCCTCCTGGGCCTCGCGCACCTGCTCGAGCACGGACTCGACAGGCACGGAGCGCTCGGGGCCGCGTGCCTTCCACACAATACAATACGTGCAGCGGTGATTGCAGCCGTCTTGGATCTTCACGCCCAGACGCGAGCGCCCCAGAGCATCGACCACATCGCTGTCGCTGCAGGCAGCCACACTATCGGATTCGACACCCAGTACCTCGCAGACACGCTCGGCGACGTCGATTTTCGACGGCTCGGCAATCACACGGTCCGAAAGCTCTAATAGCTCTTCGGGATGCAGGTTGACGACGCAGCCGGTCACGACCACGTAGGGCTCGCCTGGATATGACAGCGCATGACGGACGGCCTTGCGGGTCTTGGCCTCGGCCTCGCCCGTCACGGCGCAGGTATTGATTACGATCAGGTCGGCATCCTGGGGCTCCACCATCGCAAAGCCCTGGCGCATAAGATCGGCAGTGATACGGTCGGACTCAACCCGGTTGACGCGACAGCCAAGGTTGACGACGGAAATATGGGGTGCGAGCAAGCGGGCTCCTTAATCGAGGATATCGTCGAGGGCGCTCTTGATACGATCGGTTACCGACTTCTTGCCGGAAGCGACGTCATCGCCCATCTCGTCGGCAAAAGCGCGGAGCAGCTCGCGCTGCTTGTTGGAAAGGTTCGTGGGAACGACCACGCGCAGCTGCACGACCAGTCGACCGCGTGAGCCGCCACCGCCGATGCGCGGCATGCCGAAATTGTTGACGCTGACGGTGTCGCCATACTGCGTGCCAGCGGAGACGCACACCTTGACGACCTCGTCGGGCATAATGCCCTCGACCTCGATCTCGCAGCCGAGCGCGGCCTGCGCAATGGAGATATCGCTCACCAGGTACAGATCGTCGCCATTGCGCTTAAAGCGCTCGTGGTCGGCGACACGCACGTTGACGATCAGGTCGCCCGAGGGCTCACCGCGAAGGCCGGCCTCGCCAAAGCCGCTCACGCGCAGTTGGCGACCGGTCGAGACGCCGGCGGGAATATCGATATCGATCTTTTCGTGCGAAGGCGTGCGGCCCTGGCCGTCACAGGTCTCGCAGGGATGATCGATGACTGTGCCCTCGCCGTGGCAGTCGGGGCAAGGCGAAGAGGACTGGACCTGGCCCAAAAAAGAGCGCTGGACCGTGGTGACATAGCCCGTGCCGTGGCAGCGGCTGCACTGCTTTTCGGTCGCACCGTCAGCCTTGCCCGTACCGTTGCAATCCTCGCAGGGAGCAAGGCGGTCATAGCTGATCGTCTTTTTACAGCCAAGCGCAGCTTCCTCGAGCGTCACCGAAAGCGAGATGGCCATATCGCGACCGCGACGGCGCTCGCGCCGGCTGCGGGCACCACCGCCGGCGCCGCCGCCAAAGAATGACGAGAACAGGTCATCCATGCCCATACCGCCAAAGATATCGTTGATATCGACATAGCCGGAGCCACCAGGGCCATCGGCGGTACCAAAGCGATCGTAATTGGCACGCTTCTGCTCATCGGAAAGGACAGAATAAGCCTCGTTAAGCTCCTTGAACTTGGCCTCGGCCTCGGGGTCGTCCGAAACATCCGGGTGTACCGTACGGGCTTTCTTTAGAAACGCGCGCTTAATGGTCCGCGCGTCGGCATCCTTATCGACGCCAAGTACCTCGTAGTAATCCCTATTTTCCGACACGACCGAATCCTTCCGACTTTCAATATTGTCACAGTGCGTCCTATACCCATGCAGGGCCGACCGCAAACAGAGGGTTTGATGTTATTGCATCCCGTAGGGCGAAAGCATCGCGCGCTGCGAGCAGCTCGCAAACCACACCGACACAAGCGCGAACATGAAGCCGTTGGCGAAACCGTTGACGAACTGCATCGCGCCACGCTTCCACCATAGCAGGCTACGGTGAAGTACCCCATCCGAGAGCACCATGAACAGGCCCATGGCAAACGGAATAAAACACATCACGGCAAAGGCCGAGAACACGCCCGAGATGGCCGACAGCACCAAAAACGGCGCGACGATGCCCATCAGGTAAAAGCCGGTACGGGCCTTGCCCTCCAGGCGCTCGGCCTCCACATGGGCGCGACCGACCAGGTCACCACCCGTGGCGCCATTGGTACCGGCATGGCCCATGCCGCTAATGCGAACCTCGTCGCCGTCGTGCGTGCCGGCAGGAAACTCAATCGTTTGCTCGGAGGTCACGCGGGTACGGCCGCTGCCGCCGCAATCGGGGCACGGATCGGCTACGACCTTGCCCGAGCCACCGCACTCGGGGCAAACCGACTGAAACGTGCCGGCGCCAAACAGGAAGGACAGGTCCACATCGATATGGCCGCGCCCGCCGCAGCTTGGGCAGGTATGGGCATGCTCGGAGGAGACAGATCCCGAGCCGCCGCAGTGTCCGCACGTATCGAATCGCGTGTAGCGAACGGTTTTGCGGGCACCGCCCTTGGCCTCCTTGGCATCGAGCTTGATGTCGACGACCACGTTGGCACCGCTTTCGGGATTGTAGGCCGCCCGCCCGCGACGCGGCTGGCCCCAAGCGCCGCCAAAGGGAAAACCGCCCTCAAAGGGATTGCCGTACCCGGCGCCGCCGGCATAGCCGCCACCGTAGGGCGAGGCCGAAGGTGCGCCCGCAAAGGGATTGCCCGAGCGCATGGCATCATAGCGCGCACGCTTCTGCTCGTCCGAAAGCACGGCGTATGCCTCGGAAACCTCTTTGAACTTTTCCTCGGCATCCGGCTCTTTGTTGACGTCCGGATGGAGCTTACGGGCCTTCTGCTGGAAGGCCTTTTGAATATCACGCGAGGTGGCGTCCTTAGAAACACCGAGAATCTCGTAGTAATCTTTTTCGTTCATCGTCGCCATGCGCGGCAACCTCCTGCTCAAAGCAGCGTATATCTTGCGGTAATTCTACCCAAGCAGTCTATGCTAGACCCCAAAACAGCTCGAACAGAACATTTCCATCGAGCCAACCCAGGTGTGTCGGCGCTAAACGGGCGCGGGCGCGACCTGTGATAACGTCTTTCGAGGCGACGCGCCCCGCATATCCCTCGACGCCATCGGGCACCCACGTGGCAAGACCCAATTCGAGTGCGTGATCGCAGGCAGCTGCCAGCTCATCCGTTGGGATGACGCGGGCCGCGCGAACCAACAGGTCGGGCCCAACACCGCGCGTCATGCGACAAGCGAGCATCAGGTCTTCGGCCGCAGCCTCGCGCTGCGACAGATATTCGACCTCGAACGCCGTCGCGTCATCGTCGCGTTGCACCAGACGCACGCGGTGCGCATCGCCTCGAGAAGACACGCCGGGGAACAGCCCGGCCAAGCGGTCGAAATCCCCAGCATCAAGCATACCGGCGGCAGAACGGCCCAGGCCCAGATAACCCTGGCCGGTCCAGTAGGCAATGTTATGGGCGCACTCATGGCCGTCGAGCGCGTAGCTCGCCACCTCATACGGGTGATAGCCAGCCGCCCCCAGGCGCTCGCGCGCCACGTCCATGCAGGCGGCCTGAAAATCCTCATCAGGCTCGAGCGACTCGTCGCGGCACGCCATGAGATAGAAGGGCGTCCCCTCCTCGAGCGTGAGCGGGTAAACCGACACATGATGCGGAGCCGCCGCCAGCACGCCATCGAGCGTGCACCTCCAACTCGATGCGGTCTGCCCGGGAAGTCCGCACATAAGGTCGCACGACACGTCAAGCCCAGCGTCCTTGACCGTCGCAATGGCAGCGAGCGCACGATCGGCATCGTGGATGCGGCCGATGGCGGAAAGTTCGGTGTTATCGAGCGTTTGCACGCCCAGAGAGACGCGTGTGACACCAGCCTTAGCAAGCGCAGCGGCAAGCTCGGCGGTCAGCGACTCGGGATTGGCCTCGCAGGTAAACTCAACGGGGGCGCACCACGCACGAATACGCCGCGCCAGCTCCACCAGGCGCTCCCCCGCCAGCGACGGCGTGCCGCCGCCAACATAGACGGTGCGGATCCGATCGAGGGCCCCGGCATTGCCAAAAGCATCGAGGCGCGCATACAACTGCTCAAAATAGGCATCGAGCGCGGCGCCCAGCTCACACGGAGCGAAACTGCGCGAATCAAAGTCGCAGTAGCGGCACTTTTGGGCACAGAACGGCACGTGCGCATACAGCGCGGTAACGGCCACCCTTAAGCCTCCAGCGGATGAGGTGGCACCGATTCGCCGGCGGCAAGGGCAGCCTCGCAGGCCACCACATCGCGCTCGATCTCATCGACTAGTGCCATGAACTCCTCATACGTGGAGCAGCGCACCACCTGGGCACGCCAAGCGGCGGCATGGGGCATGCCTTTTAAGTACCAGCTTGCGTACGTGCGGGCGCGCGACATGAGCGGCAGGAGCTCATGCGTCAGCGTTAGGTGCTCACGCAGGGCGTCCAGGCGCTCGACGGAGCTGCGCGGCGGCACCGGTATGCCATCGAGCGCAAGGGCGCGAGCATCGCCAAAGACCCAGGGATTACCGTAGATACCGCGCGCGATAAACACCGCGCTGGCACCCGAGTTACGCAGGTGCTCCGCGGCATCCTCGGCGCAGAACACGTCACCCGAACCGATCACGGGAATCTCGACGGCATCTGCGACCTCATCGACGACTGACCAATCGGCCTGGCCCGTGTAGAGCTGCGTGGCGCAACGACCATGCACGGCGACTGCGGCAGCCCCTGCACCCTCAAGCATCTGGGCAAATGTCGCGGCATTGCGGTCCTCGGCATAAAAGCCCTTGCGAATCTTGACGGTCACGGGCACGTGCGCCGCACCCACCGTGGCCTCGACGATCTTCTCCGCCAGCTCGGGCGTTCGCATAAGCGCCGAGCCCTCGCCCTTGGTAACGACCTTGCGGGCGGGGCATGCCATATTGATATCGATGAGCGACAGGCGATCGCCAACGCGTTCCTCGACGGCGGCGACGGCGCTCGCAAACTGATCGGGCTTGGATCCAAAGAGCTGCACACAAATCTGCTGCTCCTCGTCGGCCGGTAGCACCAGGCGCCAGGTCTTGTTGCTGGCATAGGCAAGGCCCGCCACGCTCACCATCTCGCTGTAGGCAAGGTTGGCACCGCGGCGGCGGCACATGATGCGGTAGGCAGGGTCGGTCACGCCCGCCATGGGAGCCATAAGGAACGGCTGCTCGGCATAAGCGCCCAGCAGCCACTGACTATATTCGGAGAGCGTCATAGACCTACTCGTCCACCTTGAGAATCGCCATAAACGCCTCCTGCGGGACCTCGACCGAGCCAATGGCCTTCATGCGCTTCTTGCCCTCTTTCTGCTTCTCGAGCAGTTTGCGCTTACGCGAAATATCACCGCCGTAGCACTTGGCAAGCACGTCCTTGCGACGCGCCTTGACGGTGGAGCGGGCAATGATCTTATTGCCGATAGCACCCTGGATGGGCACCTCGAACAGCTGGCGCGGAATAATCTCCTTGAGCTTGTCGCACAGGCCGCGGGCAAGACCGTAAGCCTTATCCTTGTGGACGATAAACGACAGCGCGTCCACCTCGTCGCCCGAAAGCAGGATATCGAGCTTCACGAGCTCGGATGGACGGTACTCGTTGAACTCGTAGTCGAGCGAGGCATAGCCCTTGGTGCGGCTCTTGAGCTGATCAAAGAAGTCCAAGATGAGTTCGGCGAGCGGCATATCAAAGCGCATCTCGACCGATTTGCTCGTGAGATGGATCATGTCGGTCGTCACGCCGCGGTGCTCGATGGCGAGCTGCATGACGGCACCCGTATACTCGGGAGGACAGATGATCTTGGCCTTGAGGTACGGCTCCTCAATGCGCTCGATACGCGTGGCCTCGGGCAGGTCCTGCGGGCTGCGGACATCGATCATCTCGCCATCGGTCTTGTACACGTGATAGTCGACCGAAGGACTCGTGGCAATGAGGTCCAGGTTGAACTCACGCTCGAGACGCTCCTTGACGACCTCCATGTGCAGCAGGCCCAAGAAGCCCACGCGGAAGCCAAAGCCGAGCGCCACGGACGTCTCGGGCTCCCACACCAACGACGGGTCGTTAACGTGGAGCTTATCGAGTGCGTCGCGCAGGTTCTCGTAATCCTTGTTATCAATGGGGAACAGGCCCGTGTAGACCATGGGCTTGGCCTCGCGGTAGCCCGGAAGCGGCTCGGGGCAGGGGTTCGACGCCCAGGTAAGGGTGTCGCCCACGCGAACGGCCTCGGGGTCCTTCAGGCCCGTGACCACGTAGCCGACCTCGCCAACCGTCAGCGCATCAACCGGGGTCTCGGCAGGACGCTTGACGCCCACGCCGTCGACCAAAAAGTCGCCCTCGGCTTGCATCATACGCAGCGTATCGCCCTTTTTGATGGAACCATCGAAGACGCGCACCGTAGCCACCACACCGCGATACTCGTCAAAGTACGAATCCAGAATGAGCGCTTTGAGCGGAGCGCTTGCATCGCCCTTAGGCGGAGAGATCAAAAAGACGATGGACTCAAGCAGATCGTGAATGCCCTCGCCGGTCTTGCCCGATACGCACACGGCATCGTCGGCAGGAATCGCCAGGTCGTCCTCGATCTCGGTCTTGACCTCGTCGGGATGGGCCGAGGGCAGGTCGATCTTGTTGATGGCCGGCACAATGTCCAGATTGGCGTTCATGGCGAGCGTCGCGTTAGAGACGGTCTGCGCCTCGACGCCCTGCGTGGCGTCGACAACGAGCACCGCGCCCTCACAGGCTGCCAGCGAGCGCGAGACCTCATAGGTAAAGTCCACGTGGCCCGGCGTATCGATCAAATTGAACTGATACGTCTCGCCATCGTCGGCGTCATAAGACACGCGAACGGCATTGGACTTGATCGTGATGCCGCGCTCGCGCTCGATATCCATGGTGTCGAGCAGCTGCGACTCCATGTCGCGCTCGTCGACGGTATGGGTGAGCTCGAGAATGCGGTCACTGATCGTGGACTTGCCATGGTCGATGTGCGCAACAATCGAGAAGTTGCGGATGTGGGAAATGTCAATTGAAGTATTCATGCGGACTATCTTACCCGAGCGGTACAAAAAATGGAGCCTGTTCCATAAAACAGGCTCCATTTATGCGCGTAATCTGTGTGGTGTGAAATTTACAACTTAAGCGTTGATGCTGTTCACGAGCTTGGCAAGACCGGACTTGCGGTTGGAAGCCTGGTTCTTGTGGATAACATGCTTGGCGGCAGCCATGTCGAGACGCTTGGTGACGGTCTTGAGGGCAGCCTGGGCTTTCTCGGCGTCGCCCTCGGCGACGGCGGACTGGACGTGCTTGGTCAGCGTCTTGAGCTCGGACTTGACAGCCTTGTTACGCATGCGAGCTGCCTCATTGGTGCGGATACGCTTCTTCTGAGACTTGATGTTTGCCACTTCTGGAGTTCCTTTCGAGTTCCTTGCAAAAAATGTATGACACCTCTGAGACACGGTGAGGTCATGCAAGCGCCTACTATAGCACGCTCCCCCTCAAAGGGATAGAACGAATTTGTCAAATAGGCAGGTATCATCACGATTTTCTCAAGATGTTCGTAATCCAGAGCAAAAGCGCGGTCTCAGAATCGGCCGAACCCTTGAGCGCGAGCTCCACATCAACGGCACCCTCGAGCGCTGCGACGAGCTCTGCCATCGAAAAGCGACGTGCCCAGGTCAGGTGATTCTTGACCTGCCAGGACTGGAGCTTGAGCGTTGCGGCCAGCTCACGACCCTGTCCGCGCGCATCGAGCGCCTTGGCAACGATAAGCTCGCGAATGCGGCCGCACAACAATGTGTAAGTCCACACGTAGCTCTTGGCGGGCAGAATCTTGAAGAGCTCGAGCGAGCGGCGCATGTCACGGGCCGAGACTGCATTGAGAAAGTCCCAGGGTTGAACCTCGGCCGTACGTACAATCCAGCGCTCCACATCGGCAAGCTCAATCTGGGGCGCCTCGACCATCTGGACAAGCTTAGCCAAGTCGTTATCGAGCATGCGGGTGTTCTCGCCCGAGCGAGAAACGAGCTCCTCGGCGGCCGCCGTCGAGATCGACTTGCCGTGCTGCGTCGCCATCTGTTGCACGCGGCGCGGTAACTCCCAGCGCTTGGTGCCGGAGCAATCGATCACGGCCTTCTTGTCGATCTTGGCGATCGCCTTATACAGGCGCGTGTTCTTGGCAAGCGAGTCGGCGATGATGAGGCAGACCGTCGTGGGGCTGGGACTCGCCAGATAGTCGACAAGCGGCTCCGAGACCGCCTTAGCGAGCTTTGAGCAGCCATCAAGGATTACCAAGCGAAACTCGCTGCCCATCGGAAAGGTGTTAAGCGATCCGATAATGGACTCGATATCGGGGTCCTTGGTCATGTCGCGCTCGTCGAGGTTGAACTCGACCATTCCCGACTTTTCCAGACGCGCCTTCATACGCGAGACGGCGTGATCGCGCTTGACGCCGTCGGTACCGACGATCAGATATGCCGGCAGCAGACCGGTTTCGGACATTACGCTCCCCTCCCGCAGGCCTTCGTATTCGTTCCGTGCCATTCTAGCCCAGGGGCCCACCACACGCCATCGACGTCGTCACGGTCGCTGGCATCGCATCGCAAAGCCATTCGCAGTCGGCATGACGGTAATGTCGCCGTGTTCGATAGTGCACGCGAACACGCCGCCCGCATCCTTAACGGCATCGATGCAGGCATCGGACGGATGGCCGTATCGATTCCCCTCGCCCGCGCTCGCGAGGGAAAGCTCGGGCTTCAAGACGTCCAGCAACTCACCATCGACTGAAACCTTAGAGCCGTGATGCCCAAGTTTAAGGACATCGATATCCCCCACCTCCTGCACGAATTCCCGTTCTTGGTCGAGCTCGGCATCGCCGGTGAGGAGCATACGCAGGCCCTTGCCTTCCTGAACATAAGAGAGCAGCAGGACAAGCGAGTCATCATTTCCCTCGCCATCCACGGACTCGAATGGCCACATCACGCGGGCGCAAAATGAGCCGATGTCGACCGTATCCCCAAGGCGCACCTGCCGATACTCAACGCCAGGTCGGTTCAATACCTCGGCAGGAGCATCCTCCAGCGCATCCGCCGCCACGGCAATCGTTCCGACCGAAAACTGTTCGAGCACGGCAGGTAGACCACCCCAGTGATCCTCATCCCAATGCGTCACAAAGACGGCATCGATATGGTGCGCGTTATTGCGAACCAACGCCGCTACCACGCGCTCATCGAGCCCGCAGTCGACGAGTGCTAATGCGTCGCCCTGGCGGATAAGAATCGCATCCGCCTGGCCCACATCGAGCACCGTCACCGAAGGCGGAGCGAATCGATCCCAGTAGACGTACGGAATCGCAGCCAAGAGCACCAGGCATGAAAGCCCCACCGCCATAGGACGTGCACGGGGACGCGGCCACCAGACCAACAGAACCGCCAGCAAACACGGCACTAGGTAAATCCACATGCTATCGGGCGGCACACTCACAGATGCACCAGGCACGGCGGCAAACAGCTGCTCGAAGAACAGTGCGCAACGGGCGGCAACCATGGGCACAACGAGCGCCCAAATCCGCAACGGCGCCACGAGCGAAAAGGGAACCAGCACGATCGACACAGCAAGCAGTACGCTCACCACCGGACCGATGACTGCATTTGCCAGCGGAGCAATGAGCGAGAACGTACCGAAGGCGGGAATGGTAATGGGAAGTGTTGCCAGTTGCGAGCACAGCGTGACGGAAAGTATGTTGGCAACGCCCGATGGCACACCCAGCTCACCCAAAGCGTAGGTCGCATAGGGGCAAAAGCACAGAATGGCTAAGACGCTGGCACACGAGAGCTGAAAGCCCATCTCGAACAGCACCGTCGGCCGCAGTAGCACAAAGATGGACATGGTTACGAAGAGTGCCGATGCGCCGTGCCGGCGACGCCCCGCGCCGTTTACGACAAGCGTCGCGAACACCATGCAGCACGCGCGCACGGCCGAGGGAGACGCGCCCGTAAAGGCAGTGTAGCCCACAAGCGTTGTCGCCAATATCGCCCGCTGAACACCACGTGAGCAGCGAGTCTTTTGCAATACACCCTCAATTACAAATCCCGCGATAGCCAAATGGCTGCCGGAGACGGCTATAAGATGCGCCGTTCCCGTCACCGAAAACCAGTCGCCCGCCGGTTGGGCGCGCAGCTCGGCCGAACGACCGCAGACGACACCGCCTATGAGCGCACGCGCCGGGTCGGTTGCAGGCGCGATGGACGCAAGCAGCCAATTTCGCAGCCGAAGCAGCGGCCCCGGAAAGCCCTCATCGACCGACAAAATACGAACGGCTTTAACCTTACGCACCTCGCCTCGGAGCACGCGCGATCGTCCATATGCATCGTTCTCAAAACGTGAAACGCGACCGATAACACGCACGTGCGCCCCGACCTTGAGCTCGAGGTCGCACGATAGGCGAACCGTTGCCAGGTTCTTACCGTCCGCACGTGCCTCGCAGGTATAGGAATACACGTCGTCGTTTATGGATGGATCGCCATGCACGACAAACTCGAGGCTGCTTGCCGCTCGACCGTCGAGCGCCTTCGAGGCGCTGAGCGCGCCCACAGCCCACCACGCCGAGACGACCGCTCCCGCCACGAGACCGACGGACGCGGCATACAGCCACCGCTTCCAAGGAGCAAGCGGTGCACAAGATTGAGCCAGCACAACGAAGACCGCCGCCGCAACGGGAATGGCCCATAGCGGCCCGACCGCCGGCGCCTGCTCCCTCAGCAGCGCATCAGCGGCCACGTTGAGCACCAAGGCGCAGCTCACGCACATGCCGGCACACAGGGCCATCGTCCACGGCATCAGGGGCCGCGGAGGCATCACATGCTCACGCTCGGTCGCACTCATACGCAGATGCAATCTTTGATTTTGGCAAGCTTCTTCTCGCCGATTCCCGACACACGCATCAGATCGTCAACCGAGGCAAAAGCACCGTTCTTTGTCCGCTCATCGATAATCGACTGCGCCATGGAGGGACCGATGCCTGAGAGCGTCTGCAGCTCTGCCGCGCTTGCCGTATTGATGTTTACTAGGCCTGTTGCGCCACTCACGCCCGATGATGCGGAAGCCCCACCATCAACACCAGCTTCCGCAATGGACGACTGCTGCTCCCCTACCGTTGGAACGTGGATTTTTTGTCCATCAGCGACCTTAGATGCCCGATTGAGCCCCGTAACGTCTGCCTCGGGCGCCAGCCCGCCGGCGGCATCAATCGCCTGAGCCACCCGCGCGCCATCCTTGAGGCGATATACACCGGGCGACACAACGGCGCCATCAACATCGACATAAACCTCTGCCGCGGCAGACGCCTTAGGCGAAGAGCCTTCGGATATCTTTCCGCTCGAGGCATCGCCGGATCCCGGCTCCACC
Organism: uncultured Collinsella sp.; assembly: GCA_958346515.1. GTDB lineage: Bacteria > Actinomycetota > Coriobacteriia > Coriobacteriales > Coriobacteriaceae > Collinsella. The sequence continues at coordinate 40,659 of CATVRV010000002.1, forward strand.
AACGAGCCTGAACCATCAGTGTGCTCAAACGACACGCCGCCGGTGCCGCCGCCAAGGTTCGCCATCGCCAAGCCGCTCGCCATCGCAATGACGACAAGTATCGCCATCACCACTGCCTTATGACCGAGCAGCTTGTCCGCCCAGCGGTCCATCTTTTTGACCCGTTCGTGTTGTTCGCGCTGCGCCATAGCAAAACCTCCCAACACCATCGTGTCAGGAAAGGAGTCCCGCAACAGCCACGCCCCAAAACCGGTTTTAGCGGTCAAACCAAAAACCGACCAAAACCTTGCACAAATCTGTCCATTTATTCAGGCACACGTCAGCAAATGAACACATAGCCGCAAAATGCCCAGATAGCAAAAGACCGACGATGCAGGCGCATCGTCGGTCTATGCACAAATTTACTCGTGATCTTGGTAAATCTCACGCGAAGCAAGCTCCGAATGTTTGCGTTTTAAGGTCTTAGGGGCCTTATACGTGTTGCTTTCGAAGTCGATGTACTCGGTCTGCTTGAGTAGGCGCTCGATCATCTCCTCGTGATCGAACAACTCCCAGGCCTCATGCACGGCATCGAGTTTAGCGTGCGTCTCGGGACGACGCGGCATAAACAGCGTGCAGCAGTCGGGAGCGGCCTCAGTCGAGATATCGAACGTACCAATCTCCTCGGCGCGCGCGATAATCTCCTGCTTGTCCGAACCGATGAGCGGACGGAACACGGGGATCTTCACGGCCTCGTTAACGGCCATGATATTCTCAAGCGTTTGGGAGGCAACCTGTCCAAGCGATTCGCCCGTCACGATGGCCTTGGCGCCCTCGATGTGTGCAATGCGCTCGGCAACCGAATACATAATGCGGCGATACATGATCACGCGCAGGTTGCTGGGACAGGTGACCGAAATCTCACGCTGACAGTCGCCAAACGGCACCACGTACAGGCGGCCGATCTGGACACCCGGCTCAAGCGCACGGATGATGTCCTGCACCAAATACTCGCTCGTATCGGGCGTCTGCGGACGACCGGAGAAATGCACCGGCACGCACACCGCGCCGCGACGCGCGAGCATCCAGGTCGCCACCGGAGAATCGATACCCGATGACAGCAGCGTCACGACCTTGCCGGCAGAACCAACCGGCAGACCGCCCACGCCGCGCTCGGAGCGCGCGTACACATAAACGCTACCCTGGACCACCAGTACGTGCACCATCGCATCGGGGTCGTGCATTTGAACCTTTTTATCGGGGAAGGCCTCACACAACACCTCGCCCACCTGACGGTTGATGTCAATCGAGGTGAGCTCATAGTCGGTATTGGAGCGCTTGGCGTGCACCTTAAACGAATCGAAGGAACCAAACTCGCGCAGCGCCTTCACGGCGGCGGCACAGTACTCCTGAGGGTCGCGATTGGTGTGATACGCCAAAGACACACGGGCAACGCCGGGAACGGTGCGAATGACACGCGCCGCCTCGTCGGCCTGATGCTCGTTAAAGGTCACGAGGATATAACCGGAAATTCGAGACACGGCATTCACGGAAAAGGCGGCCAAGGCCGCCTTGATGTTATCCATGAGGATATGCTCAAAATGTGCGCGGTTCTTACCCTTCAGTCCAACCTCGTGATAGTGGACCAGGCAGACGCGAGCCACCATTTAGGCTTCAGCAACCTTGTGGCCGAGCGCCTTCTCGTAACGGGCCTCGTCGTAAGAGATGTCGCCGTCGACAATCTCGTCCATAGCCATCGAAATGGTATCGGCACCGGAAAGCCCGATGGTGATGTCATCGACATCCTGGACGGCAAGCACGCGGTTGTGCTGGCCACGCAGCATGCTGTTAATGTCGCAGGCGCGCTTGGAGGCAAGCGAAGCGAGCAGGAAGCGGTTGTGATCGGTCTTCTCCAGAAGATCGTCAATGCAAGGCTTTACAACGGACACGGACCTCAGATCCTTTCATGCATATCGAGAACGCGAACGAGCTCATCGGTCGCGCGGTCGAGATCGTCATTAACCACGACGTCGTCGTAGCGGTCGGCAAGGGCAAGCTCATCGGCGGCGTTTGCCATACGCAGCTCAATCGTCTCAGGCGTCTCGGTACCGCGACCGACCAGGCGCTCGCGGAGTACCTCAAGCGAAGGCGGCTTGATAAAGATCAACACGGCCTCGGGGAAACGCTCCTTCACCTGCAGGGCGCCCTGGACATCGATCTCCAAAATCAAAGATGCGCCAGAGGCGAGCTTGGATGTGACCTCGCTCACCAACGTGCCGTAGCAGTTACCGTGGACCTCGGCCCACTCAACAAACTCACCGTTTGCCACGCGGCGGTCGAACTCCTCGCGCGTCAGAAAAAAGTAGTTGACGCCGTCGACCTCACCTTTGCGTGGTGCTCGCGTGGTAGCCGAAACCGTCAGGCCCAGGTTCGAGCGGCGCTCGCGCACACGAGTGACGAGCGTACCCTTCCCTGCGCCTGACGGTCCAGAAATCACAAAGAGCTTGGAATCCTGAGCGCTCACTTATTTGGTCAGCTGCTCGAGGAGCTGCTCGCGCTGACGGACGCCGAGGCCCTGGACGCGACGGGTAGCGGAGATACCAAGCTCCTCCATGATCTTGGCGGCCTTGGCCTTGCCATAACCAGGAAGAGACTCGATGAGGGTGGAAACCTTCATGCGGGAAGCGATGGGGTCATCGGAGTTGAGCACGGACTCGAGGGACTTCTCGCCCTTCTTGATCTGTTCGCGAAGCTCAGCGCGGGCGTGACGTGCGGCAGCAGCCTTCTCAAGAGCCTGCTTACGCTGCTCATCGGTAAGCTGAGGGAGTGCCATTCGTACCTCCAAATAGTTGGGTTATATCTGATTCAATAATTGGCATTTTAGCACGTAGAACGTACAAAATGCCCAATCGCGGCTCCATAGGTTAGACGATACCCGCAAAAAGTGCAATATACTGCGCCCAAAGTAGAGCCCCTGACCTGCGATTCCACACAAAGGATGGGAAAGTTTACGCAGGCACAGGGGCTAATTTGTGCTAATGAGACCCAAAAGTGGTGACTTAGGGGAATCTTTTACGCGACGTTTTCGACCAGCTCGGCGACAATGGCGTCAAAGGCGGCAACCGGATCGTCGGCGCCGGTGATGGGACGGCCCACCACAATGTGGCTCGCACCGCGCTCGATAGCCTGGGAAGGCGTCGCCACGCGGGACTGGTCACCAAGGGCGGCACCCACCGGACGCACACCCGGAGTCACGATCAGGGCATCAGGGCCCAGCAACTCACGCATGTCGTGAGCCTCCATCGGCGAGCACACGATGCCATCGATGCCGTTGGCCTGAGCGAGCTTTGCCAGGCGGGCGGCCTCCTCGGCCACGGGCGACTCGACGCCGATCTCGCTCAAGGCATCCTGATTCATGCTCGTGAGCACGGTGATGGCGACGAGCTTGGCGCGATCCTCGCGCGCCTCCTCGGCACCCTCGCGGCAGGCAGCGAGCATGGCGCCCGAACCCAAGCCGTGAACCGAGAGCAGGTCGGCACCGGCAAGCGAGGCCGAACGGGCGGCACCGCGAACCTGATGCGGAATATCATGGAACTTAAGGTCAAGGAAGACCTTAAAGCCCAGGTCCTTAAAGGTCTTGACGACCTGGGGACCCTCGGCGTAATAGAGCGTCATACCAACCTTGAGCCAGGCGGCATGGCCCGAAAGCTCGTGGGCGAGCTCGAGCGCACGCTCGCGGTCGCAGTCGAGAGCGACGATTACGCGGTCGCGGGCATCGGTCTCTAGCATTCGAAAGCACCTACCAGCTCGTTGATGTCCTTTACGCCCTGGGACTCGGCCCAGGCCTCGAGCTCGTGCGCGATCTTGAGCGAAGCGCACGGATCGACGAAGTTGGCCATGCCGACCGACACGCAGGTGGCGCCGGCCAGGATAAACTCGGCCGCATCCTCGCCGGTCATGACACCGCCGACACCGTTGATGGGGATATCGACGGCCTGGGCAACCTCCCAGACCATGCGCACGGCGATGTGGTGGCACAGCGGGCCCGAAAGGCCGCCCTTGGGCTTTGCCACGCGGGACTTGCGGGTATGGACGTCGATGGCCATGCCCTGGATGGAGTTGATGACTGAAAGGCCGTCGGCGCCGGCAGCCTCGAGGGCCTTGGCGATCTCGGCGACGTTGACCGGCGCCATCTTCACGAACAGCGGCTTATCGGTCACCTTGCGGCAGGCAGCCATAACGGAAGAGGCGCCCTCGGGCGTGGAGCCCATGGCGGCACCGCCGGCGGCGATATTAGGGCAGCTCACGTTGATCTCGTAGCCGGCAGCCCAGGGGCACAGCTCGACATACATCTCGAGTGCGCGGACAAACTCGTCAACGGAGTGGCCGGCAACCTGACAGATGACCTGGCAGCCGTCCTTGGAGAGCTGCTCGAGCCACGGACCGGACTCGCGGGCAAAGGCGGCCACGCCGGGGTTCTGAAGGCCCACGGAGTTGATCATACCGCCGGGAATCTCGGCCATGCGGGGCGCGGGATTGCCGGGCCAGGGCTCGGCTGCGCAACCCTTGGTGGTGATGGCACCCAGCTGGGAGACATCAAAGAAGTTCTGGAACTGCCAGCCGTAGCCAAAGGTACCGGCTGCGGTGTTGATGGGGTTTTGCATCTTGACGCCGCCGAAATCGACGGCCATGTTCACGGTACCCACTAGAAGACCACCACCTTGGAAGCATCGAACACGGGGCCGCACATGCAGGCGCCCTTCATACCGTCGACCGTCTCGACATTGCAGGTGTTGCAGGCGCCAAAGCCGCAGCTCATCATGCGCTCGAGCGACACCTCGCAGTACGCGCCGGCCTCGGCGGCAGCGGCGGCGACCTTCTTCATCATGACGGCGGGGCCGCAGCTGGCCACATAGTCGTAGCCGCCCTCGCCGAGCAGCTCGGCTGCCGGGTCGGTGCAAAAACCGTGCGTGCCCAGCGTGCCATCATCGGTGCACACGTTAACCGTATCGCACAGCGCGCGGAACTCATCGACGCCCACGGCCTTGGAAGCGGTACCAAAGCCCAGGCACACATCCACGTCAACACCCTGCTCGGCAAGCATACCGGCCAGGCACAGCACAGGAGGAACGCCGATGCCACCGGCGACGAGCAGGGCCTTCCTGGTGCCCTCGGGTACCATCCAGCCACGGCCACCGGGGCCCAGCAGGTTAGAGGTGGAGCCAGGGCCCATCTGGGACAAACGACGGGTATCGTCGCCCACGACGGCGTACCACAGCTCGACGGTGCCGGCCTCGGCGTCGGCGCGGTAGTAGCTCAGGGGCACGCGAAGCAGCGAGGACGCATCGCCGGGTACGGCGATGTTCACAAACTGACCGGGCTTGAGCGCACTTGCAAGCTTGGGGGCCGAGATGACGAGCGAGAAGATGCCGTCGGCAATCTCCTGGTTCGAGACGACCTCGAAGTCGTGCATGCGTGCAGTGGAAGGTGTGGGCATAGACGCTCCAATCCCCCATGCGGATGCATGGTTCAGGCGAACAGAAAGCGCGGCACCGCAAGGGCGCCGCGCACAAAAGCGATAATGCTATGCTAGCAGATGCAGCCGTCGGCGAGCGTCTGCTTACCGCCGACAAACACATCGGTGGCACGGCCGGTAAGCGTGCGGCCGGCGAAACCGGAGTTTTCGGCGCGCGACTCGTAGCCGTCCTCGCCAACCGTCCAGGTGGCGGACGCGTCGAACACGGTCAGGTCGGCAACGGAGCCCGCCTTGACCTGAACCTGGTCGAGGCCCAGGATCTCGCGCGGCTTGATGGCCATGAGCTCGACCATACGGCCCATGCTCATCTTGCCCGTGTTGACCAGCTCGGTGAGCACGAGCGACAGCGAAGTCTCGAGGCCGATCATACCAAAGGGCGCAAGCTCGAACTCGCGGGCCTTCTCCCACGGGGTGTGGGGGGCGTGATCGGTGACGATAACGTCGACGGTGCCGTCGATGACGCCCTGACGAATGGCCTCGGCATCCTCCTCGGTACGCAGCGGCGGATTGACCTTGAGCGAGGTGTTGTAGGTCTCGTCCAGGTCGTTCTCGGTCAGGAACATGTGGTGCGGGGTAGCCTCGCAGGTAACCTGAACGCCAGCGGCCTTACCGGCACGCACGATCTCCAGGCCATGGGCGGTGGAGATGTGCTGGATGTGCAGCTTGGCACCAGTCAGCTTGGCGATCTCGATGTCGCGGGCGATCTGGAGCTCCTCGCCGGCAGCCGGCCAACCCTCGAGGGCCAGACGGGTCGAGACCTTGCCCTCGTTGATCTGGCCGTGGCCGACCAGGTCCTCGTCCTGGCAGTGGCTCATAAAGACCTTGCCGAACATCTTGCCGTAGTCCATGCAGCGACGGAGCATGCCCGCGCCCTGCACGCCGCGACCGTCGTCGGTGAAGGCGACGGCACCATGGGCGACCATATCACCCATCTCGGACATGGCCTCGCCCTTAAGACCGCGGGTCATGGCGCCCGACGGATAGACGCGGCAGTGACCGACCTCGGCAGCACGGGACTTAACGAACTCCACGACGGTGCCGTTATCGGTGACGGGATCGGTGTTGGGCATGGCGCACACGCCGGTAAAGCCGCCCTTGGCAGCTGCGCGGGTACCGCTCTCGATGTCCTCTTTGACCTCGTAGCCGGGCTCGCGAAGGTGAACATGCATATCCACCAGGCCGGGGACGAGGTACTTGCCGGAAAGGTCGCGGACCTCGGCTCCCTCGACGGCGAGATTCTCGCCGACCTCGGCGATCTTGTCGCCGTCAATCAGGACGTCAACGACACCGTCAAGCTCGACGGACGGGTCGACGACGTGGGCATTCTTAAGAAGCAAGGCCATTATCGGCACCTCCAAGCAGCAGATACAGGATAGCCATACGCACGCAGATACCGGCGTAGACCTGCTCCAGGATGACGGAGCGTTGCGAGTGGTCGGCCATATAGGAGTCGAACTCGACGCCGCGGTTGATGGGGCCCGGGTGACAGATGATCGCGTCGGGCTTCATGAGCTTCTCGCGGTCCTTGGTCAGGCCGAAGAGCTTGTGGTACTCGCGAATCGTGGGGAACGGGGCACCCTCGAGGCGCTCCTGCTGCACGCGCAGCATGTAGACGACGTCCAGCTCGGGCAGGACGGAATCGAGGTCGCTCGTCACGTGGTCGCAGCCCAGAACCTCGGGCGCCGGCGGCAGCAGCGTGCCGGGGGCGACGGCGTAGGTCTCGCAGCCCATGATCTTAAGGGCGGGAATCAGCGAGCCGCAGACACGAGAGTGTGAGATATCGCCGACGACGGCGACCTTCAGACCGTGGAAGTCACCCTTGTGCTCCCAGATGGTGTACAGGTCGAGAAGGGCCTGCGTGGGATGGTTGTGCTTGCCGTCGCCGGCGCAGATGACGCTCGCGGGCGAGTTCTGCGTGACGATGTAGGGAGCACCGGCGTGCTTATCGCGCACGACGATGCAGTCGATCTTGTAGGCGTTGAGGGTCTCGACGGTGTCGACGAGGCTCTCACCCTTGACCGTGGAGGTCGAGGAGCCGCCAAAGTTAAGGCTATCGGCCGAAAGACGCTTCTCGGCGAGCTCGAAGGAGCTGCGGGTGCGCGTCGAGGGCTCGTTGAACATGTTGACGATGGTCTTGCCCTTGAGCGTGGGGACCTTCTTGATCGCACGCTCGTTGACCTCGGAGAACGCCTTGGCGGTCTCGAGGATGAGCTTGATGTCCTCTTCGGAGTACTCGGTAATGTCGATCAGGTGCTTATGGTTGAACGCCACGGTACTACTCACCTCCCAGCGGCGCGGAGCCCACGTGGGAACCCGGCGCGACGTCGTTAATCTCGACGGCGGTGTGGCCGTCGACTTCCTTCATATATAGATGCACGTTCTCCTCATGCGACGAGGGAACGTTCTTGCCGACAAAGTCCGGCGAGATGGGGAGCTCGCGGTGGCCGCGGTCAACGAGGACTGCCAACTCAATGCGACTCGGACGGCCCAGGTCCATGACGGCGTCGAGAGCGGCGCGGATGGTACGGCCCGTATACAGGATGTCGTCCACCAGCACGACGCGCTTGCCGTCGACGCTAAAGGGAATGTTGGTGGCGTGGATCGCGGGAGCGAAATTGGTCGCATAGTCATCGCGGTAGAAGCTGATGTCCAGGCTGCCGAGCGGAACTTCGACGCCCTCGATCTCCTTGATCTCCTCGGCGAGCTTCTTTGCCAGAAGGTCGCCGCGCGTGACGATGCCGACCAGAGCGAGGTCTTCACAGCCCTCGTTGCGCTCGAGAATCTCGTGCGCGATGCGGGTCATCGCTCGATTGACGGCGGTCTCGTCCATGATGACCGCCTTGGGGGAAGTCGTGCCCATCGATCTCCTTCCTCACATGTCTTGACTGCTGACACAGTCAAAAAAATAGATGCCCGACCGCTTAAAGCGGACCAGACACCCACAGGAAGGGCTGCTCTTTGGCAGCTATGTAATTCCATGTGGGTATCTCGTACCCCTTTAATGGTCAAGGGATAGTGTAGCCAACCTCGAGCTTAATTGCGAGCATAAATACAGAGCAATCCGCAAACGGAGCCCAAAGCCCAATAAACCTATATATATTTGTGGGACGAGCTTGAAAACGCACGCACGAGCTGGCATAATCCCCTCTGCTGCACGCAAATCGGATCTACGTCCAGGGCCGTGGCGTGGGCACTATCGCCAAAAGAGGAATATCTCTGTGTAGATTGCGCACAGGGAGCGACTTCTGTGCTATAGTTCAGGCTTGTTTGTTAACGCGACATGTTCGTTTGTCGCCCAAGGAGGGTCAGTTATGTCCAAAGTTTGCGAAGTTTGCGGTAAGCACCCCGTTGCCGGTCGCTCCATCAGCCACTCTCACCGCGTCACCAACCGTAAGTTCCGCCCCAACATCCAGCGCGTCTACGTCGTCGTCGATGGTCACCGTCGCAAGATGAACGTTTGCTCCACCTGCCTCAAGTCCGGCAAGGTTGCGCGCTCCTAAATAAGGTCTTACCAACAAGTACCTCGGACTCTCCGGGTCAAAGACCTCGCGTTCATATAGAACTTACCAAAGGCGTCCTCCCCTACGGAGGGCGCCTTTTTGCACTCATTGGGGACACACTCATTGGGGACAGGCTTACATGAGTGCTTTCACGCATTGGGGACAGACGTGACGTACACATGCGGCGCCATGATCAGGTCCTGCCCAGCCTCACGCAGCCTCCCTCCAGCCCACAGTGGCCTTGGTCACGCTTGTAGCGCCAATGCCGGTGATACGGGCAATTTGCTTGACCGTGAGATGTGCCCGCCTGAGCCTCAGCAGACAGGCATCGCGATCGGGGCGTGGCAGGGCCTTGAGCAGCGCAGGATCTATGCTCGGCAGGACTTCGTGCGCAATGGAAAGGGCCTCCTCATCGGGGATCCGCCGGCGTGGAAGAACCTCCACTGACCAAGTGCGCCCGGCAACTTCCTCGAGATGCTCGCAATAGCAACGGGAGCCTCCGACGATATCGAGCATAGGAGCCGCGTCACAGATGTCAAAGGGATCATAGCCCAGCTGATATGCCTTGTAGCTTGACCAGCGGTACGCCTCGAGCGAGTCAAGCGCACCCTTCACAGGATTGAGATGGATATAATCGAGTAGCTGCACCGCCTGTGTGTCCGACTCGACCGCGACCCGCGAATAGCGATTGTCAAACAAATGCCCCGTTCTCCCCGTTTTCCCGTTGAAATACTTGGCATACGCCGTCAGTGCGCACTGCATTGCCTTTGAAAGGTTGTCAAATGGGTCATCAACCATCAAATGGAAGTGGTTGTCCATAAGGCACCAAGCCAACACTGCCACTTTATGGCGTGCAAACCTGTCCGAGATGTCCGATAAGAAACGATATCGGTCAGAGTCATCTTCAAAAATAATCTGTTTGGAGTTGCCACGGTCAAAGACGTGGTAATAGCCGGTGAGCGAAACGGCGCGGGCGCATCGGGGCATAATCTCTCCTTTCAAAACTGAACAGGCAACACCTAAAAGGAGAGAAGGAACGCGAAATGCTGAGCCTGTAACCTATTTATATCCAATGAGCGGCAAAAACAGGTTCAGAACGGCAAAATGGCAAAACGATGTCTGTCCCAAATGAGTGAAAGCACTCATGTAAGTCTGTCCCCAATGAGCGAGGCGATGCAGCAGGCAGATAGTTTTAGTTAAAACGCTTCAGTTTATTGAAGCGTTTTAGTGTGCCTTTTACAGGAATCTTACCGTTCGCCGAATAATTTCTTGCTATCATGCAAGGCGTAGGGTAAATCTCCGATCGCAAGGAGACACAAATGGTGAAAAAGTCACCGGAAAACACTACTCCCGCAATTGTGGACAACGTAGAGGCGCTTGAGGCTAAGCTCGCTCAGATGCGAGAGGCCCAGGCGCTTTTTGCTACGTACACGCAGGAGCAGGTCGACAAGATCTTCTATGAGGCCGCCATGGCCGCCAACAAGGCTCGTATCCCGTTGGCGAAGATGGCCATCGAGGAGACCGGCCGCGGCGTTCTTGAGGACAAGGTCATCAAAAACCACTACGCCGCAGAGTACATCTACAACGCTTACAAGAACACCAAGACCTGTGGTGTCCTGGAGCGCGACGAGGCTTACGGCATCACCAAGATCGCCGAGCCCATCGGCATCGTGGGCGCCGTCATCCCGACGACCAACCCCACCTCCACCGCGATCTTCAAGACGCTGATCTGCCTGAAGACCCGCAACGCCATCATCATCTCCCCGCACCCGGCTGCCGCCAAGTGCACCATCGCCGCCGCCAAGCTCGTGCTTGACGCCGCCGTCAAGGCCGGCGCCCCCGAGGGCATCATCGGCTGGGTCGATGTCCCCTCCATCGAGCTGACCAACATGGTCATGCGCGACGTCGACATCATCCTCGCCACCGGTGGCCCGGGCATGGTCAAGGCCGCCTACTCCTCGGGCAAGCCCGCCCTGGGCGTTGGCGCCGGTAACACCCCGGTCGTCATCGACGACACCGCCGACGTTCTGCTCGCAGTCAACTCCATCATCCACTCCAAGACCTTCGACAACGGCATGATCTGCGCTTCCGAGCAGTCCGTGACCGTCATCGACACCATCTACGACCAGGTCAAGGCCGAGTTCCAGAAGCGCGGCTGCTACTTCGTCAAGCAGGGTGCCGAGATGGAGGCCCTGCGTGCCGCCATGTTCAAGAACGGCGCCCTCGATCACCGCATCCCCGGCATGGCTGCCGCCAAGATCGCCGAGCTCGCCGGCATCGAGGTTCCCGCCAAGACCAAGATCCTGATCGCCGAGGTCACCTCCACCGACCCCGCCAAGGAGGAGTTCTCCCACGAGAAGCTCTCCCCAGTCCTGGCCATGTACCACGCCAAGGACTTCCAGGAGGCCGTCGACAAGGCCGAGCACCTGGTGCTCGCCGGTGGCCCGGGCCACACCGCCTCTCTGTACGTGCACCCCGCCCAGGCCGAAAAGATCAGCCTGTTCGAGCACGTCATGAAGGCCTGCCGCATCGTCATCAACACCCCGTCCTCGCACGGTGGCATCGGTGACCTGTACAACTTTGGCATGAAGCCGTCTCTGACCCTGGGCTGCGGCTCCTGGGGCGGCAACTCCGTCTCCGAGAACGTTGGGGTGAAGCACTTGATCAACGTTAAGACTGTGGCCGAGCGCCGTGAGAACATGCTGTGGTTCCGCGCTCCCGAGAAGGTCTACTTCAAGAAGGGTTCCACGCCCGTCGCCCTCGACGAGCTGGGCAACGTCATGGGCAAGAAGCGCGCCTTCATCGTTACCGACCAGTTCCTCTTCAAGAATGGCAACACCCGCGCCATCGAGGCCAAGCTCGACGAGATGGGCATCGCCCACGACTGCTTCTACGACGTCGAGCCCGATCCGTCGCTGCAGTGCGCACGTCGCGGCGCCAAGCAGATGGCTCTCTTTGAGCCGGACGTCATCATCGCCGTCGGCGGTGGCTCCGCTATGGACGCCGGCAAGATCATGTGGATGATGTACGAGCACCCCGAGTGCAAGTTTGAGGACATGGCCATGGACTTCATGGACATCCGCAAGCGTATCTTCACCTTCCCCGAGATGGGCAAGAAGGCCTACTTCGTCGCCGTCCCGACCTCCTCGGGTACCGGCTCCGAGTGCACGCCGTTCGCCATCATCACCGACAAGGAGACCGGCATCAAGTGGCCGCTCGCCGACTACGCGCTGCTCCCCAACATGGCTATCGTCGACGCCGACAACTGCATGACCGCCCCGCGCGGCCTGACCGCTGCCTCCGGCATCGACGTCATGACCCACGCCATCGAGTCCTACGTCTCCATCATGGCTTCCGACTACACCAAGGGCCTCTCCGAGCGCGCTGCCAAGCTCGTCTTTGAGAACCTGCCCTCCAGCTTCACGAACGGCGCCAAGGACCCGCACGCCCGCGAGGAGATGCACAACGCCTCCTGCATGGCCGGTATGGCCTTCGCCAACGCCTTCCTGGGCCTCAACCACTCCATGGCTCACAAGCTCGGCGCTTTCCATCACCTGCCCCACGGCATCGCTAACGCCGTCATCCTGACCCGCGTCATGCGCTACAACGCCGCCGAGGCTCCCGTCAAGATGGGTACCTTCTCCCAGTATCCTTACCCCAACGCGCTGCACAACTACGCCGAGATGGCCAAGTACTGCGGTATCGAGGGCAAGGACGACAAGGAGGTCTTCGAGAACTTCATCACGAAGCTCGAGGAGCTCAAGGACTTCATCGGTGTCAAGAAGACCATCGCCGACTACGGTGTTGACGAGCAGTACTTCCTCGACACCCTCGACGAGATGACCGAGCAGGCATTCAACGACCAGTGCACCGGCGCTAACCCGCGCTACCCGCTCATGAGCGAGATCAAGGAGCTCTACCTGGACGCCTACTACGGCCGCGAGCCCCAGGACTACGCCGTCTGCTAGTTTTTAGCACGGTTTTTTGCGGCGGGGGTGCACGGGTGTTTCACACACCCCCGCCGTCGCTTCTATCGCATCGTTGAAAGGATGCAACCATGCTGCTACCCGATTCCAAGACCGAGCTCGTCCGCCGTGGCAACAAGGTCGTTTACGACCTGGGCGACAAGATCGTCAAGGTCTTTAACGAGACCAAGCCTGTCTCCGACGTGTTCAACGAGGCTTTGAATCTTGCCCGCATCAATGAGTGCGGCATCCGCAGCCCCAAGGCTCTCGAGGTTTCCCAGCTCGAGAACGCCAACGGCTGGGCGCTCGTGACCGAGAAGGTTCCGGGCACCACCCTTGCCGAGAAGATGACTGCCGAGCCCCAGCGCTTCGGTGAGTACCTCGAGATGTTCGTCGACCTCCAGATCGAGATCCACGGCTACACCTCCCCGCTGCTCAACCGTCAGCGCGACAAGTTCGCCCGCATGATCGACAGCCTTGATCAGCTCAATGCCACCACGCGTTACAACCTTCAGGAGCGTCTGGACGGTATGACCAAGGAGTTCAAGGTCTGCCACGGCGACTTCAACCCCTCCAACGTCATCGTCGGCGACGACGGTCAGCTCTATGTGTGCGACTGGGCACACGCTACCCAGGGCTCCCCTGCTGCCGACGTTGCCACCACCTACCTGCTCTTTGCCCTCAACAGCAAGGACCAGGCCGAGGCTTATCTGGAGCTCTACTGCGACCGCGCCGACATGCCCATGCAGGTCGTGCGTCAGTGGACGAGCATCGTCGCCGCTTCCGAGCTCGCTCGTAAGCGCAACGTGAACGATGAGTTCCTGAAGAACTGGATCGACGTCGTCGATTATCAGTAATATCTGAGCGATTTATTTCGCATCGGAGGCACAAAGGAAACCCCGCAGCTCGCATGGGCTGTGGGGTTTCCTTTTAGCGATTGAGTACGCCGACAAGATAAAAGGACGGCCCCGCATCTCCCCTATCTGGAGAAATGCGGGGCCGTCCCGTATATCGAACTACAAGCGAAATCGCCGATTAACGGCGTGCCGCCTTCACAAGCGCGGCGACCTTGGCGACGACCTCGTCGATCGCCACGTCCTCGCGCTCACCCGTAGCACGGTCCTTGAGCTCGACGGTGCCGTTCTTGAGGCCACGCTTACCCAGAACGACCTGATACGGGAAGCCCATAAGGTCGTTGTCGGCAAATTTAAAGCCGGGACGCTCGTCACGGTCATCGACGACGACCTCGATACCCTCGGCGCACAGGCCATCAACGATCTGCTCGCAGACGGTAGCGCACTCCTCCTTCTTGGGATCGAGCGGAATCACCGCGACCTCGTACGGGGCAACGGAGACCGGCCAGACGATACCGTGCTCGTCGTTGTGCTGCTCCACGACGGCAGCGAGCGAGCGGGACACACCAACGCCGTAGCAGCCCATGATGAGCGGCTTCTCCTTGCCATCCTCGTCCATAAAGGTGGCACCCATGGCCTCGGAATACTTGGTGCCCAGCTGGAAGACCTGAGAGACCTCGATGCCGCGGGCAGCGGAGAGCGGCTTGCCGCAGTGCGGGCAGGGGTCGCCGGCGACAACGGTGACCAGATCGGCCCACTCATCGACGGTAAAGTCGCGCTCGGGGCAGGCACCGGTAAAGTGATAATCGACCTCGTTGGCACCGCAGGCCCACTGCTTGGAATCGCGCAGGCTCTCGTCGCACACCAGACGGATGCCCTCGGGCAGGTTGACCGGTCCGATAAAGCCCTTGTGCAGGCCGTTCGCTTGAAGCTCCTCGTCGGTCATCATGCGGTAGCCCTTGCCAAAGACATGCTCGGCCTTGCAGTCATTGAGCTCGTGGTCGCCCGGGACAATGGCCACGACCGGCTTGCCCTCGGAGTCGATGAGTGCCAGCGACTTGCGCGTGCCGTTCTCGGGGAAGCCGAAGAACTTGGCAACGGCCTCGATGGTGCCCATACCCGGAGTCTCGACCTTGGTGAGCGTGCCATCGCCGGGGCCCTCGGTCACAACGACCTTGGTGCTTGCAGCCTCGTCATCGGCAGCAAAACCGCAATCGTCGCAGTAGACGAGCGAAGCCTCGCCGGCGTCGGCAAGAGCCATGTACTCGACGGAAGTGTCGCCGCCGATCTCGCCGGAGTCGGCGACAACGGGCAGAGCCTTGATGTAGCAGCGCTCGCAGATGTTAGCGTAGGCCTGCTTCATCTTGTCGTACTCCTCCTGCAGGCTCTCCTGCGTGGCGGAGAAGCTGTAGGCGTCCTTCATGATGAACTCGCGACCGCGCATCAGGCCAAAGCGGGGACGGAACTCGTCGCGGAACTTGTCCTGAATGTGGTACAGGTTGACGGGCAGCTGTTTGTAGGAGCGCAGCTCATTGCGCACCAGGGCCGTGACGGTCTCCTCGTGGGTGGGACCCAGGACGAACTCGCGACCGTGACGGTCGTCAAAGCGCACAAGCTCCTTGCCATAGGCGTCGATGCGGCCGGACTCACGCCACAACTCGGCGTCGACCATGATAGGCATCATAAGCTCCTGGGCACCGGCAGCGTCCATCTCGTCGCGCACGATATTCTCGATCTTGCGGATCGAGCGCCATGCGAGCGGCAGATAGGAATACAGGCCGGCGGCCTCTTTGCGGATCATGCCGGCACGGAACAGCAGGCGGTGGCTGGCGAGCTCAGCGTCCGCCGGATCCTCTTTAAGCGTCGGCGCATAGAGCTTAGACATATACATTGCTCGGGTCATTTATTTCTCCTCAATAAGCTTGTCGACCTCTGCCATAAGCGCGTCGACAATTTGGTCCTCAGCTACTTTACCAATGATCTGGCCATGCGAAAAGAGCAAGGCCTGACCACGTCCGCAAGCAACGCCCAGATCGGCATCAGAAGCCTCGCCGGGGCCATTAACGGCACATCCCATCACAGCGATCGAAAGCGGCGCGGAGTAGTTCTTAAGCCGCTCGGTAACCTCCTCGGCAATGGGAATAAGGTTAACCTGGCAGCGGGCGCATGTGGGGCACGAGACAATCTCGGGGCCACGGCGACGCAGGCCCAACGACTGCAGAATACCCCAGGCAACCGGCGGCTCCTCAACCGGATCGGCTGTGAGCGACACACGCATGGTGTCGCCAATGCCTTCGGAAAGCAAGATACCCAAGCCTACAGAGCTCTTGATGGTGCCCTGGAGCTTGGTCCCCGCCTCCGTCACGCCCAGGTGAAGCGGAACGTGGGGAATCTCACGCGACAGGGCTCGATAGGTATCAAGCGTCGTTTGCACGCTATGGGCCTTGGCCGAAAGCACAATGTTCGTAAAACCGCGGTCCTCAAAGTGCTTGACGAAGCGCTCGCTCGACATCACGAGCTTTTCGGGCTGCATGAGGTCGTCGCGCTCGGCGATATCCTGTTCGAGCGAACCGGCATTGACACCGATACGAATCGCGCACCCAGCGGCGCCCGCGGCATCGATCACGGCATCGACCTTAGCCCAATCGCCGATATTGCCGGGATTGATGCGAAGCTTGGCGGCACCAGCCTCGACGGCGCCGATGGCGAGCTTATGGTTAAAGTGAATATCGGCGACGATCGGCACCGGAGACTCGGCACAGATGGTGCGGAAACCCTCAAGCGCGGCCTCGGTGGGCACGCTCACACGCACGATATCGCAGCCAGCCTGCGCCAACGCGCACACTTGCGCAAGCGTTGCCTGGGCGTCAGCGGTATCGGTGCAGGTCATGGATTGGACCACCACCGGCGCGCCGCCACCGATCTGCACACCGCCCACATGCACGGGGCGCGTCAACTCGCGAGGCAAAGGATGGGATAAAGACAATCCAAACACTCCCCTACAGGATAAATCGAAGGACGTCGGAACGAAGCATATAGACAAACAGCAGCGCAAAGAGCGCGATGCCCACATAGCTCACAATCGTCTGGACCTTGAGCGGAAGCTCGCGGCCAGCAATCTTTTGAATGATCTCGATGACCAGCTTGCCGCCATCGAGTGGTGGGATGGGCAGCAGGTTCATAAAGCCAAGCGAGAACGAAATGAGGGCGGCAAACGAAAGGAACGTGGCAGGGCCGGCAGCAGCAGCCTGTGAGGACATAACGCTAATGCCCACGATCGAAGAAGACTGATCGAGAATCTCCATCGTATGCTGCGGCTGGAGCAGGCGCATCACGCCCTCCGCTGTCTGCACGACACAGGAGAACGAAAGGCGAGCCGACGTGATGGGGTCTAAACGGACCACCTGCGTAGAGGCATACACACCTAGGCGCTCGTCCTCTTTGAGCGCAACCGAGGTCGAATGCTGCTTGCCGTCGCGCTCATACTCAATGGCGATATCGTCCTTACCGGCGGCCTTGCCGATGGCATCGTAAACGTCCATCCAGGTAGAGCACGATACTCCGTCAACCGAAAGGATCGCGTCGCCGCCCTCGATACCCGCCTTGGCGGCAATAGACCCCTCGTCAACCTGACCGATCACGTTGGTATCCATCGGCACGGTGACACCCGCAATAGAGTAGATGCTCATAAGCAGCAAAAAGCCCGTCAGGATATTGACGAGAATGCCCGCGAGCAGCATAAAGGCGCGCTTGAGAAAACCCTGGCCCAGATAGGTATGCGAACGCTCTTGCGCAAGGAACTCGGCTTCGCCGCACGGCAGCTCCCACACATCGCCCTCGGTAGTCGCATGCTCTCGATCGAAACGGCGGCCGTCAAAGGTGGTGTAACCCGCCGCGTCTCGCGGCAGCGTCTGATACTTGGTGGGATAGTAGCTCGGCGAGGGCTTCTCCCCTTCCTCATACCAAGGCGCGATAGAGCCCCAACCCAAGAGCAAGGCGCATGCCTCGAGCACAACCTCCTCGGATAGCTCGAGCTCGACAGCAAGGTCGGCCACGGTCACGCGACCATGACGATAGATAGCCGCGAGCACGCGATCGGCACACGAGACGTCGGTCGGATCCATACCGCAGATGGCAGCGTAGCCACCCAGCAGCAGCGGGGTCACGCCAAACTTGGTTCCAATGCGACGCGACGTGTAATGGATGTCAAAGCGGCAAGGCAGGCCCAAAAAGAACTCGGTCACGCGGACGCCGCAGGCACGCGCCGCCAAAAAGTGGCCGCCCTCGTGCAAAAACACAAGGACGGAAAGCATCAGCAGGCCCCAAAAGACCGATGAGAGAACGCTCAGAACAGTATCCATAAAACGAAAAAGCAATCCTTATGGGTTAGGAACGGGTTGCGGCGAGCACCTGCGCAGCCTTTTCACGCGCCCATGCATCGATGTCGCGAAGCTGCTCAAACGAATCGACCGCCTGCATATCGTGGGAATCCATGCAGGATTCCACAATGCGATCGATATCGGTAAAGCTGCAGCCATCGTTCAGGAAGGCATCGACGGCGACCTCGTTGGCGGCATTGAGCACGCACGGCATGGTGCCACCCGTCTTGCCGGCACGTTCGGCCAGTGCCAGACAGCGGAAGGTATCCATGTCGGCAGCATCAAACGTGAGCTGACCCAGCTCGCGGAAATCGATACGAGGCGCCGGGGTATCCCAACGCTCGGGATACGAGAACGCGAACTGGATGGGAATACGCATGTCGGAAGCACCGAGATGCGCCATCACGGAGCCGTCGGCGAACTCGACCATAGAGTGAATCTTGGACTGACGCTGCACGACCACGTTAATGAAATCGAGGTCGCAGTTAAACAGATGCATGGCCTCAATGCGCTCCAGGCCCTTGTTCATGAGGGTGGCGGAGTCGATGGTGATCTTGGCACCCATGGCCCACGTGGGATGTGCGAGGGCATCGGCACGCGTCACGCGGTCGAGCTCGTCGCGGGTGCGGCCAAAGAACGGACCGCCCGAGCAGGTGAGCCAAATACAATGAGCCTCGCGTGGGTTCTCCCCCAGATAGCACTGGTAGATGGCGGAGTGCTCAGAGTCGACTGGAATAAGCTGGCCCGGTTGCGCCAACGGCATAAGCAAGTCGCCGCCGACGACGAGGGACTCCTTGTTGGCAAGGGCAAGACGCTTATTCGAGGTCAAGGCCGCATGGCTCGCCTCGAGACCGGCGGCGCCCACAATAGCGACGAGCACGCAGTCGACATCGTCGCGACGCGCGAGCTCGCAAACCGCCTGCGCGCCAACGCCGAGCTTCGTTCCCTCGGGCAACTCCTGCAGCACGGCGTCATCGCCATGAGCGACATCGGCCACGGCAACCGCCGGAACCGAGAACTCGCGGGCAGCGGCAACGAGCTCGGAGGTACTGGAGTTAACGGACAGCGCCGTCACCTGCAGGCGATCGGCATGCTGGCGGCACACATCGAGCGCCTGGGTGCCGATAGAGCCCGTACAACCCAGGATGGCAACACGGAGACGTCCATCGGGGCCATACGTCGTCTGGAAGGACATTACAGCACGCCTCCGATCATCAAAAGCAGCTGCGCGGTAATGCAGCCAAAGATAAGCGAATCGCTACGATCGAGCATGCCGCCGTGGCCCGGGATAAGGTTACCGGAATCCTTGACGCCCACACCGCGCTTGATGCGCGACTCGATGAGGTCTCCGATAACGCCCAGGACGGACACGACCACGCCGCACAGCAGCGCATAGGGCAGGCTGAGCTTGTAGAAGTGCGTCGCCCACAGGATGAGCCAAATCAAAACCGAGCCCAGGATGCCGCCGACAAACCCCTCCCAGCTCTTTTTGGGAGAGATCTTGGGAACCATCTTGTGCTTGCCGATACGGCTACCCACGATGTAGGCAAACGAATCGGAGACCCAAAGGGACGCGCAAACGCCCACCGAAAGCAGGGCGCCGGCAAAACCGGGCACGGCATCGCGCAGCAGCACGATAGCCGACAGCATAAAGCCAGTGTAGATGGGACCCATGAGCGTCACGGCCACATCAGAGATGCGGGTACGCGGCGACCAAACATACCAAATGCCCACAGCGAGCATCAGGGCAAAAAGCAGGGCATTCAGCAACATCGAATCGCCCAACGCCGACAGCGGAAAGAGTACGGCGGCAGCGATACCCATGCGCTCGTTAGCCATCTTGCCATCGAGCCTCGTCATACGGAAAAACTCATAGCAGCACAGGCCGCTCATGACGGAAACAAAGATGGCCGTGGGCACAATACCCAAAACCAGGCACAGGATAAAGACAACGGCATAGACGATACCGGCGGCGGCACGGGTGATAAAGCCGGCAAGCCACGAACCGGTGCCATTCTTCGCTGCGGGCGCTCCCGCAGCGACAGCCTTGCGCTCAGATGTCTTGGGAGCAATTGCCTTGGGACGATCGGACACGATTAAGCCTCCTCGGTCTTGCTCAGACCACCAAACCTACGGTCACGGCCCTGATAGGCCAAAATGGCGTCGACAAGGCCCCAACGATCAAAGTCGGGCCAATAGGTATCGGTGACGTAGAACTCGGAATAAGCCACCTGCCACAGCAGATAGTTCGAAAGGCGCAGCTCACCAGAGGTGCGAATCACAAGCTCAGGATCGGGAAGACCGGCGGTATAAAGGTGAGAAGCCACCATGTCGTCATCAATTGCGGCAGGATCAATCTTACCGGCGGCAACGTCGAGCGCGATCTGACGGACAGCGCGGGTAATCTCGGCACGCGCGCCGTAGTTGACGGCAAGCGCCAGCGTCATACCGGTGTGATCGGCGCACTCGGCAAGACCGCGTTCAAAAACGTCGCGGGTCTTCTTGGGCAGCGCGGAAATATCACCCAAAAAGACAACGCGCACGTTTTCGCGCTTCAGAAGCGGCAACTCGTCGATGAACGTCTTGGCAAACAGGTGCATCAAGACGTTGACCTCATGCTGCGGGCGGTTCCAGTTTTCGGTAGAAAACGCATAGGCCGAAAGCACGTCGACGCCCAGGCGCACGCAGGCGGTAATGATCTCGCGCAGCGAGACGATACCCGCCTTGTGGCCCTCGGTGCGTGCAAGACCGCGCGACGTGGCCCAACGACCGTTGCCGTCCATGATGCACGAGATATGGTGCGGAATGTTATTGAGGTCAAGGTCGGAAAAACCGACGCCCGCAGGGGCGTCGGCAAAGTACTCGACCAGTTTATGCTCGTCGTATTGCACCTTAGATCTCCATGACCTCGGCTTCTTTTTCCTTCAGAAGCTCCTCGACCTTGGCGACATACTCATCGGTGTGCTTCTGGACCTTGGCCTGCTCGCGACGGACATCGTCCTCGGTGAGCTCCTCATCGCGCTCGAGCTTGTTGTTGAAGTCGCGACGGATGTTACGGATAGACACCTTGGCCTGCTCGGCGTACTCGCGGCACTCCTTGACGAGCTCGCGACGGCGCTCCTCGGTGGGAGCCGGGAACGGCAGACGAACGACGGTGCCATCGGAGTTGGGGGTAATACCCAGATCGGAAGCGCCGATGGCCTTGACGATAGCGTTGATGAGCGCCTTGTCCCACGGCTCGATGAGCAGCATGTGGGCCTCGGGGGTCTTGACGGCGGCAACCTGCGTGACCGGCGTGGGAACACCGTAATAATCGACGGTGATGTCGGACAGAATGTTGGCATTGGCGCGGCCGGTACGGACCTTGGAGAAGTTATGCTTGAGGGACTCGAGCGACTTGTCCATATGGGCGGTGATGTTCTCTGCCATGCTTAATCCTCCTGATAGACGAGCGTGCCGACGGGCTCACCCGAAAGCGCGCGCTTGACGGTGTCCTCGCCATCGATGTTGAGGACCAAAATCGGCATACGGTTGTCCTGGCACAGTGCCGTAGCCGTGGAATCCATAACCTGCAGGCCGCGGACGAGCACCTCGTGATAGGTAATCTTGTCAAAACGGACGGCATCGGCGCACTTGACGGGATCCTTGTCGTAGATGCCGTCAACCTTGGTGGCTTTAATCAGAATCTCGGCGCCGATCTCGCACGCACGAAGAGCCGCGGCGGTGTCGGTCGTAAAGTACGGATTGCCCGAACCGGCAGCGAAGATGACGACGTTGCCCTTAGACAGATGGTTGATAGCGCGGCGACGAATATAGGGCTCGCAGATCTCGTTCATCTGGATAGCGCTCATCACGCGGCAGGGAACATCGTTGTGCTCGAAGGCATCCTGCAGGGCGAGCGCGTTCATAACGGTCGCGAGCATGCCCATATAATCGGCCTGAGCACGCTCCATGCCACCGGCAGCGCCTGCCATGCCGCGGAAAATATTGCCGCCGCCGACAACGACGCCGACCTCATGGCCAACGGCGAGCAGCTCCTTGACCTGCTTGGCAAGATGGTCGGTAACCTTGGGGTCGATGCCATATTGGCCGTCGCCCATCAGCGCTTCGCCGGAAAGCTTAAGAAGCACGCGTTTATATCGGATGTCGGACAAAGCGATCCTCCTTTAGATTGAACTCTCAACATTCTATCAAAGGCTCTAAGAAGAGCCATGAAAAAGCAGGCTGTGAGTAAAACCCACAGCCTGCTCATTACCAGCTACAAAAGCTTATTTACTCGCCACGGACCAGACGGTCAAAGGCAACGACGGTAATGGTGTCGCCGAGCTCCTTGGAGACCTGCTCAGCGTACTTCTTGATGGTGAGGGAGCTGTCCTTGATGAACTCCTGCTCGGTGAGCACGGACTGCTTGTAGAACTTCTCCAGACGGCCGACAGCCATCTTCTCCTGGATAGCCTCGGGCTTGCCGGACTCGGCAGCCTGGGCCATGTAGATCTGCTTCTCGTGCTCAACGGTCTCGGCCGGAACCTGATCGCGGGTAGCGCAGATCGGGGCGACGGCGGCAACCTGAAGGGCAACGTCGTGAGCGAAGGTCTTGAAGGATTCAGCCTGAGCGGTCTCAGCCTTCTCGAAGGCGAACTCGACGAGGACGCCGATCTTACCACCCATGTGGATGTAAGAAGCGAGCGCGCCGTTCTCAGCCTTGCGGGCAGCGAAGCGGGAGATCTTCATGTTCTCGCCCATGATGTGAATCATCTCGGTGAGCTCGGAGGAAACGGTCTCCTCGCCCATCGGCTTCTCGAGCAGAGCGTCGACGTCAGCAGGCTCGGTGGTAGCGACAACCTCAGCGACCTTGGAAGCAAAGCCGGTGAACTTGGCGTTAGAGCCAACGAAGTCAGTCTCGCAGGAGAGCTCGAGCAGAGCGCCGGTCTTGCCATCCTCGGAGACGAACGCGGCGACAGCGCCCTCGTTGGTCTCACGGCCAGCCTTCTTGGCAGCCTTGGCAAGGCCGTTCTTACGCAGAACGTCGACAGCGGCGTCCATGTCGCCGTCAGCCTCGACGAGAGCCTTCTTGCACTCCATCATCGGGGAGTCGGTCATCTCGCGGAGCTGCTTGACCATAGCGGCGGTAATCTGGGCCATTGTGGTTCCTTTCAAAGAGATGAAAAAGAATTAACTAAGACTGATTTACTCGGCCTTGGGCTCAGCGGCCATCTCGGCCTCGGAGACCTGCTCCTTGCCGGAGCCAGCGAGGCAGGCGTCAGCCATGAGCTCGCACATAAGGGTGACAGCGGAGATAGCGTCATCGTTGCAGGGGATGCCGTACTCGACCTCGTCGGGATCGGAGTTGGTGTCGATCAGGGCGACGACGGGGATGTTCAGGCGCTGGGCCTCCTTGATGGCGTTCTCCTCGCGCTTGGTGTCGATGACGAAGAGAGCCTGGGGCAGACCCTTCATGTCGCGGGCGCCACCGAGGTTGGTCTGGAGCTTAGTGAGCTCCTTGCCGAGAACAGCCTGCTCCTTCTTGGGCAGAACAGCCATGCGGCCGTCCTCGACCATGGCCTCGAGCTCCTCCATGCGGTTGATGCGGGAGCGGATGGTGACGAAGTTGGTCAGCATACCGCCGAGCCAACGCTGGTTGATGTAAGGCATGTTCGCGCGCTCAGCAGCGTTCTTGACGGCCTCCTGAGCCTGCTTCTTGGTGCCGACGAACAGCACGTTGCCACCCTTGGCGACGTTCTTGACGAAGGTGTAGGCCTGGTCGGCGTCGAGGATGGTCTGCTTGAGGTCGAGGATGTAGATGCCGTTGCGCTCACCGAAGATGAACGGCTTCATCTTGGGGTTCCAGCGACGGGTCTGGTGACCGAAGTGGCAGCCGGCCTCGAGCAGGGTGCGGATATTAATCTTGGTAGCCATGTTAAACCTCCTGTGGTTTGCCTCCGCGCGGGGTCATCCTCCAAAACCAACCCGGACATGTGCTACCAAAGCCCGGGCACCACGGTATGAAGTAGCCGCACGTGCGTGATAAAAACATGTTGCCGTGAAGCAACCCGATGAATGATAGCAGGAATGCCTCTTCCTGCCAACCCGCAATCAAAACCACACACCTGAGTGCGGCGCGGGACGTGCCAGCCACTATTCGCCGCGGGGATGGGCTTGAGCCACAGCCCGCTTAAGCCGATCGGGTGTGAGATGCGTGTAGATCTGCGTCGTGGACAGGCTCGCATGACCTAGCAGCTCTTGAACCGAGCGCAGGTCCGCACCGCCCTCGAGCAAGTCGGTCGCAAAGGTATGGCGCATCGCATGCGGGGCAATGTCAGCCGGAATGCCGGCGAGCGTCGCCAGCGTATGGAACCGCCGCCGGAGCATCGCGGCGCTCATGCGATTGCCGCGCGCCGATATAAGCAGCGGATGCGGCCCGGTAGCGAGGTCGCGGCGCTTTGCCCGAGCGAGCAACTCCGGCCTCCCTTCTTCAATATAGAGACGCGTCACATCGAGCGCACGACGATACAGAGGAACGATGCGCTCCTTGCTTCCCTTGCCCCACAGGCGCAGCGTGCGCTCGGACCATGAGATGGATTCCACATTGAGCGCCGCAAGCTCTGAGATGCGGGCACCCGAGGCATAGAGCAACTCGAGCATCGCCGCATCGCGCAGTCCCGCGGGTGTTGAGGTATCAGGCGTCTTGAGCAGCGCCTCGACCTGCTGGGTCGTAAGGACGCCCGGCAGGTCACGCGGCAGCTTGGGCGACGCGATCGCCGAGACCGCATCGCCCTCGACAATCCCCTCGGCAGCCATCCAGCGATAGAGAGATCGAATAGCCGACAGGTGCGCCGCAAGCGTTCGGGGAGCCACCTGCTCACGCGAAAGCTCGGCAAGATAGCGACGAATGGTGCGCACGTCGGCAGCGAAAGCATCAATATCCTCGCGCTCGCACCAGGCAGCAAAGCGCTCTAGCCTCGAGCCATAGGCCGTCACCGTGTTGGGAGAAAGCCCCTCAACGCGTGCGATATAGGCGATAAAAGAGTCGACGGTGTCGTACAGGTCAAAGGCTATGACCGGTCGCCTCCAAACAAGTCGGAACGCGTGGCCAAGTAGGCATCGAGGGCCTCGAGCGCACGGTCCGCATAGGCCTGATAGCGGTCGCGCTTGCTGCGGCGCTTACCATCCTCGAGTGGCGGCACCAGGCCAAAGTTGACATGCATAGGCTGATAGCCCACGGTGGCAGGATCGGTCGCATAGCCCACGAGCGCACCCAGGGCACCCACACGCGGCAACTCGACGCCCGCGGCACCGATAGCCTCGGCATAGGTGTTGAGCGCCGCGAGCAGACCTGTCGCCACGGCTTCCATGTACCCCTCGGTGCCGGTGATCTGACCGGCCAGGCGCACGCCGGTACCGGGCACGGCAAAGGTGCCATCGAGCACGTGCGGAGCGTCGACAAAGGTATTGCGATGCATGACACCGTAGCGGAAGAACTCAGCGTTCTCCAGGCCCGGCACCATATGGAAGACGCGCTTCTGCTCGCCAAAGGTCAAGTTGGTCTGGAAGCCCACCAGGTTATAGGCGGTCTTCTCCTTGTTCTCGGCACGCAGCTGTATCGCCGCCCAGGGGCGACGTCCGGTACGCGGGTCGGTGAGGCCAACGGGCTTCATGGCGCCAAAGCGAATGGCGTCCTTGCCGGTGCGCGCAACTTCCTCGGCAGGCTGGCAGGCCTGGAACAAATCGCCGCCCTCAAAGTCTTTGAGCACCACGCGGTCGGCCGTGGTAAGCGCCTCGATAAAGGCCTCGTACTCCTCCTTATTGAGCGGAGCGTTGAGATAGTCGCCGCTCCCCTGCTCCTCATAGCGCGACTGCGAGAACAGCACGTCCATATCGAGCGTGGAGGCATCGACGATCGGCGCCGCGGCATCGAAGAACGCAAGGGCATCGCCACCGACGAGCTTCATGACCTCTTCGCTCAGCGCCGGTGAACACAGCGGGCCCGCGGCAATGACCACGTGACCCTCGGGAATCTGCGTGACCTCGCCGTGCACGACCTCGATATTGGGACGAGCGGCAACCTCGGCCTCGACAAGCTCGGAAAACTTGACGCGGTCGACCGCCAGGGCACCGCCGGCGGGAACAGCCGCGCGATGGGCGCAATCGAGCAGGACTGAACCCATGCGCTCAAGCTCGGCCTTCAGCAAACCAGCCGCGGAATCCGGACGGGTCGACTTAAACGAATTCGAGCAGACGAGCTCTGCCAGGTGATCGGTATGGTGAGCCGGGGAGCTCACCTGGGGGCGCATCTCGCACAGCTTTACGGCAAAACCGCGATCTGCCAGCTGGATCGCGCACTCCGAACCCGCCAGACCGCCACCGATAACTGTCACCTGATCGAACTGCATCTGCAAACACCTTTCTAATTGACACGTTTTCCATTGTGACCGAAGGGTGTCTGGGCGTGAAGGGCAAACTTGGAGGGCGCATACCTTCCATCCATCATGCGCTCGATAAGACCCTCGAGTTCAAGCGAACCCAAGAGTTTGAGTACGCCGACAGCATCGAGCGAGACGAGCGCCGCGATGTCGTCGACCTTGAGCGGAGAGGCGATGAGCGCATGCATCACGGTCTGCTGCGTTGGATCCAGGTCGGCAATGCCGGGAGCATCGGGGCGCGAGTAGCGCAGGGTTCCGTAGATGCGTGAGATAGCCATCTCGATAGATTCCTCGTCGACGATGCAGCAGGCACCGTTCGCAATGAGGTAATTCGTGCCACGCGACTCGGGCGATAGGATCGACCCCGGCACGGCAAGAAGTTCGCGCCCCAAATCCATAGCAGCCTCGGCTGTGGAAAACGTCCCAGAAGGCATACCCGCCTCGGATACAAAGAGGGCTTGCGACAGGGCCGCGATCACGCGATTGCGGCGCGGAAAGGCGAACTTGCGCGGACCCATGCCCCACGGAGAGATCGACACGACCGCGCCACCCGTATCAAGCGTGCGCGTAATCAGCCCCGCGCTCGAACGCGGGTAGACCACGTCAGCGCCCGTCCCCAGCACCACGACGTGTTTGCCGCCGGCGTTGACCGCAGCCCAACCCGAGGCCTGGTCACAACCGACCGCACCGCCCGAAACTACCGTCACTCCCGCCTCAACCGCCACCTTCGCCGCGAGCTCTGCCACGGCAAGACCATACGGCGAGGCCTTGCGCGCGCCGATGATGGAGAGCGCGGGCGTCGAAAGCACCTCGGGGTTGCCGCGCACATAAAGCGTCTGGGGTATATCAGAAAGCTCCAAAACGGTCTCGGGATACAACGCATCGCCTGGATGCAGCTCGAAGGTTCCCTCGGCCATCATTGGTCCCTCCTTCCCTGGTACATCGCCGCCTCAAGTACGTGGTCCTGCGTCACTTGCTCGCTCTCGGCGACGTCGGCGATTGTACGCGCGATACGCACCAAGCGCACGATGCCGCGGCCCGTGAGATGCGTGCGTTTGGACAGACCGAGCACACACTTCTCCGCCGCATCATCGAGCTCAAAGGTCGAAACGACGCCGTCAATGGACCGTGTCTCGTCATCCTCGGCCTCGGCATCCGCATCGTCCATACGGGACTCGCGCCAGGCGCGAAAGGCGCGACCGCGCACAACGTAGTCACGCAACTCGGCCGACGACATACCCTCCGCACCCTCGATAATCACTTGAGGGTCGGGACGGGTCACATCGATCATCATGTCGATACGGTCGGCCAAGGGACCGCGCAGTTTAGACCGATAGCGCTCGACCATCGCCGCCGAGCAGCGACACGGTACCTCGCGATCGCCCAAAAAGCCGCAGGGGCAGGGATTGCTCGCAGCCAGCAGCTGAAAGCGCGACGGGAAGGTAAAGGCCCCGTCGACGCGTACGATCCTCACATAGCCGCGCTCGATAGGCTGTCTGAGCGTCTGCAGCACACCCGTGGGAAACTCGGCAAGCTCGTCCAAAAAGAGCACGCCGCCATGAGCAAGGCTGATTTCGCCCGGATGCACTGGACGCCCACCGCCGATAAGGCCTGCGGTCGAAATGCTGTGATGCGGGCTGCGGAAGGGGCGATGCCCCGCAAGCAGTCCATCGATGTTCTCACCCAAGACCGAATGGATGCACAGCGCCTCCTGCTGGTCCTCGACGGAAAGCTCGGGCAGGATGCCGGTCATACGACGCGCGAGCATCGTCTTGCCCGAACCGGGCGAGCCGATCATGAGCAGGCCGAGCTCGCCGGCTGCCGCAAGCGCCATGCCGCGTTTAGCGACTTCCTGCCCCAGTACGTCGGCATAGTCGAGATCTGGCTCAAAGGTTGCCTCGACGCCCTCGGAATCCAGATAATGGCGCGCGGCATCGCCCATACCATGAGCAAGCTGAGACAGATGATCGATAAAGCCGCAATCCACGCCCGCGAGTGGCACATGCTGGTCTGACCTGCCGGCGATAAAAGACAGCCCCATGTCGCGAGCCAGCAGCTGAAACGCCACCTCGCCCTTGACGGGAAGCACCGTACCGTCCAGACCAAGCTCACCTGCGATAAGGCAGCGATCGAGGTTGTCACGGGGAATCTGCCCATCGGCCGCCAGAACCGCGATGGCGATGGGCAGATCAAAGCCGCTACCGGTCTTGCGAATATCGCCGGGCGCCAGGTTGACCGTAATGCCCGAGCGTGGGATCTCGAACCCGGCGGAGCGCATCGCGCAGCGAATACGACCGCGTGACTCCATCACCTCCATACTCGGAATACCGAGCATCTGAATGCCCGGAACGCCACCGGCAAGCGAGACCTCGACCGTGACGGGAATCGCCTCGACGCCGCGGATGCAGGCCGCGTGAACGGCAAACGTCTCGAACGCCATCACGACACCTGCCAATCGAACGCGTTGTACTGGTGCTCGATCTCGGCGATATGCCCGCCGCGGATGGTGACACCCACGGCATCGAAGCGAATCGCCTTGAGCGGATAATGCTCCATAAGATAGCAGCTTGCGATGCGGCGGTAGCGGCGTTGCTTTTGGGCGTCCACGGCCTCCTCCGGAAAGACTCTCGTGCTGCAATCCAGTGCAACGCGTCTGGTCTTGACCTCGGCCATTACCACGACATCGTCGAGCTCATCGAGCAGCACCAGATCAGCCTCGCCCTCGGTGCAACGATAACCCTGCTCCAGCAAGGTGTAGCCGCGCTCGTTAAAGTAGTCGATGGTGATCAGCTCGCCCAGCATGCCCAGCTCGCGAGGACTGAGTCCCTTGATAAACTCGGGCGTCATCGCCCCGGAGTCGAGCTCGCCGTTTTCCCAACGCTCCTTGAGCTGCTGCGTCTTACTCTTTTTGCTTGCGGCACTCATGGGGTCTCCTTTCCCGCACGCTGCATTGCCCCGATGATGAGGGCACCTTTCATGCGGGTAAGTACCGGAAGCAAACCAAAAGCTGACCAAATGCCGTCAAAAAACGGGCCGTACACAGCAATGGTGTTGCATACGGCCCGCTACCAGCAGGTTTATAGAATCTTTAAGGTCCCTGTCTCCACAATTGACCTAGAAAAGGCGCTCAGTCTGCAGAAAGTTTCCGCAAAAGCTCACGCGGTGCAGAGGACAAAGTCCATGTTTGCGAATGGCCTCGATATGCTCGGGGCTTGCATAGCCCTTCGACTCGGCCAGATGGTACTCGGGATATTCGGCGTCGTACTCAACCATCATCTCGTCACGCGTGACCTTGGCCATGATGGACGCCGCGGCGATGCAGGCTATTTTGGCATCGCCTTTCACCACATCGCGCTCGTTAGGAACAGTGCCCAAGGGGTTGCCATCCATGAGGACGCAGTCGGGTTCAAGTCCCGTATCGGCCACCGCACCCGCAACGGCGGTACGGATAGCACGGGCCATGCCCATCTCATCGATATCCTTCGGCGCGATATGGCAAAAACCGATCGCCGCCGCCACCTCGGCAATCTTCACTGAGAGCAACTCGCGGCGCGCCGGCGTGAGCTTTTTGGAATCGTTGATGCCCCAGACGCGCGGCTCCATAGGAAGGCAGACGGCGCATACCGTCAAAGGACCGGCCACCGATCCGCGACCCACCTCGTCGACACCAACGACCACCCCATCGCCGCCAAGCTCATGCATAAGCTCGTACATGTCATTGACGCGCTCGCGCTCGGCAAGCTCTTTGGCATGGCGTTTGAGGGCGCGTTCGCAAGCCTTGATCACCTGCTGGCGCGGGTCCTCGCGATAATGCTCCACGAGGGCGGGGATCTCCTCAAACGTAGCGCTCGCCAACTCACCGGCAACCTGCGATGCCGAAACCGAGCTCGTCATGTTGGCCATACCAGGCCCTCCTTGCATGCAAATCAGATAAAAAGAAGGGCCACCCGAAGGTGACCCTTGTGTCCAAACGAGTGGACAGACGCTGCGATCTTCTTAGCGCTTCTCGGGGATGCGAGCAGCCTTGCCCACCTTGTCGCGGAGGTAGTACAGCTTGGCACGACGGACGCGACCATGACGAACGACCTCGAGCTTGGCGATCTTGG
Organism: uncultured Collinsella sp.; assembly: GCA_958346515.1. GTDB lineage: Bacteria > Actinomycetota > Coriobacteriia > Coriobacteriales > Coriobacteriaceae > Collinsella. The sequence continues at coordinate 71,398 of CATVRV010000002.1, forward strand.
GGCTGTGAAGCGGGAAGGTACGCTCAACACCGACACCGAAGGACATCTTGCGGACGGTGAAGGTCTCGCGGGCACCGGCGCCGGCCATGCGGATGACGTCGCCCTGGAAGACCTGGATGCGCTCGCGGTCGCCTTCCTTAATGCGGTAGTGAACCTTGACGTTGTCGGCGACGCGAACCTGAGGAATGTCCTCGCGGATCTGCTGACGCTCGATTGCGCGGATGTAATCCATGTGCAATTCCTTACTCTTCTAGAGGTGCCGTACCACTCTGGCCGGCACGTAGTTGAACAAACGTATTCGAGTATACACGCGCGGGTTTCTGCTGCAAGAACAATTTTTTACGCAGACAAAAAGACAAAACCCGCACATGATAACCGTCCGCCTCACGAATGAGACGGACGGCATGAAGGGGGCTACGCTAGGCGTCTAAACCCAAAACGTTAGGCGGAACGCTTGGCCTCGAGCTTGGCCTGGGCGGCAGCCAGGCGTGCGAGGGGCACGCGGTAGGGCGAGCAGGACACGTAGTCCACGTCGGCCACATTAAACAGGCCCTTGATGGACTTGGGGTCGCCGCCGTGCTCGCCGCACACGCCAAAGTGCATGCCCGGGTTGGTGGCGCGACCCTTCTCCACGGCCATGCGCACGAGCTCCAGCACCGCCGCGTCGATGGTCTCGAAGGGGTTGTCCTTCAGAATTTTCTTATGCATGTACAGTGGGATGAACTTGGCCTCGGCATCGTCACGGGAGAAGCCGAAGGTGGTCTGGGTCAGGTCGTTGGTGCCAAAGCAGAAGAAGTCTGCGTGATGGGCGATCTCGTCAGCGACCATGCAGGCGCGCGGCAGCTCGAGCATCGTACCCACGGGAATATTGAGCTCGACACCCTCTTCGTCGGAAACCTCGGCGATCACGCGCTCGATGACCTCGCGAGTCTGGACATGCTCAGCCGTGATGGAAACGAGCGGAACCATGATCTCGGGATGCGGGTCGACGCCCTCCTTGATAAGGCGGGCAGCGGCCGTGGCGACGGCGCGAACCTGCATGAGCGGCAGATCGCTAAAGACGACGGACAGGCGAACGCCGCGCAGGCCGAGCATGGGGTTCGACTCGACCATGCCGTCGATACGACGCAGGCGGGCGCGCAGGGCTGCAAGCTCTTCCTCGCTGGCGCCGGCGGCTTCCTTCTTGGTGATGGCGACCTCGAGCTCGCGAGGATTATCCAGGAACTCATGAAGCGGCGGATCGAGCAGGCGGACGACCACATCGCGACCGGACATGGTCTTGAACATCGCCAGGAAGTCCTCGGTCTGAACCTTGAGCAGGTCGGCCAGGGCCTGCTGCTTCACGGCCTCATCCTCAGACAGGATAAAGCTCTGGATGATGCTCTTGCGGTCGCCCAGGAACATGTGCTCGGTGCGGCACAGGCCGATGGCCTCGGCGCCAAACTCGAGCGCAAGCTCGGCATCCTCGGGATTGTCGGCGTTGACGCGCACATGGTTGGCATGGCCACAGGTCTCGTCCAGGCGAATCTCGTCGGCCCAGGACAGGATGGCATCCAGATCGCCGGTGAGCTCGGCGGAGACCAGGTCAACGGCGCCGTCGACGACGATACCCTGGGTGCCGTCGATGGAGATGACATCGCCCTCGCGCAGCACGCGGTCACTGCCCTCGATACGCACGACCTTCTCAGCAGCGTCGATGTGGAAGCGCTCAACGCCGCAGACGCAGGGCGTACCCATGCCGCGAGCGATAACGGCGGCATGGCTCGTCTTTCCTCCGTGGCTGGTCAGAATGCCCTCGGCGGCAACCATACCCTTCAGGTCGTCGGGGTTGGTCTCCCAACGAACCAGAATGACCTTGTGGCCCTCGTTGGCGCGCGCGACGGCGTCATCACTCGAGAACACAACCTCACCCACGGCGGCACCGGGGCTGGCGTTCAGACCGCTGGCCAGCGCCTCGTACCTCTTGGAAGCGTCAAACTGCGGGTGCAGGAGCTGGTCGAGTTGCGCGGGATCGATACGGCTCACGGCCTCTTCGCGGGTGATCAGGCCTTCCTCGACCATTTCGATGGCGATGCGCAGGGCGGCGGTGGCAGTGCGTTTACCCACGCGTGTCTGGAGCATCCAGAGCTTGCCCTGCTCGATGGTGAACTCGATATCGCACATATCGCGGTAATGATCCTCGAGCGTCAGGAACACGCGCTCAAGCTCCTCACCTGCGGACTCGAGGCCCGGGGTGGTCTTGAGGTCGGCGATGGGCTCGGTGTTGCGGATACCGGCGACGACGTCCTCGCCCTGGGCATTACCCAAAAAGTCACCGTAGAACTCCTTGGTGCCGTCGGCCGGATTACGCGTAAAGGCGACGCCCGTCGCAGAGGTCTCGCCCTTGTTGCCAAAGGCCATGGCCTGCACGTTGACGGCGGTGCCGAGGTCGTCGGAAATGCCATGCTGCTTGCGGTAGATGCAGGCACGCTCGTTCATCCAGCTGCCAAAGACGGCCCGGATGGCAAGGCGTAGCTGAAGCTCCGGGTCGTGCGGGAAGACGGGCTTGCCGTCAGCGACCTCGAGCTCGGGATACAGGGAGGCATCGACGTTCTCGGAGAAGATCCCCTTGAAGGTCTCGACGAGCTCCTGCAGATCCTCGGCCGAAAGCTCGGAGTCGACGCGGACGCCGGCGACCAGGCGTGCCTGGGTCAGCGCGTTCTCGAACAGGTCGGCGTCAACGCCCATAACGACGTTGGAGAACATCTGAATAAAGCGGCGGTAGCTATCCCAAGCAAAACGCGGATTTTGCGTCTGGGCGATGAGCCCCTGAACGGAGTCGTCGTTGAGGCCTAAGTTGAGGACCGTGTCCATCATGCCGGGCATGGAGAACGGAGCGCCCGAACGAACCGACACGAGCAGCGGATCGGAGGCGTCGCCGAGCTTCTTGCCGCAGCGGGCCTCGAGGTCCTCCTCGGCAGCAACGATCTCATCGAGTGCGCCCTCGGGCCACACGTTTCCGGCACCGGAGTACTCGACGCAAGTCTGGCAGGTAATGGTAAAGCCACCGGGAACCGGCAGGCCGATACGGCTCATCTCGGCAAGGTTTGCGCCCTTGCCGCCAAGCACGAAGTTCATGGACTTGTCGCCCTCAGTGACACGGGTGCCCTGGGCGTCGGTTCCAAAACGGTAAACCCTCTTGCAATCGCTCACGATACTTCCCCTTCCATGCACTTACGCGCACGACCGTGGTAACGAATCGACCCGCCAGATGCGGGCCGTGAGGGAACTATACGGCGGGTTTTGAGCGGGCTTAAGCAGAGGATGCGCGGTTTGGTAAACGTGCTAAAACTGGCGGTAAACGGTAGGTAAAGGTGGTTACCTTATGAAGATACCACTGTAAGAAAGTGCAGGTCAGATGCGATATTTTTGCTAAATCGCTTTATCAAAATGCTGCTACTATTAGGCTCGACGGGCGGCGCGGCGGGCACGGGCTTCTTGGATTTCCTCCAAGTGGCTAATGATCTCGGCAGCGCTTTCCTCGATGGCCTTGCCGTCGGTACGCACCACAAAGCAGCCCAGGCACTTCATGAGGGCACGGGCTTCCTCGAGCTCGCTGCGCACGCTCTCAGGCTCGGCATAGGAGCCGGCGACGGCGCGGGCGTAGTCATCGCCCAAGCGGCTATCGCGAATTTCGGAAATCACATCGACGGTCGAAATCAGGCCGAACAGGCGCATCGGGTCGACCTCGTAAATCGACTTGGGCGGCTCCATGCCATGCGCCAGTGGGACATTGGCGACCTTGTAGCCCTGATAGGCCAAATACATCGACAGCGGCGTCTTGGACGTGCGCGATACGCCCAGCAGCACGATATCGGCACCCGACAGATCGTCGCAGCCGCGCCCGTCATCGTGCTCAACGAAATACTCCATGGCCTCGATACGATGGAAATAGCGGTCATCAGTCTTGTGAATCACGCCCGCAACGCCTTTGGGCGGCACACCGATGAGCGACGACAGCACGGCAAGCGTCGGACCGATCAGGTCGACCGAACGGATATGCAGCATGCCCAGGTAATCGAGTACGCGGGCGCGAAGTGCCGGATCGACAATGGTATGGAACACGGCAATATCGCGATGGTCTGCATCGACACGCGGGCCCACAAACGATTTAACCTGCTCCACAGAGTTCACCTTGGGCAGGCGCAAGAGATGAAAAGCCCCTTCATCAAATTGCCCGGACGCCGCAAGCACCACCTCACAAGCGGTATCGCCGAGAGAGTCGGAGATAACGATAACGGTGGGACGAGCGGTGACCGGGCAATCCATGCGGGGCTCCTTTTGCGCTTACGCGCAGGCTGGCTTACTTTTTGCGGGCAAGCTCACCGATGTTGGCGATACCGGAGAAAACGGCCTCGAAGCGGTTGAGCAGCTTAAGGCGATTATCGCGAAGCTGCTCGTCCTTGTCCATGACCATAACCTCATCGAAGAAACGGTCGATGGGCGCGCGCAGGGCGGCGAGCGCGGCAAATGCGGCCGGGTAGTCCTCGGCAGCGAGAGCAGCATCGACGGCGGTCTGAGCGGCCTCGGAGGCGTCGGCAAGCGCAAGCTCAACCTCGCCCATCAGGGCGCGGTCGTACTCCGCACCCAGCTCGGGCTTGGAGATGTGCGCGGCGCGGGCATAGGCGGTCGCCAGGTTGTCGAAGGTCTCGGCATCGTTCTTGCGGGCCTCGTCGAGCGCAGCGCAGCGAGCGAAGAAGACGGACGGGGCGATGATGTGCACCGCGGAGACGGCGGCAACGGTATCGGCCGGGATCTTTTCGTCGCGGGCCATGCTCACCAGGCGGCCATGGAAGAAGTCACGAACCTGCTGGGCGACCTCGGCGGCGTCGAACTCAATCCCCTGCTCACTGTAGAGCTCGAGGGCGAAGTCGATGAGCGACGTGGGGTCGATCGGCAGACGATCACGCAGGATGTTGATGATACCGATAGCGGCACGACGCAGCGCGTAGGGGTCGGAGGAGCCGGTCGGGGGCTCGCCGATGGCAAAGATACCGGCGATGGTATCGAGCTTGTCGGCGCAGGCCACGATGCAGCCAGCGGTGCCCTCGGGCAGCTCGTCACCGGCAAAGCGGGGACGATAGTGATCGCGAATAGCATGAGCGACCTCGTCGTTCTCCCCCATCGCGGTGGCGTAGTAACCGCCCATCACGCCCTGCTGGCTCGTGAACTCGACGACGGCGTTGGATACCAGGTCGGCCTTGCACAGGTGCGCGGCGCGAGCGGCATCGGCTGCCAGGTGAGCACCCAGGTGTGCCTCACGGGCAATAGCGAGCGCGAGCTGCTCGATGCGCTCGGACTTGGCGAGCACGCTACCGAGCTTCTCCTGGAAGGCAACCTTGGCCAGACGCTCACGGAACTCGTCGAGGGAGATCTTCAAGTCCTCCTCGTAGAAGAACTTGGCATCGTCCAGACGGGCACGCACAACGCGCTCGTTGCCGTCGATCACGCGCTCGGCATTCTCGGGCTTGCTGTTGGAAACGACCACGAACTCACGCGTGAGCTTGCCTTCGCCGTCATAGATCGGGAAGTAGCGCTGGTTGGTGAGCATGGACTCGCAGATAATCTCGTGCGGGACCTTGAGAAACTCCTCATCGAAGGTACCGACGAGCACCGTCGGCCACTCGCAGAGGTTAATGACCTCCTCAAAGACCTTCTTGGGCGTATCGACATGGCAGCCGGGACGGGCAGCCTCGACCTCGGCGATACCGGCGAGGATGGCCTCACGACGACGCTCGGCAGAAAGCACACCGGCGTCCTCGAGCACCTGCTCGTAGACGGCGGGGCTGGCAACTACATGGTCGCCAGGGCCAAGTACGCGATGACCGCGCGTGGTGTTGCCACTCGTCACGTCAGCAAACGACACGGGCACAACGTCCTCGCCCAGAAGGCAGCAAATCCAGCGGACCGGACGCACGAACGTCGCGTGCTCGTGGCCCCAGCGCTGGGAGCGATAGTTGGGCCACTGCAGGCCGGCGATAGTCTTCTCGCACAGAGCGGTCAGAATCGGCGTAGCCGGTGCGGAGGGAATGTTCTTCTCGGCGAACACATACTCGCGACCGTCGGTGTCCTCGCGACGGACCAGGTCCTCGGCAGCCACACCGCACTTGCGGGCAAAGCCCTGGGCGGCCTTGGTGGCGTTACCGTCAGCGTCGAAGGCAATGTTGGCCGCGGGGCCACGCTTGACCTCGTGAACCTCATCGGTCGCGGTGGCGACGTTGGCAACGAGTGCAGCCAGACGACGCGGGCTCGAGATCACGCGGACCTCGCCGTGGGCCAGACCGGCCTCATCGAGACCCTTGGCGATCATGGTGCCAAGCTGCTTGACGGCATTGTTCAGCGGCGCGGAGGGCATTTCCTCCGTACCGATCTCAAACAGGAAATCCTTAGCGTCTGCCATGGCTTACGCCACCTCGCCTTCCTGGTCGGCATTCTCGTTGACTCCGGCGACCTCGGCCATGTAGGCCTCGCAGCACGCCTTGGCGACGGCGCGGACGCGCAGGATGTAGTTGGCACGCTCGACCGCGGACAACGCGCCGCGGGCATCGAGCAGGTTGAAGGCATGGCTGCACTTCATGACGCAGTCGTACGCCGGCAGCGGCAGCTTGCGCTCCAGACAGGAGTGGCACTCGGCCTCGTAGTCGTCAAACTTCTGACGCATCATCTCGACGTTGGCAACCTCAAAGTTGTAGGCGCTGAACTCGCGCTCGTTCTCCAGGAACACGTCGCCATAAGTCATGGGCGTGCCGTCGGGCAGGTAGCTCCACACCAGGTCATAGACGGAATTGACGCCCTGGGCATACATGGCGATACGCTCCAGGCCGTAGGTGATCTCGACAGGAACGGGGTCGACCTCGATGCCGCCCACCTGCTGGAAGTACGTGAACTGCGTGACCTCCATGCCGTTGAGCCAGACCTCCCAGCCAAGGCCCCAGGCGCCCAGGGTCGGGCTCTCCCAGTCATCCTCGACAAAACGGACGTCATGGTCGTTGGGGTCCAGGCCGATAGCGGCAAGAGACCCCAGGTAAAGCTCCTGGGCGTTGACCGGCGACGGCTTGATGAGCACCTGGAACTGATAGTAGTGCTGCATACGGTTGGGGTTCTCGCCGTAGCGGCCGTCGGCAGGACGGCGGCAAGGCTGAGCGTAGCAGGTGCGCCACTCGGCGGGACCGAGCGAGCGCAGCGTGGTCGCGGTGTGGAAGGTACCGGCACCGACCTCGGAGTCATAGGGCTGCATAATGACGCAGCCCTGCTCGCCCCAGTACTGCTGGAGGCGCAGGATGATGTCTTGGAAGGAAAGCGATGAAGCGTTCATGCCTCTAATATCCCCTCGTCGAAACGATTACACGGTTAGGTACTGTACTATAGCGGTTTTTAGTCGATAGTGCCGATGCGGTTGAGCGGCCAGTAGCGCACAAGCGCCACGGCGATCAAATCAGAGCGATCAACGGGACCAAAGTAGCGCGAGTCGGCAGAGTTTTCGCGGTTGTCGCCCATCACCCACACGCACCCGTCGGGAACGGTGTAGGGATAGCTTACCTGAGCGCCGGGAGCCTGGGCCGAAAGCGGCCAGCTCATGCCAGTCGTGTAGCCCTCGTCGAGCGCTTGACCGTCAACGACCACCTTGCCGTCCTGAAGGTCGACCGTCTGGCCGGCCGTGGCAATAACACGCTTGACGAGAACATCGTGCTCGGAGGTACCATCGGGGTTGTGGAACACCACGATATCGCCTTGGCTGACGGGCTGGCCGAGCTCAAGGGTCACCTTTTGCGCCAGGATCTGGTCGCCGATCTCGATCGTGGACTCCATGGAGCCGGTGGGCACCACAAAGGGTTCGACCACAAACGAGCGAATCAAAAAGGTAGCGACCAGCGCGATCGCGACGACCGCGATCCACTCAAACGCACCCTTTAGCACGGAATGCTGCGAAGGAACCATTCTCACTCCTCGCTCTTCGAATACGACGCGTCCAGAATCTCTTGCGCGTATGCGCGCTCCTCGGGCGTAAGCCACGCCGTCTCGATCAGGTCGGGACGCCAGCGGCAGGTGCGCTCGATGGCATTCTTACGGCGCCAGGCGTCAACCTTGGCATGGTCACCGCTCACGAGCACCGGCGGCACGCCCTCGCCGTTGAACTCGGCGGGACGGGTGTACTGCGCGTACTCGAGCAGGCCACCGTCCTCGGCAGTCGAGAACGACTCATCGACGTTGCTCATCTCGTCACCAAGGGCACCGGGAATCAGACGTACGACGGCGTCGGCAACGACCATGGCGGGAAGCTCGCCGCCCGTAAGCACGTAGTCGCCGATCGACAGACGCTCGTCGGCATACGCATACGCGCGCTCGTCGACGCCCTCGTATCGGCTGCATACAAACAGCAGGCGCTCGCTTTTGAGCAGGCGCTCGGCAACATGCTGCGTAAAGGGCTCGCCACAGGGCGTAAAGAACACCACGGTGGGCTTGGGACCCTCGGAGCTAATAGCCTCGATGGCCTCGGCGATGGGCTCGACCTTCATGAGCATGCCCTGCCCGCCGCCGTACGGCTCGTCATCAACGGTACGATGACGGTCGTGCGTCCAGTCACGCAGGTTGTAGGCCTTAAAATCAAAAAGGCCGGCCTTGCGGGCGCGGCCCAAGATCGATGTGGACATGACGGGCTCAAACATCTCGGGAAAGACCGAAAGGGTCTCGATCAGCATGTTTTCCTCCCTACTTGTCCATATCGATCAAACCATCCATAACATGGACGGAAATTGTCCCCTGATCGGGAAGATCGAGCACAACCTGCTCAATCACGGGAATCAGCACCTCGCCGTACCGATCGCCCTCGACAACCCAAACATCGTTGGCGGGCGTCGACATGATCTCGACAATCGTGCCGAGCGAGCCAAAGCGCTCGTCAACCACCTCGCGACCCATCAGGTCGGTATAGGCGGCGTCGAGCGAATCGAGCTCAAAGTCATCACGATTTGCCAGCACGTAGCATCCGGTGATGCCCTCGGCGGCCGTCAAGTCGTCAATGCCCTCAAACGAGACCAGATCGCCATCGCCCGTATCGGTGACGGATGTGACCGTGCAAAAACGGTCGCGCTTGAGTGCCGGCGGCGTCAAGGCGACGCGCATACCCGGCGTCAATACAGAAGGAAGCCCCCGCAGCGGCTGCGCGAGGACCTCCCCCTTCCTTCCGTGCGGCTTGACCACACGGGCGATGTTTTTGTACTGGGACCTCAAGGTCCTAGCCCAGAACCTCTACCTCGACTGCAGTGTCGAGGCGAGCGGCCAGTGCACGGGCGAGCGTGCGAATGGCCTTGATGGTACGGCCACGACGGCCGATGACCTTTGCGACGTCATCCTCGGCGACCGAAACCTCAATTGTAGAGGCGTCGTCACCATCGATGACCTCAAGGCTCACGGAATCCGGGTCGTCGACGATCTGAACAACGAGATATTCGACGAGATCAGCGATGCGATCTGAGAGCATTGCCTCACCCTCGAGCTGTGCAGCGTCAACCTCAGGCACGATTTACTCCTCGGCGCCCTCAGCGGCCTCAGCGGCAGCCTTAGCGGCCTCGGCCTCTTTGGCGAGCTGCTTCTTGGACTTCTTGACGACGGTCTCGGTCTTCTCGCCCTCGTTGGCGGCCTTGACCAGAGCGGCGACGGCGTCGGTGAGCTGAGCGCCCTTGGACTGCCAGTCGGCGATCTTCTCGAGGTCGAGGTTGATGGTCTTGGGGGCGGTCATCGGGTTGTAGCGGCCAACCTCCTCGATGATACGACCGTCACGCGGGGCGCGGGAATCGGCGACGACGACACGGTAGTACGGACGCTTCTTAGCGCCGTGACGAGCAAGGCGAATCTTGACTGCCAAAGGAAACTCCTCCAACCAAGCAGCTTTAGGCTGCAACTACAAACAAACAGTTGAACATAATACGCCATCGACGCGGGCAGGTGAAGTCCGTGAGACCAACTTCTTCGGTGTAGTCGAGGGCAAATCCATATCTTAGACAAGAATTCGGGATTTGCAAGCACATACACGCACCCCACATGAGCTGCGCGGTATACTCATTACATGGAAAGACGCGAACATACATACGGTTATGAGGATGCCATGGGCGTCACGCCGCCTCCCTGGACGGGTCCGGCGGTTGGCCTCATGGACCTTGATGCGTTTTTTGCGAGCGTGGAAATGCTCGATCATCCCGAATGGCGAGGAAAGCCGCTCATCGTGGGCGGAGACGCCGATTCGCGTGGCGTCGTGTCCACGTGTTCGTATGAGGCGCGTCGCTTTGGCGTGCACTCTGCCATGGCCTCGGCCGAGGCACGGCGCTTGTGCCCGCAAGCCATTTGGACACACGGGCACTTTGACCGATACCGCGAGGTGAGCGCGCAGGTCATGGCGATTCTCGCCGACGAGACCCCGCGTGTTGAGCGCGTATCCATCGACGAAGCCTTTATCGATATCACACCGGGTCGCTTTGCGCCCGAAGACCCGCTGCTGGTTGCGCGGCGTATAAGCGACCGCGTGGCAGGGCTGGGAGTGACCTGTTCCATTGGCGTGGGCTGCAACAAGACGGTCGCAAAGATCGCAAGCGAGCGGGATAAGCCGTTTGGGCTGACCATCGTGCGCCCCGGAACCGAGCAGCGCTTTTTGGCCGCGCTGCCGGTATCTGCCATGAGCGGCATCGGGCGCTCGGCCGAGGAGCGACTGCGCCGCATGCGCATCTACACCCTCGGCGAGCTATCACGTGCACCGGAATCCACCTTGGCCTCTATTTTTGGCGTCAACGGCGAACGCATGCGCCAGCGTGCGCTGGGACTCGAAATCTCCGAAGTCACGAGTCTTGATGAAGAGCGCGAGGTCAAGTCGGTCAGCAATGAACGCACCTTTGCTAAAGATTTGACTGAGCGTGAGGATATTGAGGCGGCGATTGCGCTGTTGGGAGAGTCAGTGGGACGCCGTCTGCGCCGTCAGGGGCTGACGGGCGCCACGGTGACGCTCAAGCTCAAGTATTCGTATGGAAGCGGTCGCTCGGCACAGCGCCGGCTGCCTCATCCGACCGACGATGAGAACATCTTCGTGGCGGTTGCACTCGAACTGCTCGACAACATCTGGCAGGATGGCATGCATGTTCGCTTAGCGGGCATCGGCATGAGCGACTTCGACCACCAAGGCGGCATCCAGACTGACCTGTTCTGCGAGATCGATGACCGCGGAGCCCAATCCAGCGACCGCCGCGACCTCTCCGTCGCCATCGACGCCGTCCGAGACAAATTCGGCGACACCGCCCTTTCCTTCGGCCGCCAATCCCGCTTCAACGATTAACCGCCTTTGGGCAAAAAGAAAGCCGGGCAGGTGCGGAAAACCGCACCTGCCCGGCGATATGCGTGAGGGTAGCTAAACCCCGTCTCAAATGAGCTACTAGAGGAGGTTGAGGGGGAGCTGGGGGGCGTCTCCCCAGAGTTTCTCGAGGCGGTAGAAGTCGCGGGCTTCGGGAGTGAAGACGTGGACGACAACCGAACCATAGTCCATGAGCATCCAGGTCTTCTGCTCGCGGCCCTCGATGGAGAACGGATGCTCGCCGCAAGCCTCGGCGACCTTCTCCTCGATCTCGTCGACGATAGAATCGACCTGGCGGTTGTTGGTACCGGTGGCAAGCACAAAATAGTCGCACACATCGGAAAGCTCGGTCAGGTCGAGCACCTGAACGTCCTCGCCCTTCTTGTCGTAGGCGGCCTGCGCGGCGGCGCGGGCGACATCCTCGGCGGCGACACCGCTCGCAGACAGCGAGGCGGCAGTGCGGTCGGACGTGGCGACGAAGCTCTTGTGCTCCACACCTTCAAGAATCTGCTCGTCGGTCATGGTCTCGTCGGCCATGGAATACCTCTTTCTAGACAGCCCGAGCTAGCGCAGCTGGGCGTAATGGTTGTAAATCGAAATAGCCGTGGGATAAAGATAGCGCCCGGACTGAATCACATAGACCAAACCCTGCGCAAAACAGGAGAAGAACAACTCGTCGAGCGTCGACTCCCCCACCATCTTGCGCAGCGCACGTGCATAGTCGCCGTGGCGGTTGGGCTCGATGGCATCGGCCACAAAGACCACCATATCGAGCGGCGTCATATCGCAGGCACCCACGGTGTGACGGTCGACAGCCTGAAAGACCGCCGGCGACAGCTCGGGAAAAAGCTGCGGAAGCTCATAGGCGGCAACAGGGCCATGCAAAAGCGGCGTCGCGGCAGAAGGAGAGCCGGCAATCTTAATGCCGTAATGCAGAGCGCGCGTGACCAGCTCGTCATCGGAAAGCACCTTGTCCCAGTCGTGGATCAAGCCGGCGGCAGCGGCATCAAAGCGGTCGACGCCGTAGACCTCGGCCAGATGAAGTGCGGTCTCGGCAACACCCAGCGAATGCACATAGCGCCTGCGCTTATCCTTCATGCGAACATCGAGCAGCTCTTGAATGCGCTTGAGCAGCGCGCGCTCATCGCCCTCAAACTGATCCTCTACCGACAACGTAGACCCCCATCACTCAAAATCCTCTTGGCCCAAATCGGCATATAGCCTGCGCTTGCGAATGTAGCCGAGCACGGACTCGCTCGTAAGATAGCGCACGCTCATGCCGCGGGCAACCCGCTTGCGAATGTTGGTCGAGCTAATCGCCAGCGCCGGAATCTGAATATAGCGCACGTCGAATGGCAACCCCGATTCCTTAATCCGCGCCCGGGCCGTATCGATGTCAAAACCGGGACGTGTAGCAGCAATAAAGGTTGCCAGTTCGGCAATCTCATCAGCATTGTGCCAGGTCACAATATCGATAATCGCATCGGCGCCCGTAATAAAGTAGAGCTTTACCTGCGACGGGTAAAAGTCGCGAAGGGCATGAAGCGTATCGGCCGTGTAGGTTACGCCCGGACGGTCGATCTCGAACCGACTCGCCAAAAAGGCCGGGTTCGCGGCGGTGGCGAGGACCGTCATAGCATAACGGTCCTCGGCAGGCGTCACCGGCTTGTCAAGCTTAAAGGCGGGAGAGCCCGCCGGCATAAAGAGCACAGCGTCCAAGTCGAGCGACTCACGCGCCTGCTCGGCGGTCACCAGGTGCCCGTAATGGATGGGATCAAAGGTGCCACCCATAATGCCGAGCCTAAACTCCTGCCCGTCCTCTAGAGGAAGCTCGGGCAGACCGATTCCACCGCGCAGCGACATGGCTTACTCGCCCTCCGAGGTCTCGGCATCGTCCGCGGCATCCACCGCATCGACAACCTCGACGCCCTCATCCGCAGCATCGGTCACGTCAATGGCCTCAACGGCAACGTCCTCGCCAGCATCCTCGAGCTCCTCGTACTCCGAGAAGTCCTCAGCGCCCTCAAAGTCAAAGGCACGCTGGCAAATGCGGACCTCGTCGCCCGCACGGCAACCGGCCTTCTCGAGCGCGTCGTCAACACCCATACGCGCAAACTTATGTTGCAGGTAAATGACGGCTTCCTCATTTTCCCAGTCGGTCTGAATGACCATGCGCTCGATGGCACGACCGACCACGCGGAAGGCACCGGGCTCTTCCTGGACAATGCGGAAACGCTTCTCACGCTGCAGGCGACGGCGCTCCCACTCATCGTCGCGCAGAACGACCGGCTCATCGGAGACCGACAGCTCGGCGCGCAGCTTAGCCACCTGCTCGCCCACGGCAAGCATCAGCGTGTTGAGGCCGGCGCCCGTAACAGCAGACACGGCAAAGAACATATGTCCATCGTCGAGCGCTGCGCGCTTGAGGTCGGCAATCTTGTCGGCCGTGCCCGGCGCGTCGCACTTGTTGGCAACGACGATCTGCGGACGCTCCGAAAGCTCGGCGCCATACTGCTCGAGCTCGCGGTTGATGATGCGATAGTCCTCAACCGGATCGCGATCCTCAAAACCGCCCGTCATGTCGACGACATGCATGATCAGGGCCGTACGCTCAATGTGGCGCAGGAACTGGTGACCCAGGCCCTTGCCCTCGCTCGCGCCCTCGATAAGACCGGGGACGTCGGCAACGACGTAAGAATATTCGCCGGCACGCACCATGCCGAGGTTCGGCACGAGCGTGGTAAACGGGTAGTCGGCAATCTTAGGACGGGCGGCACTCATGCGCGCGATGAGCGATGACTTACCCACCGAGGGGAAGCCCACGAGCGCGGCATCGGCCATGAGCTTCATCTCGAGCTCGATCCAGTGCTCCTCGGCCGGCTCGCCCAGCTGGGCGAACGCGGGCGCACGGCGCACCGATGTCACAAAGTGGGTATTGCCCAGGCCGCCGGCGCCACCGGGCGCCACGACAACGCGCTCGCCATCGTGCACCAGATCGGCAATCTCGAACATCGGGGTCTGCGTCTCGGGATCGAGCTCGCGCACCACGGTACCCATAGGGACCTTGAGAATCAGGTCCTCGCCGCTCTTACCGTTACGACGGGCACCCTGCCCGTGCGTGCCGCGCTCGGCGCGGAAGTGATGCTTAAAGCGGTAATCGATCAGGGAAGACAGCTGAGCATCGGCCTGGATGACGACATTGCCGCCACGACCGCCGTCGCCGCCATCGGGGCCGCCCTTGGGGACAAATGCCTCGCGTCTAAACGACATGCATCCGGCTCCGCCGTCGCCGCCGCACACGTTAATGCGGCTGATATCGGTGAACTGTGACAACAGAATCGCCTCCTACAAAAAAGAGGGAGACCCTTGAATCCTAAAACTCAAGTGCCTCCCACATATGTGCTCTATGAAGGGTGAATTACGCGTTCGCGAGCGGGCGTACGCTGACCCTGTGCTTGATACCCTTGTGGAACTCAACGGTACCGTCGACCAGCGCGAACAGCGTGTCGTCCTTACCACGGCCAACGTTCTCACCCGGGTGGATGTGCGTGCCGTGCTGACGGACGAGAATCGTGCCCGTGGTTACCGTCTGGCCGGCATAGCGCTTCGTGCCAAGGCGCTGACCGCGGGAGTCACGGCCATTACGGGAGGAACCGAGTCCTTTTTTGTGTGCCATTGTGTATACCTACTCTTTCGTTACGAGTGTAATCTACTCGGCGACGGGAGCCTCGGCAACAGCCTCAGCCTCTGCCTTGACAGCCTTCTTGGCGCGGGAGGTAGCCTGAACCTTCACGATCTTCAGCTTGGTGAGCTGCTGACGGTGACCCTTCAGACGACGATAGCGCTTGCGCTTGTGGAACTTGAAGACCAGCTGCTTCTCGCCCTTGAACTGCTCAACGATCTGAGCGGTAACCTTGGCCTTAGCCAGCTTGTCGGGATCGGTGACGATCTTCTTACCATCGTTGAGGAAGATAACCGGCAGGGTGACCTTGTCGCCCTCATTGCCCTCGATCTTCTCGACGGTGATGACATCGTCGGTGGCGACCTTGTACTGCTTGCCGCCCGTGTTAACGATTGCGTACATGTTTACTTGCCCTTCATGCATCAGTTAGTGCAACAGCCGAATATAGTAGCAGGCGAAAATACCCCCGTCAACGAGTATGTGGAGCAAATCCACAAGTTCGCACAGGTATGGGGCTGACGAGTCGGCCCTCGTCGTCCTCGCATGCTTGATTCTGACGCTCGACATCGTAGGAGCAGATGGTCACGAGGTCTTGCATACCGGTGGAAACAATAGGTGCATCCACGCCCGGGGTCAAGCCCTGCAACAAAACATCAGCAGCAGAAAGCAAAATTTCCGGACGCATGGAGCCCTCGTTGTCGGCATGGGTGTCGAGCATGAGCACCAAATGGTCCGGACGCTCCCCCGCCGTGAGCTCATAGCCCACGAGTGTGTGATCCAAATCCAAGCGCTTGCTCTTTTTTCCGCGCGCGTAGTCGATGCCATGGCCCGCGCGCAGCGTGTCGATCGCACGATGCACCTCGTCGGCGCTTACGGGCGCCTCGGGGTCCAGATGCAGGTCGATGCGATACGACAGGCGCGTGAGCTGCGCCGTCAACGCCGGCGTGCGCACGTCGATGTACGCCGCCTCGATGGGCGCCAGATCGGCCGGAGACGCCGCAGCCAGGCGCCCAAACGCCTCGTCGAGCGCCACGAACTCGGTCATAAACAGGTCATACCACTCGCAGGTCGACGACGTGCCCACCGGTAGCGCCGAAGAGAAGCCAACGCGCATGTGCGGAGAGAAGCCCTGCGTGACGGCATAGGGAAGTCCCGCACGGCGCACGATGCGCTCAATGGTATGGATTACTTCGAGATGACCCAGGTACTTAAGACGATCGCGCTTGCCATAGCGAACACGAAGCCTAAAGAGCGAGGGGTTGTCGGTCAGGCGCTCACTCATGCGCGATCACCCATCAATACATTCTTGGCGTGGAGCGTGGGGCAGATCCCGCAGCCGGTGCACGACGTGCGGGTGCAGTCGGGAGTCGTGACGCCCTCGAGCGAGCGACGGTACTCGCGCTCGAGGAAGCCACGCGTGCAGCCGGGGCTCACGTGCTCCCACGGCAGGCGCCAGTCCAACTCGTAAGGCAGGTGTACGAGCTCGTTGAGGTCGATGCCGTTTTTGGCAGCAGCCTCCTTCCAGTTCTCGAGCGAGAAATGCTCTACCCAGGCGTCAAAGCGAGAGCCCGAACGCCAAGCATCGATGATGACGGGCGTCATGTCACGACCGGCGCGGGAAAGCGCGGCCTCGATGAGCGAGGTCTCGGCATCGTGGTAATGCACGCGGACGGCACGGTTGCGAACACTCGTGATAAGCAGCTTCTGGCGACGCTTGACGTCGTCGTAGTCGAGCTGCGGGCACCACTGGAACGGCGTGGCGGCCTTGGGGATAAAGACCGAAACCGAGATGGACACCGAAATCGAGCCGCGACGAGCCTTGGGCACCACGGAACGACCGAGCTCCAGCACGTGATCGGCCAGATTGGCGATGGCCACGATGTCCTCATCGCGCTCGCCGGGAAGGCCCATCATAAAGTAGAGCTTCATGCGGTTCCAGCCGGCCTCGAAGGCCGCCTTGGCCGCACGGTCCAGGTCCTCCTCGGTCACGTTCTTGTTAATGATGTCGCGCATGCGCTGGCTGCCGGCCTCGGGCGCGAACGTCAGGCCGCCCTTCTTTTCGCCGGCGACCGACTCGGCCATATCCACGCCAAACGAATCCAGGCGCTGCGACGGAATAGACACGCGAATACCCGTATCCTCCAGGCGACGGTTGAGCCTGCCGAGCACGTCGCGAATGCAGGAGTGGTCGGTCGTGGAGAGCGAGGTCAGCGACACCTCGTCATAGCCGGTCTTTTCCAGACCCTGAATCACCGACGAGACGATCTGGTCGGCCGAGCGCTCGCGCACCGGGCGATACGTCATGCCGGCCTGACAAAAACGACAGCCGCGGGCGCAGCCGCGCAGGATCTCGATAGACAGGCGGTCGTGAACCAGCTGTGCATAGGGCACGCACGACTGCGACAGCGGATTCGTGGCGCCGAAATCCTCGACGACGCGCTTGTAGACCACGGTCGGCGCATCCTTGCCCTCACGCGGCACGGTGTAGCCATGCGGCGAGCAGGGCTCGTCGTGACGAACCTCATAGAGCGACGGCACGTAGTTGCCGGCAATGGATGCAAGCTGCTCGACAATCTGCGCGCGCGGGACCCCTTCGTCACGCAGGCGGCGATGCAGCTGGCAGGTATCGAGCAGCGATTCCTCGCCCTCACCGATGAGGATGGCATCGAAGAAGGCCGCGTACGGCTCGGGGTTGTACACCGAGGGGCCGCCGGCGATGATAATGGGGTCGTCCTCGGTGCGGTCAGCCGCTAACAGCGGAATACCAGCGAGGTCGAGTGCCTCGAGGAAGTTCGTCACCGCCATCTCGTGCGGCACATGCAGGCCGACGATATCAAACGAAGCGACCGGCGCTGCACCCTCGAGCGAGAGCAGCGGAATGCCTGCCTCGCGCATGGCGTCACCCATATCGGGCCACGGCACATAGCCGCGCTCGCAGGAGATGCCCTCGGCCTGGTTAAGGATGTTGTAGAGGATGGCGATGCCCTGGTTGGGCAGACCGACCTCGTACACATCCGGGTAGATCAGGCAGCAACGGTAGTCGGCATCGGCCTTGGAAAGCGTGCCCCACTCGTGATCGATATAGCGGCTCGGTTTCTCGACCTTGGCGAGCAGCGGCTCAATTAAATGAAAACAGTCTTGGTATGCAACGCGCAACGGAAAACCCCTAAGCTGCGAGATCGGATGCGTCCTGGTAGGACGCCATAGGACGGGTAGCGCCCGCGACCGTGGTCACCAGATCGCGAACGCGGGAGAACGTGGCAGTGACCACCTCGTTGGCACGACTGTAGTCGACATCGCGCTCGTAGAGCGAAACGAGCGCACGGCCCATGCCATAGGTGCCCGCGGCGGCAGTGAGCGCCTTGACGGCAAACCCAATATGCGGCGTCTGCTTGACGAGCGCGCGGGTGACCGCGCGGATCACAAGACCGCCGGCAAGCACGCCCGCGACCTCGTAGCCACGCTCTGGCTTAATGCCGCGGCCAAAGACGGCAGCGAGCTCAAAGAGCATGCCCACCTGCGCCAGCGCCATAACGGGATAATCGGCGCCCGGCAAAAACACCAGCGCACCGGTCGCCATATTGGTGAGCGCGCACGAGGTGATGATACGATTGGCTGCCGCAATGCGCATGAAGGCAAAGTTCGCCGCAAAAGCCGTTTCCTTGTCGGTGCGATCGAGAATCCAGCGAGCAAGCGTCTCGAGCAGATACGTCTTATCGGTTGCCGCTACCACGCCGAGCATGGGCGTGGACTCCTCGATAAACGGCACCTCCACAGCAGACTCGGCAAGCACGCACACGGGCGCGCCGGCGATCACGAGCTCCTGCACGGCACTCTCCAAGCGGTCGGAACCACACGAGAGCACCAGCACCACATCGGTATCGGTCTTTGGAGCAATTCGCTCCTCCCCCAGACGCTCGACGCGCACAATACCCGAGGTCGTCTGCGGCACAAAGGCGTCACGCACCGTCTCGGCCAGAAAGCGCGAGGCGGACGAATCCAGATAGACCGAGACGCGCACCGGCGTATCGGAATCCTTCTTAACGGACGCACCCATCTTAAAAGCGCGGGTCAGCTTATCTACGGGAATTTTCATAGCAAACCCCTCCAGCGGTTACGCGGCGCCCGAACGATGCCGCCATATGGATTGTACGATACCCACCGTCAGCAGCTGAATCATCATCGAAGACGAACCAAAGCTAATAAACGGTAGCGGAATACCGGTAATCGGCATCATGCCGATGCACATGCCGATGTTTTCGAAGGTCTGGAACGCCCACATGCCGACGATACCTACGCATGATAAGCGTAGGAACAGAGACTCGCACTTAAAGGCAACGCGGATCGTCGAGAAGATGAGCAGTACATACAAGCACAGCAGCAAAAAGGAGCCGCAGAAGCCAAAGGTCTCGGACAAAAAGGCGAAGACGAAGTCGGTATGGAACTCGGGTAGGAAGCCGCCGGCCGACTGCGTCGCATGCCCCAGGCCCTTACCAAAGAAACCGCCCGAGCCGACCGCGATCAACGACTGCTGCAGATTGTACGCATCGTCCGAATCGGCATTATCGGGGTCGATAAAGACCGTCAGACGGTTCATCTGATACTGCTTGATGAGCACATCGTGGCCGAGCAACGAATCAAAGACCGAATCGAGCGCCAGGACGAGGGCCACCAAGCCCACGAGCAGGGCCAGGGTCGACAGCACCCATTCGCGGCGTGCACCGCTCATACAAATGACGATGGCGCCCGAAACCAGCACGACCAGGCCCGAGCCCAGGTCGCCCATGGCAACGACGGCCAAAAACGGAATGGACAGCATGCCGCAGAGCTTGAGGTAGTCGCGAACGGTATCGATGCGACCGTTATACTGCGAGCCAAGCGTAGCAATAAAGAAGATGGTGATGAGCTTGGCAAGCTCAACCGGCTGGAATGTCAAGCCGATACCGGGAATCTTGATCCAGCCCGTCATGCCCAGACCGCCCGTATAGGACAGACCCGGAATCTTGGGCGAGAAAATCACGATCAGGTCAATGACGAGCAACGCCGTCGAGAAATTGGAAATACCGCGCAGGTCGGTACGCCAGACCAGCACCGCCAGCACCGCTCCGATGCCAATTCCCAGCAGATGGCGTGAGAACGAGGCATCGGCCTTAAACTGCGAAGCCGACCAGATAATGATGGCACCGTAGGCGACAAGCGCCACAGTAGCCACGAGCACACCGATATGCACCTTTTGGCGAAACGTGCCGCGCGAGGCCGAAAGTTGCTTGTTGACACGGTCCAGGCTGCTGCGAGAGCCGGTCTTGGTTGAACGGAACAGATCCGCCGGAGAAAAATCCATCGCAACCTCCTATCGAACCGAAGAATCGCCCGAGGCCGAAGAGGTATCGGGCTCGCCATAAATCACGCCGAGCACGTCGCGCACGACATGCATCGCGGTATCTGAGCCGCCGCCGCCCTGCTCCAGGACAGTAGCGATGACATACTTGGGGTCATCGGCCGGTGCATAGGCGCAGAACCACGCGTATTCGTCCTCGCCGCTTTTCTCGCCCGTGCCCGACTTGCCGTATACCTGCGGCGTCAGGGTGCCAAAGTGAGCCGCTAGGGACGTCGATGCCGTGTAAATCACGTCGTGCATGCCGTTGCGAACAAGAGCCAAATCCGAATCGCTGTTGATCTTGGCCTCCAGGCGCTTCTTCTTGCCCTTTCCGTTGTACTTATAGGCATCGCCGTCACCATCACGCGATACGGCAGACAAAAACACGTGAGGCACGTACTGTTTGCCGCCGTTGGCAAGACCCATATAGGCGCACGCCATCTGCAGGGGCGTCACCAGGATGTCGCCCTGGCCGATGGCAATGTTGGTCATATCGCCGGCATTCCACTTGCGGTCCTCGGCAGAGGCGTCGGTGAAGTACGACTCTTTCCACTCGGCATCGGGAATACGGCCCGAGCCCTCACTCGGCAGATCGATACCGCAGGTCTTGCCTAGACCCCAGCGACGAAAGACCTCCTGCAGGCCCTCGGGATGTTGCTCGTCATAAAAGAACGCCTTGCCCATGTCGTAGAAGACAGGGTCGCACGAGTTGGCGATACCCGACTGCAGCGTCATGGTGCCGTGGCCAGACGTCAGCCAGCAGCGCTTGCCCCAAGCCTTGCCCAGGCCCGTCCAATAGCCCGTGCAGTTGGTTGTCTGCGTTGAAGTGTAGGTTCCAAACTCAAGACCGGCCAGCGCCGAGAGCGGCTTGATGGTCGAGGCCGACATGTACTGTCCGCTAATGGCGCGGTTGAGCAGCGGGTGCGAACCCTTGTCATCATTGAGCTCGGTCCACACGTCGTTTGAGACGCCACCGATAAAGACGGACGGATCGAACTTGGGCTCGCTCGCCATGCCCAAGATCTCGCCATTGTTGGGATCGAGACACACCACAGCGCCGTTGCCGGCATTGCTGTAGCCAGTGGTCTTGGCAAGCTCGATAGCGCTCGCCAGCGCCGTCTCACAGGCCTGCTGGATCTTAAGGTCGAGCGTGAGCTTAATGTCGGAGCCGGCCTTCGCGGGCACGGCGCCGGCCTGACCGGTCACATTGCCCGAAGCATCGACCTTGACGGTCTGCTCGCCACGAATACCCTGCAGCAGGTTTTCGTAGTAGCTCTCAACGCCCGCCTGGCCCACGATATCGCCCGACTGGTACGTAATCTTGCCAGCAGAAGCATCATCATCGCCAGAGGTTTTCTTATTCTGGGCCTCGAGCTGCTCGGAGGTAATGGTGCCGGTATAGCCCAAGATATGACATGCCGTCTCGCCATATGGATACTGGCGCTCGGTACGCTCGGCAATCTTGACGCCCGGGAACTCGCCGGCATGCTCCTGAATATAGGCAACCGTGGAGCGACGGACGTCCGTCGCGATGGTATGCAGGCTCTGGGCGCCCTCTGTATTGTCCTGAATATTGCGAAGGACCGCCACGTAAGGCATTCCAAGCACGTTGGCAAGATGGCGAACCAGAACCTCATCCTCGGCAAGGTCGCGGTAGGCCACGACAGCAAGTGAGGGACGGTTCTGGACAAGCGCCACGCCATTGCGGTCGAGGATGCGACCGCGCACAGCGGGTGTGGTAACGGTGCGAGTCTGATTACTATTGGCCTGCTTCTCGTAATAGTCCGACGAGACCATCTGCATGCCCCACAGCTTGACGGCAAGTGCCGCAAACATTGCGCCCACACCCGTGGTGAGGATGGAAAAGCGGCCCTTAAAGGCGGTCGCCGCGGTATTGCCTTCGCCCTCGGTGGCGCGCGGGGCCGTTCCATGCTGTGTATCGTAGGTAAAACGGGAATCGCCACGACGCATGATGACCAGCGCGACCACGATGGCCACAACCAGCACGATACCGGCGATAATAACCGTCATCTGGGAAGACATCTACGGGCCTCCCCTATTTGAGCTTGCGGGTCTTGGGCTTAAAGCGCATACCCGTCTGGCGTCCGCCACGTGCGGAGAATCCATAGCCGGACTGCGGCACGACGCCGGACATCAAAAACGGAATGGCAACCAGACCCGTCAGGATCGAGGACGGCAGCGCATGGCCGAAGATCGCCACGACAAAGCTCGTCTCCAAACCCATAAACAGCAAGATGATGCTGTAGATCACATTAATGACGAGCGCAAAGGCGCCCACGGTGACGCCGCGCGCACTCGGGGTACCGCCCGTCTGACCGACGGCGCTGTGCACCAGGGCAAAAGAACCCACGGTCAGCAGGAGCGACATAACGCCCACCGGCACGGCAGCGGACAGGTCATAGAACAACCCGCTGCAAAAACCGCACACGACGGCACGGGTCGGGTCGCCCGAGAACACGCTTAGGCACACCAAGATAATCATGAAGTTGACGCGACCGCCCGCAATGGAGATCTGCGGTGCCAGGCCTGCCTGCAGCAGCACGCACACAATGGCGGCGATCACAAACGTGCGGGAGCTCATCCCCTGCTCGTGTAGATCCATGGACATGCCCCCTATTCGCTCGAGCCGGAATCGGTCGTCTCGGACGTGTCGGAACTGTCATCCGAGCTCTCGTCCTTCGTCTTGGTCGCAGCATCGCGCGACGTTCCCTGCGGCGTGCTGTTGGCCGTGCTCACGTCCTCATCCGAGGCCGACTGTTCGTCGGTCAGCGAGGTGATGACCAGCACTTCCTCGTTGTTCTCGGCCGTGGTCTGAGCGCGCACCACAATGGTGTAGTACACGTCGTTTGCCGATTTCTCAACCGACGAGACGGTGCCGAGCGGTAGACCCTTGGGGAACACACCGCCAATGCCCGAGGTCACGATGATGTCGCCAACCTTAACATCGGAGTCGACGCTCACGTACTCAAGACGCAGCGTGCCGTCAGCCTGACCCTGCAGCATACCCTGGGCGCGCGTGTCCTGCACCATGGCGGACACGCCCGAGTTCTCGTCGCCAATCAGGCGCACGGTCGACGTTTTGGCCGATACCTCGATAATCTGGCCGATAACACCGGCCGAACTCGTTACGGGCATGTTGATGGTAAGCCCGTCGGCAGAACCCTTATCGATCGTGACGGTCGAGGTCCAGGCATCGCCCGAGGCACCGACGATACGAGCTGCGGTCGATTTAAGGTTGTAGGTCGACTGCAGGCCGACCAGCCCCTCCAGACGCTCAGCGGTCTTTTGAGCCTCGGAGAGCTCAGCAACCTTAGAGGTCAGTTCCTCGTTTTGCTTCTTAAGCTCATCAAGCGTGTCCTGCGACGCCGTAAGGTTAGAGAACACGTTGCCGATCGCATTGAAGGGAGCCGCCACAGCCGAACCCACAAAGCGCACCGGCGAGGTAATCGTCGTTACGCCCGAACGCACGGCATGAATCGGTCCTGCCTCGCCCTCGCGGATGTAAAACGTGAGCAGCAACACCGAAATCAGGCTGAAAACAATCAACGGGCGCATACCCGTTGATTGTCGCTTGGTATTCAGATTTGTGGAGAAACCCGAAGATCGTGCCAAATGGAATCCACCTTTTGGAAATTAAGCATTGGTCTGGACGAAGCCGCCATCAAACGCATTGGCCTCGAGCACGCGGGCACAGCCGTTAACGACGTTATCGAGCGCCGTGGGGCTGACGTTGACCGAAACGCCGGTCTCATCGCGCAGGCGCACGTCGAGACCGCGCAGCAGCGCGCCGCCACCGGTCAGCAATATGCCATAGTACATAAGGTCCGAGGCAAGATCCGGCGGCGTGGCATCGAGTGCGTCCTTGACGGCCTTAGCCATCTCGTCGAGCGGCTTGTTGAGCGCGCGACGAATCTCCTCGCTCTCGATGCGCACGGTCTTGGGCAGACCGGTAATCACGTCGCGGCCGTTGACCTCGACGTCGAGCTCGTCCTTGAGCGGCACGGCGGAGCCGACCTTGATCTTGATGTCCTCTGCCGTACGCTCGCCGATGGCCAGGTTGTAGGCATCACGAACGTGCGTGAGGATAGCCTGATCGAACTCGTCACCGGCAATACGGATGGACTGCGAGACGACGATACCGCCCATGGCGATAACAGCGACCTCGGTGGTACCGCCGCCGATGTCGATGACCATGGAGCCGGTGGGTTCCTCGACGGGCAGATCGGCGCCGATAGCGGCAGCCATGGGCTCCTCGATCAGGTAGGCCTGGCGAGCGCCGGCCTGGATCGTGGCCTCAAAGACAGCACGCTTCTCGACCGACGTGACGCCGGAGGGAACGCAGACGACAACGCGCGGACGCGGGGTCCACGGATAGCGCTTCTCGGACGCCTTGTCGATAAAGTAGCGAAGCATAGCCTCGGTAACATCGAAGTCGGCGATGACGCCGTCCTTCAGGGGACGAACGGCCACGATGTTGCCGGGCGTACGGCCGAGCATGCGCTTTGCCTCGATACCGACCGCCAGGATGCGCTCGTCGTTCTTGTCGATGGCGACGACAGAGGGCTCGCGAATGACGATGCCCTTGCCGCGCACGGAGACAAGCGTATTTGCGGTGCCGAGGTCGATGGCAAGATCGCCCGCATAGCTACCGAAGAACATATCCATCAAAGAAAACAACGCAACTCCTGATGTGTTGGATGATTGCTGGAAAACTACTAGCTCATGATACTAGCGCAAGCCCGGCACCTCACTTGCGGTGAAGCGCCGGGCAAAGCTAAATCCCATAAGGTCACTACTGGTTGTCAGCAGCCGAGAAATCCATATCGAGCGAGGAAACGGCCCAGCCGATATGGTTGTCGGAGCGCACGAATTTGACGGTGTACTCCTGCTCGCCGCCCTTGGACAGCGATGCCTTCACCTTAGCGGTCGTCTCGGTCATGGACTGATCCATGCCCTCGACGGACACGGTGGCACCCTGCGGAATCGAGGAGATGATCATCGACTTAGCGTCCTCGGACAGGCTCGAGGCCAGGCAAGACTCGGCCTTTGCGGTGTCACCGTCGCCGGCAGCCTGGAACAGATCGGTAACCACAGATTCCTGAGACGGGAAGCCAAAGCCGCGCGTGTAAGCAAAGCCCAGACCGCCCGCGGCGATCAAAATGAGCAGAAGCAGCACAATGAAGACTTTGAGACCCGTGTGGCGATGGCGACGACGGACCTTGGCCTGCTTACGATCCTGACGGTCCTGCTGGACCATCTCGGACTCGGACAGCGTAAAGAAACCGGTGTCCGAGGGATCGGGCATAAACTGACCGGTCGCGCCCGTAGGATCGAGCGGATCGACGGCAGGAGCGTCCATCGCGGGCGCCGGAGCCGTGGCCATAGCCGTCTGGGCGGATAGCGCGGCAAGCGAATCGTGAACGCGGGCAAGCTCATCGGCCTGCTCGGAGGTGAGCTGGTAGATGCCATCGGCAGTAGCGGCGTTAAAGGCGTCGAGTGCGTCGGAGGGGCGGCCGGCGGCAGAAAGTGCCTGACCCATGCCGGCGTTGAGCGCACGCGTGTCGTCGCGGGGACCGGCAAAGTCGATAGCCGTGCGGTAGGTCTCCACGGCATCCGCCGGACGGCCGAGCTTAATGAAGCAACGACCGAGCTCGCCGAGTGCGGCGGCAGGAGCCGGATTGGCGCCGTCGATGGCAGCCTGACGGAAGGCAGTACCCGCGTTGGCATAGTCGCCCGACTGAAACAGCGCGTTACCCAAGCCCAGATAGGCCTTGAACGGCGTGGCATAAGAAGCGTCCTGCGTAGCAGCAGAGAACGCCTGAGCGGCCGTCGTGTAGTCGCCCACGGCGGCGAGTGCCTTGCCGCGGTTGGTGAGCAGCGCGCCGCGCTTGCCATAGGTGCCGTCGTTGAGGGCGGCGGCATAGGCCTCAGCGGCCTCGGCATACATGCCCAGGTGCATCAAGGCGTTGCCACGAAGGTGATCGGCCTCGCCCATAATCTCATCGGGAGTCTTTGCCGCCCCAAGCATCTGGGCTGCAGCGGAAAAATCACCCGCGCGGTAAGCGGCGCGGCCCTGTTGGATCAGCTGGCTATTCAAGGAAGTCCCCTTTACTCGTGAACGATCTCGACATGGACGATCTCGTCGCCGGCACGCAGCTGCGAAATCACATCGAGACCCTCGACCGTGGTACCAAAGACGGTGTAACCGGAATCGAGGTTATGCTGGGCACCCAGGCAGAAGTAGAACTGCGAACCCGCGGAATCGGGATCCATGGAGCGTGCCATGGCAAGGGCACCATCGACATGGCTGTTGCGCGGATTGGTGGCAAACTCGCCCTTGATGCAGTAGCCGGGGCCACCGGTACCGGGCATGCCGTCGGGGCCCTCAAGACCGGCAGCGACGTCGGCGCCGGACATATCGCGGGTATTGGGGTCGCCACCCTGAATGACAAAGCCGGGCACATAGCGATGGAACTTAAGGCCATCATAGAAACCCATCGTGGAAAGCTCGCAGAAGTTCGCGACATGAATGGGAGCGCCCTCGCCGTCAAACTTGACCTTGATGGTACCCTTCGACGTCTCGATAACGGCGCACTCGTCGCCGGCAAGCTGATACTCGGGCGTGTAGAGCTCTTTCTTAAAACCAAACATGTGGTTCCTTCCTCGTGCGTTTAAAGCATATTTGTACGAATTGTAGCAATAAGCATGCGCTTACATCAATTGCGCACGTAGGTTATGCCGACTATGGCGAACTAATTTTAGGAACGCTGCTGCGGCTTCCAGGAGCCCACGTTGGCGTCGTACTGGTTCAGCGCGCTGTTGCCGCCCTGCGCGATGGGCGCCAGGATCTCGCTTTGGTGGGAACTCATCGACTCGCCATCGGGAATGGCCAGCGAGATGTCCCAGCTCTGACAGATCACGTCGACACGCTCGAACATCCACTCGGCAAGCTGCTTTAAGTGGGCGATGTCATCCGCATAGACCGTATCGTCCTGATACTTAAGGTTGTTGAGCTCATCTTGCGTCTTTTTGATCTGGTCGCGCAGGGCGTAGGCACTCTGCGACAGCTCCTGACGGGTGGACAGCGGCGATCGGAGATAGCCGTTGTTAAAGGAATCGATGACCTCGCCGATCTGGTCCTCGTCACCGTAGGACACGATGGTCTGATACAGACCGTCGAGCCTGGTATAGAGCTGATCATCGGTCAGCACGGTTTCTTCCTGGACCACCTCGGCAGAATCGTCCTGCTTGGTATCGTCCTCAGTCGCCTCGCCCTTTTGACGCGTGGGGAAGGTCGTCTGCGCGGCCTGACCAAACTGGTCATAGAAGCCAGGCATGACACCCATGGGATCGGCCGTCACGAACCAATAGGCACCGCCACAAACGACGGCAAGGACCGCGATGATAATGAGCGGCTTGGGGATATGACGCTTGTGCTTGTGATAGGCGTCCTCGTCGGGATGCACCTTGCGCTTGGGTTTTTGAGCATCGTCATGCAGGGAAACCGGCGTGGGAATATCGACCTTGGGAATACCGAAATCCTTATCGAAAGCCGGCAGCACGCAGGTCTCATTGGGGTCAGCGGCGTCCGAAAGCACCGCAGCGGCAGAGGCCGGCGCATGCGGCACCTCGGTATCGATCTGCTCTTGTGTTAGGCGCGGAAAGCCCGCCGTGCGGCCCGCTGCCAGGTCGGATGCGGCCGCGTCCTCGGAGAGGATACCCGGAGCGGGGCGTCCACATTTGGGGCACGTACGATCATGCGGAGAAAGACGGGCACCGCAGCCCTCACAGAACACGAACTCGGTGTGCTCGGGGCCATCGCCCGGACCCACATAGGCGTTGCAGTAGGGGCAGAACGAGGCGCCGTCCTCGATAGTCTTAAGGCAATGCGGGCAGATCACGGCATCCTCTTTTCGAAGCAATTCAAACAATCGAGGTTAGAGCATAACATCGCCACGGCCCCACAGGAACAAGGCACCAATTCAACATCGGCAGGGCGCTAGCTACTTCTTCTTTTTGCTTGGCATCGAGACTTTGATGCCTTGGGCGGACTTGGTCACGCGAGAGCGCCTGGCTCCGGTATTCTTCTTTTTCTTGGGCTGGGCCTGGGCCACGCCCTCGAGTGCACGGGCCTCGGCCTCGCGAGCGGTGCGATCTTCGCGGCGCTGCGCCATGTCGGCGGCGACGCGCTTGGCAAAACGCTCGGCCGTCGAACCCGTCGAGCTCACCTTGCCGCCACCGCGACCCAGGTGGACGCGCACACCACGGCCAAAACCAGTTGCGGCATGACGACGACGCGGCTTGAGCGAATCCATCATCGTGGCGAGCTTAAAGAACACCGAGCAGGTAAAGACCACGATGACAGCCAAGATAACCATCTGGCCCATCGACAGGTTGGCAATAGACAGCAGCTCCGGGAATCCGATAACGCCCACCAAGATGCCGGCGACGACAAACACAAAGAGCACCACACGTAAGGGCGTGAGAGGCTGCGAGATGCGCCAGATCAGGCTGACGCTCGCCGCGCACGACGTAAGCAAGCACATCGTAGACAGCGTGAGCTGGCTAAAGCCAAACACGCGCGCCACAAAGATATCGAGCGCCGCAGCCAAAATGACCGCAATCGACGCCGGCAGTGCACGCTTGAGTACGTTGGTCAAAAACGCACCCTTCACGCGAGCATTGTTGGGCTCCAGGCCCAACACAAAGCCCGGCGCGCCGATGCAGAAGAAGTTAATGAGCGTCATCTGGATGGGCTCGAAGG
Organism: uncultured Collinsella sp.; assembly: GCA_958346515.1. GTDB lineage: Bacteria > Actinomycetota > Coriobacteriia > Coriobacteriales > Coriobacteriaceae > Collinsella. The sequence continues at coordinate 100,616 of CATVRV010000002.1, forward strand.
GGTACGGCGGCAGCGCGATGCACAGCGCCGCCAGGCCCATCGAGAACAGCGTCTTGGTCAGGAACAGCGAGGCCGAACGCTGCAGGTTGTTGATGGAGCGACGGCCCTCGGCCACCACGGCGGGCATCGAGGCAAAGTCGTTGTCGACGAGTACGATTTCGGCTACGTTACGCGCGGCATCGGAGCCGGCCGCCATGGCTACGGAGCAGTCGGCCTCCTTGAGCGCCAGCACGTCGTTGACGCCGTCACCCGTCATGGCCACGGTGTGCTCGCGGCGCTTGAGCGCCTGCACGAGCTCGCGCTTCTGCTGCGGGGTCACACGACCAAAGACATGGTAGCGGTCCACTGCGGCATCGAGCTTGGCCGGCGTATCGAGCGTCGTGGCGTCCACATAAGCGTCCGCCCCCGGCACGCCCACCACGCGCGCGATCGACGACACCGTACGCGGGTCGTCGCCACTGATCACGTTGAGGGTCACACCCTGCTCGTTAAAGTAGCCAATAGTCTCGGCCGCCGAGGTACGAATCTCGTCGCGGATGGTCACAAAGCCCACGGGCTCGGCCTCGCCCACCATATCGCCATCGGGTGTAAAGCCGTCCACGCGCGCCACCACGAGCACGCGGCAGGTATCGGCAAGCTCGGCAACACGGTTCTCGACCTGGGCAAAAACACGATCAGAGAGCACAAACTGCGCCGCACCCATCACATAGGAGCCCTGCGCAAACGAAGCGCCACTCCATTTTTTAGACGACGAGAATGGAATGACCGACAGCGGCTCAGACACCTCGACCGGGCGATCGGCGTAATAGTTGAGCAGCGCCTGGCAGGTCTCGTTGGCATCGGCCGAAGTCGCACGCGCGACGTTAGCCAGCGCAAAATCGAGTACCGTGGTATCGACGGGAACGGCCGCCTCGTCCGAGCCGGCGCCTAGGCTCACGCCCTCAACCGGCAGCGGATACGTGCCCTCGACCTCCATGCGGCCCGACGTGATGGTGCCCGTCTTGTCCAGGCACAGCACGTCAACGCGAGCGAGCGTCTCGATGCAGTAGAGCTGCTGTGCCAGCACCTTGCGGCGAGCCAGGCGCACCGTGGCGATGGCGAGCACCGACGAGGTCAGCAGCACCAGGCCTTGCGGGATCATGCCCAGCAGGGCGCCCACCGTGGACAGCAGCGCCGACGAAGGCACATGACCAGCCAACAGCTCGGAGAAGCACCACGAAAGCGCGCTATCGCCCGGGGTTCCCGCGGCATCCCACAGTTCGCTCACACTCGAGGCAAACAACGCCAAACCGAGCGGGATCATGATGATGCTCGCAAAACGCACGATGGCGTTAAGCTCGTTCATGATCTCGGAATTGACCTTTTTGACGTACTTGGCCTCGTTATTAATTTTGGCCACGTAGTTGTCGGCGCCGACATGGATCACGCGGGCGCGCAGCAGGCCCGAGTCGATAAAACTGCCGCTCATGAGCTCGGAGCCGGGCTGCTTCTTAATAAGGTCGCTCTCGCCCGTCAGCAGGCTCTCGTTCACGAGCGCCTCGCCGGAAACCACCACGGCGTCAGCGGGAATCTGGTCGCCGCGCCCCAGGCGGATGATGTCGTCGAGCACGATCTGGTCCAAGTCGAGCTCCACCTCGGCACCGTCGCGCACCGCGATGGCCTTCTTAGAGGTCAGCAGCGTGAGCTTATCGACCATCTTCTTGGACCGCATGGACTGGATGACGCCAATAGCGGTATTGAGGAACACCACAAACAGGAACGTCAGGTTCTTAAACGAACCGGTCAAAATGACCAGGAACGCCAAGATCACGTTGATCAAATTGAACAGCGTGCAGAGGTTCTCGATGATGAGCTCTTTGACCGACTTGGTCTTGAGCTCCATGTTGCGGTTGATCTTACCGGCGGCGATGCGCTCCTCGACCTCGGCGGTCGAGAGTCCGCGCTCGATATCCGTTGCTGCCATACCACGTCCCATCACGTCGCGTCGGTATAAGAAAAACCGCCCGGACCATGCGAGGTTCGGACGGTCTTACGTTCGATGGTGCCCCATGTTGGATTCGAACCAACGGCCTTCTGCTCCGGAGGCAGACGCTCTAATCCCCTGAGCTAATAGGGCCAACGTTTGGCATTATACCCAAGTGCACCACGGGCTATCAAAATAAAAGAAAAAGCTTTGCAATTCCGAGGAAGACGCGGCGCAACGGCCCACTTTAGAAGGCAAAAGCGAGTCAGATAGTATAAACTCTCATGCACCATATATACACGGCTCGCGATGCGGGCCGTTTTTGCAAAAGTTATCCATCGAGGTGAGAGGCACACCATGATTGCAATTTTAAAGCAGAGCGCCAGCGACGAGGCCGTAAGCCATATCGTCAGCTGGATTGAGAAAAAGGGTCTGAAGACCGATGTCTCGCGCGGCGAGAACGAGACGATCATCGGCCTGGTGGGCGATACGACCAAGATCGACCCGTTCCTGCTCGAGTCCATGGATGTCGTCGAGCGCGTGCAGCGCGTCTCCGAGCCGTTCAAGCGCGCCAACCGCAAGTTCCACCCCGAGGACTCCGTCATCGACTGCGGCCACGGCGTCAAGATCGGCGGCGACCAGTTCCAAGTAATCGCCGGCCCCTGCTCCGTCGAGGGCGAGAACCTCATCCGCATCGCACGCCGCGTGAAGGCCGCCGGCGCCACGATGCTGCGCGGTGGCGCCTACAAGCCCCGCACCTCCCCCTACGCCTACCAGGGCATGGGCCCCGCCGGCCTCGACCTGCTGTGCGAGGCGTCTGCCGAGCTCGACATGCCGATCGTCACCGAGATCATGGATCCACGCGACGTGCAGGTCTTCTTGGACAAGAAGATTGACGTCATGCAGATCGGCGCCCGCAACGCCCAGAACTTCCCCCTGCTCAAGGAGGTCGGCAAGACCCAGACCCCGATTCTACTCAAGCGCGGCATGTCCGGCACGATCGACGAGCTGCTTATGGCAGCCGAGTACATCATGAGCGAGGGCAACGACAACGTCATCCTGTGCGAGCGCGGTATCCGCACCTTCGAGACCCGCACCCGCAATACCTTCGACCTCAACGCCGTGCCGGTGCTGCACCACCTGTCGCACCTGCCCGTCGTCGCCGACCCCAGCCACGCCACCGGCTACACCCGCTACGTTGAGCCCATGGCGCTCGCCGCGACCGCCTGCGGTGCCAACGGCTTGGAGATCGAGGTCCACGACGAGCCGAGCCGCGCCTGGTCCGACGGCGCCCAGGCCCTCACCCCCGATCAGTTCGACGACACCATGCGCCGCATCCGAGCCATCCGCGAGGTTGTCTGCCAAGAGACCATGGAGTAGCCCATGGGTACGGTGAGAAACGCGCGTGTTAACCAGGGCGGCCCCAAGTGCGCCGGCATCGTCGGCCTTGGCCTCATCGGCGGTAGCTTTGCCCGCGGCTATGCACAGGCGGGCGTCCGCGTGCTGGCCTGGGACCCCGATGACGATGTCATGACGGCCGCCAGTATGGGCACTGCCGTCGGGGAGCTCAACGACGAGACGCTCGGCGAGTGCGACATCATCGTGCTGGCCTGTTACCCCGAAGCCTGCATCGAGTGGCTCGAGGCGCACGCCCAGGCACTCGCCGACGCCACCGATACCGAGGCCATCATGGGCCCCGTGGTGATCGACACGGTGGGCGTCAAGGGCATTGTGTGTGAGCGGGCCTTTGAGCTCGCACGCGAGCACGGCTTTTACTTTGTGGGTGCGCACCCCATGGCGGGCACACAGTACTCGGGCTATGCGCACTCCCGCGCCGACCTGTTCCAGGGCGCCCCGCTCGTGCTCGTGCCACCCGCGGTAGACGATGCCCTTAAGCTGGAGCTTTTGGGCCAGGTGCGCGAGATGGTGCGCCCCTTGGGCTTTGGCAAGTTCAGCGTGACCAGCGCCGCCGAACACGACCGCGTCATCGCCTTCACGAGCCAGCTTGCGCACGTGGTATCCAACGCCTACGTCAAGAGCCCCACCGCCCAGGTCCACCACGGCTTTTCGGCCGGAAGCTACCGCGATCTCACCCGCGTGGCGCACCTCAATCCTCAGATGTGGTCCGAGCTTATGATCGACGACGCCGATGCGCTCGCCTTCGAGATCGACCATCTTATCGAATCGCTCGGCGCCTACAGCCGCGCCCTTAAGGACCGCGACCAGCGCTATCTGGAGAATCTCCTTGCCGAGGGCGACCGCATCAAGCGCGCGCTCGACGACGAGGCCTCCCACTAGACCACCTATCACGCCAGGTCGAAAGGACCGAAGCTTATGGCGATTACCATCGATATCGACACCGCACGCCCCTACCAGGTGCATGTTGGCACGTTTTTGCTGGAGCAGGCGGGACCGCTCGTGCGCGCCACTGCCGGCGGCACCAAGGCCGTCATCGTGACGGACACCAACGTGGGCCCGCTCTACCAGATGCCCGTTAAGCAGAGCCTGGAGGCGTCAGGCTACGAGGTGAGCATCTGCACCTTCGAGGCCGGCGAGGCCCATAAGCGCGCCGAGACCTACGTTGCCATTCTTGAGTTTGTGGCCGAGCACGAGCTTTCGCGCTCCGATGTGATCGTGGCGCTTGGCGGCGGCGTCGTGGGCGACGTTGCCGGCTTTGTGGCCGCCACCTACATGCGCGGCTGCAAGTTTGTGCAGATCCCGACGAGCCTGCTCGCCATGGTTGATTCGTCGGTGGGCGGCAAGACCGCCATCGACCTGGCTGCCGGCAAGAACTTGGCCGGCGCCTTTTGGCAGCCGAGCGTAGTAATCGCCGACGTGGGGTGCCTGGCCACCCTCACGCCCGAGCAGTTCGCCGACGGCTGCGGAGAGGTCGTCAAGCACGCCGTGATCGCCGACCCGGAGCTTTTCGCCGAGCTGGAGAAGACTCCGCTCACGCTGGAGCTACTCAACCGCGATGTGGCCCGCGTAGCACTCATCATCGCCCGCAATATCGACATCAAGCGCGCCGTCGTCGTCGCCGACGAGTGCGAAACCAACCAGCGCAAGCTGCTCAACTTTGGACACAGCGCCGGACACGCCGTCGAAGCCTGCGAGAATTTTGAGCTGGGGCACGGCAACTGCGTGTCAATCGGTATGGGCATCATCACGCGCGCCGCGGCCTTGCACGGCATTTGCGACGCCGAACTTCCCGCTCGCATCGAGGAGCTCTGCGCGCGCCACGGCCTCAAGACCCGCTGCGAGCTTTCGGCCGACGCCGTCTTTGCCGAGGCACTCCACGACAAAAAGCGCGCCGGTGACACTATCGACCTGGTAATTCCGCACGACATTGGCCGTTGCAGCATCGACCGCACGCCGCTTTCCACTTTCCACGAACTCATTGCCGAGGGCCTCGGCCAGAAGGGAGACGCATTCGCATGCTAGCCCGCATCACCCCGTCCCCGCTTAAGGGCACCGTTCCCGCCATCGCGTCCAAGTCGATGGCGCATCGCCTGATCATCTGCGCCGCGCTTGCCAACGGCGAGACGCACGTTACCTGCAACACCACCTGCGCCGACATCGAGGCTACGGTGCGTTGCCTTACGGCACTGGGCGCTCGCATCGAGACCGTCGAGGATGGCTTCCAGGTCCATCCCACTATGAAGAGTATTGAGTTTGGCCTGCTCAAGGCACTTGCCGGCGGCACGCTCGACTGCGGCGAGAGTGGCTCCACGCTCCGCTTTATGTTGCCCGTCGCCTGCGCGCTGGGCGCAGAGGCCACCTTTGTGGGCCAGGGTCGTCTGGGCGCACGCCCGCTCTCCCCGCTCTCGGACGAGATCATCGCCGCCGGCTGCGACCTACAGGGTCTGGGCGGTTTTCCGCTCAAGACGAGCGGCCGCATGCGCCCGGGCACCTTTGTGCTGCCGGGCAACGTAAGCTCGCAGTACATCTCGGGCCTGCTGCTGGCAGCCCCGTTGCTCGCCCAGCCCTCCTGTGTGCAGGTGACCGGCCTCATTGAGAGCCGCCCCTACATCAACCTAACGATCCAGGCCATGAAGGCCTTTGGCGTTGAGGTCAACGTCGAGCGCATTCCCGCCAAGGACGGTCAGCCCGAGGTCACGAACTTCCGTGTGAGCAGTGGCTCGTATCGCACGCCCGGCAACGTGGCCGTCGAGGGCGACTGGTCCAACGCTGCCTTTTGGCTGTGCGCCGGCGCCATCGGCTCCGACCCCATCACCGTGGAGGGTGTGTCGCTGAGCTCCGCACAGGGCGACCGCAACGTGCTTGCTGCGCTTTCGCGCTTTGGCGCCCGCATCGTGCGCTCCACCAACGCCGCCACCGTGCAGTCCGACAAGCTCGCCGGCTTTGAGATGAGTGCCCACGACATTCCCGACCTGGTACCCGTTATCTCGGCCGTGGCCTCGCTGGCACAGGGCCGCACCTTTATCCGCGATTGCGCCCGTCTGCGTATCAAGGAATCCGACCGCCTGGTCACCACCACCCGCGAGCTCACCGCGCTTGGCGCGCAGGTGCGCATTGCCGGCGATGACCTCATCATCAAGGGTGTCGATGCCTTCACCGGCGGCGAGGTCGATTCGCACAACGACCACCGCATCGCCATGATGGCCGCCATCGCCGCGAGCCGCGCCACCGGCGAGGTCGTGATCCACGGCGCCGAGGCCGTCAACAAGTCCTATCCCGATTTCTTCGACCACTACCGCCTGCTGGGCGGTAAGGTCACGCTCGAGGAGGAATAGCATGTCCTCGACCTTTGGCAACGTCTTGCATCTGAGTATCTTTGGCCAGTCGCACTCCCCCGCTATCGGCTGCTCGCTCGACGGCATTCCTGCCGGTATTGCCGTTGACCAGGAGCAGCTGCAGGCCTTTTTGGACCGTCGTGCCCCCGGTCGCGACGAGACCGCAACCAAGCGCCACGAGGCCGACGCCGCGCATATCATTGCCGGCGTGGTCGATGGACATACCACCGGCGCGCCCATTGCCGCGATTATCGAGAACACCAACACGCGCTCCAATGATTACTCCGAGTTGCGCTGCAAGCCCCGTCCCGGACATGCGGACTTCCCCGCGCGCGTGAAGTATCACAACATGCACGATGTTGCTGGTGGCGGGCATTTTTCCGGCCGCCTAACGGCACCCTTATGCATCGCCGGCGGCATTGCGCTACAGGCACTCGAGGCCCGCGGCATTCAGGTCATGGCGCACGTCGCGCAGATCGGCGGCATCTCCGACCTGCCGATGGACGATATGGTCTATCGAGAGGCCGACCGCAAGGCGATCCTTACGAACGACCTGCCGTGCATTGACGCCGCCGCAGCCGGCCGCATGCGCGAGGAGATTCTGGCCGCGCGCGATGAACTCGACAGCATCGGCGGCATCGTGGAGTGCGGCATTTACGGGCTTCCCACGGGCATCGGCGACCCCATGTTCGACGGCATCGAGAACCGCATCGCGCAAATCGCGTTTGGCATTCCCGCCGTAAAGGGCGTGGAGTTTGGCATGGGCTTTGCCGTGGCCGCCATGCGCGGCAGCGAGAACAACGATCCGTATCGCATCGATGCCGAGACCGGCGAGATCGAAGTCGAGTCCAATAACGCCGGCGGCATCCTGGGCGGTATTTCGACCGGCGCGCCCGTCATGTGGCGCATGGCCGTAAAGCCGACGCCCTCAATTGGCCGCGAGCAGCAGACCGTAGACATGGACGCCATGGAAAATGCCGAGCTCTCGGTCCACGGCCGTCACGATCCCTGCATCGTCCCCCGAGCCGTCCCCGTAGCCGAGGCAGCCGCGGCGCTCGCCATCTGGGACGCCCTCCTCGAGGACGCCGCCCAGCGCTAACCAGCCCACCCCGGGCAATGATTCACGAAAGGGGTCCCTATGGACCTTGCTGACATCCGCCAGGCCATCGATGGCATCGACACCACGCTCCTCAACAGCTTTATCGAGCGCATGGACATTGCCACCGAAGTCGCCAAGTCAAAAATCGAGATGGGCAAGGCCGTCTTCGACCCCGCCCGCGAGCGCTCCAAGCTCAACAACCTCGCCAGCCGCGCGCCCGAGCGCTACGAGGCGCAGACCATCACCCTGTTCCGTCTCCTCATGAGCATGAGCAAGGCCGAGCAGCAGCGCTACATCAACGAACTCAAGGGCATCACTGTCTCGCAAAAGGCCCACGCCACGGCTGCAGCCTCCGACACTCCCTTCCCTCAAACTGCCACCGTCGCTTGCCAGGGCGTTGAGGGCGCTTACAGTCAAATCGCCGCGTGCAAGCTCTTCGACGTGCCCGACATCGCGTTTTTCGAGACCTTCGAAGGCGTTATGCGCGCTGTGCGCGACGGCTTCTGCGAGTTTGGCGTGCTGCCCATCGAAAACTCAACCGCCGGCTCGGTCAACGCCGTCTACGACCTGCTCGCCCAGTTCGACTTCCATATCGTGCGCTCGCTGCGCCTCAAGATCGACCACAACTTGCTCGTCAAGCCCGGCACCAAGCTCGCGGACATACGCGAGGTCTACAGCCACGGTCAGGCCATCGCGCAGTGCGCTAGCTTTATCGAGGCGCACGGTCTGCACGCCACCAAGTACCCCAACACCGCCATGTCGGCCGAGATGATCGCCAGCTCCGAGCGCACCGATGTTGCCGCCATCGCATCGCGTAGCTGCGCGGCACTCTATGGCCTGGAGGTGCTGGAACCCAATATCCAGGACTCTGACAACAACTACACGCGCTTTGTCGTCATCAGCCGCGAGCCGCGCGTCTATCCCGGTGCCAACCGCACCTCGCTCATGATCACCACGGCCAATGAGCCGGGTGCCCTCTATCGCGTGCTCGAGCGCTTCTACGCGCTCAGCATCAACCTCATCAAGCTCGAGAGCCGCCCCATCCCCGGCCGCGACTTTGAGTTTATGTTCTACTTTGATCTGGACTGCCCCTTTGGCAGCAAGGCCCTCGACGACCTGCTCGATTCCATCGACGACGTGTGCGAAAGCTTCACCTACTTTGGCAGCTACACGGAGGTGCTCTAGATGACCGATACCGCCGCAACCCGCCCCTACGGAGTGCTGGGCCGCGTGTTGGGCCACAGCTACACCCCAACCATCTACAAAGAGCTCGCTGGGCTCGATTACGTGCGATTTGAGCGCGAGCCCGAGGACCTCGCGGCCTTTATGACGGGCGACGAGTGGGAGGGCACCAACGTGACCATCCCCTACAAGCGCGCCGTCATGGAGTACCTGGACGAGCTGAGCCCGCTCGCCGAGCGCATGGGCAACGTCAACACCATCACGCGCCTGCCCGACGGCCGCCTGTGCGGCGATAACACCGACTACTTCGGTTTTCAGTGCCTGGTCGAGGAGCTGGGCGTAGAGGTTGCCAGTAAGAAGGCCCTCGTGCTCGGCGCCACCGGCGGTGCCGGCACTACGGCCAGCATGGTACTCGACGACCTGGGCGCCATCGTCGTACCCGTGGGTCGCACAAGCGAGGTCAATTACGACAACATCGCGCAGCAATCCGATGCCGCGCTGCTCGTCAACTGCACGCCTGCCGGCATGTTCCCCCACTGCCCCGACGCCCCCTGCACGCTCGAAGGACTCGATGCGCTCGAAGGCGTCATCGACATTGTCTACAACCCCGCCCGCACGGGTCTGATGTTCGAGGCCGAGCGCCGCGGCATCCCCTACATCGGCGGACTGCTGATGCTCGTGGCACAGGCGGCACAGGCCGTCGAGCGCTATACCAGCCAGGTCACCCCGCGCGAGCGCATCCTGGACGTGACGGAGCGCCTGTCCCGCCATGAGCAGAACATCGCACTGATCGGCATGCCGGGCTCGGGCAAAACGCGCGTGGGTGAGCAGGTCGCTCTGCTCACCGGCCGCGAGCACATCGACCTGGACCGCGCCCTCGAGCAGCGCCTGGGCATGCCTTGCGCCGACTTTATCGTCGAGCGCGGCGAGCCGGCCTTCCGCGAGCAGGAGACGGCGGCGCTGGCCGACATCTCCAAGCGCAGCGGCCTGGTGCTTTCCACCGGCGGCGGCGTGGTCACGCGTGACGAAAACTACCCGCTGCTGCACCAGAACAGCCAGATTGTGATGCTCAACCGCAAGCTCGACGAGCTCGCCCACAAGGGCCGCCCCATCACCGCCCGCGACGGTATCGACAAGCTGGCCGAGCAGCGCATGCCGCGCTACCGCGCCTGGGCCGACTACATCATCGACTCACGCGACTGCGCCGCCAACACCGCCCAAGCCCTCCTCGACACCCTCCCATCCGCTCTCTAATCAAAACCACCACAAAGGGGACAGGCACCTTTGTGGTGGTTTTCCAATCGCAAAGGAAGCAACCATGAAAGCACTCGTCATCAACGGCCCCAACCTCAACATGCTCGGCATTCGCGAGCCGGGCATCTATGGCCGCGACAACTACGACCGCTTAGTGCAGATCTGCCAGGAAGCGGGCGCTGCACAGGGCTTCGACGAAGTCGAGGTTTTCCAGTCCAACCACGAGGGCAGCATCGTCGACAAGATCCAGGAGGCCTACGGCAAGGTCGACGGTATCGTCATCAACCCGGCGGCCTACACGCACACGAGCGTCGCGATCCTCGACGCCCTCAAGGCCGTCGCCATCCCTGCCGTCGAGGTCCACATCAGCGCCGTCGAGACCCGCGAGGACTTCCGCCAGGTGAGCTATGCACGCCTGGCCTGCTTCGCCACCATCACCGGCGAAGGCTTGCAGGGCTACGCCCACGCGCTGGAGCTGCTGAGGGAGCATCTCGAAAAGTAAAATGCCAAACCCAACAAACAGCAGCGGCATGCTCGCGCTCGGCTCCAGCAGTACACAAGATGAAAAAAGCCCAGACCACCAAGCGGTCTGGGCTTAATAAACGATGGTGCTCCATGGCGGATTCGAACCGTCGACCTTGGGATTAGAAGTCCCCTGCTCTATCCAACTGAGCTAATGGAGCAAATAACCGCACGCCCAAGCAAGCGCAAGCCTGTCAGGCGCAAGTAATTATAACCTAGTTGAACTGCTCGCGGTACGCCTTGCAGACCTCATCGACCGGGCCGTCCATGCGAAGGTCACCCTTCTCAATCCAAACGGCACGCTGGCAGATGCGCTCAACCTGCTCCATGGAGTGCGAAACGAACAGAACCGTCACGTCGCCGCTCTGGATAAAGTGCTGGATGCGGGCCTCGCACTTCTGCTGGAAGAACACATCACCGACGGACAGCGTCTCGTCAACGATCAGAATATCGGGCTCGGTAATCGTCGCGATTGCAAAGGCGATACGCGCCACCATGCCCGAGGAGAAGTTCTTAAGCGGCATATCGACAAAGTTCTGAAGCTCAGCGAACTCGATAATGCCGTCAAAGTTGGCGTCGATGAACTCCTTGGTATAGCCGAGCAGTGCGCCGTTCAGATAGATGTTCTCGCGGGCGGTCAGCTCGGGGTCAAAGCCGGCACCAAGCTCAATCAGCGGCGCGATGTTACCGTGTACCTTAACGCTGCCCTCGCTAGGCTCAAGCACACCGGCGATGATCTTGAGCATCGTAGACTTACCGGAGCCATTAGTGCCAACCAGACCGACAACTTCGCCGCGATGAATATCGAACGAGATGTGCTTAAGCGCCCGAAACTCCTCAAAGAACAGCTCGTGCTTGGCAAGCTTAATGAAGTACTCCTTGAGGTTGGTCAGCGACTCGGACGCCATGTTAAAGATCATGGTGACGTCGTCGACCTCGACAGCCAGAGGCTGCTCGCTGTAATCAACAACAGATTCAGTCATCACAGCACTCCTTAGATGTAGAGGATGAACTTGCGCTCGGACTTATGGAACACGGTGTAGCCAATAACAAGCGCAAGGACCGCCCAAGCGACGCACATACCAAACGTCAAAAGCGAGGGCGTGGTCTGGAACAGGAAGATATCACGCATAAACTGCAGGTAGTTGTACATGGGGTTCGCATACACCAAGATCCGAACGATATGCGGCATCTGAGCAACAAAGTCTGTCGTCCAGAAAATAGGCGTGATGTAAGTCCAAGCCGTGATGACAACGCTCCACAGATGCATAACGTCGCGGAAGAAGACCGTAAGGGCCGAGAGCATCATGCCCAGGCCCATGCAGAAGCACATAAGCAGCAGCAGGCAGACCGGCAGCAGAATCAGGTGCCAAGAAGGCATAACGCGGAACCACAGCATAACGATGGCAACGGCGACCAGCGAGAAGGCAAAGTTAACCAGCGAGAAAAGCACCTTCTGTACTGGGAAGACCCAGCGGTGCACCTTAACCTTCTTGAGCAGCGGGGCAGCACCCACGATCGACGTCAGGGCCTGGTTCGTGGACTCGGACATGACGGCAAAGGTAACGTTACCAACGATCAAGTACAGCGGGTACATCTCGGGCGTAATTGAGCCATTGCGGCCCTGGGCAAAAATCGTCGAGAACACGATGGCCATGACAATCATCATCAGCAGCGGATTGAGCACCGACCATGCGACGCCCAGAACGCTGCGGCGATACTTGATCTTAAAATCCTTGGTAACCAGCTGACGAAGGATAAACGCGTCCTTCTCAAATTCGTTCTTAGCAAACGTCGCAGGCAGACTGCGAGTTTCTTGTTGCTTTGTCTGATCCGACACGGATGCAACTCCTTTACTCGTAATCGTTGACAAACGAACAGTATAGACCCGACGGCCATGCAAACGATTCGCGCAACAAAACTGGAGAACTAACCCACATCTTAGGATGCCAAGCCCAAACGGCTATACTTTCAAGAATTGAATGTATAAGGAGCATTGAGTGAATTCTGAATCCATCGCCGTCATCATCCCCTGCTACAACGAAGCGCTCACGATCGGCAAAGTCATCGACGACTTTCACCGCGAGCTTCCGCAAGCGACGGTCTATGTCTATGACAACAACTCGTCGGACAATACCTCACGCATCGCCACCGAGCACGGCGCCACGGTCCGCTTTGAGCCCCGTCAGGGAAAGGGCAACGTGTGCCGCCAGATGTTTCGCGACATCGACGCCGATTGCTACCTGATGGTCGACGGCGACGACACCTACCCCGCCGAGGCGGCCAAAGCCCTCTGCGAGCCTATCCTCAGCGGCACGGCCGACATGACCGTAGGCGATCGCCTTTCCAACGGCACCTATGCCGAGGAGAACAAGCGTGCCTTCCACGGCTTTGGCAACAATCTGGTCCGTGCCATGATCAAGTGGATCTATGGCTACAGCTTCGATGATGTCATGACCGGCTACCGTGCCATGAGCCGCCCGTTCGTTAAAACCTTCCCTGTGCTTTCCGAGGGCTTCCAGATCGAAACCGAGCTCTCGATCCACGCCGTCGACCACCGCTGGCGCATCAAGGATGTGCCCATCGAGTACCGCGACCGTCCGGAAGGTTCCGAGTCCAAGCTCAATACCGTAAGCGACGGCATTAAAGTCGTTGCGATGATTGGCACGCTGTTCAAGGACTGATCGCGTCGGAAATGTTGGTGTAAGCGCGCCGACGGCTGACCGCCAAAC
>CATVRV010000003.1:0-113980 GCA_958346515.1 uncultured Collinsella sp.
GGGGAAAGGTGTTGAAAAATGGGGCGGTTCCCCATATTATTAATGACGTCGACAGGCGGGGTGGTTCCCCGCGTACGTGCCATCTGAGTAACCGAGGGGAGGGCGCACATGGGAATGACTGGTGCATACGAGCGCAATCTCGATGCAAAAGGTCGTCTGTCCCTGCCTGCACCCCTTCGCGAGGAGCTTGGAGAGCACGTTCGCGTGTTCAAAGCCCTGGATGTCGATGCTCTGTACGTGTTCTCTGCCGAGGCCTTCGATAAGTGGGTCGAAGGACTCTTCGCGGGTCGTGAGGGCCACGAGGGTTTTAACCCGCGTGACATTAATGACCAGAAGCTCATGAGGGCGATCAACAAGCGCACCACGTCGATGGACGTGGACAGCGCCGGTCGTATCGGTCTTTCCGAGTCTCTCCGCAAGCAGGCGAACCTCGACCGCGAGGTCACGGTTGTGGGCAACTACGACCACCTTGAGGTTTGGGATCGCGCCGCGGCCGATGAGGACGATGACGATGAGGCCCTGCTGGACCTCTTCTTCTCGTAAGGGCAAGGCACGGGTAACGGATGGAGCGTGGGATCTTGACACAAGAATATCGGCATGAACCTGTCATGCTCGGCGAAGTGCTTGAGTCGCTGCGGCTAAAGAGCGGCTCCGTTGTCTGCGATTGCACCCTTGGCGGTGCCGGCCATTCGGTAAAGATGGCCGCGCAGGTGGGGGAGACGGGCCTTTTGCTCGGCGTCGATCAGGACGACATGGCCCTCGAGGCCGCTGGCGCCCGTCTGGACCGCGAGGTTCCCGGCGTTCCGCACCAGCTGCTGAAGGGCAACTTCGGCGACTTGGACGAGCTTCTTTGCTCGGCCGAGGTGCCCGGGGTCGATGGCTTCCTGTTCGATTTGGGCGTTTCGTCACCGCAACTCGATATCCCTGGCAGGGGCTTTTCGTATAACGAGGACGCCCCATTGGACATGCGGATGGATCCGGGTAATAACACCTTAAACGCAGCTGAGGTCATCAACACCTATAACGAACACGACCTCGCCCGGATTCTACGCGTCTACGGCGAAGAGAAGTTCGCCTCGCAGATCGCGCGCGAGATCGTGCGCCGCCGCGAGCAAGAACCGATCGAAACCACCGGCCAATTTGTCGAGATCATCAAGGCGGGTATCCCGGCTGCCGCTCGTCGGCATGGCGGACACCCGGCCAAGAAAAGTTTCCAGGCCATTCGCATCGAGGTCAATCACGAGCTCGATGTGCTCGAACGAGGGCTTGATGCCGCCACCAGGTGGCTCAACCCGGGCGGACGTATCTGCGTCATCTCGTATCACTCGCTCGAGGACCGTATCGTAAAGAACCACTTTAAGGAGATGAGCCAGGGGTGCACGTGTCCGCCGGAGATACCGGTGTGCGTGTGCGGCAACGTGCCGATACTCAAGGTCATCACCCGCAAACCCTTGGTTGCCCAGCCTGATGAGGTTGAGCGCAACCCTCGGGCGAGATCAGCCAAAATCCGCGTGGCGCAGCGTCTGTAGGCGCGACCGCGCGATATTGGACCTCCCGCTCGCACCATAAACGAAGCTTAAACACACTACCAACGTACTCGGGATGGGAGGCGGCATATCATGGGCTACAACACTTCAAGCGCAGCACTCGCCTATGATATGAACGCCATGCCCGCCTATCGTGAGACGCCGCAGGCCCCCGTTGCTCCCCGTGAGCAGCGCGCGCCGCGCTTTGATGTCTACACGGGCGCGGGCCGTCAGGCAAACCAGGCGGTAAGCCCGGTTTTCATGAGCGTTCTTAAAACGTTTTGCATCATTGCGGCTATCTTCATGACGATCGGCGTCGCCCGCGTGGCGCTCGCCGGCGTTACGGCCCAGGTGCTCAACAGCAACGCCGAGCTTACCAGCACGCTCGAAAAGGCGACCGATGAGAGTTCCGACCTGGAGGTCATGCATTCGGTCTATGGCGCCGACACGCGCATTCGCGACCTTGCGGGCGCTTATGGCATGGTGGAGCCCAGCGAGAGCGTTACACTTGACTTTTCGCAGGATGCAGCCGCGGGCGCCAACGCGACCGCGACCGCTCAGTAGCAAGACGGTAGCTGAGTATGACAAATGACTATCGCCGCGGTTCCGATGGGGGCCGCGGTTCTGGACGTCCCTCGTCGCGGGGACGTTCTGGTTATCAAGGAACGGGTCGGCAATCTTACAACGCCGGGCAGTCCCGTGGCAACGACCCGGCGTCGCGACTTCGCGGCTCGGGCGGCCCTCAAGTGCATAACACCAGGCCGCGCAAGAGTTCGTCGACCGAATGGCTCACAGGCGCGCCTCTGCCTCGCCGCAAAGCCGTCATGGGCTTCATCGGGCTTGGCTTGGGCTTGGGCGTCTTTCGCCTTGCCGACTATCAAATTGTCGAAGCCGATAAACTGCGCGAGCGTGCCGATGCGCGCCGCCTGCTTGCGCAGACCCTCTATGCCAAACGCGGCACCATCTACGACCGCAACGGCAACGTGTTGGTGTCGTCGGTCGAATGTCGCAACATCGCCGTGAACCCGCAGCTTGTCGAGGATGTCGACAAGACGGTGTCGGCGCTGGTCAAGGCAACTGGAATCGATAAAAAGACCTGCCGCAAGCTCGTTGAGTCCGATGGAACCTGGGTGTATATCAAGCGCCAGGTGGACGAAGACGATGTTGCGGCGCTGGAGAAGAAGAACCTGCCCGGCGTGCTTTTTGAGCAGGCCATGAAGCGTGTATATCCATACGGCAATCTGGCATCGCAGGTGCTGGGTGTAGTGAATGTAGACAACGACGGCTTGACGGGTCTCGAAAAGCAATACAACAAGCTTCTGACCGGCACGAACGGTTCTCTCGTACGCGAGCGCGCGAGGGACGGCAGCTATATCGCGGGCGGTGCCTATAAAAAGGTGGCTGCGGTCGACGGCGTTGATATCGTGACGACGCTCGACGTCAATATCCAGCGTGCGGCCGAGGATGCCCTGGCAGAGGCAGTTGAGAAGACTAAGGCCAAGAACGGCTCGGCGCTGGTCACCGATCCTACGACAGGCGAGATCTTGGCAGCCTGCTCGTACCCGACCTACGACCAGACCGATCTGGAGAACGCCAAGACCGAGGATATGAACCTGCGCCTGGTCACCGATGCCTACGAGCCCGGCTCAGTCATTAAGACGCTCGTGGCGGGCGCCGGCTTCGACTTGGGCGTCGTGCGATCGAGTACGTCGTTTGAGGTGCCGGCGAGCATCAAGGTTGGCGACGATACCGTCACCGATGCCGACAAGCGCGACTACGCCATGACCATGGATGTGCGCGAGATGATGCGCCGTTCGTCCAACGTGGGCTTTGTCCTGGTGGGACGCAAGATCGGTGCCGACGACTTTGCCGCCTATGTGGACAAGTGGGGCATCGGTCACAGCTCCGGTGTCGATTTTCCGGGCGAGAGCCTGGGCATCGTCAAGGAACGTGACCAGTATGACGGCGCCACGCTGGGCTCGATGAGCTTTGGACAGGCGCTGTCCGTCTCGCCGATTGAGATCGCACGTGCCGTGGGCGGTATCGCCAACGGCGGCGTGATGATGACCCCGCACTTCTATAAGTCCAGCAAGGGCGACGAGAAGGACTGGGGCGAAGGCGAGCGCGCGATTTCGGAGGACGCCGCATCCCAGGTGACATCGTGCATGCAGACGGTCGTGTCCGAGGGAACGGGCGTTGGCGGCGCGGTTGACGGCTATGACGTGGCGGGTAAGACCGGTACGGCCGAACGTGCCGACGAGAACGGCGGCTACCTCAAGGAGAACTACATGTCGTCCTTTATGGGCTTTGCACCGGCACAATCGCCCAAGGTGCTGTGCTATATCACGCTCGACGGAACGCCGAGCGGCTCAGATGCCGCTGCGGTGCCGTTCCAGTCCATTATGGCCAACGCGCTCGACGTGCTGGGTATCCCGCGCACGAAGTAGGGGGTTACAATCTTTGGGGCGTGGTTTGTTGTCCCATATGAGGGGTGTTCACATGCCCTGCACCACGCATGCGCGGCGCTGGGATACAATACGCCGATAGCATTATTAGGTTTACAGGGGAGCTGCAATGATAGAGATCGCCGTCAACAACCTCGTGGCCGCAACAGGGGCCCGAACCGTGACGGGAGAAGCCGATCGGGTATGCCGCGGGTGCGTTATCGACTCGCGCCAGGTCGAGGAAGGGACAATTTTCGTCGCCTTTCCCGGTGAAAACGTCGACGGCAATGATTTTGCTTCCCGTGCCGTCCAGTCGGGTGCCGGCGCCGTCGTGATGACGCGTGAGCCCGAGGCCGAGCTGGTCTCGCTGGCGCAGGACAAAGGATGCGCCATCCTGCTGACCGATGATCCCGAGGAGTTTCTGCTGCGTTTGGCGCACGCGTATCGCCTGGAGCTTGGCTGCCTGGTCGTTGGCATTACCGGTTCCATCGGCAAGACGACGACCAAGGATGTGCTCGCCGCTGTGCTCGCCAAGCGCTATCGTGTCTGGGCCACCAAGGGCAATTTCAATAACCTGATCGGCATGCCGCTCACGGTGCTTTCCGCTCCGGCCGATACCGAGGTCCTGGTGCTCGAGATGGGCATGAACCATTTCCACGAGATCGAGCGCCTTTCCCAGTCCGCCAATCCCAACTTTGCCATCGTGAGCAAGATCGGCACCTCTCATATCGGTATTTTGGGCAGCCGCGAGAACATCGCCCGCGCCAAGTCCGAGATCGTCCAGGGTATGTGCGCCGCCGGCGACTATTTGCCGCTGCTGGTTTTGGGTGGCGAGGACGACTTTACGCCGTTCATTCGCGATACGTTCGCCCAGCCTGCTGGTATCGACGTGATGCTGGCCGGCGTCTCGGACGACGATGAGGTCCGCGCCCGCGACATTCGTGTTGATGACGAAGGCCGTCCGGTCTTTACGCTCGATTTTGGCCAGGGTGAGACGACCGATACCATGCTTGCCATCCCCGGCGTGCAGTCCGTCCCAAATGCCGTTAAGGCCGCCGCAGTTGCCTATCGCCTGGGCGTGACGCCCGAGCAGA
This sequence comes from uncultured Collinsella sp., assembly GCA_958346515.1. Lineage (GTDB taxonomy): Bacteria > Actinomycetota > Coriobacteriia > Coriobacteriales > Coriobacteriaceae > Collinsella. The sequence goes on from CATVRV010000003.1 coordinate 5,065, forward strand.
TCGATGCTGCCTTTAGAGGCCTCACGATCACCGGTCACCGCCAGGAGATCAAGCGCGCCAAGAGCGGTGCCCGCGTCATCGACGATTCCTATAACGCCAGTGCCGAATCCATGGCAGCCGGTCTCGACCTGCTGTGCTCGCTTTCGTGCACGGGGTCTCGCATGGCGATCCTGGGCGAGATGGGCGAGATGGGCGATGAGGCTCCTCGCATGCATGAGCTCGTGGGCGCCTATGCCGCCGCCAAGAAGCTCGACATGCTGGCGTGCGTGGGTGGTGAGCTGGCCCAGCTTATGGCCGATGCCGCGCGCATGATGGGCATGGACGAGGACCGCATCCAGGTGTTCTCCGATTATCAGCAGGTGCTCGACCGCATGGGCGGCGCGCTTGAAAAACATGATGTTGTACTGGTCAAGGGTTCCCGCTTTGTTGAGCTCGACCGCTTTGTGGAAGGTGTGTGCTAGCCCATGTTCGGCAATCCCTCGTATCCAACGTATCAGGCTTTTTTGGGGCTTGGCATCGCCGCCGCCATTGCGCTGCTGCTCATGCCGTGGTGGATCAAGCTGCTCAAGGTCGAGGGTATCGGCCAGCAGGTTCGTGCCGACGGCCCCAAGCGTCATTTGGTTAAGCAGGGAACGCCCACCATGGGTGGCGTTGTCATCCTCGTCGCGATCTCGCTGACCTGCCTGCTGATGGGCAAGCTCACCACCGAGCTCGTGCTCGTGCTGCTCGCCACGCTGGCGACCGGCGTGCTGGGCCTGATCGACGACCTGACCTCCGTTACGCATGGGCGCTCGCTCGGTCTGACGCCCCATGCCAAGATGATCGGCCTAACCATTATCTGTGTCACCTTTACGGTACTTGCCGTTAACTGGTGCGGCGTCGCCCCCGAGATTCGTTTTCCCGGCGGCCTGACGATTGACCTCGGTGTTCTTTCGACCACCATCTGCGGCCTTTCGTTCCCGTGGCTCTACATTGTCTTTTGCTGGCTGATGATCGCCGGTCTTTCTAATGCCGTGAACCTGACCGATGGCCTTGACGGTCTTGCTGGCGGCACCTCCATGATTGCCATGCTCGCCATGGCTGCGATGGCGTTTTTGCACGGAGACGTGAACCTGTCCATCTTCTGTACCGCGTGTGCCGGTGCCTGCTTGGGCTTTCTGTGGTTCAACTGCTATCCGGCGAGCATCTTTATGGGCGATACCGGCTCGCTTGCCCTGGGCGCCGCGTTTGCCTGCACGTCCATCATGACCAACACCGAGGTCGTCTCCCTCATCATCGGTGGCCTGTTTATCGTTGAGACCCTGTCGGTCATGATTCAGGTTGTCTACTTCCACTTTACGCACAAGCGCGTCTTCCTTATGGCGCCCATCCATCATCATTTCGAAAAGAAGGGCTGGGCCGAGACCAAGGTCGTCATCCGTTTTTGGATTATCGCTGCGGCCTTTGGTGCCGTTGGCCTTGCTCTGTTCTTCCAGTTGGGATAGTGGTCTTTCATGTCTCTTGCTGATGTCTTTAGCCTGCTCGTTTTGGGTCAGGGCAAATCCGGTCTCGATGTCGCCCGCTGGGCGCTGGCACATCCCGAGCGCGTAAGCGCCGTTACCGTGTATGGCGGCGGCACCTCTGAGCCCAACGACGCCACGCGTGCGCTCGAGGCTGCTGGTGCGTCGTTTGTCTATGGGACCGAACAGGTCGGGGGCGCCTATGACGTATGCGTGACGTGCCCGGGCATCTCGGAGTTCTCGGGCTTCTTTAAGGCCGGGCGCGATCATGCCGCCCAGATTATGGGCGAGCCCGAGTTTGCCTATCGTCTGTCGCCCGATAACTGGATTGCCATCACGGGCACCAACGGCAAGACGACCACCACGTCGCTGACGGATTATCTGCTCAAGGCTGCCGGCGAGGCCAGCGTTGCTGTCGGCAACATCGGCGAGCCGCCGGTCAACGAGATTGACGGCCGAGCCCACAACGAGTGGTTTGTGGCTGAGCTCTCGAGCTATCAGATTGCTACGACCACCGAGCTCCACCCCCGCGTGGCGGTGCTGCTCAACATCACTCCCGACCACTTGGGCTGGCATAAGAGCCATAAGAACTACGCGCTTGCCAAGATTAAACTGTTTGACAATATGGTCGATGACGATCTGGCGGTTGTCGACGTCGAAGACGCCGGCATTCGCGAGTTCGATGAGTACATCTACACGCCGGGTCGTCGCATCTGCAAGGTTGCCTTTGACGAGCCTGAGGGTGAGGATGCCGCCTTTGTGCGCGATGGCAAGATGATCGTGCGCCTGAAGGGCGTCGAGACACCGCTCATCGCTACATCCGAGCTCAAGATCTCGGGCCATCACAATGTTATCAATGCCCTGTGCGCCGCCACGGCTGCCCTGGCAGTTGGTGCCGATGTCGATGGTATCTGCCGTGGTCTGGCCTCGTTCCAGCCGCTCGAGCACCGTGTGGAGCCGTGTGGCGAGATTGACGGCGTGCGCTACGTCAACGATTCCAAGGCGACCAACACCGATGCGGTCGAGAAGGCACTGACGGCATTTCCCGATGACGACGTGATCTTGCTGCTCGGCGGCCACGATAAGGGCACGCCGCTCACGGACTTCGCGCGCGTCGTTATGGACAACGTGCGCTCGGTCGTCTGCTTTGGCGATGCGCGCGAGCGCTTCACCGCCGCTATGGACGAGGCTGATGTCGATGGCGATGTGGATATCGCCCAGGCGGATGACCTGCGCGATGCCGTGGACGTTGCCCGTTCGCTTTCGAGCCGTGGTGACGTGATCTTACTTTCTCCTGCCTGCTCTTCGTTCGATGAGTTCTCGGGCTATGAGGAGCGCGGCCGCGTGTTTAAGGACTACGTGGCTCAGCTTGCCGCTACAGCGAAATCACAAATGGAATAGGGGTTGCCGGTGAGAGAGGAGAGCCCCCGACAAGGTACGAGGAGGCCCGACTCGGACCGTGCTTCCTCGCGGCGCATCACATCGTGTTCCAGCCGCGGTGGGCAGTCGTTTAGCGAACGCTATATTGCCGGCGTTCCCGCCCGTATCATGCGCCCCCGTTTGATATTCATGGCCTGCTTGTTTACCTTGGTATGCTTTGGCCTGCTGATGGTGTACTCGGCGTCTTCGGTCGAGGCGCTGCACGAGAATGGCTCGGCGACGTTTTTTCTGGGTCGACAGGCCGCGTTTGCCGTGGTCGGTGTTCTGGCGCTGATTGCCATCGTGCGCGTTTTGCCGGACAGCTGGTTTGGGGAGGATGTGCTCAGGATCTTCCTCATCGGCATGATAGGGCTACTGCTTCTGGTGTTCTTGGTGGGCAGCGGCAGCCGTGGCGCCACGCGCTGGCTCAACATCGCCGGTATTCAGTTCCAGCCTTCCGAGTTTTTAAAGCCATTTGCCATTGCGTATTCGGCCATCATGCTTGATCGCTTCTTTTCGCCCGGTGGCAACATCAACGAATTCCTTCGCAAGATGGGCATCTACCTGGGCATTTCGCTCTTTCTGATCTTTATCCAGCCCGATTTCGGTACTGTCCTGATCATCCTGTTGACCCTCATGTGCATGGCGTTGTTTGCGGGTCTCGACCCCAGATTTATCATCGGCGTGCTAATCTTCGGCATTCTCGTGATCGTGATTGCGCTTGTCGCAGAGCCGTACCGTATGGTGCGTATTCAGGTTGCCTTGAACCCTTGGGCCGACGAGTATGGTGACGGCTATCAGGCCACGCTTGCCATCATGGCCTTTGCCTCGGGCGGTCTGTTCGGCCGCGGCATCGGCAACTCAACCATGAAGTACTCGTATCTGCCCGAAGCGCACAACGACTACATCCTGGCCATCATTGGCGAGGAAGTCGGTTTTGTCGGAACCGTGCTGTTCTTCTTGGTGTTTGCGATGCTGATCTACTCGGCGTTTCGCATTGCCGAGCAGGCGACCGATCGCCGGGGCGCGCTCATGGCGTCTGGCTCCGCGGTCATTCTCGCGGTGCAGTTTTTGATTAACGCGCTGGGCATCCTCAACGTGTTTCCCATGACGGGCAAACCGTTGCCGTTTATTAGCTACGGCGGTTCGTCGATTATTGTGTCGCTTATGCTTGCCGGGTTGATCCTGCGCGTTTCGTACGAGAGCGCCCGCCGCGATGAGTATGACCGTCGCCGTGAGAGCTTTGCCGTTATGGACGAGAGCACCGCCGGCGTAGCCCATGTGCGCGGTGAACGACCTTCGCGTAGCGGCTTTACCGTTCTGGATGGTTCTGCATCCGAGCCGGCAGCTCGTCCACGCTCGCGAACGGCTCCGCAAGGCCGTCCGCAGCGCCCCAGCCCTCGCAACGCGGGCGGCGGATATAATCGAATCGATTTGAACTCGGACCCGTCGGCGCGTCTGCGCACCGACGACCAGGGACCGCGTGTACGAAGGGACTACCATGACCGATAAAATGACCGTTGCTATTGCAGCCGGCGGCACGGCAGGACACATCAACCCCGCGCTCGCCTTGGCCGAAGAGCTGCGTGACCGTGGTCACCACGTTGTGTTCGTGGGCCAGTCGCGCAAGCTCGAGGGTCGTCTGGTCCCCGAGGCTGGGTTTGATTTTGTGCCCATTACGGTCACGGGCTTCGACCGCTCCCGTCCTTGGACGGCGCTGACCTCGCTGTGGCGTGTCAACAAGGCCAAACGTGCACTCGCCAGTCATTTCTCAAAGGTTGGCAAGCCCGATGCCGCCATTGGTTTTGGTGCCTATGTCGAGGTTCCGCTGCTGGGGTGGTGTAAGGGCGCGGGCGTTCCGTATCTGCTGCATGAGCAGAACTCTGTTCCGGGCCTGGCCAACAAGATGATGAACTCCCACGCCGCCCGCGTGTGCATCTCGGTGCCGGCAGCGCGTTCGGTCTTTGAGCGCGAAGGTGACCCTGGCCACGTGCTCATGACCGGCAACCCCGTACGTCGCTCGGTGATCGAGGGCGATCGCGCTCGCGGCCGCAAGGCACTTGGCGTTCCCGAGGACGCTACGCTGCTGCTCGTCTTTGGCGGTTCACTTGGCGCCCAGCACCTCAACGAGCGCGTGGTCTCGCTCAAAAACGAGCTGCTTTCGCGCAAGAACCTCTATGTGTTGCATTCGACGGGTGCCGACGGCTTTGAGGAGACCGAGAGCGCTTTGGCGCTGACGCCCGAGGAGGCGAAGCGTTACCGCGTCCAGCCTTACATCGACAACATGGGCGATATGCTGGCTGCTGCCGATTTGGTGCTCTCGCGTTCGGGCGCATCGAGCGTGGCCGAGATCGCTGCACTCGCCGTGCCTTCGGTGCTCGTGCCGTACCCGCATGCGACGGCCGACCACCAAACCACCAATGCCCGGTATCTGGTCGACGCCGGGGCCGGTGTGCTCTGCGCCGATGCCGATATCGACGGTTCTGCCTTTGCCGATGAACTGCTGCACCTGGTCGATGACGCGGCGGCGCGCGACGCCATGCGTCAGGCGGCGCGTGGTCTGGCCCAGGATAGGGCCGCCGCTCTTCTGGCGGATGCGGTAGAGGGTTTGCGTTAGTTAGACGGGATATCGTCGGTCGCCCTCGCGCTGATGCGGTAGGTGCGGTACAGTTAACGGGTTACAGGCAGTGTTTACGCAAGGAGTACACGAGCACATGGCTGATTCCCAGACTGCAACCTCCGCGCCCGAGTTTAAGAGCGCCCACTTTATCGGTATCGGCGGCGCCGGCATGAGCGGCATCGCCCTCGTTCTGCACGAGCGCGGTTATGCCGTTACCGGCTCCGACCTTAAGACGTCACGTTATATCCGCCAGCTTACCCGCGCTGGTGTGAAGGTGCATGTGGGCCATGAGGCCGCCACGATCGACGAGGTCAAGCCCGACGTGGTTGTTGTCTCCACCGCTATTCCGGAGTCCAACCCCGAGCTCGTGCGCGCTCGCGAGCTTGGTATTCCCGTGTGGCCCCGTGCCAAGATGCTCTCTGCTTTGGGCCACGGCTACACCACCGTCGCTGTTGCCGGCACGCATGGCAAGACCACCACGTCTTCGATGTGCGCCACCATGCTCGACCGCATGGGTCTGGATCCGAGCTTCCTGATCGGCGGCATCGTCGAGGGCTATGACACGAACGGCAAGAACGGCTCGGGCGACTACTTTGTCGCCGAAGCCGACGAGTCCGACAGCTCCTTCCTGTTCCTGAACCCCAACGTGGTCATTGTGACCAACGTCGAGGCCGACCACCTCGATCACTACTCGGGTATCGAGGAGATCGAGGCAACTTTCGCCAAATTCATGAGCCTGGTGGGCGAGGACGGCACCGTCATCGTCTGCGGTGAGGACCCGCATCTGGTCGAGCTCGCCAAGTCGACGGGTCGTCACGTGCTTTCCTACGGCTTTGCCGAGAGCAACGACATCGTCTGCATGCACCCGGATGTCAAGGGCATCCAGAGCGATTTTATCGTTCGCTTTGAGGACGGCACTGAGCACGCTGTGGAGATCAAGAGCAATCCCGGTCGCCACAACATGCTCAACGCCACGGCGGTGCTCACCGTCGCCCATGTCCTGGGCCTTGACATCGACGCCGCCGCCAAGGCGCTCTCGAGCTTTGAGGGCGTCCGCCGTCGCTTTACCCACGTGGGCGATATCGATGGCATCACCGTGGTCGATGATTACGGCCATCACCCCACCGAGATCAAGGCGACGCTTGCTGCTGCTTCGTCGCTGGGCTACAAGCACGTCGACGTCGTGTTCCAGCCGCACCGCTATTCGCGCCTGCAGGCCCTGTGCGACGACTTTGCCGATGCATTTGCCAATGCCGATAAACTGCTGCTGATTGATGTGTTCTCGGCTGGCGAGATGCCCATTCCGGGTGTCACCTCTAAGATGCTCGCCGATACCGTGCGCGCCAAGCATCCTGGCAAGGAGGTCGTGTACTGCTCCAGCCGTCTTGAGCTCAATCAGGAGCTCGAGCAGATGGTGGGCGAGGGCGACCTGCTGCTCACTATGGGTGCCGGTGACGTTACGACCGTCGGTCCCGAGTTCATTGAGTATCTGACTGCCAAGAAAGACGCTTAAGTCTAATGGGTCTGTTTAACGCCGTCATGGCGCTCTCGGGCATGATTGACACGGATGTGATCGAGGACGAGCGCCTTGCGCGTCATACGAGCTATCGTATCGGCGGCAAGGCCGACCTCTTTGTGACGTGCCATAGCTATCATGCCCTCCGCCGCGCCGTGGCGGTGCTCGATCGCGAGCAGGTGCCGTGGGTCATCATCGGCAAGGGCTCCAATCTGCTGGTTGCCGATGGCGGTTATCGCGGCGCCGTCATTTCGCTCGGACGTGAGTTTCAGCGCACGGTTGTTGCCGATGACGGTTGTACGCTGACGGTCGGTGCGGGCGTGATGTTTGCGCGCCTGGTCAACGATGCCCTGTCGCGTAGCCTCTCGGGCCTTGAGTTTGCCGTTGGCATCCCTGGTTCGGTTGGCGGTGCGATATCTATGAATGCCGGCACACGGACCGAGTGGATTGGCTCGCTGGTTGAGGATGTCGTAACGTTTGACCCGGCATCCGGTATCAAGCATTATGCGGGGTCCGAGATCACTTGGGGCTACCGCGAATGTAGCCTTCCCCGCAATGAGATCATCCTCGAGTGCGTGCTCAAGCTTAAACCGGCGCCCAAGGCCGACATTCGCGAGCGCATGGAGCGGTACCTGACGAGGCGCAAGCGTACGCAGCCCATGGGTCGCGCATCCTGCGGGTCGGTCTTTCGCAACCCGCCCGATGCGAGTGTGGGCAAGCTTATCGAGGATTGTGGATTAAAGGGTTTTTCAATTGGCGGCGCGGAAGTTTCGCCCGTTCACGCTAATTTTATCGTTAATAACGGAACTGCCTCGGCCGATGACGTTGCCGCGGTTATCAGACATGTGCACGGAAAGGTGAGGGAGGCGTATGGCATCGAGCTCAGACCGGAAGTTAAATTCCTCGGCTTCTAGAGCATCGAAACCCACCTTCCGCCGCGCCGGAGGGCGTTCCGGCGCGCCTGCCAAACCTCAACGCAATACCATCGCGCACTCTAAGTCTGTCGGGCATGTTCGACAGACCAGTCGTCCGGTCGTCGGCTCGCAGCTCGGTAATCGTTCGGCCGCAAAAAAGTCCTCGCGTCCCTCGGTGACGTCAAAGCCTGTTATGGGCGCCAAGCCTGCCCGTCCTATGGCAACTCCTAAGCCCTCGACAGGAACTAAGGCGGCGCGTCCGAGTCGCACGCTGGGCGCATCGAAACCGCGCTCGCTGACATCGGTGCCGGCTACCGCCAAGAAGCCTTCGGGTAAAAAAGACGTCAACCCGTTGTCTTTACTTAGGGCGATGGCAAATAAAACATCAGACGCCGCTTCTGTCGTTACAGGCAAAGGCAAAATCGTGGGCGGCGTTTTGGCCGTCTTGGCCGTGCTCGTCGTCGTTGCTATCGTGGTGATTAACTCTGGATTGTTTACCGCCACTGATATTCAGATTCAGGGCAGCGAGCATGTGACGAAGCACGATGCTATCCAGCTGATCGATTTGCCCGAGGGAACGTCGCTTTTTAACGTCGATCCCGACCAGATTACCGAGGACCTCAAGCAGAACCCGTGGGTCTCGGGCGTGGATGTCCAGCGTCAGTTCCCACATACGCTCATCATTACGCCGATGGAGCGCAAGGTCATTGCAATTGCCTATATCAGCTCCGATGACCTTGCCTGGGCCATCGGGGATGATGACACCTGGATCGCCCCGCTGTCGACGTCGGTCGAAGTGGATGACCAGGGCAACGTCATCACGACGGGGCAGGGCTCAAATACCCTGACCGGCATTGATGCCGCGCTGGCGCTCGCTAAGCACTATGGCGCGGTGTTGTTGACTGATGTCTCGGCGGATGTCGCTCCGGTTTCCGGCCAGGCAGTGAGCTCCAAGGCCGTTAAGGCTGGCTTGGATTATGTGCGTGGTTTTTCGAGCGAGTTCTTGGGACAAGTCAAGGATATTTCCACGCCTTCGGTCGAAGCCATCTCGGCAAACCTCAATAACGGCATTGAGGTGTCGCTGGGCGATTCGAACGATATCGTCAAGAAGGAGCGCGTAGTCACCAAGCTGCTTTCGCAGGTAGAGGGCGTAACGTATATCAATGTGCGCTCTCCGGGTAACTATACATTTAGGAACGCTCCGACCTCGTAGCGCTGGTTGATGCTTTGTTGAGGGGCCATACCACGCCGTTTATCTGGTTTGTTTGGTTTTCACGGTCAATTATTTGACTGATACGTTCATAATGTGCAAACATAATACGGTTTACCTTTGCATTTACTTTCAACCTGAAGGTTAATGTGCGCAGGGGTCGACCCATGCTATGGCTATAACCTTTGTTCGGAGGACCGACATGCACGAGACAGAGATCAACAACTACCTTGCCGTCATTAAGGTGGTCGGCGTCGGCGGCGGCGGTACCAACGCGGTCAATCGAATGATCGAAGAGGGCATCCGCGGCGTCGAGTTTGTTGCCATCAACACCGATGCTCAGGCACTCGCGATCTCTGATGCCGATATCAAGGTGCACATCGGCACCGACCTTACCCGCGGCCTGGGCGCCGGCGCCAACCCCGAGGTTGGCCGCAAGGCTGCCGATGAGTCCCGCGACGACATTGCCGAGGCGCTCGCTGGCGCTGACATGGTGTTCATCACCTGCGGCGAGGGCGGTGGCACCGGTACCGGCGCTGCTCCCATCGTTGCCGATATCGCGATGAACGAGGTCGGTGCGCTGACCGTCGCCGTCGTGACCAAGCCCTTCACCTTCGAGGGCCGCAAGCGCAAGAAGAGCGCCGAGGAGGGCATTAAGACCCTCTCCGATTGCGTCGACACCATGATCGTCATCCCTAACGATAAGCTGCTCGACATCGCCGAGAAGAAGACCACCATGCTCGAGGCCTTCGCGATTGCCGATGGCGTCCTTTCCCAGGGCACCCAGGGCATCACCGACCTCATCACCGTTCCCGGTATCATCAACTTGGACTTCGCCGATGTTAAGACCATCATGAAGCAGGCCGGTACCGCCATGATGGGTATCGGTACCTCTTCTGGGGATACCCGTGCCGTCGACGCTGCCCAGCAGGCCATCTCCAGCCCGCTGCTCGAGAGCTCCATCGATGGCGCCACGCGCGTGCTGCTCTCCATCGCCGGTTCCAAGGACCTGGGCATCCAGGAGATCAGCGACGCCGCCGACGTTGTCGCCAACGCCGTCGACCCCGAGGCCAACATCATCTTCGGTACCGTTGTCGACGAGTCCCTGGGCGATCAGGTGCGTATCACCGTCATCGCTACGGGCTTCTCCGACTCCAACGTCAACCGTCAGGACGAGCTCTTTGCTGCTCAGCAGTCTCAGAGCAAGGCCGCTGCCTCCGCTGAGCCGCAGCGCACCGCTCCTGCCACGAGCCCGGCTCAGGCCGCTCCGACCCGCAACGTCGGTGGCACCGAGCTTCCTAACTTCGGCAACGATCAGTTCGAGCTTCCCGACTTCCTGAAGCGCGGTAGCTTCTAAGTCGTTCTTTGCATTGTTGTGCACAGGGGCGTGTCCGTATGGACGCGCCCTTTTTATTTTCAAGACTTTAGTCTGCTGGCCGCGCAGCGGCCAGCTTTAAACCACCCGCTACGCGGGTGGAGACAAACGGCTTTACAAAGCCACCCCTCCGACCGATATTGACGATTGTTCAGGCCGTCAAGAATTCGAGTCGAAGGGGTGGTCGCCATGGCCCAGAAGGCCTACAGCCTTTCCCACACGAAGTGGATGTGCAAGTACCACATCGTGTTCACGCCGAAGTATAGGCGCAAAGTGATCTACGACCAAATCAGGAGCGACATAGGGGAGATCCTCAGGAAGCTGTGCGAGTACAAGGGGATCGAGATAATCGAGGGGCACCTGATGCCCGACCACGTGCACGTGCTGCTGGCGATCCCGCCGAAGTACAGCGTCGCGAGCGTCATGGGCTACCTGAAGGGGAAGAGCTCGCTGATGATATTCGACAGGCACGCCAACCTCAAGTACAAGTTCGGCAACAGGAAGTTCTGGGCGGAGGGCTACTACGTGTCCACCGTCGGCCTGAACGAGGCGACGATCGCCAAGTATATCAGGGAGCAGGAGTCCCACGACATCGCGCTGGACAAGCTGAGCGTGAAGGAGTACGAGGACCCCTTCAAGAGGGGGTGATGCTGCCGGTTCGACCGGCGCGCCACGGGTCAAGATGCACTAGGCCTGGACGAAGTCCGGGCCCGCGCCTTTAGACGCGAGCCCGGGGCCCGTGGGTTATACCCTAAGAGCAAACCACCCTTTTTAAGGGTGGTTCTGATTTCGACTTTGTAAACTAGAACCTCCAATCTCTTTACGTTCCCTTTACGATTGCCTCCAGCGCAGCAGGTATCCTTTTAGAGAAGTATGACAGCCGTATAAACGCGGGCTGTAGCGGCGATGCCGCGGTACTTGTGTTATTAGGAGGCTTTAGTATGGCAGCACGTGCGGACAACGTTTCGCGTGTCGACCATGATGGAGTTACGTTGGTGGAGGGCGCGACATCCGATGTTCGCTTTGCCTTCACCGAGCGCGCCGGTGGCGTTTCCGAAGATGCGTACTCCTCACTCAACTTGGGCTCGCATGTTGGCGATGACCCCTTTGCTGTTCAAGAAAATCGTCGTCGTGCGCTCGAAGCTATGGGTGCCGCCGAGTGCGAGCACAACCTGCTCGTTCCCAATCAGGTCCATGGTGATCATATCGTTGCGGTGACCTCGAACGGCGCCGATGACCTTGAGGACGTTCGCGAGCAGATTGCCGAGGGCTGTGATGCCATCGTCTGCACGGCGCATAACGTGCCCGTGCTGCTCTGCTTTGCCGACTGCGTTCCCGTGGTGCTGGTGGCCCCTGGCGGATTTGCCGTGGTGCACTCCGGTTGGAAGGGCACGATTGCACGTATTTCTGCCAAGGCGTGCCAGGCGCTTTGCGATGCTGCCGGCTGCGATGCGAGCAACGTTTCCGCCTATATCGGCCCCCATATCTTGGGTGACGAATATGAGGTATCCCAGGAACTCATGGATCGCTTTGCCGCCGAGTTCTCTTGCATCGATGCGAGTGCCTCTCGCATGCTCGATCTTTCCGCTGCCATTCGCGAGGCGCTGGTAGATGTCGGTGTCGACGCGGATAATATCGTGGATACCCAGCTTTCGACTGTGCGTCAGAACGACCGCTTTTATTCCTACCGTAACGAGGACGGCACCTGTGGGCGCCATGCTGCGATCGGCGTGATGCTATGAGAAAGATCGTATCGGTCCTGAGCGCCGCTGTGCTTACGCTTACGCTGTGCGCCTGTTCTTCGGGATCTTCTACCTCTTCCATTACCGTCGCCGGCTCCACGACCTGCCTTCCTATCGCCGAGATTGCGGCCGAGGGCTTTAAGGAGGAGACCGGCATCGACGTGCTCGTTTCCGGTTTGGGTTCTTCCGCTGGCATCGAGGCCGTCAGCGCCGGCACAGCCGATATCGCCAGCTCCTCCCGTGGACTCAATGCCGACGAACAGGATCTGGGCCTGACTCCCATCGTCATTGCCCACGACGGTATCGCGGTCATCGTGAACGACGATAACCCGGTCGATAACCTTTCGACCGAGCAGCTCCGCGATATTTACGCCGGCAAGATCACCAACTGGAAAGAAGTCGGTGGCGAGGACCTGAGGATCCAGGTCATCAATCGAGATGAGGCGTCCGGCACGCGTGAGGCCTTCCGCACCATCGTGATGGACGGCACCCCGTTCGATCGCCGCTCGGCCGTTCTTTCGGGCACGGGCCAGGTGCGCGACGTGGTATCTCGTTCGCGCGGTGCCATTGGCTACATTTCGCTGGGCTTCGTCGATAGCCTCAACGCCAAGACCTCGGTCAAGGCCGTCTCGGTCAATCATGTTGAGGCGTCCGAGAAGACGGTCGCGAGCGGCGGCTATCCCATCTCACGCGACCTTTACTTCTTTGTGAAGGGTGCGCCTTCGCAGCAGGCGCAGGATTACATCGACTATGTGACGTCCGAAAAGATGGACAAGCAGATTCGCGAGGCGGGCTTTATTCCCGTCACCAACGACGAGAAGGGGAGTGAGTAGCATGGAAGCACAGGAAAACTCCCAGACTGAGCAGAATGTTCAGACGCCCAAGAAGCGCGAGCTGGCGCTCGTATCGCACAGTACCTATATCAAGGAGAAGGCGCTGCAGTGGATCTTCTTTGCCTGCGCGTTCTTGGCGGTCGTTACCGTCATCCTGATTTTTGTCTTTACCACGTACTCGGCGCTGCCCGTCTTTACTGACATCGGTCTGGCTGACTTCTTTAGCTTTACGTGGGCGCCTTCCGAGGGCCACTACGGCATCTTGTCGCTGCTTGCCGGCTCGGGTCTGGTGACCGTCGGTGCGCTCGCCATGGGCGTGCCGCTGGGCGTGGGTACGGCCGTTTACCTGGTCGAGATTGCCAGCAAGCGCGTGCGCAAGCTCATCAGCCCCGCCGTTGACCTGCTGGCGGGCATCCCTTCTATCATCTATGGCTTCTTTGGCATGATCATCATCCGTCCGTTTATCGCACAACTGACCGGCGGCCTTGGTTTTGGTGCGCTGACGGCGTGGTTTGTGCTCGCCATCATGATCGTCCCTACCATCACCACGCTCACCATCGATGCTCTCAATTCCATTCCCATGGGCATTCGCGAGGCATCGTATGCCATGGGCGCCACAAAGTGGCAGACCATCTATAAGGTCGTGCTACCTGCCGCGAAGCTGGGTATCGTTGATGCCATCGTGCTGGGTATGGGCCGTGCCATCGGCGAGACCATGGCCGTGCTCATGGTCGTAGGTAACGCCCCGGTTATTCCCGACAGCATTGCGAGCCCCATCTCGACGCTCACGAGCCAGATTGCGCTCGACATGAGCTATTCCTCGGGTCTGCACCGCTCGGCGCTGTTCGGCATGGGTGTGGTCCTGTTTATCATCTCCGCCACGCTGGTGGGTATCGTTCGTCTGATTTCCAAGAAGAAGAGGGGGTAGGCTATGTCCGATTCCGTTGACACGACGGTCGATACGACCTCGTCGCGCGAGCGCATCAAGCGTGCCCTTTCCCACGGCAAGAAGGGCCGCATCAACAAGGACCTGTCCAACAAGATCATGCTTGGCGTGTTTCGTGCCGCTGCCTACATCACCACGCTGGTGCTGGTCGCTATCATCGCCTACGTGGTCATCAACGGCCTGCCACACATCTCGCTCGACTTTATCTTCGATTGGCCCCAGGGCGTCAACGCCGAGGGCGGAATTTGGCCCACGATCGTCTCGACCGTCTACGTGACGGCGCTCGCCATGCTTATCTGCACGCCGATCGCTGTGCTGGCAGCCGTCTATCTGGCCGAGTACGCCAAGCAGGGCAAGGTCGTCGAGCTCATTCGCTACGCTGCTGACGCTTTGGCCTCGGTGCCCTCCATCGTTATGGGTCTGTTTGGCTACGCCTTGTTTGTCGAGGCCATGGGCCTGGGCCTTTCGATGGTCTCGGCCGCTCTGGCACTCGCGCTCTTGATGCTTCCCATCGTCATGCGCACCACCGAAGAGGCCATTCGCGCCGTTCCGCGCTATATCCGTTGGGGCGCGTACGGCCTGGGCGCTACCAAGTGGCAGGTTGTCTCCAAGATCGTGCTTCCTTCTGCCTTTGGCCGTATTGCCACGGGCATCGTCCTCGCCATCGGCCGTGCCATCGGCGAGACCGCGGTGGTGCTCTACACCATGGGCCAGGCCATCAATCTACCTATTTCGCCGCTCGATTCCGGCCGCCCCATGACGGTTCACCTGTACCTGCTTGCCAACGACGGCATCAACATGAACGCAGCCTACGGCACCGCGCTCTTGCTGATGGTGATCATTTTGGCCTTCAACCTGTTTGCGCGCTTCCTGTCGCGCAATCGTCGCTAGTTAAGGAGTCCCATGTCCGTTTATCAGTCCGCTCCCACGTTGGAGCAAGCGGCCATTACGGCCAAGGATTTCAACTTTTGGTACGGTGACTTTCATGCGCTGACGGGGCTTGACCTCAACATCGCCAAAAACGCCATCACCTCGTTTATTGGCCCTTCGGGCTGCGGCAAATCGACGTTTTTGCGCTGCATCAACCGCATGAACGACCTGATCGAGGGCACGCGCATCGAGGGCACCATGACGCTCGACGGCAACGATATCTATGCCGAGGGTGTCGACCCGGTCGATCTCCGTCGTCGCGTGGGCATGATCTTTCAGCAGCCCAACCCGTTTCCTAAATCCATCTACGAGAATGTCGCCTTTGGCCCTCGTCTGCAGGGCGTGACTAGCAAAAGTGACCTCGATGACATCGTGGAAGAATCGCTCAAGCGCGCCAACCTCTGGAAAGAGGTATCCAATCAGCTCAACAAGGATGGTTTGGCGCTCTCGGGCGGTCAGCAGCAGCGTCTGTGCATCGCGCGCGTGCTCGCGGTGCAACCCGATGTCCTCCTGATGGACGAGCCCTGCTCCGCCATCGACCCCACGTCCGTCTCTAAGGTCGAGGATCTGATGGCCGAGCTGGCGCCCGAGATGACGATCATCATTGTCACGCATTCAATGCAGCAGGCAGCTCGTATTAGCGACTACACCGCATTCTTCTTGCAGGAAGTTGCCGGCGAGCCCGCCACGCTCATCGAGTATGGTCAAACCGACGCGATCTTCACCAGTCCGGTGGACTCGCGGACGGAAGACTATATCACCGGCCGCTTTGGCTGATCGGTGCGACTAGTCCCAAGCCGATCGGATCTGGTCCGGTGCGTATTCACTGTGCGGGCGGCATGACCGCACCCAACTGATTGGAGTGAACCATGCGCAAACTGTTTTCCCGTCAGCTCATCGAGGCCCGTCACGAGATGCTGAGCATCTACGAGGCCGTCGATCTGGCCCTCCATGATGCCGTGAAGGCCTATGTGACCGACGACCGCAAGCTCGCCACCAAGACCAAGAAGCGCACGCTTTCGATTGACGCACGCTGCGCCAACCTGGAGGCCGTCTGCTACAACCTGATTGCCACGCAGTCACCGGTCGCCTCCGACTTCCGCTTGCTGCAGACGATCATCTACGTCGACTTTAACCTGCAGCGCATGACCGATAAGGTTCGCCAGATTTGCCGCGCCACGCGTCATATGATCAAGGCCGACATCTCGCTGCCCAAGGAGCTTGTCGGCACGGTCGAGGCCGAGGCTGAGGCCGTCTACCAGGTACTGGGCTCTTCGCTTTCTGCGCTCGTCACCAACGACATGTCCATCATCTGCAACTTGGCCGTCGAGGACGAGCCAGTGCACGCCGCCTACGAGAAGTTCTTCCGCACCTTTAACCGCATGGACACGGGCGATTTTATGGACGACGACAGCAACTATGACGACCTGCGCCGCGCCATCATGGTATCGCGCTATCTCGATCGCATCGCCTCGATTTCCATCGATGCCGCCTGCCGTCTGACCTTCCTGTTGACCGGACAGCGTATGACTGCCGGTGATATCGCCTGCACTGATGAGGATGAGCTCGAGAGCATGCGCGTGCCTTCGGGCGAGGGTGTTATCATGAGGCCCGCCGTCGATGCACGCTACGTTGCCAAGGTGCCCGTTAACGAGGTCAGCGAGGGTCTTCGCTACCTGCTCGATCATCTTGAGGATGAGGACGATGGCGAGGACGACGAGGAGTAAGTAACCCCGTTCGTCGAAAGATTGTAAATACCTAAGTGAGCGCGGCCTTGCACATGCGGGGCCGCGCTCTTGCGTTAGCATGGGACTACTTGTTTGGCTGTCAGCGGAGGCGATTGGCAATGGATAACTATTTGGACTTGATGCGCGCTCGCCGCGAGCAGATTCTGGAACGTTTTTATGCGGCGCTCGATCGCGCGGGCCGTCCCCACGACGCCGCGAGCCTCATTGCCGTGTCCAAGACCGTTGGTGTCGATGAGACCGTTGCCGCCATCCAGGCGGGGTATCGCCATTTTGCCGAGAACCGCCCGCAGGAGCTGGTTCGCAAGCTCACGGGTCTGGCGGAGCATCCGGAGCTGCCCGAGGTGCGCTTCGATATGATCGGCAACCTGCAGACCAATAAGATCAATGCGGTGCTGGGCTCAGCCGAGCTGATTCACTCGGTGGGTTCGCTGCATCTGGCGCAGGCGATCTCGAGCCGTGCTGTTCGCAAGATTGAGGCAGGCGAGCTCGTCGGCCCCCAGCGTGTGCTCATTGAGGTCAATGTGAGTGGTGAGGAGTCGAAGGGAGGCTTTTCACCCGATGAGATTCGCGCCGCCGCGGGTGAGCTTGCAGAACTTGAGGGAATTTGCGTACAGGGGCTTATGACTATGGCGCCCCGGGGGAATAAGGATGTGGCACGCCGCACCTTTGCGGGGCTTCGTGAGCTGAGGGATGAGCTGGAGGCGGCGCATCCCGATTTGAACCTGCCTGAGCTTTCCTGCGGTATGAGCGAGGACTTTGAGTCTGCCCTTGAGGAGGGCTCTACGCTCGTTCGCCTGGGCAGGGTAGTATTTAGCCCGGAGTTTGCAGTAAAATAAGGCTCTGAAGTGCGCACTGATTATCGGGGCGCCTGCACTAAACCGCGAGAGGACACAACCATGGGCTTCCTTGACGAGATTAAAAATAAGATGCACCTGGGCGGCCAGCAGGGTTACGACCAGGGTTATGGCCAGGACGACGACTACGGCTACGATGACGGCTACGACGATGGCTATCAGAACAACGGCTACAGTGGTGCTTCGGGCGAGGGCTTCTACACCCAAGACGAGCCGAGCAACGGCCTGCTTGGCCAGACGCGCCGCGGTGAAGCTGAGTCGGTTGCCGTGTATACGCGCTCCGGTCAGCTGGTCGGCGATGACTCCCGCCATGCCACGACGTATAACCCGCCTTCGCGCTCGCAGGACAGTGTTGCGAGCGGTTATCGTCCTGGTGCCTATGACACGCCGTCGAGCTACGCCGAGAATACCCGCGCCCGTGCCGCCGCTGCACCCGCGCCTGCACCGAGCGATGCCTCGGCCTATGCGAGCAATATCATCAACGCCACGCCGCAGCTGCCGGCCTATGTCCTGCGCCCCGAGAGCTATGACGACGTGGAGACCGTGGTGCGCCGCGTTCGCACCAAGCAGCCTGTCGCACTGATTTTTGTGGGCGTACGCACCGAAGTTGCCAAGCGCGTCTTGGACTTCTCTTACGGCTTTGCCTGCGGTCTGGGTGCCACGGTCAAGGAGGTGGGCGACCGCGTGTTCATGGTGCTGCCCGCCGGTTGCGAGGTCAAAGATTCCGATCTCAAGAAGCTTCGTGCCGACGGCTACCTTAAGTAAAGACAAGACGAGGAGATTCCCATCAACATCTACACTATCGTCCAGCTGGTCAACACGCTGTTCAACTTCTATTCCACGCTCATTGTCGTCTACTGCTTTATGACGTGGATTCCCATGAAGCAGGGTGGTTTGCTTCAGGATATTGCCGCGGTGCTTGATAGCGTGTGCGGTCCGTGGCTCAACCTGTTCCGTCGTTTCATCCCGCCGATGGGCGGTATCGATTTTTCGCCGGTCGTTGCGATTATTGCGTTGCAGTTGGTGCAGAGGCTGGTTCTGCAGCTTCTTATAGGTATACTCGTGTAGAACTGACTTAGTAACTTACGTCGGGCGTGTAGCGCCGAGGCGATGAAAAAGGAGACTTGTTATGGCTATTACCCCTGCAGACATCCAGGCTCAGACTTTCTCTGAGGCCAAGCGTGGCTACGATCCTGCTGAGGTCGACGTCTTCTTGGAGACGCTGTCCTCCGAGGTTGACGCTATGCTCGCTAAGATCGTCGACCTTAAGGGTCGCCTGACTGCTACCGAGCAGCAGCTTGCCGATGCGCAGGCTCAGCTTGCCCAAGCTCAGGATGCCACCGCCCAGGCCGTTCCTGCCGCCCCCGTGGCTGCTCCCGCCCCTGACTTCTCCGCTCAGGAGCGCCAGATTTCCGCTGCCCTGATCGCTGCCCAGCAGACCGCTGAGACCATCGTCAACGATGCCAACGAGAACGCTGAGCGTATCCGCAACGAGGCTGACGCCAAGGCCCGCGAGGTTATCCGCCAGGCTCTGACCGAGAAGCAGGCCGAGCTCGAGGAGATCGATCGTCTCAAGGCTTCCCGTGAGGAGTTCAAGGCAGAGTATCTCAAGCTCATCCAGCACTTCATGGACGATGCCCAGAATTCCTTCCCGGCCGATCTGATGGCCTCCACGCCGGTCGGTTCTGCCGCTTCTCCTGCAGTGACTGTTCCCGCCGAGCCGCTGCCCGTCGCTGACCCGGTTGTCCCCGTGGCCGATCCCTTCGCCCCGATCGACAACTTTGCTGCCGACGACCTGGACTAACATTCGGCCTACAATTTAGTGCCTAGAAAGGACCCGCAGCTTGCGGGTCCTTTTTTATGACTGTGCCGGAGTGCGTAACATAAAAAACCGAGCCCTGCACATAATGGCGCAGAACTCGGCGAACGGGTGAGCGGTCAAGGGTAGGTTTTAAGGCATGTCCCAAAACCTACTTGAGGAGGAAGTCGGAGAGGGGAATGGTACGGGCCTCGCGATGCTCGGGATCGGCGATGTGGTCGGCAGGATATCCACAGACGAGCATGTGATAGGGATAGACGCCCCTGGGCAGATTGAACTGCTCCTGCGCCACCTCAGGCTTAAAATGGCATACCCAGCACGTTCCCAGGCCCTGCTCGGTGGCCTCCATCATCATCTGATCACACACGATTGAGGTGTCGATTTCACTAGAATTCATCTGGTCATACGGGCGCACCCAAGCATCACCGGTAACGCTGCAAATAAGGAAGACAAGCGGAGCGCCAAAGATAGACTCATCACGAGCAAACCGAGGCTGACAAGCAGCTGCCTTCTCCAGAAGCTCAGGCGTATCCAACACCATCACACGGGTTGGATGATTATTACAAGCAGAAGGAGCAATACGCCCAGCCTCAACAATGGCATCCACCACAGCCTGCTCAACAGAACGATCCTGAAATTCACGACAAGAATACCGACCCCGAGCCAGATCCAAATACCCCATAACCAAACCCTCCAAAGTCAGCAAATCAATCCAAGGTAAACCAAAGGGTACCCAAACCCCCATCCACCCAAACGCCCACCGAATACCAAAGTGTTCAATTGGGTATTAAAGGCCCCCTCGGCCAACCCCCCATTGCGCTCTAACTATCAGCCAAAGTTTCCAATGGTGGTACGTAAGGGAGCGGGCCCGACCGCCGGGACACGTACCCCCAATTAACTGTTCTTCATGACAATCGAATCCACGACATCAGCCACATTCTCGCAGCAGTCGGCGCAGTACTCCAGGAAAGCGTAGACGTCACGCCAGGCGATGACCTCGAGCGGGTCCTTGCCATTGACGTGCAGGTTGCGCATAGCGTTGATGTAGAGCTCATCGGCCTCGGACTCAATGGTGTTGATCTGGATGACCAGCTCGCGCAGGGTCTTGGACTTGCGGTAATTAGGCAGCTCGACCATAAGATCCTTCA
This sequence comes from uncultured Collinsella sp., assembly GCA_958346515.1. Classification (GTDB taxonomy): domain Bacteria; phylum Actinomycetota; class Coriobacteriia; order Coriobacteriales; family Coriobacteriaceae; genus Collinsella. Next base: position 25,638 of record CATVRV010000003.1, read on the forward strand.
TGGCGCGGCAGGCGTCGGTCACCTTGTGGGCGATGACAATGGCATCGGGGTGGATGCTCTGGATGTTGGTGAAGTAGACGCGCTGCACGACGCCCTCGATACGGTCAAGCACAGTGTCGAGCGAGCAACTCATCAGGTCCAGATCCTCGCGCTCAAGCGGGGTGATAAAGGCCGTGAGCAGGGCGTCTTCAAGCTCATGGTGCTTCTTGTCGGCCGCATGCTCGATTGAGTGCATCTTGTCGAGCATATCGTGAATCTTCGCGGGATCGAAGTTCTCGAAAATCTTGGTGAGCAGCTCGGCAGCCTGTACGGCTAGGTCGGCGCAGGCGACGTAGTTGTCAAAGTAGAACGAATCGGGTTTCTTTGCCATGAGTGGGTCCTTTCGAGGCGAAGACGGGTGGGCGAGGTATTGCGGTCCGGATGGACGTTCGGTTTGACTAGATGAACATCATGAACAGCTTGGCCATGACAAAGCTGATAAGTCCGCAGGCGGGGAAGGTGAAGAACCAGGTGAACATCATGTCCTTGACGACACCGAAGTTGATCGCCGAGAGGCGCTTGACGGCACCGACACCCATAATGGCGCAGGTCTTGATGTGCGTGGAGGACACGGGGATGCCGGTAAGGGTGGCAAGCAGCAGGTTTGCGGCGCCCGCCAGGTCGGCGGAGAAGCCCTGGTACTTTTCGAGCTTGACCATGCTCTGGCCGACGGACTTGATGATGCGCTCGCCGCCCACGCTGGTGCCGATACCCATAGTGGCCGAGCACAGCAGCATAATCCAGATGGGGATGCCTGCATCGCCGACGCTCGTCTGGCCGCTGGCAAAGGCCACGCCTAAAAAGAGCACGCCGATGAACTTCTGTCCATCCTGCGCGCCGTGCATAAAGCTCATGGCCGCAGCGCTCGCGATCTGAGCGTATTTAAAGAAGACATTGGCACGTCGCCTGTTGGCGGCGGCGAAAAGAATCGAGACGAGTTTGCACAGGACCCAGCCCATGACAAAGCCCAGGCCGATGGAGAGTGCCAGGCCGTAGATGACCTTCATCCACTCGTGGACGTTGACGCTGCTCGCACCGCCGAGGGCGATAGCGGCACCGGTTAGGCCGGCGATAAGGCTGTGGCTTTGCGAGGTGGGGATGCCAAAACGCGACGCTGTGGCGCCGTAGACGACGATGGAGAACAGCGCCGCGCAGAGGCAGGCGAGCGCCATGGTGCTGTTTCCGCCAAAGTCGACGATATGTGAGATGGTGTTGGCGACGCTCGCGTTAAAGTGCGTCATGATGAGCACGCCGAGGAAGTTGAATGCGGCGCTCATGAGAATGGCGGCGCGGGCGGGCATGCAACGCGTAGTGACGCAGGTCGCGATGGCGTTGGGCGCGTCGGTCCATCCATTGACGAAGATGGCGCCCAACGCGAGGATCACGGTGACGGCAAGGACTGGGTTCGACACAATTTGGCCGAGGAAGGTTGAGAACGTTACGTCCATATATGGGCTTTCTCGAAGTTTGCAGACACGTTACAAAAACATGATAAATCGTATCACCTCCTGCGGGTCTCTTTACCGAGTTCTGATGGGAGAAGTGAACTTTTTGGCACTAAAATTGAATATTAGCCCTGTTGACCGCGGGTGTTCTTTTTGCTAACACGCCATGCGGACACGTGCGATTACTACGACACTCCAAAACCACAGTCTGTTCGCTTTACAACATGCAAACATGCGTTCGATAATAGGAGGCATGGAATATCGACAGACAGATGGCAAAACTCGGCGCGTGCACAAGCAGTATGTGGACGTCGTGGCTCGCATCCTCGCGGGCGGACAGGTCGTGCCGGTCACCGTCTGCTGGGTCGACGGTCGTTGCTTTACGATTGACGAGATTGTCTTGACCACTGGGTTTGGCCTGACGGTTCACGGTGTTCGTACGGCAACGTATAAGGTTCGTTTTGGCGGGCATGCGACCGAGTTGTATCTGGAGGACCAGGCGTGCGGACGGTCGGACGGCTCGCAGGCCCACGTGATGCGTTGGTGGGTCTGGGCGTTTGATCGTACGCTCGAGGGCGAGCGCCGTAGGTAAGGACGTGCAGCATTCGGGTACAATGGCAGGAATCTTGTCACCTACGGCGCTGTCGTGCGCTTTTTGAAAGGACGAAGTATGAACGATATCCAGGGCTATCAGAACGGCCCCATCGAGACCGGTGCAAGCCGTGCCAAGGAGATGTCGCCGCGCGCGTACAACCTTGTCATGTCTGCCCTGATCTTTTTGGGCTTTTGCGCCATGGGCGTCGGTGCTTACTTTACGAGCACCATGTCGTTTGCGCGCATGATGATGAGCGGCGCCGCTTTGCCGCTGGTCTTTGGCTCATTTATTTTGACCATCGTCGGCATGGTCATGATGTCGGCCGCCGCCAGCAAGCAGTCCGTGGGCCTGTCCCTTGTGGGCTACGTAATCTTTGCGAGCACCTTTGGCCTGACCGCGTCGTTTGGCCTTGCCAACTACGACCTGCCCACCATCAACACTGCCTTTATCGCCACGGCCGCCATCACCTTTGTCTTTGGCGCCTTGGGCGTGACGTTCCCCAAGTTTTTCCAGCGCGTATATGGCATCGGTTTTGGCATTCTGCTCGCTACTATTCTGGTTGAGATCGTGCTGATGTTCATGGGCGTCTCACAGACCATCACCGACCTGATCGTGATCGTGGTGTTCGCCGGCTTTATTGGCTACGACACCTATGTTGCCACGACGGTGCCGCCCACACTGCCCAATGCCGTGCTTATGGCCTCTAACCTGTTCGTGGATATTATCAACGTGTTTTTGCGCATTTTGAACATCCTCGGCCGTCGCGATTAAAGCGCGGCATTGCGACGCTTCCTGCCGGACACGGTAAAACGATGCGAAAGGCGGTCCTTCGGGGCCGTCTTTTTTGTGCGCGGCGGGGTATCATGGATGGGAAAAAGCCGATAGCGGCAGCGACAGGAAAGGTGGCCACGTATGGCAGACGTCGACAACAGGAACCGTAACCGCAGGTCCAACCGAGCGGGTCAGCCCAATCCCAAGCGCGAGGCCCGTGCCAAGGCCGCCGAGCGTCACGTGGCAACTGTGTCCGAAGCGTGCGCCAAGGATATCGAGCGTTCGCTTGCCGGTGTTCGCGAGTTTGACGGTATGCCTGCCGGCTTTGTCGCGGCGATGAAGGCCAAGGTTCAGAGTGCTGTGGCCACCGAAGAACAGGTTGCCGAGGACGTCGAGGGCGCGGAGGCTGCCGAGGTCGAGGCAGCTCCTGAGCCCGTCGAGGAGCCTGCCGAGGAAATCGCCGAAGCTGAGTCCGCGCCTGCTGAGGAGCCTGCTGCGTCCCTGCCTGAGGTCACCGTGCGCGATGCCTCCGCCACGCAGGCCATCTTGGACAACGGTCGTGGCTATGCGCAGTTCTGCGACATGGCCGTGCTCGCCTTTGCCTCGTTCACCAACCCGGGCGGTGGCTACATTCAGGGTTATCTGGGCCAGGAGGCCACACTGTGCGCCGATTCGTATCTGTACAACGTTCTCGATAAGCAGCGCAAATGGTACGGCGAGAACCGTCGCCGCAACATCAACTGCGAGCTCTATCGTAACCGCGCCCTAGTGGTGCCTGCGGTGCGCTTCGACCGCAACCACGTGCATGCATACGCCGACGTGATCGTGGCCGCCGCGCCCAACGTTAAGCGCGCCCGCCAGGAGTATCGCGTGAGCGACGATGCTCTGCTGGATGCCCTGCGCGACCGCATTCGCTTTGTGCTTGCCATCTGCGACGAGCTGGGTCGCGAGAAGCTCGTGCTGGGCGCTTGGGGCTGCGACAACAACGGCTTTGACGCCGAGGCCGTGGCCGAGCTCTTCCGCAAGGAGCTCGCGTCGGGCGACTTTAAGGTCAAGCAAGTCTTCTTTGCCGTGCCTTCTACGCGCTGGGATGAGGATTTTGCCAAGTTCGAGCACGTGCTGGCAAACTTCCCCGAGCGCAACGAGGAGTCCTATGCCCAGGTTGCCGCTCGCGCTGCGGCAGCTCGCGCCGCCGAGCAGACCCAGGCTGCTACCGAGGATGATGAGGACGAGGACGATTGGCGCAAGTACCTGTAATTGGTACGTGCTGACAGATAGGTCGAGCCGGCGGGAGAGGCTGCTTCCGTCGGCTTTTTACTGAGCGAGGGGCTTACGATGAAAAACGTTCTATGCTTTGGCGACAGCAACACCTATGGTTACGATCCGGCGGGCATGCGCGACGGCACCGCGGTGCGCTATGCGCAGGATGTGCGCTGGTGCGGCGTGGCCCAACGTGACTTAGGCGAGGGCTGGCATGTAATTGAAGAAGGCCTCAACGGCCGCACGACGGTACGCGACGACATGTGCCATCTGGACACCAATCTTAACGGCATCCGCGCACTTCCGATGCTGCTCGAGGCCCATAAGCCGCTGGACGCCATTGTGATCATGCTGGGCACCAACGACTGTAAGACGGTCTTTAACGTGACAGCTTCCGATATCGCCCGTGGCGCCATGGCGCTGATTCGCGCCGTCCGCGCGTTTCCGTGGACCGACGCTGCGCCTTGTCCGCGCATTCTGCTGATGGCGCCTATCAAGATTAAGCCGCAGATCGCCGACGTATATATGACCGATTTTGACGAGCATTCCGTAGAAGCCTCGGAACATTTTGGTGAGTACTACGCGCATGTGGCTGAGCAGTTTGGCTGCGACTTTTTGAATGCCGCCGACTTTGCCGAGCCGGGCGATATCGACTATCTGCATATGATGCCCGAAAGCCATGAGAGCCTGGGTCACGCCGTGGCAGCCAAGCTCCAAGAGATGCTCGGAGAGTAGCGCGACCCCAAGCCACCACAGAAGTTCCCCTTGTGGTGGCTTGTTTCGTTGCTTTGTCTCGATCTGTGACAGTTGTAAGGCCGAAAACGGGCTAGATGTTACAGATTAAGATTATTTAGGCCGATATCGGTCGTTTGTCTCGATCTGTAACATCTAGGGTCGATTTTGCCGAGTTACTGTTACAGATCGAGATTTTCTTCTCTGCGGAATTTGAATGTCTCAATCTGTAACAGGTGAGCCGAAAAATGGGCTCTAACTGTTACGGATCGAGATGTTTGTGGGAACCACCGCAAAGGTGCCTGTCCCCTTTGCGGTGGTTTTGGGCTGCAAATCTTAATACTGCCACATGTGATTGACGGGGCCGGAGCCTTTGCCCATGTTCAGGCCGGCGGCCAGAGCGCCTGTCAGGTAGGCCTTGCCGGCGTTGACGGCATCGGCAAGATCCATGCCCTGGGCCAGCGCGCAGGCGATGGCGGACGAGAGCGTGCATCCGGTGCCGTGCGTGTTGTCGGTCTCGATGCGCTTGTGGCGGAACCACGTGGTGAGTGGATCTCCAAGATGGTTGCCCTCGTCATCGAGTGGCGCGGGTTCGGCCAGTACATCGTTGGCCTCGTTGACAAGATGCCCGCCCTTAACGAGGGATGCGCAACCAAAGCGGCGGGTGAGGAGCATGGCAGCATTTTGCTGCGTGCGCTCGGAGTCGACCTCGTAGTCGAGCAGGGCCATGGCCTCGGGAATATTGGGCGTGATAACCGTCGCTAGCGGGAACAGGCGGCGGGTGAGCGCCTCGGCGGCATCTTCGGCAATCAGCCGTGCGCCCGAGGTGGCTACCATGACGGGGTCGACTACCACGTTTGTCGCGTTCCAAGCGCTCAGGCGGTCGGCGATAACATCGATAATCTCGGCAGAGGAAACCATGCCAATCTTAACGGCGTTGGGGCGGATATCGTCAAAAACGGCATCGATCTGCGCCGCGACAATATCCGGGGAGATGTTCTGCACGGCGGTGACGCCCAGGGTGTTCTGTGCGGTGATGGCGGTGATGGCCGTCTCGGCATACAGGCGGTGTGCCGTGATGGTCTTGATGTCGGCCTGAATGCCGGCGCCACCGCTGGAATCGGATCCTGCGATGGATAGAACGGCAGGTACCTTACTGCGATCCATGTTCGCTCCCTTGTTCGGTCGGAATCAAATGGGTCTATAAGCCAGCATTATAAAGATGCCCGGGCTGACTCTATGTCGAACCCGGGCGGGCGATGCAATCTTTACGCAAATGCAAGCAAATGTTCACACGTCAACAATTGACAGGCACCAGCTCGCCGCCAGAAGCGGCCGCGGCGACAGGCTAGTCCTCCATGCCGAGGTCGATCGTGGTGCCCTCGAAGATTTTGTTGACGGTGCGGACGGCGCACATCTTGCCACACATGGTGCAAGTGCCCTCGGTGGCGGCGGGGGACTCCTCGTAGCGCTTCTTGCCCGTAACCGGGTCGAGCGCGCACTCCCACATGGCGTCCCAGTCAAGCTTGCGGCGTGCCTGGCCCATCTTGTCGTCCATGTCGCGGGCGTGGGGCACCTTTTTGGCGATGTCGGCGGCGTGTGCGGCGATCTTGGTGGCCATGAGGCCGTCGAGCACATCCTGGGCGTTGGGCAGGCACAAGTGCTCGGCCGGCGTCACGTAGCACAGGAAGTCGGCGCCGGAGCTGGCGGAGATAGCGCCGCCGATGGCAGCGGTGATGTGGTCGTAGCCCACGCCGATATCGGTCACCAGCGGCCCGAGCACATAGAACGGGGCGTTGTGGCACAGGCGCTTCTGCAGTTTCATGTTGGCGGCGATCTCGTCGAGCGCCATGTGGCCCGGACCCTCGACCATAACCTGGACGCCGGCGGCCCATGCGCGCTTGCACAGCTTGCCCAGCTCGATCATCTCGGCGGTCTCGGTGGCGTCGTTGGAGTCGTAGAGGCAGCCCGGGCGACAGGAGTCGCCGAGCGAAATCGTCACGTCGTACTCGTGGCAGATTTCGAGCAGCTCGTCGTAGAACTCATAGAACGGGTTCTCGTTACCGGTGACCTCCATCCAGCCAAACAGCAGCGAGCCGCCGCGGCTCACGATGTTCATGAGGCGGCCGGTCTCCTTAAAGGTCTTTGTGACCGACTTGTTGATGCCGCAGTGGATGGTCATAAAGTCCACGCCGTCCTCGGCGTGCGCGCGCACGACCTCGAACAGGTCGTCCTTGGTAAGCTTGACCAGCGGCTTTTCCATGTAGCCGATGGCGTCGTACATGGGGACGGTACCTACCATGAGCGGCGTCTCGTCGATGAGCTGCTGGCGGAACTGGCGCGTCTTGCCCGAGTTGGAGAGGTCCATGATGGCGTCGGCGCCAAAGTCCTCGGCGATCTTGACCTTCTTCCATTCCTCGGCGGCATCGGCCTTGTCGCCCGAGATGCCCAAGTTCACGTTGACCTTGGTGGACAGGCCCTCACCGACGCCAAAGGCGCGCATGCCTTTTTTGATGTGCACGATGTTGGCAGGAATGGCGATGCGGCCGTCGGCCACGCGCTCGCGGATGTACTCGGGGTCGCGATGCTCGCGCTCGGCGACCTCCTTCATCTGCGGTGTGATCTGCCCGGCGCGGGCGAAGTCGATTTGCGTGACGAGCTTGGGCTCGGTCTGTGTGCTCATTGGCACGGCTCCCTTCGTTGGCATTACCCATATCAGGTTTGCGGGTCAGGGCGGGCGCGCCCAATCTCAGCCTGCCGTCTTGTCCTGCAAGCCCCCCGTTTATGTAATGGGCTCAAGTATAGCTCGAATGGGTACGATTGGCCTAACGAGCGTGCCTGTGAGGAGGCGAACATGGAAGACAAGCATCTATATCGAGAGACGCAATGGGATGTATCGGCCGAGGAAAGCCGTGCGCACCATGGCCTTGTCGCGATCGGTTTTGCGGTGCTTGCCGTGCTGGTGATTGCCTTTTGTATCTGGACGTTTGGTGGTCGCGGCGGCGCTGCATGGGAGTTCGAGGCTGATGATAGCCTACCGATTATGACGGTGAGGAGTACTGGCGGTAATGCCAATACGCTCGCCGTTCCGGGCGATTATTGGTACCCGTGCGATGAGTTTGTGCAGTTGCAGCTGAGTGGTGGGTCTATTCCTGGTGAGGAAATCGAACGCGTGACGTATGATGCGACGTTCAAAACGTTGACGGTGAAGCTCAAAGATCAAGGGGATGTGCCCACGACGATGGATATCGCGCTGACGGAATGGCGCCTGGAGCCCCCGTCGGGTGTTGCGGTGTCCGAGGTCGAGCACGTCAAGATTGTCTATCAGGACGGTTCGACAAACGGGATTGCAAAGGCCGACGGTCTAGCAGAATAGGTGTCGAGCCTAGCAGCCAATTCATAAAAGTTGCGGTGGAATAGTTCCTGATTGTGCGAAAAAGGCTCAAATAGGAATTATTCCACCGCAAGTTATATAGAGAAGACTGAGCGGGTCAGTGTTGGGTGCCGGCTCTAGAGCATCTGTTCGTTGATGAACATGAGGGTGCCTAGGTATGAGAGCTCGGGGACGTGGCGATAGCCGATGTTGAATGCGGTAAGTTCGCTTGCATCCTCGAGCTTGTTTTCTGCCATCCACCGCACCATGGAGCCGCGCGCCTTTTTGCTGGCGGTCGACTGTTGGATGGGCTTCCCGTTGCGGATGCCCTCGCCAAAGAGGCATGTGACGGCTGTGGCGTCGCCCGCGAGGTGGGGCAGAACGGCTTTGGCATACTCTACGCTGGCGAGGTTGACGATCGTGGTGTTTGAGCCTGCCGGGGCGATAGCCCGCGCGAGCTTATCGCTCCAAAATGCGTAGAGGTCTCGGGCACCGTCGACGACAAGCTTCGCGCCCATCTCCAGCCGATACGGTTCGACGGCATGAAAGGGACGAACGCACCCGTAGAGGCCGGAGAGGATCCACAGATGGTCTTGCAGCCATGCGAGCTGCGCGGAATCCATCACCTCGGGTGCCATGCTCTGGTATTGAATGCCGTGATAGGACATGACGGCAGGGGAGAGGTGACGGGCGAGTGCGGGATTGTCGAGATCGCCGCTTTTCAGGATGGGCCCGAACTCATGCAGTGTGTTGAGGCAAGGTCCCAGCAGTTTGTCGCTCACGTTCCACAGCGCCTGCAGGCCGCCGCTGCCTTCATTCCGCTCGATATCTAGCAGTGCGCGGTGGAGGCGAGCCGTCTCGCGCACAAAGGGTGGGATGCCCAGGACTTCAAAAGCATCTTGGGCCGCGCGCATCTGCTTGGCGGGCGAAATGATGACCTGCAGCATGGACTCTCCTCTGCCAAAAAAGTTGCGGTGGAATACGGTCTGTTTTGGCCGTTTATAGGCCAGTTTAGTCCGTATTTCACCGCAACTGATGAAGGGTTGGTTAGGCTCGCTCGATGAAGGCCTTGTAACCGCGATATGCCTCGTAGATGTCGGCCTTGTTGGCGACCTCCCACAGGGCGTGCATGGACAGGACGGCAACGCCGGAGTCGATGACGTTCATGCCGTACTTGGCCATGATGTAGGCGATGGTGCCGCCGCCACCAGCGTTGACGCGGCCGAGCTCGCAGGTCTGGAAGTCCACGCCGGCCTCGTCCATGATGTCGCGGACGAGGGCCACATACTCGGCGTCGGCGTCGTTAGAACCGCCCTTGCCGCGGCTGCCCGTGTACTTGTTAAAGCACAGGCCGCGACCCATGAAGGCGGCGTTCTTGGTCTCGAACTTGCCGGCATAGCCCGGGTCGAAGCCGGCGGACACGTCGGAGGAGAGCATACGGCTGCGGGCGAGCGCGCGGCGCAGAGCCAGCGGGCTGTCCTCGCCGGCGAGCATCATGATCTCGGCGACGGTGTTCTCGAAGAAGCGACTCGTCATGCCGGTGGCACCCACGGAACCGATCTCCTCCTTGTCGACGATGAGCGTGATGCTCGTGCGCTCCACGTTGGCGACGTCGATCTGGGCGAGCATGGAGGGGTAGGCACAGACGCGGTCGTCGTGGCCATAGCCCAAAATCATGGAGCGGTCGAGGCCCATGTCGCGGGCGGGGCCGGCGGGCACGACCTCGATCTCGGCGGAGAGGAAGTCCTCCTCCTCGACGTCGTACTGCTCCTTAAGGATGTCCAGGAACATTTGCTTGACGGGCTCCTTGGGGGCGTCCTTGTCGTCCTCATCGAACTTGACGGGACGGCCGCCCACGATCACGTCGAGGATCTCGGCGTCGACGGCGTCCTTGGCAGGCTTAGACATCTGCTCGCTCGAGAGATGGATCAGCAGGTCGGAGATGGTAAAGACCGGGTCGTCGGCCTTGTCGCCGATATTGATGTCGACGGTGGTACCGTCCTTTTTGCAGATGACGCCCACGAGTGCGAGCGGGGAGGCCACCCAGTGGTAGCTCTTGACGCCGCCGTAGTAGTGCGTGTCGAGATAAGCCATGTCGCCGGCCTCGAAGGCGGGGTTCTGCTTAAGGTCTAGGCGCGGCGAGTCCACGTGGGCGCCCAGGATGTTAAAGCCCTGCTCGAGCGGGGCGGTGCCCAGGTTGACGAGCATGAGGTCCTTGCCGTGATTGGCGGCGTACACCTTGTCGCCTGCCTTGAGCTCGCGGCCTTCGGCGATCACGGTCTCCAGGTCGACGTATCCCGCCTCCTCGGCCATCTTGATGCCGGTCTTGACGCACAGGCGCTCGGTCTTGTTTTCGCTCAAAAACTGCTTATAGCCGCGGCAAAGCTCCTCGAGCTCCTCGACTTGCTGTGGCGTGTACTTTTTCCATGCGCAGGGACGCTCCATGACGCAGGCTCCTTTCGGATCGATCGTGCTGGTTGATGTACCGTGAGCCATCGTATCACGCGCGGGCTCACGGTGGCGGGGGAGCTTGATGTGAGGTGGCCGCGGGGCGGGGAGCGTGTAAACTGGAGTGAGCAAGCCGTGCCCAGCCTAAAGCGAGGTATTCAATATGTCTGACAAGCGCCGCACCTTTGCCGTTATCGACGGCAACTCGCTCATGCATCGCGCCTTCCACGCCGTGCCGCCGACTATGAACGCGCCGGACGGTCGCCCCACCAACGCGATCTTCGGCTTCCTGAACATGTTTCTTAAGATGATCGATGCCTTTAACCCCGACGGCGTGGTCGTGGCGTTTGATAAGGGCAAGCCGCGCGTGCGCATGGAGATGCTGCCGCAGTATAAGGCGCAGCGCCCGCCCATGGACCCCGATCTGCATGCGCAGTTCCCTATGATCAAGGAGCTGCTCGGTGCGCTCAACGTGCCGATTCTGCAGTCTGAGGGCTGGGAAGGCGACGATATCCTGGGAACCATGGCGCGCCTGGGTGAGGAGGCCGGCTGCGACATGCTGCTGGTGACCGGTGATCGCGATATGTATCAGCTCGTGACCGAGCACGTCAACGTGGTCTCGACCCGCAAGGGCCTGTCCGACGTGGCGATCATGACGCCCGAGAGCGTGGACGATCTGTATCACGGCATCACGCCGGCGCTCGTGCCCGACTTTTATGGTCTGAAGGGCGACACGTCCGATAACATCCCCGGCGTGCCGGGCATCGGCCCCAAAAAGGCGAGCGCGCTCATTGCGCAGTACGGTAGCCTGGACGAGGTCATCGCGCATGCCGACGAGGTCAAGGGCAAGATGGGCGAAAACCTGCGCGCACACATCGACGATGCTCTGCTGAGCCGCAAGGTCGCGACCATTCGCACCGATGCGCCCGTCGAGCTCGACTTTGACGAAACGTCCTTCCCGGCGTTTTCTGCCGACGAAGTGTCCGCGGCGCTGGGCACGCTTGGTATCACCGCCATGCAGAACCGTTTCTTGGCGCTGATCGGCGGCGAGGGCGGGACTGCTGCCGCTGCTAGAACGTTTGAGATGCCCACGATTGAGCGCACCGCTGCCGGCGATGCCGAGGCGCTTGCTGCCGTGGCGTCCGAGGTTTCGCGTGCGATCGAGGCGGGCGAGTGGGTCGCCGCCGTGGTGGACGACGACAAGGAAGAGGGCGCGCTCTTTGGACTGACGCGCACGCTGTGGTTGGCGACGTCCAAGGGTCTGTTCGCGCTCGAGGAGGGCGACAGCTGTGCGGCGGCTGAGACTGAGGGCTTCAACTTCGCCCACGGCGTGATTGCCGGCGTGCTTGCGCGCCTGTTTGTGGCGGGCCGCGTGGCGAGCCCGGATATGAAAGCGCTGCTGCATGAGCTTTCGCCCATCGATTCTTCTGAGCCCGAGCTCATGGATCCGCTCGCTGCCGATTCCACGCGTATCTTCGATACCGTGGTCGCTGCCTATCTGCTGGATTCCGATCGCTCCGAGTTCGATGAGGCATATCTGGCCGATACTTATCTGCAGATGGCGCTGCCTGCGACACGCGGTGCAGAGGGTGCCGGTGAGGACGCTCCGGCGCCCGCCGCTCGCACGGCGGCCTTGACGCTGGCGCTGGTCGCACCGCTGCGCGACCGCATGACCCGCGAGAACGCCGTCAACGTGTTCGATGGCATCGAGATGCCACTCGTGCCGGTGCTTGCCAAGATGGAGCGCGCGGGCATGCTCGTGGATCCCGATCGGCTGCGCAGTCTGTCCGAGGGCCTGGCGACCCAGATCACCGAGGTCGAACGAAGCATTCGCGACCTTGCCGGTGACGAGACCTTTAACATCGGCAGCCCCATGCAACTTTCGCATGTGCTCTTTGATGTGATGGGCCTTCCGACCAAGGGTCTCAAAAAGACCAAGCGCGGTTACTATTCGACTAATGCCAAGGTACTAAGTGATCTTGCCCGTGACCACGAGATTGTTCGTTTGATCTTAGACTGGCGCGAGAAGTCCAAGATCAAGTCAACCTATCTGGACACGTTGGGCCCGCTGCGCCGCGGTGACGGTCGTGTGCACACCACGTACAACCAGACCATCACCGCGACGGGGCGTCTGTCTTCGAGCGATCCTAATCTGCAAAACATTCCGACGCGCTCGGAGCTGGGTCGTACCGTCAAGACGGCGTTTTCGGCAGGCGAGGGAAGCGTCTTTTTGGCGGTGGACTACTCGCAGATAGAGCTGCGTCTGCTGGCACATCTCTCGGGTGACGAGCACTTGGTGCGCGCCTTTAACGAGGGCGAGGACTTCCATGCCGAGACGGCGGCGCGCGTATTTGGTGTGCCGGTGTCCGAGGTAACGCCCGACCTGCGCAGTCGCGCCAAGGCCGTGAACTTTGGCATCGTGTACGGCCAGCAGGCCTACGGTCTGTCGCAATCGCTGCATATCTCGATGGCCGAGGCGCGCGACATGATCGACCGCTACTACGAGGCCTACCCGGGCGTGCGTACGTTCCTCGACAACGTGGTGGCGCGCGCCAAGCAGACGGGCTACGCCGAGACCATGTACGGCCGCCGTCGTCATATTCCGGAGCTCAAGGCCAAAAACCCGCAACTCCGCGGTTTTGGCGAGCGCACGGCCATGAACCACCCCATGCAGGGAACCGCCGCCGACATCATCAAGATCGCCATGGCCCGCGTAAGCCGCCGCCTGGAAGAAGAAGGCTTTGCCGCCCACATGATCCTGCAAGTGCACGACGAACTGGACTTTGAGTGCCCCGTCGACGAAGCCGAGCGCCTAACCACCATGGTCCGCGACGTCATGGAGCACGTCGTAGACCTCCGCGTCCCCCTAATCGCCGAAGCCAGCACCGGCATAACCTGGGCCGACGCCAAATAGGGAAGCGCCCATAAGGCGGACTAGCCTACAGCACAAGACCCTATATACTTAAGATTTGGGACAAACACTACTGGTTAATTTGTCCCACAGTAACCAAAACAGAAGGGTGCCCCTCAACAACAAGAGGCACCCTTCATTTAATTAAATTCAGCCAAGTATCTAGGCACTCAAGACACCATCTCGGCGGCAAGCAGGTGAACCTAGGGCCTGGCCGGGCGGCAGGGGTTAACTTTTCGTAGATTCCGCACGCAAAGAAAGCCACTTAATGTGGCTTTCGTCTTGCGCAGGACCTGACCGAGCGAAAAGTTAACCCCTGCCGCCCGGCCAGGCCCGAAGGGATGGCTACCGAGCCGCCAAGATGGCGTCGATGAGCGTCAGTACGCCCCCGTCGTTGTTGCTCGGAATGCGCCACTTGGCGTGCGCGTTCATGTGCTCCTCGGCATTGTCCACGATAAAGCTGTGACCGACGCGCTCGAGCATGGGGATGTCGTTGTAGGTATCGCCCACGGCGGCAGCATCGGCAATATCGATGCTCAGGTGCTCGCACAGGTGCGCGACGCCGGCGCCCTTGTCGACACCCAGGTTCATAAAGTCGATCCACTCGCGCCCGGCGTTGGTGACGTAGAGCTTGTCCGAGAACTCGGGGCTATAGGTCTCGCGGAATGCGGGCTCGGCATCATAGGCCGGGAAGAAGATTGAGATCTTGTTGGACTCGATATCAAGGCCCTCAAAGCTATCGACGTAGTTGATTGTGTTGTAGTAGACGCTGATCTCGTCGTGGTATTGATGGTCGCGGGCAAGCACGTAGAACTCGTCGAAGCAGCACAGGACGGGGACAGCGCGAGGATCTTCCGAGGCACGGCTCAAGACCTGCTGATACAGCTCCACGTCAATATTGCTCTTATAGATATAGCTGCCGCGATAGATCACGCACGCTCCGTTGTCGGGACAAAAAGCGAGGCGGTTCTTGACGCCCTCGAACATCTCCTCGAGCTTGGGGGCGGGACGTCCGCTGGCGGGGCAGAATACGATGCCGGCGTCGGCGAGCTTGTCCAGGCGCTCATCAAGACCCTGGGGCAGCACGCGCTCGTCGGTCAGCAGCGTCTTGTCCATGTCGACGGCGAGAATCTTAATGTTTCCGATATTGGCGTCCGATTCGTAAGTTTGCATAAAAGCGAGCCTTTCGTTTCGAGATTGTTTCAGACGTTATAACCATCAATTCGTAGTCGGGCGTATTTTCGCAGGAACGGAGCGTATTTGCACCACGCTTCACAAAGTAATGAAAAAACTTTTCAGAAATTTGAATTTGTCGCTTGTGCTGCGGGCACTTTAGCGTAATATAGCGACCATCGAAAACGGAGACGGAAAAACAACCGCTTACCGAGGAAAAGGTACCGTTTACGATATTAGAATTGCGCCCGGCGATAGGTGAAAGGAGAGGCAGATGCAGTTCGTAACGATCATCACCACTGCAGACAATGCCATCCGACGCCAGCGCGCAATTTCCCGACGACGATAACAATCGTCTCTGTCCGCATGGGGCGAATTGCCTCAACAGAGTCATTTTGAGGTCGTTGGGTTTTAGCGCGACATTGCTGCATGTTTCTAGGGCATGTATGTGCTGATTTTTGCTATTTAACCTGATATTGCACGGTATATGACCTTGAAATGACTTGCAACTGACCGATGTTCTAACTAGCTACCAAGGGCGAAAGGAAACAGCCATGAGCAAGGAAAAAGTCGTTCTCGCATATTCCGGTGGTCTTGATACATCCGTATGTGTCAAGTGGCTCCAGGACGAGAAGAATCTCGATGTCGTTTGTGTCTGCGGCAACGTGGGCCAGGAAGAGACCGGACTGGATGCCAAGAAGCAGAAGGCGCTCGACCTGGGCGTTCTCGATTGCCAGGTGCTCGACCTGCGCGACGAGTTCTCCGATGAGTTCCTGACCAAAGCCATTGCAGCAAACTCCATGTACGAGAACAAGTATCCGCTGCTCTCCGCCCTGTCTCGCCCGCTGCTTGCCAAGAAGCTTGTTGAGGTCGCCCACGAGTTTGGCGCGACCTACGTCGCCCACGGCTGCACCGGCAAGGGTAACGACCAGGTCCGTTTTGAGGCCGCCGTCAAGGCCCTCGACCCCGAGCTCAAGGTTATCGCCCCGGTTCGCGAGTGGGACCTGAAGTGTCGCCCCGACGAGGTCGCCTATGCCCACGCCCACAACGTGCCGGTTCCCGAGGGTGCCAACGACAACCCCTACTCCATCGACGACAACCTGTGGGGTCGTGCCATTGAGTGCGGTCACCTGGAGGATCCCTGGAATGAGCCGCTCGACGACGCTTGGGTTATGACCAAGAATCCCGAGGACACCCCGGACACCCCGACCTACACCGAGATTGAGTTTGAGGCCGGCAAGCCCGTCGCCGTCGACGGCAAGAAGATGAAGCTCTCTGAGATCGTCATCGCCCTCAACAAGATCTCCGGCGACAATGGCTTTGGCCGTCTTGATCTGGTCGAGGATCGCCTGGTGGGCCTTAAGAGCCGCGAGTGCTACGAGGTTCCCGGCGCCCTGACGCTCATCACCGCCCACAAGGCGCTCGAGGACATCTGCGTCGAGGGCGACCTGCTCAAGACCAAGATCAAGCTCGAGCAGGATTGGGCCACCGCCGTGTACAACGGCCAGTGGTACAGCCCGCTCAAAAACGCGCTCGATGCCTTTATGGCCGACACGCAAAAGTTCGTGACCGGCACTGTCCGTCTGAAGTTCTTTAAGGGCAACTGCCATGTCGTCGGCCGCAAGAGCCCCTTCAGCCTCTACGACTACGGTCTGGCTACCTACGACCGCGACACCACGTTTGACGAGAAGGCCAGCGCCGGCTTTATCGAGATCGATACGCTGTCGCTCAAGACGTGGGCAAAGGTCCAGGGCCCCAGCTCTGCTGCCGCCCAGGCCTAGCGCCTCCTTCCCTTGGTATCCGCGCGGCCCATCCGCGTGATACATAACGGGCGCACGGGGTCCCTACCTTTCGTTATGCTTGCTGACACTTCTTAACATCGGTGGCCCCTACGTTCCGCCCGCATATATGATGCCGCGTCTGCGGCTGAGTCCGAGCCCCGCCGGGGTTGTCCGGCGGGGCTCCTTCTATCAATTTGGCGGCTCTGTGCCTATATATATGAGGAGTATCCATTATGTTCAATGCTATCGCGCATGCTTTGCTTGCCCTCGCGCCCGAGCTCGATGCTGCAAAGGTCGAGGACGTTCCTATGAGCCTGAAGGCCTGGATCGATGGTTCGCAGGGCAACATCCGGAGGGAGACGTTGGGCGCCAAGTGCATGGCGCGTCACTTCTTTGCAAATTAGCTACATGGCTCCGCACACGGTGGGGAATGTGTAAAACTAGCGGTTGAAAAATCGCTTTAGCGATATGGCGCATTGCTTTGGGCGCTTGTTTTGGTATTTGGAGAAAGGGGACGGTTCCATGGCTCTTTGGGGTGGTCGTTTTGAGGCAGGCGTGGCCGAGGTCACGCAGGAGTTTGGCGCGTCGCTGCCGGTCGACAAACATCTCTATAAGCAGGATATCGCCGGCTCTAAGGCACATGCCAAGATGTTGGCGGCCCAGGGCATCATCAGTGCCGAGGACGAGCAGGCGATTACCAAGGGCCTGACCGGAATCGAACAGGATATCGATGCCGGCAACTTCACCTTCGATATCAACGATGAGGACATTCATATGTCCATCGAGAGCGAGCTGACGCGTCGCATCGGCGAGGCTGGCAAGCGCTTGCATACTGGGCGTTCGCGCAACGACCAGGTGGCGACCGATACGCGCCTGGGCGTCAAGGCGCTGGCCAAAGAGCTCATGGAGGCCAATCTTGGGCTGCGTCATGTGCTGGTTGATGCGGCCAAGAAGTACGACAAGGTGATTCTGCCGGGCTACACGCACATGCAGCATGCTCAGCCCGTGCTGCTGTCGCATCATCTGCTGGCGTATTCCTGGATGTTCGCGCGCGACTTTACACGCCTGAAGGCCGCCTTTGATGCCGCCGACAACTGTCCGCTGGGCGCTGCCGCGCTTGCCGGCACGAGCTATCCGCTCGATCGTCAGATGACGGCTGCCGAACTTGGCTTTGCGGGCGTGATTCCCAACTCGCTCGATGCGGTTTCCGACCGTGATTTCCTCCTCGACCTGCATTACGCCGGCTCCGTCATGGCGATGCACCTGTCGCGTCTTTCCGAGGAGATCGTGCTGTGGTCGAGCTCCGAATTTGGCTTTATCACGCTTTCCGACTCTTACTCCACCGGTTCGTCCATCATGCCGCAGAAGAAGAACCCCGACTTTGCCGAGCTTATCCGCGGCAAGAGCGGCCGAGTCTATGGCAACCTGGTGCAGCTGCTCGTGACCATGAAGGGCTTGCCGCTCGCTTATAACAAGGACTTGCAGGAGGACAAGGAGGGCGCGCTCGATACCGCCCATACGCTCATGCAGTGCCTGTCCGTTATGGCCGGAATGATTTCGACTTGGACCGTCAACGAGGATGCCATGGCGCGCGAGTGCGGCGTGGGGCACCTTGCCGCCACCGATGTTGCCGATTACCTGGCCAAGCGTGGCCTGCCGTTCCGCGAGGCACATGCCGTGGTGGGCCATCTGGTCCTGATGTGCGAGAAGCGCGGCTGCAATCTTGAGGACCTGCCGTTTGAGGTGTTCCAGGAGGCAAGCCCGCTCTTTGAGCGCGACATTACCGAGGCGCTCGACATCCCGTCGATTGTCGCCGCGCGCACGACCGAGGGCGGCACCGCCCCTGCCGCCGTTGCCGTGCAGCTTGATCGCGCCGAGGCACAGCTCGTGGCCGACGAGGGCGTGTTTGGATCGCTGACCAAGGTCGTCGAGATGGGCCACGGGATAAAGTAAGGGTTTGGCCGAAGCCGTATTTGCCATTTATTGAGGAATCATTTTTTGCTTTACGGGCGTCTGCTGATGTGGGCGTCCGTATTTCGTTGCTATGGGGGAGGGGCTTGTCGAGAACTTCTGTAGGACCTTTGGGCAGGTTGTGAAGGGGGCACGTTCGCGGGTGGCAACCGACCGTCTGCTCTGTTCGATGCGGTTGATGGGCGGTCGGATGGTACTCTAATCGGGCTTCGAAACAGAAGTGACACATATGGAGCGCTTTAATAAATTGTTGCGTTTCAATAAACAGCTTTTTGTTTAACTGCAGCTAAAACTCTGTTACGATGCAGTCCAGGCGGGTGCCGGAATGGGACTTGGGCACGCGCGAACCTACTTGAAAGGCTACCTTATGGCTATCGAGAAGACCTTCATCATGATTAAGCCCGACGCCGTGCGCGACCGCAAGATCGGCGAGATTGTTGCTCGCATCGAGCGCAGCGGCCTTGTCATCGAGCGCATGGAGATGACCACGCTCGAGCGCGCTACCGTCGAGGAGCACTACGCCCATCTGGCCGACAAGCCCTTCTTTGGCGGTCTCTGTGACTTTATGACGAGCGGTCCGGTCGTCAAGATGGTCGTTTCCGGTCTCTCCGCTGTCTCCAAGATGCGCACCCTTATGGGCGCTACTAACCCGCTTGATGCTGCCCCCGGCACCATCCGCGGCGACTTCGCTGTCGATGTCAACGCCAACGTGATCCACGGCTCCGACTGCCTGGAGAACGCCGAGATCGAGATCAAGCGCTTCTTTGGCTAAACCAGCTTTGACTCCTTAAAGCTGTTAGCGTGTGGCTTGGGCGCCGCGGAACTCCATCCGCGGCGCTCTTTTATTCCAAAATCTATGAAGGGGCCCGCTCGGATATGAGTTTCGAGCGGGCCCCTGCTGTTAGCTTGTGGCACTGAGTAGTTTAGGCCTCGTCGACGACCTTGAGGCCGCGCGTGTGGTCGATCTCGTTGAGGAGGTTAACGCGACGCTCGTGACGACCGCCCTCAAACTCGGCGTCGAGCCACTCGTCGACAATCATCTTAGCGAGCTCGGAGCCCACGACGCGGGCGCCAAAGGCGAGCACGTTGGTGTTGTTGTGCATACGGGAGAGCTTGGCGCTGAAGGGCTCGGAGCACACGACGGCGCGCACGCCCTCTACCTTGTTAGCAGCCAGGCTAATCCCGACGCCGGTGCCACAGATGAGGATGCCCAGGTCGACGTCGCCGTTGGCAACGGCCTTACCCACCTTGTAGCCGGCGATGGGGTAGTCAAAGCTCTCGGAGGTGTCGGTGCCAAAGTTCACGACCTCGCAGCCGCGCTCCTTCAGGTGCTCGGAGATGATGTTCTTGAGCTCGACGGCGGCGTGGTCGTTACCGATACCGATCTTCATGGATGGTTCCTCTCTGGTCTGTGCGGCGCAAATGCTAAAGGTGTTTACCGCGTTCGACTGCATGATAGCGCGACTTTTGTGTAAACGCTTGGGCGTTTTTTGGTCAAACGCTTTAGCATGCAACAAGACCGGTTTCTCATGAATGAATGTCGTCAGTTTGCGCCTGAATGCCGTCTACCGGAACCTGGGTTGCGGTTTTTGATGCATTGTTATCAAATAAAAGAGCTAATTATTATTGAGAGCCCAGCCCGTTATGCAAGCAGGAGATACCTATGCCCACCGATTCCATCCGTGATGCCGCGTTTTGCGATGTTTTAAACCGCGAACTTGTCTGTGCACTCGGCTGCACCGAGCCCATTGCCGTTGCCTATGCAGCGGCGCTGGCGAGCCAGACGCTCGGTTGCGAACCCGATCATATGGACGTTGCCTGCTCGGGCAACATCATCAAGAACGTCAAGAGCGTGACCGTGCCCAACTCGGGCGGTATGCACGGTATTGAGGCCGCGGCCGTGCTGGGTGCCGTGGGCGGCGACGCTAAGAGCGCGCTCGAGGTGCTCGAGAGCGTTAACGATGAAGACCGCGCTCGCGTGGCCGAGCTCCTCGCCGACGCCGGCTACTGCGATGTGTCGCTTGTCGAGGGTGTGCCCAACCTCTACATCAATGTGACTGCGACGGCCGGGGGCCATACCGCGGTCGTCGAGATTACCGACCACCACACCAACGTCACGTGCCATACGCTTGACGGTATTCCGGTGTGCGGCAAGTCGGCGGGGGAGTGCGCCGCCTGCGCCGAGCGCGTCGTGGCCGAGCGTGCGGCAGACAACGCCGACACGCCCATGTCGATTGAGTCCATCATCGACTTTATTGAGGACGGCGACATTGAGGACGCCCGCGCTGCCGTTGAGCGTCAGATTGAGCTGAATGGCGCGATCAGTGCCGAGGGCCTTGCGCACGCTTGGGGCGCCGAGGTGGGCCGCACACTGCTGGGTGCTCGTGCCGATGACGTCGCCTGCCGTGCCCGTGCCCGTGCGGCCGCCGGATCCGACGCCCGCATGAACGGTTGCGCGCTGCCGGTCGCCATTGTGTGCGGCTCGGGTAATCAAGGCATTACCTGCGCATTGCCCGTCATGGAGTATGCCGAGTACCTGCGCTGCGACCACGAGCGCCTGGTGCGCGCCGTGATGCTGTCCGATCTTATCGCCGTGCATATCAAGAGCTATATTGGTGCGCTCTCGGCGTTTTGCGGTGCTATTTGCGCCGCGTGCGGCGCCGGCGCCGCGATTACCTGGCTGTGCGGTGGCACGCGCGAGCAGATTGGCGCGACGGTCTCGAATACGCTCGGTAACGTGGGCGGCATCGTGTGCGACGGCGCCAAGGCGAGCTGTGCCGCCAAGATCTCGGCTGCCGTCGATGCGGCGATTCTGGGCCATGATATGGCCATGCAGGGTCGCGGCTTCCGCGCCGGCGAGGGCCTGATCCAAGATACCGTTGAGCAGACAATCGCCAGTATGGGCTACGTAGGCCGCGTAGGCATGAAGGACACCGACGTCGAGATCCTCAACATCATGATCGGCAAAACGCAGGTATGTTAGTTACGCGGTTTTACCAAACCGCGTAACTAGTCGACGCTGCAAACGCCCCTAAGCGGCAATCTGCCTTTCAATCGTCGGGCATGGCCAGAAGGCCTATGCCCTCCTCTTTCAAGGCACATTGCTCGCTTAGGGGCGTTTTCGCTGACTCATGCTCAACCTGCGGCGCTATTTTGTTTGGAGCGAGGGGTCCTATGACAGTTCGTCGGCTATTTGGTGTTCGTAGAAGGCTTCTACTACGGCGTTAAAGTCGCGGGCGAAGTCTTCCATGGTTCCGCGCCAGGTGGCTCGGCTGGGCTTGCCCTGGCCCACAAAGGCGGTTTGGATGCCGCAGGCAGGGCTGGGGAAGTCGCGCTTGGGATCGTTGCCCACCATAAGGACCTCGTGCGGCTCGAGTCCCATCACCTCAAGCTGTTCTAGATAGTAGGTGGCATCGGGCTTGCAGCGGGTGGCGTTTCCCATGTGCGTGACAAGCTCAAAGGGGGCGTCGGCCAGGTCGCCCCAACCCATGCGGCACTCGATGGCCCCCTGGGGAAAGCTGGGGTTGGTAAAGAGCGCGCAACGCAGCCCTGCGTCCTGTACGGCCTGGAGCGCGGCGTGTGCGCCCGGCATGGCGTGGGCGTTAATGACATCGTCGTTCTTGTATGGAAGAACTTCGCGCTCGTAGTAGGTAAACGCCTCGTAGATGATGGGATCGGAGAGGCAGATACCGCACCTGCGTTCAACCTCGGTGCGGTAAAACTCAAGATTGGTGCGGTTGTCCGTGCCGCTGCGGCGATTGGC
Source organism: uncultured Collinsella sp. (assembly GCA_958346515.1). Classification (GTDB taxonomy): domain Bacteria; phylum Actinomycetota; class Coriobacteriia; order Coriobacteriales; family Coriobacteriaceae; genus Collinsella. The sequence goes on from CATVRV010000003.1 coordinate 47,900, forward strand.
GTTGAGGTCGACCAGGATGGTGCCGAGGCGCGCCATCGTGCCACCGCGGCTGCGGTGCCCGATATCCGCGAGCATCGATGAGACATCCTTAAAATAGCGAAGGATGAACGCGTTGAGGTTGATGCTGAGAAGCGTTTCGTCCATATCGAAAACGACTGCTTTGAGCACGCGGGCACCTTTCTCGAAAAATCGATCTAGAATCGTTGGCTCCGGATACTTTACCCCAAAGCCGAATGCCTGGCTGGTTATCGTCAAGTTGCGGAGACGTGTGTTCATAAGATTACGAAAAAGTCTCCACACGAGTAAAAAATCGCAGTTCACGCTTGAAATCGAACTCATTTCCCCGTAACCTATACGAACGTGATTGCATAAGCGTCACATCAGTATCTGTCGGCTCCCGAGTGTTCCTAAACGTTGTGTGCTTGTCGCACCCTTCTGTAGGTCCTAGCAATCGGGGCCCCGTAGTTCGAAAGGGGTCCACCTTTGAGTGAGATTCAGAACTCGTCCATTTTCTCTCTTGACGATGTCAACGAGGAGGAGATGAACAACCTCATCGACGGTACGATTACCGACTTTGATGAGGGCGATCTCGTTAACGGCACTGTCGTTAAGATCGAGCATGACGAGGTGCTCGTTGACATCGGATTCAAGTCCGAGGGCGTTATCCCGGTCCGCGAGCTGTCCATCCGCAAGGACGCTAACCCTGCAGACATCGTTGCACTCGGTGATCCCATCGAGGCTCTGGTTCTCCAGAAGGAGGACAAGGACGGTCGTCTGGTCCTGTCCAAGAAGCGTGCCGAGTACGAGCGTGCTTGGAACCGCATCGAGGAGAAGTTCAACTCCGGCGAGAACGTCGAGGGCGAGGTTATCGAGGTTGTCAAGGGCGGCCTGATCCTCGACATCGGCCTGCGTGGCTTCCTGCCTGCTTCCCTCGTCGACCTCCGTCGCGTCAAGGACCTCACCTCCTACATGGGCACCCGCATCGAGGCCCGCGTTATCGAGATGGACCGCAACCGCAACAACGTCGTCCTCTCCCGTCGCGTCGTGCTCGAGGAGTCCCGTAAGGCCGAGCGCTCCGAGATCCTGTCCAAGCTCAAGTCTGGCATGCGTCTCCAGGGCACCGTTTCCTCCATCGTCGACTTCGGCGCCTTCGTCGACCTCGGCGGCATCGACGGCCTCATCCACATCTCCGAGCTCTCCTGGAACCACGTTAACCATCCTTCCGAGGTTGTCAAGGTCGGCCAGGAGGTCGAGGTCGAGGTTCTCGATGTCGATCTCAACCGCGAGCGCATCTCCCTGGGTCTCAAGCAGACCACCGAGGATCCGTGGCGCGCACTGGTCAAGAAGTACCCCGTCGGCGCTATCGTCGAGGGCACTGTGACCAAGCTTGTCCCGTTCGGCGCTTTCGTCGATCTGGGCGAGGGCATCGAGGGCCTGGTGCACATCTCCGAGATGGCCAACAAGCACGTCGATCAGCCTTCTCAGGTCACCCACGTGGGCGACAAGGTTCAGGTCAAGGTCATGGAGATCGACCTCGACCGTCGTCGTATCTCCCTGTCCATGAAGTCCGCCGCTGAGACTCTGGGCGTCGAGATCGAGGTTACCCCGCTGCCTTCCGAGAAGAAGGACGAGGAGACCGACGCCGAGTAAATCGGTTTGACGATCACTTGTTTTAAGGGATTCGTCCGCAATGGACGGGTCCCTTTTTGCATTTGGTGTCGAAATGCGTAATGCTGCTCGGGCTGTCTGTTTGCTATTGGGTTGTCGGTGCATGAAAAATGTCGACATCCCGCCTCGGGGAAGAGGCGGGAACGCACCGAGTAGACGGAGGGGTGCGGAGCGCGGTCGCGTCTCGACTGACGACGTTGCCCATCGACGGGACTATTGTAGCGCATGGGTGGTTCTTGGTTTATCGTGCGAGCGCTTGTTTTGTGCCGTTGCCTGCGGCAACGGTGTGCTACACTCTTGCACTGCTGAGTGGGCCAGACGGTCGCGCGATGTGCTGCTTGCAGCACGCGTGAGGAAAGTCCGGGCTCCAGAGGGCGGGATGCCGGCTAACGGCCGGGCGGAGTGATCCGACGGAAAGCGCCGCAGAAAAGAAGACTCCCACCTGCGCCGCAAGGCGTAAAGGGAAAAGCTGAAACGGTGGTGTAAGAGACCACCAGCGTCGTGGCAACACGGCGGCTTGGCAAGCCCCATCCGGAGCAAGCGCGAATAGGAACGCTATGGGCCGGCCCGGTCCGCGTTCGGGTAGCGTGCGTGGAGCTGCATGGTAACGTGCAGACAAGATAAATGACCGTTCACGACAGAACCCGGCTTATCGGCCCACTCAGCACTTTGTTGACGCTGCGAACCCGTCAGCGCGGCAATTTGCCTTTCAAGCCTTCGGGCATGACCATAAGGTCAATGCCCTTGTCTTTCAAGGCACCTTGCTCGCGCTGACGGGTTCTCGCTGTTGGTGACGGTATCATTGGCGTTTCCGTTCTTGTTGGCGAGGTCAACGGTGCTGTCTTTGCCTTATTATTGAGGCTGTTTGTTGCTTTGCTTGTTGTTGAGGGGCTTTGTTGGACAGCTATTTTACTTTGCAATCGAATATTGAGGCTTCGGGCGAGTTTGTGGACCGCAAGAGCCGGTTTATTGCGCAGCTGGTCCATATTGAGTCCGAGGATGAGGCGAATGCCTTTATCGAGATGGTTCGCAAGCGCCATTACGACGCTCGACACAATGTTCCCGCGTGGATTTTAGTCGATGGACGCGAGCGCCAGAGCGATGATGGTGAGCCGAGCCGCACGAGCGGTATGCCGACGCTCGAGGTGTTGCGCGGCGCGGAGCTCAAAAATGTTTGCTGCGTAGTGACACGCTATTTTGGTGGCACGCTGTTGGGACCTGGTGGCTTGGTGCGTGCCTATACTGCGGCGACGCAGGCGGCGGTGGCCGCGGCTCAGGAGGCCGGGCAGATTGTCGAGATGACGAGTATCGTGCCTGTTGACGTGCATGTGGCCTATCCGCAGTATGAGCAGGTGCTTCGTTTAGCGCAGGATTCGGGTGCCAAGGTTTCGGATACCGATTACGCGGATACCGTGACACTTCACTTGGTGTTTAAGGCAGGGGAGCAGGAGTCGTTTTGCGCCAAGATGCGCGAGCTTATGGCAGGGCGCGAGGAGATTGAGGTCGGCGCTCCCGAGTTTGCCGAGTTCTAACGGCGACGGCCGGCGTGCTTTTGGATGGATTCCAAGTGCGCCGGCCGTCGCTTTTCTGTTGCTGCCGTTTACTCGGCGAGCTGCTTTAGCACATCGCAGGCGATCTCGATGGCATCGTCGATGCAGCCGGGGCAGCTGCGGAGCGGACCCTTGTCCGATCCGATGCCCTTGAGCGTGCCGCAGACGGTCGTCGTGTTCTTCTCGCCAAAACGCTTGGCGATCTCGCGCGACAGCTTGTAGGTCTGGCCCTTGGTCTTGGGGTTTTCCATGCCGTCGCTCATCACAAAGCCCATGATGGCCACGGCGCCCGAGATGGCGCCGCAAGTTTCGGTCATGCCTCCCATGCCGGCGCCGAAGCCCTCGGTGAGGGTAAAGGCGACCTGGGGGTCGAGCCCGACGACGGGCGCGAGCGTGCAAGCGACGGCCTGGGCGCAGTTAAAGCCACGGGCGTGGTATTCGGCAGCTTGAGCCTGACAGGCGGTGATGTCGAGCTGGGCCGTATCGATTTGCTTCATCGTTGTCTCCTTGGTCACGGTGTACCCGCCTATGGTACCCGTGACGGGGCATGTAATCATCGAGAGCTTCATGTATGTCTCGTTTTTATCTATCGAGCAAATGCCCAGGGCTTGAGATAAATACCCCTGATCAATTTGTCCCTTAACCTACCTTGGGGATGGGTTGAGAGGGGTGCAGGGTAGCGGTATCGTGAACCGAATAAAACTAAAACCCAGGCAAGGGAGCTAGATATGAGCGAGCAGACCATCGGAACTACATGTGTTCAGGGCGGCTATCACCCGGGAGATGCCGAGCCGCGCCAGGTGCCCATCTACCAGTCCACCACGTGGAAGTACGACACGTCCGAGCACATGGGCAAGCTGTTTGACCTAGAGGAGTCGGGCTACTTCTACAGCCGTTTGCAGAACCCCACGTGCGATCTGGTTGCCGCCAAGATCTGCGAGATGGAGGGAGGCACTGCCGCGATGCTCACGAGCTCGGGCATGGCTGCGAATTTCCTCGCGATCTTTAACGTGGCCGGTGCCGGCGATCATGTGGTCGCGAGCTCTGCCATCTACGGTGGTACCTACAACCTGCTCGCCCACACCATGGGCCGCATGGGCGTGACCTGCACGTTCGTCGCCCCCGACTGCACCGATGAGGAGCTCGAGGCAGCCTTTGAGCCCAATACCAAGCTCGTCTTTGGCGAGACGATCGCAAACCCCGCCCTTGCCGTGCTCGATATTGAGCGCTTTGCCAAGGCCGCGCATGACCACGGCGTGCCGCTGATGGTCGACAACACCTTCCCGACGCCCGTGATGTGCCGTCCCTTTGAGTGGGGCGCCGACATCGTTACGCACTCCACCACCAAGTACATGGATGGACATGCTGCCTACCTGGGCGGCGTGATCGTTGACCACGGCCAGTTTGACTGGATGGCCCATGCGGATAAGTTCCCGGGTCTCACCACGCCCGACGAGAGCTACCACGGCGTGACGTATGCCGAGAAGTTCGGTCGCGAGGGCGCCTTCATTACCAAGGCCACCGCGCAGCTCATGCGCGACCTCGGCCCCATGCAGAACCCGCAGGCGGCCTTCTTCCTGAACAGCTCGCTCGAGAGCCTGCATGTGCGCATGCCGCGTCATTGTGAGAACGGCCTGGCCGTTGCCAAGTTCCTGCAGAGTCATCCCAAGGTACGCTTCGTGAGCTATCCGGGCCTAGAGGGCGATAAGTACTATGACATCGCTCAGAAGTACATGCCCAACGGTACCTGCGGCGTTGTGAGCTTTGGCTTTAACGGTGGTCGCGCGGCGGCCGAGACCTTTATGAAGAGCCTTAAGCTCGCCCAGATCGCCACGCATGTGGCCGACGCCCGCACTTGCTGCCTGCATCCCGCTAATGCCACGCACCGCCAGATGAACGATGAGGAGCTCATCGCCTGTGGCATCTCCGCCGATATGGTACGCCTGTCGTGCGGCCTCGAGGACACGGCCGACTTGATTGCCGACCTTGAGCAGGCACTCGAGCAGTGCTAGGCTAGCGTTCGCATAAGGCGCCGATGCTGGCAGAAAGCTTCGGCGACCTTTCGTTCCGATTCCGTAGGCGGGGCCCCAATCGCGGCTGTTTGCTGGCGATTGGGGCCCCGTTTTTGCCTTGCGCCACTCGAAAGGATAGATATGGAGAAAACCGCAGAGCAGCTGCGCCGCGAGCACATTGCCCTAGAGGGCGACACCCATGGCAAGAACAAGTGGGCGATTCTGTTTACCGTGCTCATCATGACGTTTATGGTGTGTCTGGATTCGACCGTCGTGACCGTGGCGCTGCCCGTGATGCAAAAGGAGCTGGGCGTGGGCCTCGATCGCATCCAGCTGGTGAGCTCGGTGTATCTGCTTGCGACTTGCGTGGCTATGTTGCCGTTTGGCCGTCTGGGCGACGTGCGCGGCAAGGTGAATGTGTTTCAGCTGGGCGTCATCGTCTTTTCGGTCGGTTCGCTGCTGTGCGGCCTTTCGGCCTCGCTCGAGGTTCTTATCCTGGCACGCATTGTGCAGGGCGTCGGTTGCGCGGCGGCCATGGCTAACAACATGGGTATCATCACCGAGTCGTTTCCGGCGCGCGAACGAGGCCGTGCCATGGGTATTCTCGCGACCTTTGTGGCCCTCGGCATGATGTGTGGCCCCGTGCTCGGCGGCATGCTGGTAGCAAGCTTTCCCTGGGAGAGCATCTTCCTCATCAACCTGCCCTTTGGCGTCATCTCGTTTATCGTGGGGCTTTACACGCTGCCGCATGTTAAGCCGGAGGCCGGCGAGCGCCCCATGTCCCTGATCGAGGCCGCTCGTCGCTGCTTTGCAAATTCGGCCTTCACCATCAACCTTGCCTGCATGCTCATCGTGTTCATTGGCATTGGCGCATCCGAGTTTATCCTGCCGTTCTATTTCCAGGACGCCCACGGCTTTGGTTCCGACATTTCCGGACTGCTCTTTTTGGCGCTGCCGATGGTGAATGCCTTTATCGGCCCGCTTTCGGGAACGGTTTCGGACCGTGTTGGCTGTGAGGGCCCCACGGCGGTCGGCCTGGGCGTGTATGTGTGCGGTCTCTTTGCGGTAAGCACGCTCAACGAGCACTCTTCTATCCCTGTGATCGTGTGCTGCGTCGCATTTATGTCGTGCGGCACGTCGATTTTCCAGAGCCCTAACAATTCGTTGTATATGGGCTCGGCTCCGCGCGAAGCACTCGGCTTTGCGGGCAGCCTGGGTAGCCTGGCGCGCTATGCGGGTATGGCACTCGGCATTACGGTGGCGTCGAATATCCTGTATGGGCAGATGAGCGTGGTGATGGGCGAGGCCGTGACCAGTTTTGTTGCAGGCCGTCCGGATGTATTCCAATTCGGCTTTCGCTCGGTGTTCTACGTGCTTATGGTTGTGGCCGCCGTGGGCTTTGCGCTTGCCATGGTGCGTTTGGTGAAGATGCACGCCCGCCATTAGCGTGTTGGGAGGCTGTCTGCCACGATTCGCGCTGTCCCAAAAAGACTGGTTTGTGGTGCGATGCGGCTTGTGGGGCGGGCGGGGGTCGGTCCGTGGTAGACTATCGAACAACGTTTATTAATCGCGCGGTATCGTTGCCGCGAGAAGGGGTTGCGCCATGCAGGAGCTTGAGGATCGTATTCGCCATGACGGCATCGTAAAGGCCGGTAACGTCCTTAAGGTTGATGCCTTCCTCAACCACCAGTGCGACGTTGAGCTGTTCGACCACATGGGCGCCGAGTGGGCCCGTCTGTTCGAGGGTGTCGAGATCAACAAGATCCTGACTATCGAGGCTTCGGGCATTGGAATGGCTTGCATCGCGGCCCAGCATTTTGGCGGCGTGCCGGTGGTCTTTGCCAAGAAGGCGCAGTCCATCAACCTCGACGGCGAGCAGTATGCCACGACCATCTACTCCTTTACCAAGCAGAAGGAGTACCCGGTCATCGTTGGCAAGCGCTTCCTTTCCGAGGGCGACAAAGTCCTGATTATCGACGACTTCCTGGCCAACGGCTGCGCGCTCGAGGGCCTTATCAAGATCTGCGAGGCTGCGGGCGCCGAAGTTGCCGGCATTGGCATCGCCGTTGAGAAGGGCTTCCAGGGCGGCGGCGATAAGCTCCGCAAGCGCGGCTTCCGCGTTGAGAGCCTGGCCCGTATCGCCGAAATGGACTGCGAGAACGGCGAGATTACGTTCGCCTAGGCGCGCAGCACAAGCGATTGGTGTGCGATGTGACAAAGGGACTGTCCCTTTGTCACATTTTTTTTGTATGAGGGGAGGTGTTGATATGGATGAGAACAAGATGGGATGGCGCGAGTATGCGCGCTATGCCGAGATGTCGGTCGAGGAGTTGGCGCGCGATTGCGAGGTGCAGGTGTTTCGCGCGACGGGTCCGGGCGGACAGGGCGTGAACACGACGGACTCGGCGGTACGCATGAAACATATCCCTTCGGGGATTACCGTGACGGCGCGTGAGAGCCGCAGCCAGTTTCAGAATCGCGCGAGCTGCCTGCGCAAGCTGCTCGCTGAGCTTGAGCGTCGCGGGCGTCCACCGCGCCGACGCGTAAAGACCAAGATGCCTCTGCGATCTCGCCAGCGCAGGCTCAATGACAAGCACTTCAACGCCATTAAAAAGGCCAACCGTCGCAAGCCGTGCAGCGACGAATAGCCTCCTCATAAGTTGCGGTGAAATAGGGACTGTTTTGCGGCTTTAGATGCATATACAGTCCCTATTTCACCGCAACTTAGGTGGGGTTAGCGGGTGGGGTTAGCGGGTGGGGTGCCAGACGTGGAGGGCGCCGGCAAGGATGTCGACCTCGATGCGCGAGGCGACGATGGGCTCGCCGTCGGCCTGGATGGGATAGTTGGGCTCCTCAAAGGTGAGCTCGACATGGTGGCAGCGGCGCATGCGAACCGGCGGCAACTTGGTATGGTGGCCGTCCTTGGCCGAAAGAAACATAGGCAGGGCAACCGCGCGAGGGACGGGGCCGCAGGCGTAGCAGACGTCGAGTATGCCGTCGCACGGGTCGGCGTTGGGGCAGATGCGATAGCCCGAGCCATAGGTGGGTCCCAGCTGGACGGCCATGATAATCGCCCGCACGCGCTCGGTGGGCGCGCCATCAAAGCTGATGGTCATGGGGTAGTTGCGATAGCGTAGACCAAACTGCTCAAGTCCCGATAGGGTGTAGAGCGGAGCGCCCGTCAAGCCGGTCTTTTTGCGCAGCTCGGTGGTGCCAAGGCCGATGGCGGCATCGATGCCGATCGAAAGCGTCTGGTCGTAGTACTCAACGGTAGCCTCGCCGCTGCCGCTCGCAGGGCTCCACGAGCGAATGCACCCGATGTCCTGACGCTGCAGCTCGCAGGTGAGCAGCGCGCCAAAATCCTTGCCGGAGAAATCGTCGATGCCGAGCGTCTGGGCAAAATCGTTGCCGGAGCCTACGGGCAGGACGGCAAGGGCGGGACGGACCGCCTCATCCTGCGTCATAAGCCCGTTGACGACCTCGTGGATCACGCCGTCGCCGCCAAGGGCGATAACGGTGCGATAGCCCGTTGCCTGTGCGGCCAGCTCCTTGGCGTGTCCCATGCGCTCGGTCAGCACCAGGTCAAACTGGGACGCGCGCGCGGTCATATCCAAAAAGCGTTGCAGGCGCTCGGCAACTTCGCGCGCCGCACCCGACTGGGCGGCTGGGTTGGCGATGATGAGCGTGCGACCAAAATCAGTTGCGTGCATGGAACGACTCCCGGCGTATGACGTGACGGTGCGGTCGCGCTCAGGTCGAATTGCCCCCGATTGTGGCTGCACGGCGAATACTAACGTCTACTCTATCAGGTCGTTGTGGCGCTCGATAGCATCCGCTACCGTACCGCCCTCATCCACAATAAGTGAACGGCGCTTGGGCGAGATGATGCGCTGGGCGGGGTACACGCCGCGGTGTCCGGCGGTTAGGTAGCTGATAAAGGCCACGATGACAAAGAACCCGGCTGCCGTGCCGTGGAACAGGTCGATGGCCATCATACAGGTGGTGATGGGCACGTTAAGGCCGGCGCAGAACACGCCGAGCATGCCGAGAGCTGCCAGAAAGCTGGGATCGATTCCGACGAGGCAACCTATCCAGCCGCCGAGCGCCGCACCGATACCAAACAGGGGCGTGACCTCGCCGCCTTGGAAGCCGGCGCCCAGGGTGAGCGCTGTGACGACCAACTTGATGGCTGCGTCCGCCAGGGTGGTGTTGCCGGCAAATCCAGCGCCGGAAAGCCACGTGGAAAGGCCGGCGTAGTCCCAGGCGTCGAGGAGGGCATAGGCGGCCAAAACCACGAGTGCGCCTATAAGTGCGCGAACGAGGTAATTGGTGATAAAGCGACCGTACAGGCTCTTGACGGTTCGAACCGACCACGCAAAGAGGCGTGCCGTCAGACCGAAGATGATGGCGCTGATAACAACGATGACGACCGTTTTGGGCGACATGTTGGGAACGCTGGCGATGGCATTCGCTTCGTACTCGGTACCCAGGGCGAGTGATGTAAAGTAGCCGGTAAACGAGGCGACCAGGCAGTAGATGCCCGCGGTGTAGTCGATCTTGCCGATAAAGCACATCTCCATGCCGAAGAAAGCTCCGGCAAGGGGCGAGCCGAATACGGCGCCAAAGGCCGACGAGATGCCGGCGAGCATGAGGTCGTGGTGGTCATGCTTTTTGAGGTGGGCGAGGCTCGAGATGTTGCTGGCGATGGTGCCGCCAATCTGCACCGCAGCTCCCTCGCGACCGGCCGATCCACCCGTTAGGTGCGTGAGCGTGGAGCAGACGAAGGTGAGGACGGCCATGCGCATATGGATGAGGCGGGTGCCCAGAGCGGAGTCGATGACCAGGTTGTTACCGCGTTTGGCGGCAAGACCGTGGTTTTTGTACACCCATGCGGTGGCAACGCCCACAACGGGAAGCAGTGCGTAAATCCTCGCATGGTGCTCGCGATAGTCGGTCGCGATATTCAGCGAGGCCAAAAACGCCCAAGCGGCAACGCCCATGGCGAGCGAGACGATGACGACGAGTGCGAGCAACTTGGCGCTCGCGAGTAGGTTGCGGGCGTTGCGGCGCGTGTCGGCAGCCAAGAGATGCTCGGAGCGGGTAAGTTGATGCCTGCCTGTCGTGATGACGTCGTTCAGGGAGAAAAAGCCGCCGTCGTCGAGCGACTGGGGATGGTCTTGCGCCTCGTTTGCGCTTTCGGGTTTGTCGTTATGAGTCATACGTTCCTCTTTTAGGTTGCAACGCAAGCATTATAAAACGCGGTAAACGCGACGAGCCGGTGGGTTGGTTTCGATTCTGTTTCGTGGCTTGCGGCCGACAGGTGTATTTGCGGGTACAGGCCAAGTCGCGGTCGTGCGTCTGGGGATTATACTGAGACAAGCATAAAGAATCGGCGCCCCTGTTGTGCGCCGTGACATTAAGAGGTGCATATGGCAGAGAAACTCATTCCGCTGGATGACGCACGGTCGATTGTCCTGTCGCACGTTGCTCCGACCGATCTCGTCGAGATTCCCGTGTGGCAGGCGGCTGGTCTTCCCTTGGCCGAGGACGCGGTGGCCGATATCGACATCTCGCCGTTTGCCAACAGCGCTATGGACGGATATGCCGTGCGCTCGGCGGACTTGGCGCAGGCATCTGGCGAGGCCCCGGTGACGCTCGACGTTATCGGACACGAGGCCGCGGGCCATGTGTTCGATGGCGTTATCGCCCCGGGCGAGACGGTCCGCATCATGACAGGCGCGCCGGTGCCCGAGGGTGCCGATGCCGTAGTGAAATACGAGATCGTCGACGTGCTCGATGGCGACGGCAACGAGGGCTCGCACGTGAGCTTCTCGGCGCCTGCTAAAGTGGGGGAGAACGTTCGCTCTGCTGCCGAGGAGGCCCATGCCGGCGATGTTGTGATGCACGCCGGCGAGGTCGTGGCTCCGGCGGGCGCGGGTCTGCTGGCGAGCGCCGGATACGCGAGCGTGAAGGTGCACGCTGTCCCGCGCGTGGGCATTATCTCGCTGGGTACGGAACTGGTCGCTCCGAGTAAGGTACCGGCGCGCGGTCAGATTCGCGATTCCAACTCCTCGGCGCTGATGGCCGAGGCACTCGATGCCGGCGCCGAGCCTGTGTTCTTTGGCATTGCGCCCGATGATGAGCAGGCGATTGCCGAGCTGGTGCATCGTGCCGTGCAGGAGTGCGATTTTGTCATTACGAGCGGTGGCGCCTCGGCGGGCGACTACGATTTCGTGACGGCGCTCGTCCGGCGCGAGGGCGAGGTGCTGTTTGACCGCATCTCGATGCGTCCGGGCAAGGCCATCACGTTTGGCTTGCTCGGGGGTAAGCCCTACCTGGGGCTTTCAGGCAATCCGGCCGCGGCGTATGTGGGCTTTGAGATGCTCGCCCGTCCGGCGATCCGCAAGATGCGCGGCTTTGCCGAGGGCGTGCGTCCCGTGCAGCAGGCGATATTGACGCACGGCGTGAAGAAGCGCCAGAACCGACGCTTCTTCGATCGCGCCACGGTTTTGCGCGACCCCGAGACCGGTGAACTGTTGGTGACCGAGGCCAAGACGCAGAATTCGGCGCTGCTCGGCACGATGCAGCGGTCCAACTGCCTACTGCGTATTGACGAAGGACCGTGCGAGCTCAAGGCGGGCGACGTCGTGGATGTCGTGCGCGTCGACCTGCCCGAGGGCACGGTACTATAGGAGGAATGCTATGGAGTTGAAGATATCGATCGTGACGTGCTCGGATACGCGCGACCTTGCCCAGGACGAGGCCGGAGCCGCACTCGAGGAGCTTATCGAGGCGCAGGGGTGGACGGTCGCCTCGCATATGGTCGTGCGCGACGACGTCAGCGAGATTGGTGATGCCATTGTGGAAGCCGCCGATGAGTGCCACGCCAATGTCGTGCTCACCTGCGGCGGCACGGGTCTTTCGATGCGCGACGTGACACCCGAGGCGACGCGTGCCGTCTGTGACCGCGATGTGCCGGGTATTGCAGAGGCAATCCGTGCGTACTCGATGACCAAGACGCGCCGCGCCATGCTCTCGCGCGCCGTGTGCATGCAACGAGGTCATACACTTGTCGTAAACTTTCCCGGTTCTACGAAGGCCGCCCGCGAAAGCTGGGAGGCCATAGCGGACCAGCTGGAGCATGCGGCTCAGATGACAGCGGGCGGCGGACATACCAGCTAAGCGGTTTACCTGCGGCGGGGCGACCTGAACGGCTGCTCCGCCTTTGTTTTCCGCCGAAGTGACGCCAAGGTGTATGGCAACTCGAAACTATATTCTCTGGCGAGAATAATTTCTCACTATCATTATTCTCGCAGAAGTATAATCTGATTGCAGATTAAAGCCCGCGGTGGGGTACCCGGGCACAAGGTCCGAAAGGGTTGAATATGTTCGATATGGTTTCACGCCGCGGTTTTGTCTCGCTTTCTGCTGCCGCTGCCGCCGGCTTTGGCCTTGCTGGCTGCTCGGGCAAAAAGACGTCCGAGCCCGCTGGTTCCGATGCCGGCTCCACCGAGTCTTCCTCTAAGAAGAAAGCTGTCGAGCTGCAGGTCTTTGCCGCCAACTCGCTCGAGAAGGCTCTGCCCGAGGTTCAAGAGCTCTACACCGACCAGACCGGCACCACCTTTGCCGACACGCAGTTTAAGGCCTCCGGCGACCTTGTCGAGCAGATGCGCGCCGGTGCCGCCGTCGACGTTCTCATCACGGCCTCCAAGGGCACCATGGACGACGCCGAGGCCGCCGAGCTCGTCGACGCCGACACGCGTGAGGACATGTTCGTCAACGACCTCGTGATCATTCGCGCCGAGGGCTCCGACGCCAAGGTCGACGCCATCGCCGACGTCACGAACTTGGACGGCAAGATCGCCATCGGCGACGCCAAGACCGTCCCCGCCGGCAAGTACGCCAACCAGGCGCTGGCTTCCGTGGGCCTCTACACCGGCACCGAGGGCGACGACGGCGAGTATGCTCCCGAGATTGCCGACAAGGTCGCACTGGCAGACAAAGTTGGTACCGCCGCCGCCTATGTGTCCACAGGCGACTGCGTGGCTGGTTTTGTCTACAGCTCCGATATCTTCCGCTACGACGGTATCGAGGAGGCCTTCGTGTGCCCCGAGGATTCGCACAAGCCCATCGTGTACCCGGGTGCCGTTGCCGAGAGCTCCGAGCACGCCGACGAGGCCAAGTCGTTTATCGACTTCTGTCTGACCAACAAGAAGGCCCAGAAGATTTGGGCCAAATACGGCTTTGAGCTTTCCGAGTAGTGCGGCTTGGCGCGATAATTCCATCGTTTTGTGTTTCACTCCGTCCTTGTATTCTCTTGGAGCTTTTCGTGCTTAATAGATTCCGCATGCTTGTTGCCTGTGCTTTGATCTTCGCGCTTTGCTGGGTGCCGGGATTTGCATTTGCTGGGGACGCTGAGGACGGGGCCCAGGTTGCTGCGACCGCTCATGGGCTTTCCTATGGGATTGAGGGTTTTGAGCGGTTGGCCAAGGGGACCGCTCGTGCCATGGAGGGCCAGCCTGAGGGCTATCGGTTTCCCGTTGACGAGGACGTGGACCTTGTAGTGGCGCCTGCTGCCGATCGCGTTGTGGTGTGGATATCGCCCAAGGCGGTCGAGAAGTATGGATTGGATCCGCAGGACAACGAGTGCGTATCGGGTCTCAAGGCCCTCGTCTGTGGGCTCGACAGCGTAAACTGCATGGGAGGTGCGCAGCTAGGGGACGTGGATCTTCCTTGGTATGTCACGGCGGATACAACGTTTGACGCCGGCGGGTATACCTATGGCTTTGACGAGCGCGGTGCGGATGGGGACCGCTATGTGGTGATTGCATCGGCCTCGGGTGATTCCAAGGGCGGCGCGCGTTGGCTTGATAGCGCTCAAATGGTAGAGGCATCGTCTGTCGTGTTGCGGGATGAGCAGGGACCCTTGTCCTCTCTGGCCACTTTTTTGGGCGGTATCGACTACCGCCCGTTTTGGGTGTCCATAAAAACGAGCGGCCTTGCCCTGCTGATCTCCTTTGAGCTGGGCTTGTTCGCCGCGTGGAAGACTATGGGTACCTCGAGTCGCATCAAGGGCCTGCTCGATTCGGTCTTTACGATTCCTATGGTGCTGCCGCCCACGGTCTGCGGCTTTCTGCTCCTCATGCTGTTTGGCCGCTCGACCGGGGTCGGTCGGTGGCTTATCGCGCACGGTATCTCGATTGTCTTTACGTGGCCGGCGGCGGTGATCTCTGCCGTGGTGGTGTCGTTTCCGCTCGTCTACCGTACGGCGCTCGGTGCCTTTGAGAGCCTCGACACGCAGATGCTCGATGCGGCGCGCACGCTTGGCTGGTCCGAGCGTCGCATCTTTACCAAGCTTATGATGCCGCTTGGCTGGCCCTCGATTGCCGCCGGCACGGTGCTCGCCTTCGCGCGTGCCATGGGCGAGTTTGGCTGCACCCTGTTCTTTGCGGGCAACTACGCCGGCATTACCCAGACCATCCCCATCGCCATCTACTTTGAGTGGATGGGCGGCAACACGTCGGTGGCACTCTTTTGGGTCATCGTCGTAATCGTGTTCAGTTTCTTAGTCATCCTGTTCATCAACATGTACACCGCGCATTCGCAAAAGTATCGCGAGCGTGGTCTCTCCCGTGCGAAGCGCAAACGGGCCGAAGATCTCGCCGGACAGGGCGATTCGCTCGACCCGGCGGGCGGCGATGCCTTGCGTATCGATCGCGAGGCGCTGGCCGAGCTCATGCGCGATGATGTGGCGCCGCAGGGAGGTCGATAAGCTATGTCGCTCGTTATGGATATTAAGAAACGTTATCTCGGGTTTGTGCTCGACATTCAGCTCGAGGCTGGCGAGGAGCGCGTGGCGCTGCTGGGTGCCTCGGGTTGTGGCAAGAGCTGTACGCTGCGCTGCATTGCCGGCGTGGAGACGCCCGACGAGGGCAAGATCGTCGTCAACGGCGTGACCTTTTTTGACTCGTCGGCGGGCATCAACCTGTCGCCCCAGGAGCGCAAATGCGCCCTGCTGTTCCAAAACTATCAGCTCTTTCCCAACATGACGGTGGCCGATAACGTATGCGCCGGTGTAAAGGATGCGGGCGACGCCGTGGCGCGCAAAAGGCTGGCCGAGCGCTATCTGGGCATTTTCGGTCTAGCCGATTTTGCCGACCGCTACCCCGCGCGACTCTCGGGCGGGCAGCAGCAACGCGTGGCGCTTGCCCGTATGGTGGCGGCGCATCCGGGCATTTTTATGTTCGACGAGCCCATGAGCGCACTCGATTCCTATCTTAAGAGTGCCCTCGAACAGAACATGCTCGACCTGTTCGACGTGTGCAACCGCACCGTGCTCTACGTGAGCCACGACATCGATGAAGCGTGCCGCCTCTGCCAGCGCATCTGCGTGATGCACGACGGGCATGTTGAGGAGATCGGCTCCATCGAGGACGTGGTTCGTCGTCCGCAGACGCTGGCGGCGCTGCGTCTGACGGGCTGCAAGAATACAAGCCGCGCGCGCAAGATTGGGCCCCAGGAGGTCGAGGCCCTCGACTGGGGCATGACCTTTAACGTGGGTCGCGAGGTTCCCGATGACGTGGCGTACCTGGGCATTCGCGCAAGTTACTTCCATGTTGATAATCGCGCGGAGCGGGGTCGCAACAGCTATGATTTGCACGTGGCCCGTGTGAGCGATTCGCGCTTTGAGCGCCTGGTGCTGCTGGACGTGCCGCGCGTCGATGCGCCCACGCGTCTGCAGTGGAAGGTCAACAAGGTGGGCATGCCTGTCGACGAGCTGCCGCAAGCAGGCGAGACACTGCGCATGCACTTCGATGCGAGTAAGATCCATTTGGTTTGTCGATAGCGCCGGGTAATGCCGTCGGGGATATAAGCCTCGTCGGCTTTATCTTGCCGCGCGCCGAATGAGGAATGACAAACTCTTATCAATTAAGATAATTCTTTATTAAACGACGGTACACGACACTGTCGTACGAATGTCTACGGTGTTCGTCCGGACGATAACCGCTGATATAGTTGCCTTCGGTAAGAAAAAAGGAGGGTGCGCACATGCCGCAGACGACATACATTCGCCGCGTTGCCGCGCGCGCCCTGTATATGGCTCGGAGCCGCATATGAGCAGGTATGTTCACGGCTCCGGGAGAGACGACGCACAGCTAAATAATCGACCACAAAGCAGGCTCCCTAAAATTCCGGGTTTGAGCACGGCTGGGCAATCGCCGTCCGTCGTGCATCGATACCGCTGTTATCCGTTTTTGGTTCGAGAGGGGAACCGTCATGGCTGAAGAATTCGATTTCCATCCGATGTGGGAGAGCCTCGGCATGAATCTTGCCGACCACGACATGCTGCTGGGCGCCGTGGGCCAGATGTACGGCGATATGTTCCTGACGCAGAACAATCGCCCCAAGTCCATGTCCTACCTGGACTTTGTGGCCACCAACATCCATAGCGGCCGCATTAAGGAGATGCTCGACAAGAAGGAGGCCGGCGAGGCCACCAAGATCGTCGGTTCGTTCTGCGTCTACGTGCCCGAGGAGATCGTACTTGCCTGTGACGGCATTCCCGTGGGCCTGTGCTCGGGTGCCGACTGGGCAACCGATAAGGTCGAGGAGCACCTGCCGCGCAACACCTGCCCGCTTATCAAGAGCTTTGCCGGCTTTAAGCTGGGCGAGGTCTGCCCTTACATTGAGTCGAGTGACCTGGTGGTGGGCGAGAACACCTGCGATGGCAAGAAGAAGGCCTACGAGTTCTTTGCCACGCAAAAGAAAATGTACGTCATGGATATTCCCAACGTGCACGACGAGTCGACGCTCGTGACCTGGAAGGCCGAGGTCAAGAAACTCGCCGCCAAGATCGAGGAAGAGTGTGGCGTCACGATCACGCCTGAGCGTCTGAAGGCCGCCATCCACGCCGTCAATGAGAAGCGTCGCGCCCTGCAGCGCCTCGCTGCCACGCGCGCTGCCGACCCGGCGCCCATCAGCGGTCTCGACAGTCTGTTGACCGTTCAGGCCGCCTTTATGGACGACACGCCGCGTCTGACCGGAGCCATTAACGATATGGCGGCCGAGTGTGAGCAGCGTGTCGAGGCCGGCGAGGGTGTGGCGCCCAAGGGGACCAAGCGCATCCTATACACCGGTACGCCCATGGCCGTGCCCAACTGGAAGCTGTTCAACCTCATTGAGAAGGCCGGCGGCGTTGTGGTAGGCGAGGAGTCCTGCACGGGCTCGCGCTACTACAAGGACCTAGTCGACGAGTCCGGCGAGACGGTCGACGAGATGCTCGACGCCATCGCCGAGCGCTACTTTAAGATCAACTGCGCCGTCTTTACGCCCAACGACCAGCGTATGAAGGACATTGTCCAGATGGCCAAGGAGCTTCACGCCGACGGCATCGTGGATGTGGCCCTGCAGTTCTGCACGCTCTACGAGATGGAGTCGTTTGCCGTGGAGAAGGCCGCCGAGGAGGCCGGCATTCCGTTTATGCACATCACGACCGACTACGCCGGTGAGGATGCGGGGCAACTGCAAACCAGGATCGAGGCTTTCTTGGAAACCATTTAGGGCTATCCGTCCCGGCGGCTTCCCCAGGCACCCGATCTTGCCGTTCAAACCGTCGCTTGCTACCAAAGTATGCGGCGCTCCTCTTTCATGGCAACCTCGGGCACCTGGGAAAGCCGTCTCCTTGGTTGGTTAAAAGGTTCGTTAAGGAGTTATATGTCGGAAAATATTGAGCAGCCGTTGCCCTCCACGTTTGAGGAGTTCAACGAGCAACGCAAGGCGGCGTTTATTCGCGTCAAGGATTACAAACAGGCGGGCAATCGCCTGATCGGTTTTCTGTGCAGCTACACGCCGCTCGAGATTATCGATGCCGCGGGGGCTGCGAGCGTGGCGCTGTGCGGTACATCCGACGAGGTGATTCCCGAGGCCGAGAAGGTGCTGCCGGCAAACCTCTGCCCGCTCATCAAGTCGACCTACGGTTTTGCCTACTCGCAAAAGTGCCCGTTTACGTACTTTAGCGACATGATCATCGGCGAGACCACCTGCGACGGCAAGAAGAAGATGTACGAGCTACTCAATGAACTCAAGCGCACGCACATTCTGCATCTTCCGCAGGGTCGCGATCGCGCCTACGAGCGCGAGGGCTGGTACGAGGAGTGCCGCCTGCTCAAGGAGGAGCTCGAGGGCTTCTACGGCATCACGATTACCGACGATGACCTGCGCGCTGCCGTCCGTCGTCGCAACCGCTTGCGTGCGGCCCAGCTCGAGATGTTTGCGCTGCAGGCCAACCAGCCGGCGGCCATGAGCGGCGTCGACCTGATGAGCACTATGTTTGCCGGTACGTTCAGCTTTGATATCGAGGCCTATACGCAGCAGCTGGAGCAAAAGGTTGCCAAGCTGCGCGAGGCCTACGACGCGGGCGAGCGTCCGGTTGCGGCGGATGCCAAGCGCATTCTGATCACCGGTTGCCCGGTGGGCGGCGTGATCAACAAGATCGGTCGCACCATCGAGTCCAACGGCGGCGTGGTCGTGTGCATGGACGACTGCTCGGGCGAGCGCACGGCGGCCATGATGATCGACCCGGAGGCTCCCGACATCTTGCGCACCATCGCCGACCGCTACCTGGATATCAACTGCTCGGTCATGACGCCCAACGATGGTCGTATGGAAAACACGCTGACCATGTGCGAGAAGTACCATGTCGATGGCGTGGTAGAGAGCGTGCTACAGGCCTGCCACACTTTTAACGTGGAGAGTGCGCGCATGCAGGAGGCCGTCGAGGGTGCGGGTATTCCGTATATGAAGATCGAGACCGACTACAGCAACGGCGACATGGGTCAGATCGAGACTCGAATCGCCGCCTTCATCGAAACCCTCTAGCTTTCTCAGGCACCGGATCTTGCCCCTCAAACCGTCGCTTGCGTACCCAAAGTACGCTGCGCTCCTCTTTCGGGGCAATCTCCGGCACCTGAGAAACCTAGAGCTAAGGCGCCTGAACGCGCCGCTACCTTTGATGTTTAGATTGGGAGAGAGCCATGATAGGGATCGGGATCGATATCGGGTCTACGGCGGCTAAGGCTGCTGTGGTCGACGGGGAGGGTTCGGTGGCGTGGACGTGCGTGCAGCCAACCGGGTTTTCCTCGGTCGATGCTTCCGAGCGGCTGCGCGAGGCGCTGGCAGCGGCCGGCTATGACGTGACAGCCGACGACGTGCGCGTGATCGCGACGGGCTACGGTCGTGTCGCCGTGCCCTATGCGCACAAGGTCGTTACCGAGATTACCTGCCACGGCACCGGTGCCGTGCGCCTGTTTGGCGACCACGGCACCGTGATCGACGTGGGCGGTCAGGACACCAAGGTCATTACGATCAAGGACGGTCGCGTGGCCAAGTTCGCCATGAACGACAAGTGCGCTGCCGGTACGGGGCGCTTTTTGGAGATCATGGCCGACCGTCTGGGTATTTCCCAGCAGCAGATGGCCGACCTTGCGCGTTCCGGTGAGCCCACCAAGATCAGCAGCATGTGCACGGTGTTTGCCGAAAGCGAGGTCATCAGCTTGATCGGTCGCGGTGAGCCGCGCGAGAACATTGCGCGCGGCGTGATCGAAAGCGTCGTGTCGCGCGTGGCGACCATGGCCGGGCAGGCGGCGGGCGCTCCGTACTATCTGACCGGCGGTCTGTGCGAGAACGCCTTCGTGGTGGAGCGGTTGACGGCGCTGCTGGGGTCGCCGGTGATCACCTCGCCTCAGGCCCGCTTTGCAGGTGCCATCGGCGCGGCGATTCGCGCACAGGCGCTCAATTAATGCATCCGCCGTAGGCTCGCATTCATGCGTATACTGGGAGAAAATGATTGACCGATGAGAGGAGGTATCGATGGCTGACGATCAGATTAAGCTCACGTCTATGACTGCCGCGAGCGGTTGAGCCGCTAAGTTGGCTCCCGGAGCCCTCGCCCAGGTCCTGGGCGATTTACCCAATGTGCATAACGACAACTTGCTCGTGGGGTTCGATACCTCCGACGATGCGAGCGTCTTCCGCGTAGGGGAGAACCTGGGCCTCGTGCAGTCCATCGACTTCTTCCCGCCGATGGTCGACGACCCGTTTCTGTTTGGCCAGATCGCCGCGACCAACTCGCTGTCGGACATCTACGCCATGGGCGGGCGGCCGAGCCATGCCATGAACCTGCTGTGCATTCCCAGTTGCCTGGGCATCGAGGTCGCAGGTCAGATTCTGGCGGGCGGCGCCGACAAGTGCGTCGAGGCGGGTTGCTCCATCGCGGGTGGCCACACCATCAACGACGACGAGCCCAAGTACGGCCTGTCCGTGAGCGGCTTTGTCGCGCTCGACCGCATGCTCGCCAACAGCGGTGCGCACGTGGGCGATGTTCTACTGCTGACCAAGGCCATCGGCTCGGGCATCATCACTACGGCCATTAAGGGCGAGCTCATCGAGCAGGACGAGGCCGCAGCCATGTTTGACTCGATGCGCACCCTCAACGAGGCGCCGATTCGTCTGTCCGAGGGACTTGAGCTTCACGGCTGCACCGATGTCACGGGCTTTGGCCTGATCGGGCACGCGTGCGAGATGGCCGAGGGCTCGGGCGTGCAGGTTGAGCTTGCGTCGGGAGCAGTGCCGCTCTTTGATCAAGTGCTCGACATGGCGCGTCTGGGCATTATCCCCGCGGGCTCCTACCGCAACCAGGACTTCTTTGGCCCGCGTGTGGCTGCCGACGAGGACCTGGAGTCGGGCATGCTGGATGCGCTGTACGATCCGCAGACGTCTGGTGGCCTACTCATCGCGGCGCCTGCTTCCGATGTGGATGAGCTTGTGCGCCGCCTGGATGCCGAGGGACGCATCGCGGCCGTTGTCGGGCGCGTGTGCAAGGCGGAGCCGGGCGGTACTGCCGTCCGCGTTGTTCGCTAGCCCGCACGTTTATGTAACTGTTTGCCGTTCTCTGGAACGGCTCTTTCGAAAGGAAAAGCTATGTCTACCAAAATTGAAGTCAATGCCATGGGCGATGCCTGCCCGCTGCCCGTCGTCAAGACACTTAAGGCACTCAAACAGCTTGATGGCGAGGGTGCCGTGGTGACCTCGGTCGACAACGAGACCGCCGTCAAGAACATCTCCAAGATGGCGCAGGAGAAGGGCTGCACGGCCTCGGTCGAGAAGATTTCTGACGCCGAGTGGCTCGTGACCGTCGCGACTTCTGGCGCCGTTGCCGTGGCCGATCCCGAGCAGGATGGTGCTGCCTTCTGTGATGCCAGCGCCGGCAAGGGCAAACTCGTCATTTCCGTCTACACCGACTGCATGGGCCGCGGCGACGACGAGCTGGGCCACAAGCTCATGAAGGCGTTTATCTTTGCCGTGACGCAGCAGGAGGAGTTGCCCGCGACCATGCTGTTCTACAACGGCGGTGCCAAGCTCACCGTCGAGGGCTCGCCGGTGCTCGATGACCTGAAGGGCCTGGCGGAGCAGGGTGTCGAGATTCTCACCTGCGGTACCTGCCTCGACCACTATGGCATTAAAGACCAGCTCGCGGTGGGCGAGGTCACCAACATGTACGTGATCGTGGAGAAGATGGAGCAGGCCGTGCGCGTCGTGCGTCCGTAGCGTATTGGTTGGAGGTGCCATGAGGGAGAAGCGCCCGGCGCTTGTCATCACGTTTCCCACCACGGCGGCCGCCATGGGTTGCGAGTCCCTGTGCGTCGCTCGCGGCCTTCCCGGGCGAACGATTCCCGTACCCGGGGAGGTCGCTGCTGGCTGCGGTCTGGCGTGGAAGGCGCTGCCCGCGGATGAGGAACTGCTGCGCGGCGAGCTTGCCGCGGCGGGCGTTCCCACTGAGGGCTTTACCGTGATCGATATGTGGGAGGTCGTGCGATGATCTACCTGGATAACGCGGCGACGACCATGCACAAGCCGCAGACGGTCATCGATGCCGTGACGCAGGCGATGTGCTCGCTCGGCAATGCCGGGCGCGGCGCCACGTCGGGTGCACTCGATGCGGCACGTACCATCCACGGCTGCCGCGCCAAGCTTGCGCGCTTGCTGGGCTGCCCGCGTGCTGACCATGTTTGTTTTACGCCCAACTCCACCGCGGCGCTCAACACCGCCATCAACGGGGTGGTGCGCCCCGGCGACCGCGTGGTCACGACGGTGCTCGAGCACAACTCGGTGCTACGTCCGCTCAACCGCTTGGCGGCAGAGCAGGGCGTGACCGTTGAGCATGCGGGCTGCGACGCGAACGGCGTGCTCGACTACGACGAGCTCGAGCGGCTGGTCACGCCGGGCACGCGTGCCGTGGTGGTGACGCACGCCTCCAATGTGACCGGCAACGCGGTCGACATTGCGCGCGTGGCGGCCATGGCCCATGCTGCCGGCGCGCTGGTGATCGTCGACGCCTCGCAGTCTGCCGGCGCGATGCATATCGATATGCAGGCCATGGGGCTCGACATTGTGTGCTTTACCGGCCATAAGGGGCTCATGGGACCTCAAGGCACCGGCGGCCTGGCCGTGGCGGAGGCTGTTGACGTGGCTCCGTGGGCCATGGGCGGCACGGGCGTGCACAGCTTCGATGCGTTGCAGCCGCTTGAGTGGCCCACGCGCCTCGAGGCGGGCACGCTCAACGGCCACGGCATCGCGGGCCTTTCTGCCGGTCTCGACTTTATCGAGGCGCAAGGCGGGGTCGAGGCGATCGCGGCGCATGAGCGAGCGCTGGCTGAGCGCTTTCTCGCTGGCGTGCGCGAGATTCCGGGGATTAAGCTCTACGGTGCGTTTGACCAGCCGACGCGCTCTGCGATTGTGTCGCTCAACGTGGGTGATATCGACTCTGCCGAGATCTCGGACGCGCTCATGCAAGGGTGGGGGATTGCGACGCGCCCCGGTGCCCATTGCGCTCCGCTCATGCACCGCGCGCTGGGGACCGAGCGCCAGGGCGTCGTCCGCTTCTCGTTTGGGTATTTCAACACGGACGAGGAAGTCGACACTGCGATTGACGCTTTGCGCGATTTAGCCTGCTAGAGCGTATATACTTGCGGGACGGGTGTTTTTGCCCGTCCCGTTTTTGTTTCGACCCGAAAGGTGTGCCTATGGCCTCATCCGCACCGCGCGGTCTGCGCTCCGACCATGTCGTTACCGTCGGCATCGCCCTGTTCTCGATGCTCTTTGGCGCCGGTAACCTCATCATTCCGCCGTTGCTGGCGCTCCAGGCCGGCACGGCCACACCGCTTGCCATGGTTGGCTTTTTGATTGCCGCCATCGGCCTGCCCGTCATGGGCTTTATCGCCGTGGCGCTTGCCGGCACGGCGCGTGAGCTTGCCGGCCGCGTGCATCCCAAGTTTGGCGAGTTCTTTGTCGCGGCAGTATATCTGGCCATCGGCCCGTGCCTTGCCATTCCGCGTACGAGCTCCACGGCGTTTGAGATGCTGGTACCGTTGCTGCCCGAGGGTGTTTCGCTCGGCACGGCACGTCTGGTTTTTGCCATCGGGTTCTTCGTAGCCGCGTTTGTGCTCACGCTGCGCCCCGGCGTCATCACGCGCGTGCTCGGCCGCATTACGGGCCCCGCGCTCATTGCGCTCATCGTGCTGGTCGTGGGTGCCGCCGTGATCTCGCCGCTGGGTCCCGCTGCCGCGCCTCAGGCTCCCTACGATGCAGGCGCTGCCGTGCAGGGCTTTTTGACCGGCTATCAGACCATGGACCTGCTCGCGTCGCTCGCCTTCGGCATCATCATCGCCGAGACCATCCACGAGCTGGGTGTTACCGATGACAAGCGCGTGGCCTTTGAGATTTCGCGTTCCGGTGTAATCGCCGGCGTGCTTATGGCCATCATCTACTGCGGCTTGGGCCTTGCCGGAATGCAGCTCGGCACCGTGATGCCCGACGCCACCAACGGCGCCGCCATCCTTGCCCGCTCTGCCTCCATGCACTTTGGCCTTGCCGGCACGGTCGTGGTCTTCGCCATCTTCTTCCTCGCCTGCATGAACGTGTGCATCGGCCTCATCAGCTGCTGCTCGCGCTACTTCTGCGAGACGTATGTGGTTGAAGGGGGAGCGGAGGCTTCCGAGGAGGCCATGCGCCGCCCCTTTGCGATTCTCGCCTTTGTGTTCGCAGCGTTCTCGTGCGTGCTCTCCAACGTGGGCCTCGACGTGATCCTCATGTTCTCGGTGCCCATGCTCAACGCCTTGTATCCCGTTGCCATCGTGCTGGTACTGATGGGCTTGGTGCACGGTTTTTGCGACGCGCATCCGCAGGTGTGGGTTTGGGTCGGCGGCGTTGTCGCGGTGCAGAGCGTGATCACCTCGGTTCGCGATGCGTTCTTTGCGGGCGTGTGGCTGCCGTTCGATGCGCTGCCGCTGGCGGATATCGGTGCCGCGTGGGCGCCGGTTGCCGTGGTGGCGTTTGTGATCGGTCTGCTCCACAGCCGGTTTGTCGCACATTCGAGGAGCTAGGGTTTCTGCGCTTGCACAGGCGGGGAGTCTCCCCTATAATTTCCTTCGCTTTGGGACACGCAAGGTTTAGACCTTAGCTGCTCAACACCTTCGGGACGTGGCGCAGTTTGGTAGCGCGCCTGCTTTGGGAGCAGGATGTCGCAGGTTCAAATCCTGTCGTCCCGACCATATCTTGCGGGCGTAGTTCAATGGTAGAACCCCAGCCTTCCAAGCTGATGACGCGGGTTCGATTCCCGTCGCCCGCTCCATAAGATAGATGAATGGCTCTGGCTTCTTTTGGGACCAGAGCCATTTTCGTAAATGTACGGGCGACGGGAATCGATGCCGCCCCACATCCCCTCCTAAGTTGCGGTGAAATAGTTCCTGGATTAGCCGCAAAAGCTGTTATCCAGGAACTATTTCACCGCAACTTATTGAGGCCGAGCGGGCTGGGTCGATGATGGGTTCTGTTGTCGAGAAGATGAGGGCAGCTGGTCAGGAGTCTGCGTAGGGTTTTGTGGTTGGTATACCGTAGCCGCGCATCATGGAGCCGAACGCTTTGACATCGTAGGTGTCTGAGAGCTTGAAATGAATGACGTTGTGGCCCATGGCACGCAGGTTCGCGTCGCGCATGAGGGCAGCTCGATAGGTTTTTGCTGCAGTATGTTCCGGGTCATTTTGGGCATCGTCCTCAAACTTGCCTAGTCCATGTAGCTCAGCCAGCATCCAAGAGCCGTTTGGCATCTGCCAGCCGTAATCTGCCAAATAATAGCCGGCGTTTCCCGGTCGAGTTATTTCAACCTGAAGTTCGGGAGCGGCAACTCCCGCCAGAATCATTGCCGCCCGTGCTTCGGATTCTCCACCGTTATCCGACCTGCCATCCATGTGTTCAAAAACGTCAAATGCGCGCGCGATGCCGTGCAATCCGCGGCAGTTCGCTTGTGCATATGCACGCAATTCTTCACGCTCGACACCGTACTCACGAGCCAACCCGTCGACATAGCCTAGTGCATATCGAAAAGCGCTCGTTCGGGCGATGTCGACCACCGTGCGATATGGATCCGTTAGCGTAAACGGGCCGAGCTGCCATACGTCGCCCGGTCGCCAGCGTCGGTATTCAACGAATTCGTACATATCGCGTCTGGTGGAACGCGGTAGCAGCACTTGCACCTTGTCGAGAAGCGAATATGCAGAACCGATGCCATAGAGCAGCGCCGCCGTTGCTCCACAAAACACGGCATCCGGTTCAACGACCGCAATAGCGGATGCCAATTGAAAGATGCGATCTTCGACGCCGAGGTCATTCCAATACGCGGGATCAGCGTAGACATGGTTGTAGAGTCGAATAATCATCTCTTTTTGCATGAGCGCGTAGGCACAGCGTTCGTCCCATTTTTTGGTAGCTACAAACAGGTGCCCGCCATGATGGGCCTCGAATAACCGGAAGAACAGCTCTGCTTGCGGTTTGGAACAGCGTTTATCATGACTCATTTTCGACCCCATGGTCTCGAGGGGGAGTGAATGACACTACGCTATCCCATATTTGGTCCGCCAGACCTTGCCATGAACTGACCAAAAGCTTGACGGGGCAGGTCAGAGCCATGAGCCAGAGCCAAACATATCGGCAAACGGTTGATTAGTGCCCCTCGGTGGCACTAAAAACCACCCTTACAGAAAGTTGCGGTGAAATAGTTCCTGAAAAGCTCGAATAAGCCTAAATCCAGGAACTATTTCACCGCAACTTAGGAGGGGATGGGGCTGAGAGGCGGGCGATGCCGTTGCCTGCCGGTTAGTGGCGGGATTGGTGGCGGAGCTTGTCGATGGTGGAGTCGGTGCTGCGGCTGCGGGCGTCGGTGCTGCGGCTGCGGGCTTCGGCTGTGGTTTGGCGCTGGCGGCGGTAATCGATCATGCCTTGGATGATGGGCTTGCCAAAGCTCACGACATCATCGTTGTAGATGGCGGTTCGGGCTGCGAGGAGGCAGTCGGTAAAGTCCATATGGGTCTTGCCAAAGAGTTTGACGGCAAGGGCGACAACGGTGGGCTCGTCGACCATGACGTCATCGAGCAGCCTTTTCATGGCCGCAGCAATCTCAACGCGGGGAACCTTATAGACGTCGCGCAGCGTGACCACGACGCGCGTG
This sequence comes from uncultured Collinsella sp., assembly GCA_958346515.1. GTDB lineage: Bacteria > Actinomycetota > Coriobacteriia > Coriobacteriales > Coriobacteriaceae > Collinsella. The sequence goes on from CATVRV010000003.1 coordinate 74,689, forward strand.
ATGATTTCGGGGTAGACACGAGCGGTGCGCGTGGCGATGACCTTGGCGGCGCGCGGTGACAGAACTTCGTCGTCGTCAAGCATGTAGCGTAGGATGACGGTCTCGTCGATGATGGTGCTACTCATGGATATCTACTTCCTCGGGACCCAAAATCGAATCGTCGCTTTCTGTGGCAAGGTACTCAATCCAGGCATTGCGCTCCTCGGAGCGGCGATTGGGGTCCCCATAGGCTTTGAGCGATCCATAGGCGGCGATGCCGTCCTTTGAGCGCACAGCGACCGGCTGAAAGGGGAGCTTGCGCATCAAAATGCTCTGCGCGACAAAAAGGCGCACGGCCTCGGAGAGCGATGTGCCCATGGCGTCGTAGAGACGCTCGGCATGCTGCTTGTCTTCCTCGCGAATGCGCACCTGCAGGATGGCTCGTTTTTTGAGTCGATGACATCACTGGCCTCCCTTAATGAGCGTGCAATTTGAAGAGTCAAATACAGCATTGGCTAATAATAGCCAATCTTACAACCACTACTTTATTGCATTAGAGTAATTGAGTGTAAACGATATTACAAACGTACTACATCCTTCAGAAATGAGCGCGAGATCTTTCTTGGGCGTACGCATGTAATACACTCACCTTTATAGTTACCCAAGAATAATTCCAACCTGCCAAAACCCCTGCAATACACCCGTATTGCAGGGCCTATGCTCAAGTTTGCCCCCTGCAACTGCGTATATTTAACCTGTATATCGTTGGAGGAATTCTATCGAAGTGCCTGTTTCGCCGCATGCACTCGATACGCCGATGCCGGACCACGGGCGGTCCGGGGCAACGTCGACAGGGTCTCTCCGGCATGGGATTCAGGAGGGAGTGAACAACATGGGCAATAAACGAGTCGTAGCCGATTCCTCACGCTGCATTGGGTGCCAAACCTGTATGGCGGCGTGCATCGAGGCGCACGACATCCCCGGCAACATCGCCGCGCCGCGCCTGCGCGTGACGCGTACGTACGAGATCTCCGCACCGGTGGCTTGCCATCACTGCGAGGATGCCCCGTGCGCGAAGGCCTGCCCCACGGGCGCCTTGTTCTTTGATCCAAAGAACCATCGCATCGGCGTCAACGAGGACAACTGCATCGGCTGCAAGAGCTGCGTCATGGCCTGCCCCTTTGGCGCCGTGAGCGTGGCGACCACGCAGGTCCCCGTCTTGATGGGCGACGTGCGCGTGGGTTCGCAGACTAAGAGCTTCGTGCTCAAGTGCGACCTGTGCGTGGACCGTCCCGGCGGTCCGGCGTGTGCCGAGGCGTGCCCGACTAAGGGCCTCACCCTGGTAGACGAGGAGCGCCTGGCGGAACTGACCGCCGAGCGTGCCCGCGCCACCATCGAAAACGAGGCGTAGGCGGGCGGCCATACAGGCCCGACGATTGTCAAATACGTACCGATTAATCGGTAGCAGAGAAAGGAAGGAGGGTGTCATGGAGAAGCATAAAGTGATCTGCCCGTACTGCGGCGCCGGTTGCCAGTTTAACCTCCTGGTCCAAAACGGCCAGGTCGTGGGCACCGAACCGCTCAACGGCATCACCAACCAGAGCGAGCTGTGCCTTAAGGGCATGAGCGGCTACGACTTCATCAACGACACCAAGATCTTGACTCCTCGCGTACTGCACCCGATGATCCGCCGCACTAAGGGCGCGGATCTTGAGCGCGTAAGCTGGGACGAGGCACTGGATTTCACCGCATCTAAGATGCAGGCCATAATTGACGAATATGGTCCTAACGCTGTCATGACCACTGGCTCTTCGCGAGGCGGCGGCAATGAGGCGAATTACGTCATGCAGAAGTTTACGCGCGCGTGCATCGGCACCCACAGCGTGGACAACTGCGCCCGTACTTGACACGGCCCTACTGTCCTCGGTCTGATGGACACGGTTGGTTCAGGTTGCATGTCATGCTCCATCCCCGGTATGGAGGATGCGGGCTGCATTTTCCTCTTCGGCTATAACCCTGCCGATTCGCACCCCATCGTCGCAAGGCGTATCGTGCGAGCCAAAGAAAAGGGTTGCAAGATCATCGTCGCCGATCCGCGCCATATCGAAACCGCGCGTATCGCCGATCTCTACCTTCCGATCAAGAACGGTTGCAACGTTGCGTTCCTCAACGCCTTTGCCAACTGTCTGGTCAACGATGGCCTCTACGACAAGGAATTCGTCGCCGAGCACACGAACGGCTTTGACGAGTGGTGGGAGACCATCAAGAACTACACTCCCGAATCTGTACAGGACATCACGGGTGTCGAGCCCGCGTTGATCCACCAAGCTGCCGAGATGTACGCCACGGCGAAGCCCTCTGCCATCATTGGCTGGGGCATGGGCGTATGCCAGCAGAAGCAGAACCTGAAGACGGTGCACACCATCGCCTCCATCGCCTGCGTTGCCGGCCAGATCGGCAAACCCAATTCCGGCCTCGCGCCCGTGCGCGGTCAGAATAACGTCCAGGGCTCCTGCGATATGGGCATGCTGCCCAACCTGTACCCTGGCTACCAGAAAGTCACCGACCCCGCAGTGCGTGCCAAGTTTGCCAAAGCTTGGGGCGTGCCCGAGGAAAAGCTCCCGCTCGAGGAGGGCTACAAGCTCACCGATCTGGGCCACCTGGTCGACGAGGGCAAGGTGCACTGCTTCTACAACTACGGCGAGGACCCGGTGCAGACCGAGCCCGATTCGGCCGGTATGCGCAAGACGCTCTCCGAGCTGGATCTGTTCATTTGCCAGGACATCTTTATGACGCAGACGACCATGCTCGCCGACGTCATCCTGCCCGCTACCTCTTGGGGCGAGCACGAGGGTGTCTTTACCGCATCCGACCGTAGCTTCCAGCACTTTGACGCGGCCGTTCCGCCCAAGGGCGAGTGCCGCCACGACTGGGAGATCTTCGCGGACCTGTCCACGCGCATGGGCTACCCCATGAACTACGACAACACCGAGCAGATCTGGAACGAGTGCATTAGCCTGTGCCCCAACTTTGTGGGCGCGACCTACGAGAAGATGGCTCCCGAGGGCGGTTACGCCCAGTGGCCGGTCAAGAGCACCGATGTGAACGACCACGGTACGCCCGACATGTTCGCTGGTGGCAAGTTCACCACCAAGGACGGCCGCGCCAACCTGATGGCGCACGACTGGGAGGCGCCCTCCGAGCTTCCCGACGATGAGTACCCGCTCATTCTGTGCACCGTCCGCGAGGTCGGCCACTACAGCTGCCGTTCGATGACCGGCAACTGCAAGACGCTGGCGCTGCTTGCCGATGAGCCCGGTTTTGTCCGCATGAATCCCGCGGACGCCCAGGCGCGCGGCATCAAGAACGGCGACATCGTCTCGATTCACAGCCGTCGCGGTCAGGTATACAGCCGCGCCGACGTGAGCGACCGTATCAACAAGGGCACGGTCTATATGACCTACCAGTGGTGGATCGGCAAGTGCAACGAGCTGACCATGCACAAGGTCGACCCGGTCTCGCACACGCCCGAGGACAAGTTCTCCGCCTGCCAGGTCGACGCTATCGCCGACCAGGTCTGGGCCGAGGGCGAGGTCGAGCGTCAGTACACCGAGCTCAAGCAGGCTCTGGTGGACGCCGCCGCTCCTCAGGACGTTGAGCCCGGCGCCGCCAAGTTCGACGACGAGGCGCACGTGAACCAAATCGTGTAGTCCCGTTCTCGTTGGCTTTTTGGGCCGGGCGTCCCGTACGTTCGGGAGCCCGGCCCGTTATTTTGAAAGGAAGTGGGGATGAACCGCTTCATCGACATCAACCCGGAGAGGTGCATCGGCTGCGGAACATGCCAGTCCGCCTGTGCCGACGCCCACCGGATGCAGGGTCTTCAGGATACGCCGCGCCTGGCGCTCGTGAAGACCGGCGGTATTTCGGCCGCCCTTGCCTGCCACCATTGCGAGGGTGCCCCCTGCGCCGAGGTTTGCCCGGTGAATGCCATCGAGCACGATGGCGACCGCATCCACGTCAAGGAGCAGGAGTGCATCGGGTGCAGGCTGTGCGCCATCGCGTGCCCCTTCGGAGCCATCCATCCCGATGGCACGTCTATCGCCGGTGTCGCAGGCATGTGCGATCCGACGCCTTCGTATCCTAAGTCCCTGAGCAGCCTTCTTACGTGGGCTCCCGGCCAGTACACCTGCGCTGTCAAGTGCGACCTGTGCGCCTTCGATCCGGACGGCCCGCATTGTGTGGCGGCATGCCCCACCAAGGCGCTGACCGTCATGGGCGGCGCGGCCGATCGCGAGCTCGACGAGGCCAAGCGCCTGCGCTCGATCGAAAACGGTCCGGTCGTCGACGTTACCGCTGTGGCCCAGGGCTTGTCCGAGAAAGCAGAAGGGAGCGTAAAGAATGGATAGCATGACGCTGTTTATCGCATCGCTTGCCGTCTCGTGCATCGGTGCGCTCGCCTCGGTTCTGCTGATCAAGGCCGATAACGCCGCCAAGACCGCCGGCTGCCTTATCGGCGCCGTCGCCGCGGTGCTTTCGTTTGTGGCCGGTATCCAGGCCGTGCTGGGCGATGTCACGTCGGTCGACACCATCGTGTTCTTCCCGTTTGCCCATTTCCAGCTGCTGCTCAATCAGCTGTCCGGCCTGTTCGTGGCACTCATCTCGGTGCTCGCGTTTGCCGGTTCGATCTACGGTCTCAACTACTTTGATGAGTACCCGGGCAAAAAGGGCCGCGCCGGCTTCTTCTTTAACACCTTCGTGGCGTCCATGATGCTCGTCATCACCGCCGACAATGTGTTTTGGTTCCTGGTCGCCTTTGAGCTCATGTCGCTGACCTCGTACTTCCTGGTCGTGATCGAGGAGAACGAGAACTCCATCCATGGCGGTTGGCTCTACTTTGTGATCGCGCACGTGGGCTTTGTGCTCATCATGGCGAGCTTCCTCACCATGACCAACTTCGCCGGTGGCTCGTTTGCCTTTGCGGATTTCCGCGCCACGCAGTTTAGCCCCGCGGTCGCATCCGTGTGTTTCGTGCTCGCCTTCTTTGGCTTTGGCGCCAAGGCCGGTATCATCCCGCTGCACGGCTGGCTGCCCAAGGCACATCCCGAGGCGCCGTCCAACGTGTCGGCCCTCATGTCCGGCGGCATGATCAAGATCGGTATCTTCGGTATCCTCAAGGTTGGTCTCGACCTGCTCTCCGCCTCGGGCGTTCAGGTCTGGTGGGGTCTTATGGTCATGGTCTTCGGTGCGATCTCGTCGGTCCTCGGCGTGGCATTCGCCCTGCAGGAGCATGACATCAAGCGCCTGCTGGCCTATCACTCCGTCGAAAACATCGGCATCATTCTGCTCGGCGTCGGCGCTTCCATGGCCGCCATGGCACTCAACTCGGTCGGCATCGCCGTCCTAGCTCTGATGGCCGCCCTCTACCACACGTTCAACCACGCGATGTTTAAGGGCGAGCTGTTCTTGGGCGCCGGTGCACTGCTGTACTCCACGGGTACGCGCAATATGGAGAAGATGGGCGGCCTGTTCCGTCGTATGCCGGCTACGGCCATCTGCTTCCTTATTGGCGCGCTTGCCATCTCGGCCATCCCGCCCTTCAACGGCTTTGTGTCCGAGTGGTTTACCTATCAGTCGCTGTTTAACGCCGCCATGCAGGGCGACAAGGCCGTCATGATCGTGGCCGTGTTCGCTGCCGTCGCGCTTGCCATTACCGGCGCGCTGGCTGTCACGTGCTTCGTCAAGGCCTATGGCGTCTCCTTTGCCTCCGCGCCCCGCTCCGAGGCCGCGGCCAACGCCAAGGAGGTTCCCGCCCCCATGGTGTTTGCGCAGGGCCTGCTCGCAGCCATCTGCGTCGTTCTGGGCATTGGTGCTCCCGTGATCGCGCCCGTTCTGGTCGATGTTGCCGCGTCCGTGCTGCATCCGTACGGTGGCGTGTTTGCCGCCGAGGGCATGGAGCTCATGAACCAGTACTCCGGCGCTGCCACCTCCACGCCCGCGATCGCCATTGCGCTCGTGGTGCTTGTCGGCCTTGCCTGTGGTTATCGCAAGCTCAAGACCGTCGGCAAGGTGCAGAAGTCCCAGCCGTGGGCATGCGGCTATGCTCCCAACGAGCATATGCCCGTCGTGGCCACGACCTTTGCCTCCGAGGTGTCCTGGTTTATGCAGCCGCTCTACACGCTGCGCGACCGCTGCACGGCCGTCTGCTGGTCCATCGCGCACTTCTTCCAGAAGCTCACCGGTGTGGCCGAGGCTGTGGAGCCCGTACCCGACAAGGTTCTCGTCGATGCCCCGCATAAGGGTGTCGAGAAGCTCGCCGACCTCGCGACTAAGCTCGAGGGCGGCAATTACAGCATTTATATCTGCTACATCGTCGCGGCACTCGTGGTGTTCCTCGTGCTCGCCGTGCAAATGGGTTAAGGAGGGGAGAGCATGAACAACATCGTACTTGCCGTTCTGCAGGGCGTGGTCGTCATGGCCGTCGCACCGTTCTTCTCCGGTCTCGGCCGCGTGATCCGCGCCAAGATGCACAACCGTCGCGGCCCCAGCATCATGCAGGATTACCGTGACCTGGCCAAGCTCTTTGCGCGCCCCGAGTCCCAGAGCGAGGATGCGAGCTTTGCGCTGCGCATCATGCCGCCGCTGTTCTTCGCCGTCGCCTTTATGCTCGCGATGGGCCTGCCGCTCTTTACGGCACAAAGCCCCATCCCGGTCTTTGGTGACGCCATCACCATCATGTACAGCCTGGCGCTCGCCCGCTTCTTCTTCGCCCTCTGCGGTGTGGATTCGTCCAACGCCTACGCCGGTATCGGCGGCGTCCGCGAGCTGCTCATGAGCGTGCTCATCGAGCCGTCCATGCTGCTGGCGCTGTTTGCCGCCGCCCTGGTGTGCGGTTCTACCGACATCGCCACCATGGGTCAGCACATCATGACGGGCGCCATCGACGCGCCGGTCGCCGTGATTCTCGCCGGCATCGCCTTTGCGATCGCTTGCTACATGGAACTCGGCAAGCTGCCGTTTGATCAGGCCGAGGCCGAGCAAGAGCTTCAGGAAGGTCCGCTCGCCGAGCTTTCCGGCCCGTCGCTCGCCATGGCCAAGCTTGCCATGTCCATGAAGCAGGTCCTGGTTGTCGCTTGGTTCTGCGCGATCTTCATCCCTTGGGGTGAGCCCACGACCGTGGGCACCGCCGCCGTTCTGGGCGCAGTCATCTTCCTGGTGAAGTGCCTTATCGACTTTGTCGTGTGCGGCGTGATCGAGAACTCCTGCTCGCGCTCGCGTTTTAAGGTGCTCGGCAATCAGACCTGGGCCGTCGTGGGCATCGCCGTGCTGGCGTTTGTCTTCGTGGTCGTCGGCGTGTAGGAGAAGGGAGAAACAATGTCATTTGCAGTCAGTCTGTCCCTTCTCGGCTTGGTCGCTATCGCGGCCCCGATGGTGGCCTCGGTGCTCGTCGCCCTGTTCCCCCGTCCGTACGCCAAGTGGTTCAGCGTTTTGGGTGCCGCCGTCTCGACGGTCTGCACCATCGCCCTCGCCGCGAATTTCGCTGGCGCCGGCATGCCCGACACGCAGGTCCCCCTGATCTCGTTTGAGCAGACCCTCGTCATGGGATTCACCTTCGATCGCATGAGCACGCTGCTCGCGCCCGCCTTTGTGGGTATCGGCCTGCTTGTCGTGATTTATTCGATCCCCTATATGAGCGAGAATAACCGTGAGCATCCCGACGCGCCGCGTCGTCGCTTCTACGCGTATCTCGCGACCTTCATCGGCGCCATGGCCGGCCTCGTGTACAGCTCGACCCTTTTGGGCCAGCTCGTGTTCTTTGAGATCACGGGTGCGTGCTCTTGGGGCCTCATTAGCTACTACATGTCGCCTACGGCCAAAAAGGCCGGCATGAAGGCCCTGATCATTACGCATATCGGTGCGCTCGGCCTGTACTTGGGCGCTGCTATCGTGTTTGCCCACACCGGCACCTTCGCCATCACCGCGATCGCCGGCCTCGACGCCAAGCTCAAGGCTATCGTTCTTTTGCTCGTGCTGTTTGCGGCCTGGGCCAAGTCCGCACAGGTTCCCATGTACATGTGGCTGCCTTCGGCCATGGAGGCGCCGACGCCTGTTTCGGCCTACCTGCATGGCGCCTCGATGGTTAAGGTCGGCGTGTGCGTGTTCGCGCGTGCACTCGTCTCTGCCGGCGAGATCCCCGAGATCGTGGGCTGGGTCGCCATTATCGACGCCATGGTCACCATGCTCTTTGGTTTCCTTATGTACCTGCCGCAAAAGGACATGAAGCGTCTGCTGGCCTTCTCCACGATCGCCCAGCTCTCCTATGTGTTCTTTGGTCTGGGCCTTTCGGTCTTTGGCAGCCAGCTGGCCTTTGACGGTGCCGTGTGCCACATCTTTAACCACGCCTTCGCCAAGACCCTGTTCTTCCTGATCGCCGGTTCGTTCTCCTTTACCCTCGGCACGCGTATGCTGCCCAAGCTGCGTGGCATCGTAAAGAAGTACCCGATCTCGGGCGTGGGCTTTGGTGTCGCCGCGCTCGCCATTGCCGGCGTGCCGCCCATGAACACGTTCTTCTCGAAGTTCCAGATCATCGCCGGCGGCTTTTCCGTGGGTGCCGGCAACGTCGCGATCTTGGTGCTCGTGTGCATCATGGTCGCCGAGACCGTCGCCACCTTTGCCTGGTTCCTCAAGTGGATGGGCTATTGCCTGCCCGGCGAGCCGAGCGAAGAGGTCGCTGCGGGAGCCCCGCTTCCCCGCGCGATGGCGTTCGTGTTCATCGTGCTCATCATCATGGTTATCGTCAGCGGCCCGCTTTCGGCCAGCTGGATCGGTTAGGAGGTAGAACGACATGGGTTATTCGATCGTCAACATCCTTGGCGGCCTTCTGATCGTCACGTCCACCATGGTGGTCGTCTCCAAGAACATCAAGCACGCCATCAGCTGGTATGCGGTGCAGTCGCTGGTGCTCGTGGGACTGCTCGCTACGCTCGGTGTCACCACCGGTGCGCAGGAGCTGCTTATGTGGGCTGGATCTGCCTTTATCACCAAGGTCGTCCTGGTCCCTTATATCCTCAACCGCGCATACAAGAAGATGGGCGAGCCGAGCGACGCATCGCTCAAGGCCGGCCTTAAGCCCGCTTGGGCCATCTGCATCATCGCCGTCGAGGTCGCGATTTGCTTTGCCGTCGTGACGCAGATCAGCCTGCCCACGGCCGAGGTCGCAACGCCTGCGCTCGCTATTAGCTTCGCTCACTTCTTTGTGGGCCTCACCTGCATCATCTCGCAGCGCAACATCATGAAGCAGATCTTTGGATACTGCCTTATGGAAAACGGCAGCCACGTGACGCTCGCGCTTTTGGCCCCCACCGCTCCCGAGATCATCGAGATCGGTATCGCCACCGACGCCATCTTTGCCGTCATCATCATGTCCATCGTCGTGCGTCGCATCTGGGACGACTCCCACTCGCTCGATGCGCGCGACCTGTCCGAGCTGAGGGGGTAGTCCATGGAAACGTTGATTCTCGCCCTGCTCGCGACCCCTTTGGTGTTCTCGCTGGTCATGGCGTTTTTGCCCAAGAACACGTCCTATAACGTGTTTGCCGGTCTCAACCTGGTCTCCGTCGCAGCCGTCCTGGTGCTGTCGATTATGGCGGCCGGTGACGTCCTTATGAGCGGCGACACCGCGAGCGCTCTTGGCCTGTGGTTCCACCTCGATTCGCTGGGCGCCATCTTTGTGCTGCTCATCGGCTTTATCGGTTTTCTTACCGGGCTGTTCTCGCTGCCCTATGTAAAGGCCGATATCGAGGAGGGCTCCATGCCCGCCGAGCGCGCCAAGCAGTATTTTGCGCTGTTTAGCCTGTTTGTGTTCACCATGCTGCTCGCGTGCCTGTCCAACAACATGATCCTCACGTGGGCCGCCGTGGAGGCAACCACGCTTTCCACCGTGTTCCTCGTGGGTATCTACAAGAACAAGACGGCCCTCGAGGCTTCTTGGAAGTATGCGATGGTCTGCACCGCCGGCGTGGCCTTTGGCCTGTTCGGTACACTGCTGATCTACGCCAACGCCGCCGACGTGATTCCAAACGCCCACGAGGCCGCATTCCTGTCGTGCGTGCTGCCGTATGCCGACCAGTTCGACCCGACGCTCATGCGCCTCGCCTTTGCGTTTATCGTGATCGGCTTTGGCACCAAGGCCGGCCTGTTTCCCATGCACACTTGGCTGCCCGATGCCCACTCCCAGGCTCCGAGCCCTGTCTCGGCCCTGCTTTCGGGCGTGCTGCTTAAGTGCGCCATGCTCGTGATCATGCGCTTCTACGGCTTTACTATCCAGGCCGTGGGCGCCGAGTATCCGCAACTTCTGCTGCTGATCGTCGGCACGCTGTCCATCTTGGTGGCGGCGCTTTCGATGTTTCGCCAGGACGACCTCAAGCGCCGCTTTGCGTACTCGTCCGTGGAGAACGTGGGCGTTATCGCCCTGTGCCTGGGTATCGGTGGCCCGTTGGGTATCGCCGCGGCCCTGCTGCACTGCGTGTTCCATGGCTTTACCAAGACGCTTGCCTTCTGCGTGTCCGGCAACATCCAGCACGCCTTTGGCACGCGTAGCCTGGCTAAGATCCAGGGTGTCGTCGAGGTTGCCCCCGCAACAGCCGCGCTCGCCGTCCTGGCGCTGCTCGGTCTTGGTGCCTTCCCGCCCTTTGGCATGTTTATCTCCGAGTTCCTGACTTTTGTCGCCGGTGTTACCGCCGGTCCCATGTGGCTGGTCGTCGTGGTCGCCCTCGGTCTTACCGTGGCCATCTCCGCGCTCACCCGCATCGCGCTCAAGTCGGTGTTCGGCCATGCGCCCCAGGGTATGGGCAAGCATGAGGCCCCGGCGCTCATGCTTATCCCCGAAATCATCCTGGCTGTCATGATCTTGTGGTTTGGCATCGCCACCCCGCTGCCCCTCGTGCACGGTGTGGAGACCGCGACCGGCATCGTGCTCGAGCAGAGCACCGAGGAACTTCACGCGACGCCGATGTACCGCGCTGTGTTCGGTACCGAGACCGCTCAGAGCGAGGTGGAGTAACGAATGATTGAAACTGAGAACAAGGTGTATGCCCGTCGCTGCGAGAGCCATGTCGAGGCCCTGCGCCGCGCCGTTCCGGGCTGCATCGAGAAGGTCGAGTGGCAGTGCGAGGACCAGCTGACGATCACCGTCAAGCAGGACAAGCTGCCCGAGGCCGTCCACTACCTGTATTACGAGCGCTACGGCTGGATTCCCGTGATCATCGGCAACGATGAGCGCAGCCTGTGCGGCCGCTACGCCGTGTACTACGTCATCTCCATGGAGGGGGAGGATCCCGGCTGGGTGACCGTCCGCACCGAGGTCGATCCCGCCAAGATGACGTTCCCGTCCGTGACGCCGTTCGTCCCCGCCTGCGTGTGGGGCGAGCGCGAGCTGCGCGATATGTTCGGCCTGATCCCCGAGGGTCTGCCCGATCGTCGCCGCCTGGTGCTGCCCGACGATTGGCCCAGCGGCCTGTACCCGCTGCGCAAGGACTCCATGGACTACCGCTTCCGTCCCGCTCCCGCGAGTGACATGGAAAACTACGAGTTCTTGGCCGACACCAAGGGCAAGGAGACCACGCTCGTCCCCATGGGTCCGCTGCACATTACCTCCGACGAGCCCGGCCACTTCCGTCTGTTCGTCGAGGGCGAGACGATCGTCGACGCCGACTACCGTCTGTTCTACGTGCACCGCGGCATGGAGAAGGTCGCCGAGACGCGCCTGAATTATGACGCCGTGACGTTCCTCGCCGACCGCATCTGCGGTATCTGCGGCTGCGCCCACTCGGTGGCCTACGCCGAGGCCGTCGAGCGCGCCCAGGGCATTCATGTCCCGCCGCGCGCCCAGTACATTCGCGCCATCATGCTCGAGGTCGAGCGTCTGCACTCGCACCTGCTCAATATTGGCCTGGCATCGCACTACACCGGCTTCGACTCCGGCTTCCAGCAGTTCTTCCGCGTCCGCGAGAAGTCCATGGACCTGGCCGAGAAGCTCTCCGGTCACCGCAAGACCTACGGCCTCAACGTGATCGGCGGCGTGCGTCGCGACATTTTGGCCGAGCAGAAGCTCTCCACGCTCACGACCATCCACCAGCTGCGCTCCGAGGTTCAGGAACTCGTCGACATGCTGCTCTCCACGCCCAACTTTATCGAGCGTACGAGCGGTATCGGCATTCTGGACCGCAAGATCGCTCGCGACTTTTCGCCGGTCGGCCCGCTCATGCGTGGCTCTGGCTATGCCCGCGACGTGCGCTTTGACCATCCCTTCGACGGCTACGCCGATCCGGATGTCCAAAAGATGCATGCCGCCACGGCCGACACCTGCGATGCCTTCGGCCGTACCGCCGTTCGCATCCAGGAGGTCTACGATTCGATCGACATGATCGAGACCATGCTCGAGAACTGCCCGTCGGGCCCCATCCTCACCACGGATTGGGAGTACACCCCGCACAAGTACGCCATCGGTGCCACCGAGGCGCCGCGCGGCGAGGATGTGCACTGGGCCATGCTCGGCAACAACCAGAAGTGCTACCGCTGGCGCGCCAAGGCCGCCACGTACAGCAACTGGCCGGTCCTGCGCTACATGTTCCGCGGCAACACCGTGGGCGACGCGGCGCTGATCGTCGGCTCGCTCGACCCGTGCTACTCCTGCACCGACCGCGTGACGGTGACCGATGTCGCCGCCAAGCGCGACCACGTGCTCGACAAGGAGCAGTTCGAGAATGTCTGGCGTGACAAGTCGCCGCTTGCGGGCGAGGGCACCATGGCCGCCCCGCTCGATGAGGAGGCGCTCTAATATGCTGAAGCTTTGGAAGGTTAACGCCAAGGCTGGCGACGCGACGGTCAAGTACCCGTTTGCGCCGTTCCCCACCAACAAGGACATGCGCGGCAAGCCCGAGCACAACGCGGAGCTCTGCATCGCGTGCGGTGCCTGCGGCGTGGCGTGCCCGGCCGATGCCATTCGCATGGACACCGACCTTGCGGCCGATACCATCACCTGGTCGATTGACTACGGCCGCTGCATCTTCTGCGGCCGCTGCGAGGAAGCCTGCCCCATGGAGGCCATCAAGCTCACCGAGGAGTTTGAGCTGGCCGTCATGAGCAAGGACGACCTCACCAGCAAGAGCGTATATACGCTCGAGCACTGCTCGCGCTGCGGCAAGCCGTTTGCCCCGCATAAGGAGATCGACTACGCCAAGCGCCTGCTGCAAAAGACCGGCGGCATGGAGGCCGAGCAGGCCGCCCGCACCGTCGGTATGTGCCAAAAGTGCAAGCGCGAGCTCGACGCCCTGCGCGCCGCATCGGCCGTAAAGACCGGCAACGCACACGGCATGGCTGCCAACGAGACGCTTGCGTCCGGCGAGCCCCAGGGCCCCGGCATGGAGTATCTGGGCGGCCACGGCGTGAACCCGGAGTATATCGACCGCGAGCTTAACCCCGATGCGCCCGAGATTCCCGCCGGTCCGGCGCCGGTCGAGGGCATCATCATGGATTTTGAAATGAAGGAGGAGTAACCATGGCCGAACCCACGCTTTTGCCCGAGCGGCTTCAGTACCGCCCGACCAAGATCGAGCTCGACGAGAGCATCGAGAAGGCCAAGGCGACCCTTCTTAAGAAGATCAAGCGCTCGGTGTACGTCTACCGTGTCGACTGCGGCGGCTGCAACGGCTGCGAGATCGAGATCTTCGGTTCCATCACGCCCGTCTTTGACGTCGAGCGCTTTGGCATCAAGGTCGTGCCCTCGCCCCGTCACGCCGATGTGCTGCTGTACACCGGCGCCGTGACGCGTGCCATGCGCATGCCGGCCCTGCGCGCGTTTGAGGCCGCACCCGATCCCAAGATCGTGGTGTCCTATGGCGCGTGCGGCTGCACCGGCGGCATCTTCTACGACAACTACTGCGTCTGGGGCGGCACGGATAAGATTCTGCCGGTCGATGTCTACATCCCCGGCTGCCCGCCCAGCCCCGCGCAGACCGTCTACGGCTTTGCCATGGCGCTCGGTCTGCTGGACCAAAAGCTCCATGCCGAGACCACGGTGGAGGCTGCCGGCGAGCAGGCCGATATCCTGCATCCCGGCGTGCCGTACAAGCTGCGCGTTGCCATCGAGCGCGAGGCTCGCGCCATGAGCGGCTACCGTTACGGCCGCGACCTGGCCAACGAGTTTATGGATTCGCTCGAGGGCGCGCCCAAGGGCGATATCCGCGGTGCCATGGCGCTCCTCATCGACAAGCAAGATGATCCTCGTCGTGTTGAGGTCTACTCGGCGCTGCAGGATCTGGTGCTGGCCGGAGGTCGCTAGATGGAGCTCACGGACCGCTCTGGTTACTTTGCGGGCCCCGGCATGCTCGGCGGCTCTTTTGGCGATGCCTCGCGCGCAAGCGACGAGGCTGCCGAGGGCGTCGCCGACCCCTGCCTGGGCCATGCGCCCGACCAGGTGGTCTTCTACGAGCTCACGCGTAAGTTTGTGGAGACCGAGGAAGACGTTCCCCAGGAGGCCTGCGACGTGCTGTACTACACGCTCGCCGTGGGCCACCACACCGGCGTGCTCGACTGCTTTGAGCCGCGCCTGTCGGTGCCGGTGGATGTGTTTTATTCGCTCGTCGACGCGCTGCCGGAGGGGGAGGCCAAAACCAAGTTCGAGGCCATCCGCTCCTTTGGCGAGTGCCAGCTCGACAAGGCAGCGGTGCCGTCGCTGCTCGAGGCCTGCGATGCGCTGCTCGACGAGCGCGGTTTTCGCGGGTCGGCCAAGGCCGGCATCTCGGTGTTCGACGACGACTTTGGCCTGCATGCCCAGCAGGTCGCGTTTTTGATGAAATTCCGCGATCTGGTGGAGCGCGTGCGCGATGTGTCGGGTGTGTATCTGACGGGAAGGTTGCAGTAATGGGTCGCGTTGTGGATGGTCGTGTGAACGGCGCCCCGTTTGCGGGTATCGTGCTCACGGCGGGAAGCGTGCTGCGTGCCGACGATGCCGCCGGCCCCGTGCTCTCCAAAAAGATGGAGGACGCGCCCATTGCCGGTTGGTACACCATCGACGGTGGCCAAACGCCTGAGGACGACATCATCGAAGTCAAGCGCGAGCGTCCGCCTCGCCTGGTCTTGGTCGATGCCGCCGACATGGCACTGCCCGTCGGGTCCATCCGCTTGCTCGACAAACGTGACGTGGCCCGCAAGTCGATGTTCACCACTCATTCGCTTCCCTTGTCGATTCTGATCGAAGAGATTGAGCAATCGTGTGATGATATCGTCTTCATAGGGATTCAGCCGGGCGATACGGAGTTTTACAACCCTATGTCCCCGGAGGTCTTTGACGCCGTCGACGCCGTGTACGACGCCGTGGCCGCCAACGACTTTTCCCACTTTGTCCGCTTGGGGCAAGAGCAATAGGAGCGCTTGTCCCTGCTGAATAGGAAAGAAGTGATTGACATGGCAGATTCCAAGGCAGAATATCCCGCTCCTGATTGCCTGGCACCCGCCGCGATCGAGGCCAAGACCGAGGCCGCCGGCGTGACCAAGGCCAACCTGCCGGTCGCAAAGGCCTTTCTGTTGGCAATGTTCGCCGGTGCGTTTATTGCCTTCGGTGGCCTGTTCTTTACCGTGTTCTTGAGCGATAGCACGCTGGGCTGGGGCGCCCAGCGCGTCGTGGGCGGCCTGTGCTTTTGCCTGGGCCTGGTGCTGGTGCTGGTGTGCGGCGCCGAGCTGTTTACCGGCAATTCGCTTATGGTCTGCGCGCTCAAGAGCAAAAAGATCACCCTGGCTCAGATGCTCAAGGCTTGGGTCGTCGTGTGGGTCGGCAATTTTGTCGGTGCCTTGTTCATCGTCTTTTTGGTGTACATGGCCGGCATCTATAAGCTCAACGGCGAGGCGGTCGCCAACTCCATGGTGAGCGTCGCCGCCGGCAAGGTGACGGTCGACTGGGTGACGATCTTCTTCCGCGGCATCCTGTGCAACATCTTTGTGTGCCTGGCCGTGTGGATTGGCACTGCGGGCAAGACCGTGGTCGATAAGGTTGTGGGCATTCTGCTGCCCATCGCCGCCTTTGTGGCCTGCGGTTTTGAGCACTGCGTCGCCAACATGTACTTTTTGCCCATGGGTGCCGTGATGCATGCATGCGGCTACGGTGCCGACGTCGCCGGCGCCGATGCGCTCAACGTCGCGGGCATTGCGTTTAACCTGTCCGCCGCCACGCTGGGCAACATCGTGGGCGGCGCGGTTCTGGTCGCGCTCGGCTACTGGTTTGTCTACGCCAAGAAGTCCGAGGCGTAAAGTACCGCCTGTTTGACGTTGGCCTCCCGCGGGGCGTTGCCGTGCGGGAGGCTTTTTGGGTCTGGGGCTCGTTGCCGGGCTGTTGGCCTGTTGTGTTTGGCTTGTGAAAGGGGTATTCGAGATGGCATCTGCTGTGAAGCGTGACGGTCGCGCCGTGGTGACCACATGCGGGGGATGCTATGCCGATTGCGCCTTTGCGGCACGCGTTGAGGACGGTCGCGTGGTTGCCGAGTTACCGGTTGTGGGGCATCCGTGCGCGGCGCGTGCCCTGTGCGCCCGCGGACGGCATCGCCTGGCAATGCCATTTGTCGAGCGCGACCGCATCGTGCACCCCATGCGTCGCCGCCAGGATGGCTCGGGGTTTGATGCGATTACCTGGGACGAGGCGTTTGCTCGGATTGCCGAGCGTCTTTTGGGGATTGTTGACGAGTGCGGGCCTCGTGCGCTGGGCATGACGCTCGGCGTTCCCTCGTTCGACCGCTTCTGGGCCTTTCGCTTTATGCATGCGCTGGGCTCGCCCAACATATACGGTGCCGACGGTGCTTGCGAGGTAAGCCGACTTACCGGCTGGGAGCACAGCCTGGGCTATAGTCCCGCCTCCGACCTGGCGCGTACCGATTGCATTATGTACCTGGGGCGTTCCATTGTCGATTCGTCGACGATGGGAGCCGTTGATGCGCTCAACGATGCGCGCCGGCGCGGGGCGAAGATCATCGTGGTTGATCCCCGGCGCAGCGGCTCGGCCGCGCTTGCCGATCGCTGGCTCCGCGTACGCCCGGGCTGCGACTTGGCGCTGCTGTTGGGTATTGCCCACGTGTTGATTGACGAGGGCCTGTACGACCGCGAGTTTGTGGACCGCTATACCACGGGTTTTGACGAGCTGGCACAGGCGGCCAGTGCTTGGACGCCCGAGTGGGCCGAGTCGATGTGCGACGTGCCGGCCGCAGAGATTGTCGCCACGGCGCGCGATCTCGCTGCCGCCGCGCCTGCCGCCGTGGTGGATGCGGGCTTTCATGGCGGCATCGGAATCGCGTATGCCAATAGCACCCAGACCGCGCGCGCGATTTGTCTGGTCGATGTGCTGCTGGGCTGCATCGGACACGCGGGCGGTGCCCTCAACCCGCCTACGCCGCTTGCTTTGGGCGATTTGGACCCTGCGCGTTTCGCGACGCCGTCGATGCCACGTGAGCCCAAGCTGGGGTCCGAGCGCTATCCACTGGTCGATCCGGTGCGCGGCCTGTGCACGACTATCGGTAAGTCTATTCTGGCCGGCGATTTGCGTGGGCTCATCGTCTATGCCAGTAACCCCGGTGCGGGCTATGGCAATGCACAGGCTTGGTTGAGCATTTTGCAGCAGCTCGACTTGCTCGTGACGATTGATATTCGCTGGTCCGAGACGGCGCGTGCTTCGGACTTCGTGCTGCCCGACGTGACGTATCTGGAGGCCGACCGCGGTGTGGGCACGGTCGTGGGCGCCAACGATTCGCGCGTGTTCTACCGCAATGCCGTGCTGCCCGTGCAGCATGACGACACGCGTCCCGGTCGGGAGATTTTTGCCGGTCTGGCGCAGGCGTGTGGCGTGGGCGAGTACTTCCAGTTTACGTCTGACGATCTGGCGGCTGCCCAGGTGGCGCCTTTTGGGATCAATCTGGACGAGCTCAAGGAGCGCGGCTGGGCCGACACGGGTGTTGCGTTGCCGTCGCGTACGGGCGAGCCGGCGATTCCCTTGGATGGCGGCAAAATTGCGCTGGCAAGCGACGTATGGGAACGAGCCGGCCTGGGTCGTGTGCCCAACTGGATCGCGCCCATGGTGGAGCCCGGCCCGGGGATGTTTCGTCTCATTAGCGGCAACCGTCCCTTTGAGTCGCACACTTCGCGCAGACTCGCGGCGGCTGGCGCCGCCGAGGCGGGCTCGGATCTGGATGCCGTGCAGATGAATGCCGATGCCGCTGCGCGCATGGGCATTGCCGACGGCGAGGTCGTCGAACTCGTGAGCGATATGGGCCGCGACCGCGTGCGCGTGGAGACGACGCCATATCTGCATCCGGCGTGCATCTTCACCTCGGCCGCCCCCGGTGGGCGTTCGTTTGGCGTCGATGCCGGTGGCGCTCAAGCCTTTGGCGTGGGCCCGCTCGACCATACGCCGTTGCGTTGGGACCCGTTGACGGGCGCTGCGCTCACCCAGGAAAACGCCGTTCGCGTGGAAAAGATCGCGGCACGCGAGGATAATAGCGATTGATTGACTCAGCCGATCGAATTGGCTGATAGTTTGACGTTCGAACGATTGATTCACCTTTGGTTTTGAAAGGTCGCACATGAGCGATAGCCAGAACATGTCCGATGAGGTGCGCGTCCGCCTGCGCGCCATTCCCTCCGTCAACGAGCTGCTTGCCGAGTGGCCGGTGGTGAAGGCGGCGGGGGAGACCTGCGACGCGGTGGCGCATGCCGCCGTCACGGCCGAGCTCGACGAGGAGCGCGCAGCCATTCGCGCCGGTGCCGCCCCGCGCTCTAAGCGCGACCTGGCCTCGGCCATCGAGTGGCGTGCGCACCGCTCCGCGTTGTCGAGCCTGCGCCCTGCCGTCAACGCTACGGGCGTGGTCATCCATACCAACTTGGGCCGCGCCCCGCTCGCGGAGTCGGCGGCAAAGGCCGTGGCCGAGGTCGCGCGCGGGTACAGCACGCTCGAGTACAGCGTGGACACCTGCTCGCGCGGGTCGCGCAAGGAACATGCGGCGCAACTGATCCGCTCGCTTACCGGTGCCGAGGACGCGCTGGTCGTTAACAACAACGCCGCCGCTGTGCTGCTGGTGCTGGCGACCCATGCCGCAGGCAAAGAGGTCATCGTCAGCCGCGGCGAGCTTGTCGAGATCGGCGGCAGCTTCCGCATCCCCGATGTCATGGCGGCTTCGGGCGCTAAACTCGTCGAGGTCGGCGCCACCAACCGCACGCACCTGGGCGACTACGAGCGCGCCATCACGCCCGAAACGGCCATGATCCTCAAGGTTCATCCTTCCAACTATCGCATCGAGGGTTTTCACGAGGAAGTGAGCTCAAGGGAGCTCGCCGCCCTGGCCCACAAGCATGGTCTGCTGTTCTACGAGGACCAGGGTTCGGGCGCGCTGTTGCCCGATGACATCCTGGTGCGCGGCGGCGAGGAGCCTACGCCGGCTTCGGTTGCGGCGGGGCTCGATTTGGTGTCGTGCTCGGGCGATAAACTGCTCGGTGCCGCACAGGCGGGCATTATCATGGGCCGTCGTGACCTGGTCCAGGCCTGTGGGTCACATCCGCTTATGCGCGCCTTGCGTCCGGGTAAGCTCGCACTGGCGGCGCTCGAGGCTACACTGCGCATCTACATGGATGGGGCGGATGTGGCCCATCGCGAGGTGCCGGTGCTCAACATGCTCACGCTCCCGCAGGCTCATCTGGAGCGTCGTGCCCGCAAGCTGCGCGATCGGATGGTCGCCGGGCTCGATAAGGCCGGTTGCCCGTGCGCCGTTCAGGTGGAGATCGTCGAGGAGTCGTCGACTCCCGGCGGCGGCTCGCTGCCTACCGTCGAGCTGCCCACGATGTGCGTGGCCGTCTGCCCGGTCGACGGGCGCCTGTCCGTCGACGCGCTCAAGCGCTCGCTTGTCCAGGACTTCGACACGCCGGTCGTCACGCGTGCCTCGCACGATCGCGTCCTGTTTGACGCGCGCACACTCGTGGGTGACCGCGATATCGAGACGGCGGCAATGACGCTCGTCGCGTGCGTTAAGAAGGCGATTGCTCGATGAGTGAGGTTCAGGCGTTGGTGGAGTGTCCCGTTATCGTTGGCACGGCGGGCCACGTCGACCACGGTAAGTCGGCGCTGATCGAGGCGCTGACCGGCAAGAATCCCGATCGCCTTGAGGTCGAGCGTCGCCGCGGCATGACGGTGGAGCTGGGCTTTGGCGAGCTGGCGCTGCCGAGCGGCAAGATCGTTGGCCTGGTCGATGTGCCGGGGCATGCCCATTATCTGCGCGCCATGGTGCAGGGTGCGACGGGCATCGACGTTGCCGTGCTGGTGGTTTCGGCCGTCGAGGGCGTGATGCCGCAGACCCGCGAGCACGTGCATGTGCTGGAGCTGCTGGGCGTTACGCATATGGTGGTCGCGCTGACGATGTGCGACCTGGCCGATAGCGAGATGGTTGATCTGGCCGAGCTCGATGTCGATGACTATTTGTCGGGTACTGTGTTTGCGGGCGCGCCAATTGTGCCCGTGTCGTCTAAGACGGGCGAGGGGATTGACGGGCTGCTTGCGGTGCTCGACGAGCAGGTGGGTGTCTGCTGGGATACCTGTCGCGAGCGTGCCGAGCGGAGCGATGCCGCGCCGCGCCTGCCGATTGACCGATGCTTTACGATCAAGGGCGCCGGCACCGTCGTGACGGGAACGCTGCATGATGCGCCGGTTACGGTGGGCGACGAGCTGATGGCTTTGCCGTCGCGTACGGTCTGTCGTGTGCGCGGGATTCAGGTGCATGGCGATACGCCGCGCGCGCTGCCTGGGCAACGCGTGGCACTCAACTTGGTGGGCGATGCCGTCGCCGCGCTCGATCGCGGTGAGATGCTCGGCGTGGCGGGCCGCTTTGGCCAGACGATGCGATTTATGATGGCGTTTACGTATTTGGGTCGCGAGGGAGCCAAGCCGCGTGTGCTCGAGTCGGGTGCGCGTGTGCACGTGATGGCGGGTACAGCCGAGGTTGTCGGTCGCATCATGTTCATGGAGGGCGAGGCCCCCATGGCGGTGGGCGAGACCCGTATTGTTCAGGTGCGCTTGGAAAACTCGCTGCCGCTGCGTGCCGGGGACCATGCCGTGGTGCTGTCCTATTCGCCCGTGATGCTTATTGGTGGCGGGCGTGTGCTGCTTTCGCGCTGCCGTCGCTCGCGCGAGCTTGCCGAAGGGGAGCGTGCGCTGTATGCGGCGATCGAGTCCGGCGATATCGCGGGCGGTGTGGGCGCTTGGCTGGCGCTGCAGACGCTGCCGGTTACGGCGGTTGATGTTGCCGACGCTTTGGATCTTGGCGTCGGCGATGTCGATGCTGCACTGCGCGGGTTGGTGGCGCAGAACTCCGTTCGCAAGCTTGCCGTGGGTGATGAGGGCCTCTTTGCGGACGCCGTCGTGCTCGACGCCGCGATGGATGCACTGGCGGCGACCTTGTCAGCCATGCACGCGACGGCTCCCAAGGAGACGGGCTTTACGCCTGGTGCCGTTGCCCATGCTGCGTGGCCTGCCGCTGATGAAGGCGTTGCCGCGGCCCTGATTGCCGAGGGCTGCTCGCGTGGTGTGTGTGCCTCGGAGGGCGCCGAGGTATTCGATCCGCATTCGGCCGCCGCGGCGGCACGCGTGGTTCGCGAAGCCTGCGAACGTATCGTTGCTTTGCTGGACGAAGCCGGCCTCGATGCGCCGACGTTGCCCGAGGCGGGAGAGCAACTGCAGCTCGATCGCGACACCATGACGCGTGCCCTGCGCGAGCTTTCGCTCAATCGCTCGATCGTTAAGGTTGAGCGCGACGTTGCCCTGTCTGCCGCCGCCGAGGCCCATGCGCGCGAGCTCGTCGCCGTCGCCATCGCCGATGCCGGTGGCGCAGCCACCACGAGCGTGCTGCGTGAGGCTCTGGGCGTGTCGCGCAAACGTGCCATCAGCATCTTGGAGCACCTGGATGCCGTGCGCTTTACGGTGCTCGACAAGGATGCCGGCGGCCTGAGGTCCCTGCGCTAGGCCGGTTACCCGCTCCTGCCTCCTCAGTTGCGGTGAAATAGTTCCTGTTTTTGGGGTCTTGCAGCCTAAGCAAGAACTATTCCACCGCAACTTCTTGCTTGTCTATTTGGGATGGGGCCCGCTCGGTTTGGTAAAATACCGCCGCACTTGGGAACGGATGGGCTCCGGTGGGCTCCGCGGTCCTCAAAACCGTTGCGAGGCGTGCAAAACGTCTTGGATGTGTTCGATTCACATACGTTCCCGCCATACGCTACCAGCGCTTTTGTGCTCGCGGTCTTGCTGCGTGCCGCAAAGGCGCTGTTTTGTTTTTGCACGAGCTTTTCGTAGCGCCGTTATTTCGGCGGCGGTATTTGGCTTCGTGTGTCGGGTTTCGAACATGCCGATGGAGGTGTTTTGCCGTATGACTACCGTAAGACGTGCCGATCTTTCTTGTGTCGTCCAAGCGGGCGGGATGTCCTCGCGCATGGGCTGCGATAAGGCGCGCTTGGCGTTTTGCGGCGAGCCGCTCATCGAGCGTGTGCTGGGTCGGCTGGCGCCAGTTGCCGGCGAGTTGGTCGTGACGACTTCGCGTCCCAGCGAGCTTGCCTATCTTGAGGAGCGCGCGTTTGGCGGCCTGGTGCCGCGTGTGGTGGCGGACCTTGAAGGACTGGCGGGTGCCATGCGCGGCATCGCGAGCTCGTTGGCCGCGGCCCGATTGCCGCTCGTGGCGATCGTCGCCTGCGATATGCCGTTCGTCTCGCCAGAACTGATCGGCGCGCTTGCCGATCGTGTTGAGGCCGAGGCACTCGACGTGTGCGTACCGCGCGAGGAGCGGGGGATTGAGCCACTGTGCGCCGTCTGGCGCCGCGAGGCCTGCGTGCCGATCGCTTGCGAGCTGCTTGCCGGTGACCGTCAGCGAATTCGCTGCCTGATCGACCGGGTGAACGCCGGGTATTTGGATGAGCCGCAGATCGTTAAGGCCGCGGGCTCCACGCTCTGCTTCGAAAACGTCAATACACCCGAGGAGTTTGCGGCAGCCGAGCTGCTCGCCTAGACGATTGGAGTTGCCATGTCTCACGATATTTGTCCCGACACGGGAGAGTCTTGCACTTGCGATGGTTCCGAGCCCTGTACCTGCGGCTGCGGTGGCTGTGGGCATACTGCGGAAGAGGAAGCGGCCGCCGCGGCGTATCGTGAGGCACACCTCGAAGGCCCATCCGGTGATGCCCTCGACCACGAGCGCAAGATTATCGTTTCGTTCGATAGCACCTTCGATGTGATGGAATGCGAGCAGCTGTGCCTTGCCGCCGGTGTGCCCGGGCGCATCATGCCGCTGCCTGGCTCCATCACCGCCGGCTGCGGACTGTGCTGGGCTATGCCGTTCTCGGGCGATGCCCTCGCCGCCTTCCGTGCCGCCACCGAGGGCCACGTAACCCCCGCCGACTACCATCAGCTCGTCCTCTAACCACCAAAACCACCACAAAGGTGCCTGTCCCCAATGTGGTGGTTCGGAACATGTGGACGAAACAGCTTCGAAACACGCGATTTGCACGTTGGGTGCTCAAAAACGCTTCTACCTGCATCGTAATCAAAACGAAACATCTGCTCGTCGGCTTATGCGTAACTTTCCCGCAACAGTGCGATATTATCCATACTCGATAAAGCTCGCGGCGCATGGGGTGTCGCGACTGACATTTTTCTTTTCCATCAATTGGAGGAAGCATGAGCTACACGCAGAAAGTTCTCGACGAGCTCAAGGCCCGCTATCCCGAGCAGCCTGAGTTCATCCAGGCCGCAACCGAGATCCTCGGCACCATCCAGCCGGCGCTCGACGCCCACCCCGAGTACGAGGAGGCCGCCCTGCTGGAGCGCCTCGTCGAGCCCGAGCGCATCGTCATGTTCCGTGTTCCCTGGGTCGACGATCAGGGCAAGGTTCAGGTCAACCGCGGCTATCGCGTCGAGTTCAACTCTGCCATTGGACCCTACAAGGGCGGCCTGCGCTTTAACCCGACGGTCACCCTGGGTATGCTCAAGTTCCTGGGCCTGGAGCAGATTCTCAAGAACAGCCTGACCACCCTTCCCATGGGCGGCGGCAAGGGCGGCTCCGACTTTGACCCCAAGGGCAAGTCCAACAACGAGATCATGCACTTCTGCCAGTCCTTCATGACCGAGCTCTATCGCCACATCGGCCCCAATACCGACGTTCCCGCCGGCGACCTGGGCGTTGGCGGCCGCGAGGTTGCCTACCTGTTCGGTCAGTACAAGCGCCTGACCAACGAGTGGACCGGCGTCCTCACCGGCAAGGGCCTCTCCTTTGGCGGCTCGCTCGCCCGTACCGAGGCCACCGGCTACGGCCTGGCCTACTTTGTGGACGAGTACCTCAAGAGCCGCGGCGACTCCTTCGAGGGCAAGAACGTCGTCGTTCACGGCTCCGGTAACGTCGCCATCTACGCGGTCCAGAAGGTCGCCCAGCTCGGCGGCAAGGTGCTGGCCTGTTCCGACACCCACGGCTGGGTCGAGGATCCCGACGGCATCGACTACACCGTGCTCGAGCATGTCTATAACAAGAAGCGCTCCGGCCACGACAAGGGCGTCACACTCGCTATGTACGTTGACGAGAAGCCCAACGCCGTGTGGCACGAGGGCGACGGCCGTGGTGTTTGGCAGCTGCCCTGCGACATCGCACTGCCCTGCGCTCGCGAGAACACGCTGCTGCTCGAGGACGCCCAGGCGCTCGTCGCCAACGGCTGCAAGGTGGTCGGCGAGGGCGCGAACATGCCCACGACCATCGAGGCCACGACTTACTTCCAGGAGAACGGCGTTGCCTTTATGCCCGGTAAGGCTGCCAACGCCGGCGGCGTGCTCGTGTCCGGCCTGGAGATGAGCCAGAACGCCGAGCACCTGTCCTGGACCTTCGAGGAGGTCGACGGCAAGCTCGAGCAACTCATGCGCGGCATGTTCCACAACGTGGACGACACCGCCAAGGAGTATGGCCAGGAGGGCAACTTTGTCATGGGCGCCAACATCGCCGGCTTCCTGAAGGTCGCCGACGCCATGCTCGCCCAGGGCGTCTGCTAAATCTTCGCTCGATATAGCATGTGATGAGGCTCCCAGCTATCCGGCTGGGAGCCTTTTCTATCCCGGAGGACTCTTCATAACTTGCGGTGAAATACGGACTGTTTAGCGTACCAGAACGGCTAATCAGTCCGTATTTCACCGCAAGTTATGGATGGGTGGGTGGATTTTGTCCTAAAACGGTGTGCGGCCCCTCGTTTGGTACACTTAAAAGTACTGGACAAGTGGAGAGATGGGGGAGAACGTGCTCAAGTTCGGTACCTACGTCCGTGTTGGAAACGCGGCCGAAGCCTATGAGCTCTTGCAGAAGAACCGCAACAACAAGATTGTGGGCGGTGGCATCTGGATGCGCCTGGGTTCGCGTCGTGTGGCGACGGCGATTGACCTTTCGGCCTGCGGACTCGATCAAATCGAGGAGACCGAGACCGAGTTTCGCATCGGTGCCATGTGCACCCTGCGCCAGCTCGAGCGTCATGTCGGGCTCAATGCGCTTGTCAACAATGTCTTTGAGTTCGCCGTCCACGACATCGTGGGCGTGCAGCTGCGCAATACCGCCACGGTGGGCGGCAGCATCTACGGCCGCTTTGGCTTCTCGGACGCTCTCTCCGCCTTCCTCGCGCTCGATTCCTATGTTGAGCTGACGGGCGCCGGCCGCGTGCCGCTCGCGGAGTTCGTGGACATGGGCTACGTGCGCGACGTGATCGAGCATGTCGTAGTCGTCAAGCACGATTACCGTGCGAGCTATGAGGCCGTGCGCAAGGCCGCGACCGACTTCCCCTCGCTCAACGTCACCGCCGCCTGGTGGGACAACAGCTGGCATGTCACCGTGGGCGCCCGTCCGCTGCGCGCGATCTTGCTGCAGGGCGATGCATGTGGCCTTACCGGCGAGCAGCCTTCCGAGGACGAGCTTCGCGCCCTGGCCGCATCCGTGCGCGCGCTGAGCTACGGCACCAACCTGTGGGGCTCGGCCGACTACCGCCGCCGCATTTCGGCCCCGCTTGCCGTCCAGGCTGTGCGTCGCGCCGCCGGCATCGAGCTTTCGGCCGCGCTTGCCCGCGAGCTCGAGGGCGTGCAGATTCCCAAGTTTGCCACGGACGAGTATTCCTGCCGCCGCGTGCCCGGCGTCGATTCTAGCGAGGTGCGCTAATGGCTGCCAAACTCATCGATCTTTCTTTTACGCTCAACGGCCGCAAGGTCAAGGTTCAGATTGCCCCCGACACCATGCTCTTTTCGCTTTTGCGTGAGCAGGGTTGCGCGTCGGTGCGCTGCGCCTGCGAGACCACCAACTGCGGCCTGTGCACGGTGTGGCTTGACGGCGATCCGGTGCTGAGCTGCTCGGTTCCCGCCGCGCGCGTCGAGGGCCATACCATCACCACGCTTGAGGGCCTTAAGGCCGAATCCGAGGCACTGGCCCGTGCGATGGCTGCCGAAGGTGCCGAGCAGTGCGGTTTTTGCGCCCCCGGCCTCATCATGAACGTGCTGGCGCTTGCCCGCGCCGCCAAGGAGGACCCGAGCCTCGTCGCCACGCGCGAGGAGCTCTCGCGCCAGCTCGCCGGCAACCTCTGCCGCTGCAGCGGCTACGAGAGCCAGCTGCGCGCCATCGTGCGCTTCCTTAACGAGTCCGGCGTGCAGGTTGGCTTTGAGATGCCCGAGCTACCGGTTAATGACACCAGCTGCGACGGCATCACCTACAAGCAGATCACCCATAAGCAGCCCAAGAAGGATTCGAAGGCCCTGCTCGAGGGCCGTCCCGTCTACACGGGCGATATGGTGCCCGCCGGCGCGCTTATCGTCAAACTCAAGCGCAGCCCCTATGCCCGCGCCAAGATCCGCTCCATCGATACGTCGCGCGCCCTGAAGGTGCCCGGCGTCGTGGGCGTCTACACCTACGAGGACGTACCCAAGCGCCGCTTTACCATCGCCGGCCAGAGCTATCCGCAGCCGAGTCCCTACGACCGCCTGATCCTCGAGAACCTCGTGCGCTATCAAAACGAGGAGGTGGCGATTGTCGCCGCCGAGACCGAGGAGGCCGCTGACAAGGCACTCAAGCTCATCAAGGTCGACTACGAGGTGCTCGAGCCGCTGCTCGACTTTACCCAGGCACTCGATAACGACATCGTGGTCCACCCCGAGGGCGACGTGACCTTTATGTTCCCGCAGGGCGGTGACGTTGCTCGCAACCTGGTGTGCAGCGGTACCAGCGATTATGGCGATCTGGACGAGGCCTTCGCCCAGAGCGACATCGTCTTTGAGCGCACCTACACCAGCCAGGCCACACAGACCGCGCCCATGGAGACCTTCCGTGCCTTCGCGACGACCGACGCGTTCGGGCGCATCTCGGTGACCACCTCCACGCAGGTGCCCTTCCACGTGCGCCGCATGGTCGCGCAGTCGCTCGATATTCCGCAGTCGCAGGTGCAGGTCATTAAGCCACGTATCGGCGGCGGCTTTGGCTCCAAGCAGACGGGCTGCTGCGAGATCTTCGTGGCGTTCGTCACCCAGCAGACCGGTCGTCCGAGCTACTGCTGCTACACCCGCGAGGAGACCATCACCGCGGGCAATTCGCGTCACCAGATGCAGATGACCGTTAAGCTGGGCGCCATGAACGACGGCACCATCACGGCCATCGACCTGCATACGCTGTCCAACGCCGGTGCGTATGGCGAGCACGCCACCACGACGATCGGCCTTTCGGGCCACAAGAGCCTGCCCATCTACAACCACGTGAAGGCGAGCCGCTTTAGCTGGGATGCCGTCTACACCAATACCAACCGCGGCGGCGCGTATCGCGGCTACGGTGCCACCCAGGGCCAGTTTGCCGTGGAGAGCGCCGTCAACGAGCTCGCCGATATGCTGCACATGGACCCCGCCGACCTGCGCCTTAAGAACATCGTGCGCGAGGGCGAGATCATGCCGCAGTACTACAACGAGAAGCTCAACGCCTGTGCGCTCGACCGCTGCCTGCTGCGCGCGATGGACATGATCGGCTGGCGCGACAAGCCTCTGGCCGTGGACCTGGGCGACCGCGTGCGCGCCCTGGGCTGCGCGCTCACCATGCAGGGCTCGGGCATCTCCAACGTGGATATCGCCGGCATCGACATGCGCCTGGAAGAGGATGGATTCATTACCATCGGCACCGGCGCCACCGATAACGGCATGGGCGTCGACACGATCCTGGCGCAGATTGCCGCCGAGGAGCTGGGCGTGGAGAGTTCGATGATCGTGGTGCGCGGCGTGGACACCGATGTGTCACCGTTCGACGCCGGCTCGTACGCGAGCTCGGGTACGTACGTGACGGGCCTTGCCGCCAAGAACGCCGCAACCGAGCTGCGTGAGAAGATTTGCGCCAAGGCTGCCCAGATGTGGGACGTGGACGCCGCCGACGTGGTCTTCGATGGCCAGTACGTGCGCCTGTCCGACGAGCGTGCCGCGCGCGAGCAGAACCGCTATCTCACGCTGCGCGACTTTGCCAACCTGTGCGTCAAGAACATCGCGGGCGGCGACGCGCTCACCTCGCATGCCTCTGCCTGCCTGCCCGTTTCGCCTCCGCCGTTTATGGCCGGCATTGCCGAGGTCGAGGTCGACAAGGCCACCGGCAAGGTGACTGTGGTGGACTATGCGGCGGCCGTCGACTGCGGCACCGTTATTAACGAGGCGCTCGCGCGCGTTCAGGCCGAGGGCGGCATTGCCCAGGGTATCGGTCACGCGCTCTACGAGATCGTTGAGCATGATGACCGCGGCCGCCTGCGCACCGGCAACTTTATGAGCTACAAGCTGCCCACGCGCCTGGATATCGGCAGCATTCGCGTGGCCTTTGAGCCGAGCTACGAGCCGACGGGCCCGTTTGGCGCCAAGTCGATCGGCGAGGTCGTCATCAACACGCCGCTCGCCGCCGTGGCCTCGGCCGTGGCACACGCCACCGGCCACCAGGTGCGCTCGCTGCCGATCACGCCCGAGAAGGCCCTGCTGGGGGAGTAGGCGAGGCGACGCATCCGCCGCTCTTTGCCTAGCCCTGGGGAACTGCAGTCCACTTTTCGACCGAATTGTGGGCTGCAGTTTCCGTTTGAGGCCCTCGGCGGAAAGTGCATCCCGGAATAGGGGCTCAAAACGGGTTGCAGTTTCCGGTTGATGGCTATAGTGGAAATTACATCCCATTCCGAGGCCCCAAACCGGGACACGCTTTCCGGCGCATGGCCAGCATCGCCAGGCTGCCGAGTCCCGCCGAAGTTGCGGTGGAATAGGGACTGTTTTGGAGGACTGGAGCCCCAAACAGTCCCTATTCCACCGCAACTTATGAGATGGGGCGTCGGGGGATCCGATGCGTACTCGTGGTGAGGTCGTGAGCGTGTAAAACGTGTGCGTGCGCTTGTCGTTCGTATCTGCTATCATTCCTAGTCTGTGCGCTCATGCGGGCGTGGCGGAATTGGTAGACGCGCCAGATTTAGGTTCTGGTGGGATTCCCGTGAAGGTTCGAGTCCTTTCGCCCGCACCAACGCACCCGCGTCGGCTTATGCCCTCGCGACGCTTGTTGCATAAAGGTACCAGCACCTCAGATAAGCTGGGCAGTATGAGGAGGAACGTGTTGAACATCACCGCTTCTGACGTCAAGGACGCCAAGCTCACCGCTACGGTCACCATCCCGGCCGCCGACGTCGACGCCGCGATCAAGAAGGCCTACAAGGACACTGCCAAGAAGTATCGCTTCCCGGGCTTCCGCGCTGGCAAGGCTCCCCGTCCGGTCATCGACTCCGCTCTTGGCGCCGAGGCTACCCTTGCTCAGGCCACCAACGACCTGATCGCCGCCAACGAGCCCGCCGTCCTCAACGAGCTGGACATCGTCCCCACCAAGAGCGGTGACTACAAGGAGCTCGACCTCGCCAAGGATCACGAGGACTACACCTACACCGTCGAGTTCTCCCTGCGTCCCGCTGCCGAGCTCTCCTCCTTCGACGCCGTCGAGATCGAGATGCCTCCCGCGGAGGTCACCGAGTCCGAGATCAACAACCAGGTCGAGATGCTCCTCAACTACCGTGCCACCTTCGAGGACGTCGAGGGTCGCGCCGTCGAGGCTGACGACTATGTCACCGTCGACCTCAAGGCCGTCGAGAACGCCGACAACTTTGCCGCTGAGGGCCGCATGCTCATCGCCGGTAGCGACAGCAACCCCAAGGAGTTCAACGAGGCCCTGATCGGTGCTAACGTTGACGACGTCAAGACCGTTACCTGGACCGACGAGGTCGAGGAGGGCGAGGAGGCCGAGACCCACACCGTCGAGGTCACCGTCAAGGGCATCAAGGTCCGCAACACCCCCGAGCTCACCGACGAGCTCGTCAAGTCCGACTTTGGCTTTGACAGCATCGACGCTATGCGCGACGCCATCAAGCTCGAGATCGAGCAGGATAAGGCTTCCCGCCTCCCGGCCGAGAAGGAGAACCGTTGCGTCGCCGCCCTCGCCGAGCGTCTGCAGCTCGACGAGATGGACGCCGACTACGAGCAGTCCGTCTTTGAGGAGCTTGGCCAGAACTTCCTGTCCAACCTCGCTGCCCGCGGCATGACGCTGGACACCTGGCTGCCCGCTTCCGGTCTGACCATGGAGCAGTTCATCGGCGACCTGCACAAGCAGGCCAACGACGTCGCCTGTGAGTCCCTGGCTCTCGACGCCCTCGCCCGCGAGCTCAAGATCGAGGTCACCGAGGACGACGTCAACGCCGAGTTCGAGAAGGCCGGCGTCAAGGACGTCGAGGCTTCCAAGGCCGAGTTCATCGCTGATGGCCGCATGCCTGCCGTCCGCGAGTCCATCCGTCGCTCCAAGGCCGTCGACCACCTGGTCGAGAACGCCAAGGTGACCGAGGTCGACGAGACCGCCAAGGACGCCGAGTAATTCTCGCCACCTTGCCTGCGAGCGCATGCGTGCGCCCGTGATGGGGTAAAGTTATACACCGGTTATCCGGTTGCTTCGTACGGTGCCAGCCAATGCATAGCATGCGGGCACCGTACGTTTATCTAGAACCAATTTGGTCCGCAAGAGAGAAATGGAGATGCGTATGATCGCTAAGTTCGATTCCGCACTCGTGCCATACGTTATCGAGCAGACGCCGCGCGGCGAGCGCAGCTACGATATCTATTCGCGCCTGCTCAACGACCGCATCATCTTCTTGGGCGAGGAGATCAACTCCGTCAGCGCCAACCTGGTCGTTGCCCAGCTGCTGCATCTTGAGAGCCAGGATGCCGAGAAGGATATCTCGCTCTACATCAATTCGCCCGGTGGCGAGGTCTACTCCGGCCTGGCGATTCTTGACACCATGAACTTCATCAAGCCGCAGGTCTCCACCATCTGCGTCGGTATGGCCGCGTCCATGGCTGCCGTGCTGCTTTCGGCCGGCGCCAAGGGCAAGCGCTTCTGCCTGCCGCACTCCAAGGTCATGATTCACCAGCCCAGCGGCGGTGCCCAGGGTCAGCAGACCGAGATCGAGATCGTGGCCGAGGAGATCAAGAAGACTCGCCGCGAGCTCAACCAGATTCTGTCCGACGCCTCGGGCCAGCCCATCGAGAAGGTCCAGGCCGACACCGAGCGCGACAACTACCTGACCGCTGCCGAGGCCCTCGACTACGGCCTGATCGACCGTATCGTCACCTCGCGCGACCTCGCCGCGAAGGACGCCTAGGATGACCGGTAACATGCAGGACAACTTTGACGAGAACGGCAACCCCATCCGCTGCTCCTTCTGCGGAAAAGAGCAGGGCCAGGTCCGTCGCCTCGTAAAGGGCCCGACCAACATCTTTATCTGTGACGAGTGCGTCGCCGCCTGTTCCGAGATTCTGGAGGAGTCGCTGGCTTCGGACTTTATGGACGCTGCCCGCAACGGCAAGCTGCCGGGCTTCCTCAACGACCACAGTCAGGCTGCATCCCAGCCCGCCGTGGACCCCGAGACCGAGGGCTTTGAGCTCGAGGACGACCGCCAGGTCATCACGCACGTGCCGACGCCGCACGAGATTTATGACGAGCTTTCGGCCTATGTTATGGGCCAGGAGGACGCCAAGCGCGCCATGTCGGTTGCCGTGTACAACCACTACCGCCGCGTGATTGAGGGTGGAGCTGCGCTTTCGGCCTTTGACGACGGCTTGGACTCGCAACTCGACGATGATATGGATGAGGTGGAGCTCGCCAAGTCCAACATCCTGCTGCTCGGTCCTACCGGTACCGGTAAGACCCTGCTCGCCCAGACGCTCGCGCGCATCCTCGAGGTGCCGTTTGCCATCGCCGACGCCACCGCACTCACCGAGGCCGGGTACGTTGGCGAGGACGTGGAGAACATCCTGCTCAAGCTCATCAACGCCGCCGATGGCGACATCGAGCGCGCACAGGTGGGCATCATCTATGTCGATGAGATTGACAAGATTGCCCGCAAGGCCGAGAACCTCTCCATTACCCGCGATGTCTCGGGCGAGGGCGTTCAGCAGGCGCTGCTTAAGATTCTTGAGGGCACGGTGGCAAGCGTTCCGCCCACCGGCGGCCGCAAGCATCCCCAGCAGGAGCTGCTGCAGATCGACACGACCAACATCCTGTTTATCTGCGGCGGTGCCTTTGTGGGCCTGGACAAGATCATCGCCGACCGCGTGGGCAACAAGGGCGTAGGTTTTAACTCCGAGATCGCAGGCCCCACCTCGGTCGACGAGAACGACCTGCTGCGTCAGGTGCTTCCGCAGGACCTCAACGCCTTTGGCATGATCCCCGAGTTCGTGGGACGTACGCCCGTCGTGACCCAGACGCAGGCGCTCGACGAGGACGACCTGGTGTCGATCCTGACCGAGCCCAAGAACGCCGTGGTGCGCCAGTACCGCAAGATGTTCCAGCTCGAGGACGTTGAGCTTGAGTTTGAGGACGCCGCCCTGCACGAGATCGCCCGCATGGCGCTTGCCCGCAAGACCGGCGCCCGCGGCCTGCGTTCCATCTGCGAGGACGTGCTGCAGCAGACGATGTTCGACCTGCCCAGTGAGGAGGGCGTCACCAAGGTCGTCGTGACCGAAGCCTCCGTAAAGGGCGAAGAACAGCCCCAACGCATCTACGGGTAAAACCGGTCAAAACGTCTTTGTCGATAGCCTCCGACCACCCGCGGTCGGAGGCTATTTTATATATACGCAATAACCCCAACTACCTGTGTTATTCTGTGTGTTTGTTTAAGCCTCAGCGAAGTCATATCAGACTGAAGTAATCGATACCTAAGGGGAGGAATGTAGGCCCGATTTTCGTAGATTTCGCACGAGCCGAAGACCACTTAATGTGGTCTTCGAGCGAGCCCAGGACCTGACCGAGCGAAAATCGGGCCTACATTCCTCCCCGGCGGGACGGGAGAGATATATGGAAGAGATGCCCAAGAATTACGATCCGTCGACCAACGAGCCGGCGATCCTGCAGAAGTGGCTCGACGGCGGCTACTACAAGCGCCGCGAGGGCGTGGGCGACTGCACCGTCACCATTCCGCCTCCCAACGTGACCGGCAAGCTCCACATGGGTCACGCCACCGACGACTCCATCCAGGACGCTATCATCCGTATGGCCCGCATGCGCGGCAAGTCCACGCGCTGGGTGCTCGGCACCGATCACGCCGGTATCGCCACGCAGACCAAGGTCGACAAGAAGCTCAAGAGCGAGGGCATCAGCCGCCTGGAGATCGGTCGCGACAAGTTTGTCGACGCTTGCTGGGATTGGACCCACGAGTACGGCGGCATCATCGTCGAGCAGATCAAGCGCATGGGCTGCTCCGTCGACTTCGATAACGAGCGCTTTACCATGGACGAGGACTACGCGCAGGCCGTGCGCAAGGTCTTCTGCGACTGGTACCACGACGGTCTGATCTACCGCGGCAAGCGCATCGTCAACTGGTGCCCCAACTGCACCACCGCTATCTCGGACGACGAGGCCGAGTATAAGGACGAGAAGGGCCACCTGTGGCACCTGCGCTACCCGCTGACCGAGCCGGTTAACGGCCAGGACTACATCGTCGTCGCCACCACGCGCCCCGAGACCATGCTCGGCGACACGGGCGTCGCTGTCTCCCCGAAGGACCCCGAGAAGGCCGCCTTTGTGGGTAAGACCGTTAAGCTTCCCATCGTCGACCGCGAGATCCCCATTTTTGAGGATTGGCATGTCGACGCCAACTTTGGCTCCGGCTTCGTCAAGGTTACCCCGGCTCACGACCCCAACGATTACGCCATGGGTCAGGCCCACGACCTGCCGCAGATCAACATTTTCGACGAGCACGCGGTGGTCGTCGAGGGCTATGGCGAGTTTACCGGCATGACCCGCGAGGAGTGCCGCGAGGCCGTCATTAAGTGGTTCGAGGAGCATGACCTTCTCGATCACGTCGAGGATCACGACCACTCCGTCATGCACTGCTACCGCTGCGACGCTGCGCTTGAGCCGTGGCTGTCCGAGCAGTGGTTCGTCGCCGTCGACAAACTCAAGGGGCCGGCGCTCGACGCCGTCAACTCCGGCAAGGTCACCTTCCACCCCGCGCGCTGGACGCAGACCTACACCACCTGGATGGAGAACCTCAAGGACTGGTGCATCAGCCGCCAGCTGTGGTGGGGCCACCGCATCCCCGTGTTCTACTGCGAGGACTGCGGCTGGGAGGACGCCCTGACCGAGGACACCGATGTGTGCCCCAAGTGCGGCGGCCATCACGTGCATCAGGATGAGAACGTGCTGGACACCTGGTTCAGCTCGCAGCTGTGGACTTTCGCCACGCAGGGCTGGCCGCAAAAGCCGGAGCTGCTCGAGGGTCATCACCCCACGACGGCGCTGGTCACCGCGCGCGACATTATCGCGCTGTGGGTCGCCCGCATGGTCATGAGCTCGCTGTACTTCCTGGACGAGGTGCCGTTTAAAGACGTTGTCATCTACCCGACGATCCTTGCCAAGGACGGCAGCCGCATGTCCAAGTCCAAGGGCAACGGTGTTGACCCCATGGATCTCATTGGCATGTACGGCGCCGACGCCATGCGCTTCAACTTGCTCACGCTGTGCACCAACAACCAGGACGTCAAGTTCGACGCGAACATCGATAAGAAGACCAAGAAGCTTATCGACAGCCCGCGTACCGAGCAGGCTAAGTCGTTTGTGACCAAGATCTGGAACGCCAGCCGCTTCCTGCTTATGAACATGGAGGGCTACACGCCCGGCGAGCCCGTCGTTGAGACGCCGGCCGACGCCTGGATGTTCAGCCGCCTGGCCAAGGCCGTCAAGATGGTCACCGAGGGTATTGAGAACTACACCTTTGGTGATATGGCCCGCGGCGTGCAGCAGTTCTTCTGGAACGAGGTCTGCGACTGGTACGTCGAGGTCACCAAGGCCCGCCTGAAGGGCGAGGGCCGTCTGCAGGCTCAGCGTAACCTGATCTTTGTGCTCGACACCTCCATTCGCCTGATGCACCCGCTCATGCCGTTTGTCACCGAGGAGATCTGGGACAATATGCCGGCGAGCGTGCTCGACCTGGACGCCGAGGGCAACGTGGACCGCGCCGAGGCGCTCATGATTGCCAAGTGGCCGGAGCCCGCCGACTATGCCAAGTATGTTGACGAGGACGCCGAGCGCGCGTTTGAGCTGTGCCGCGCCGTCGTTTCCGCCGCCCGCGCCACGCGTTCGCGTTATCGCTTGAGCCCCAAGGCCGAGCTCGACGTGGTCGTGCGCGCCGGTGCCGAGGATATCGAGAAGCTCGAGAGCCTGCGCTCGACCATCGAGCCGCTGGCCAACACTGCTTCGCTGGTCATGGGTACCGACGTCGAGAAGCCGGCCGCGAGCATCGCCGTGGTCGACAGCGGCGTCGAGGTCTTTGTGGTGCTCGAGGGCAAGGTCGACCTTTCGGCCGAGAAGGCACGCCTGGAGAAGGAGATCGCCGCGGCGCAGAAGGAGCTTGCCGGCTGCGAGAAGACGCTCGCCAACGAGGGCTTTGTGGCCAAGGCCGCGCCTGCAGTGATCCAGAAGAAGAGGGACCGTGCAGCTGAGCTCAAGGAGATCCTGGCGGCGCTGACTGCTCAGGTTGCTGACTTCTCGTAAGCGTTACTGGGGGACGCGGTTTGGGGCATTGCTCGCTACTG
Source organism: uncultured Collinsella sp. (assembly GCA_958346515.1). Classification (GTDB taxonomy): domain Bacteria; phylum Actinomycetota; class Coriobacteriia; order Coriobacteriales; family Coriobacteriaceae; genus Collinsella. The sequence continues at coordinate 110,858 of CATVRV010000003.1, forward strand.
CGGACAGTCCTGCTCGCACGAAGGCCACATTAAGTGGCCTTCGGCTCGTGCGGAACTTGTATCGAGCAAAGCCCCAAACCGCTCCCATGGCGGTTACGGGGGCGTCCGCTACCTGCCGGTTAGGGCCACTGGGTTGTGGTCTTGATCTTGCTGCAAGCGGATAAAGGCTGATATTGTCAACGCGAGGGGCTCATTCTTTTTGGTGGGCCTCTTTTTCTGTTATGGGGGACTTTGGGTTATGGCTAAGCGTTCTGGGTCGTATTCTGTGCCGTTCTCGTTTGAGTTGCTTTCGTTTGATGAGGCTGTTGGGCTGGCTGCTGATACGGGGCGGATTTCTGGGGATGCTGGTCCTCTGCTCGAGACGGTTGTCGATATGCTTGATGAGCTGGGGCGTCCGGATGAGTACTTTGATTGCATTCAGGTTGCCGGTACCAATGGCAAGACTTCGACTACGCGTTTTTCGGCTGCCATTCTTCGCGGCGAGGGGCTCAAGACCGCGCTGTATACGTCGCCGCAGCTTGTTCGCTATCCCGAACGCATGGAGGTCGACGGGCGCGTCGTGAGCGATGAGGCGTTTGCCCGTGGCGTTTCTGCCGCTGTTGAGGCGGGACATCGCGTGAATGCGCGCCGTGTGGCGGCGGGGGAGCGCGCCTATTCCATCACGCCGTTTGACCTGCTGACGGCTGCCGCACTTGTCGTGTTTGCCGAGGCCGCGGTGGATGTTGCCGTGCTCGAGGTTGGCATGGGCGGGCGTTGGGACGCCACAAGCGCGACCGATCCCGTCGCCGTTGCCATTACGGGCATTGGGCTCGACCATACGCGCATTTTGGGCGACACGCTCGAGGCCATTGCGGGGGAGAAGGCTGCGGTTATCAAACCCGGGCGCTTGGTTGTTTTGGGCGAGGGCACGCACGAGGCGAGCGTTCAGCGCGTGATGGATGCCCGTTGCCGCGTGTGCGGCGTCGTGCCGCTCGTGGTGAGCCACGCCACGACTAAGGTGCCTGCGCATGTGGGCGACACGGTTGAGTTTAGCTGCACCACGCCACGTGCAATTTATACGTCGAGCATGGTCAAGCCGGCCTATCAGCCGCAGAATGCCGCGTGCGCGATTATGCTTTGCGAGGGGTATCTGGGTCGCGAACTCGACCACGAGGCGCTGGATGCTTCGCTTATGGGCTGCCCCACACCGGGTCGTTTTGATGTGCTGGGGACCGATCCACTCAAACTGATCGATGCCTGCCATAACCCCCAGAGCTGCGAGAACTTCGTGAGCGCGCTGGACGAGATCGATCCGTGCGTGGAGAATCGCCCCACGCTGCTGTGCGCTGCGCTGGCCGACAAGGACGTGGCGGGCATCGTCGACATGCTGATCCCGGCGTTCCCGCGCGTGGTCGTGACCCAGACCGATTCTGACCGCGCCCTGCCGGCAGAGGAGCTTGCTGCCCTGGTGGGCGCCAACAAGCTTGCCGGTGTGTACCCCAGCGTGCCCGAGGTCCTCGCGGCCCTCGATGCCGCGGGCGAGTCCTTCGTAGCAGCCGGCACCATCACCCTAGCCGGCGAAGTAGCAGGCCTGCTCCGCTAACCCATCCCCTCATCAGTTGCGGTGAAATACGGACTGTTTTACAAGCCAGAAGCCTCAAACAGTCCGTATATCACCGCAACTCAAAATTAGTCAATTTGGGACGGGGCTTTTTGGCTGCTCTGTACCCCGAATTGACTCGCTTGCCACGAAATGGGCCTATCTAGTACGTTTTAGCGGTTACCCCTGAACACACCGAGAATTGCAAAATCAAAACCGCAGGTAGAATGCTTGTCAGTTTTGCGAAAACACGGGTGTGGTCGACCCGTGCGGGTTAAACGTAGTAGATAGGCCGTTTTTGTGGCGGCATTCGTGTGATGCGGCAAAGGGGCTGTCCCTTTGCCGCATTGCCTAGTCTAGGCGGACCGGATCGTGGGGGTAGGCGTTGAGAATCTCGACGCCGGTCTCGGTCACCAGGGCCAAGTCCTCGATGCGGACGCCGGTGTGGCCGGGGAGGTAGATGCCCGGCTCGATGGAAAACGTCATGCCCGGCTCGGCAACCTGCTCGTTGACGAGCGAGACGTCGCCCGGCTCGTGGTCCTGCAGGCCGATCGAGTGACCCAAGCGATGCGTAAAGTACTGCCCATAGCCCGCGTCTTCAATCACGTCGCGTGCGGCACGGTCCAGGTCACACATGCGCACGCCCGGCGCGATGAGAGCCTCGGCGGCCTCGTTGGCGCGGCGTACGATATCGTAGATGCGCGTCGTCTCCTCGTCCGGCTCGCCCCAAAAGAACGTGCGCGTCATGTCCGAGCAGTAGTTGCAGCGGCGTCCGCCAATGTCGAACAGCACCACGTCGCCGCGCTTGAGCACGGTGTCGTCGGGCTCGTGATGCGGGTCTCCGGCATTGGCGCCAAAGCTCACGATGGGCGGAAAGCTAAAGCCCTCGCAGCCGTGCTTGCGATACAAGCCGAGCATCTGGTCGGCAATCTCGCGCTCCGTTACGCCCTCGTGGACGAGCTTGATGGCATCGGCCATCACGGCGTCGTTAGCGGTCGAGGATACGCGCATGAGCTCCTGCTCGGCGGCATCCTTGTGGGTGCGCGCGGCGGTGACGGCAAAGTCGCCCAGGAAAAACTCGCTCGCAGCATGGCGCTCCATGAGCGGCATCAAAAAGCCGGAGCGCATGACGGTGTCGATGCCGAGTGGTTTGGTCGGATCGATTTCGCGAACGATGACGTCGGCCACGACATCGGTATCGGTGTGATAGGCGACGCGGGTATTGTCATACTCGGGCAGCTGATGCAGCGCGTTGACCAAGATCACGGGCTCGTTACCGCGCGCGAGCAGCACGCCGCAAAAACGCTCGAACATATCGGCATAAAAGCCGGTCAGGTAATAAATCGACCACGGGTCGTTTACGAGCAGCTGTGCGCCGGGGTGCTGAGCCTCGAGCGCATCGAGCACGCGCGCCACGCGCTGGTCATCGACATGTGCCATGAAACATCCTTTCGCTAGGTTGCCACCATGGTATCCCATGCCCGGCAGCTAGGGACGTTCCTTTTAATATGAGCAGGACATTGTCAAGAGGCAAAATCGGGCCT
>CATVRV010000004.1:0-108769 GCA_958346515.1 uncultured Collinsella sp.
GTTTTGGAAAGTAACCCAAAGCGGCCCGGCGATCCTGCGGGAGTTAAACCCCTTTAGAACTTGTCGTGGAAGGTACGCGCAATGACCTCGTCCTGCTGCTCCTTGGTGAGCGTGTGGAAGTTCACGGCATAGCCGGAAACGCGGATGGTCAGCTGCGGATACTTCTCGGGGTGAGCCTGAGCGTCGAGCAGCGTCTCACGGTTGAAGACGTTGATGTTCAGGTGGTGGCCACCCTTCTCGGCGTAAGCGTCGAGCATGTGGACCAGGTTATCGGCCTGGGTCTCGGAAACTTCAGAAACCTTCATAATGTGTCTCCTTCGATTAATAGGCGCCGGCCGAAACCGGCGCGCTAATCAGTAATCGTTATTGTTAGTATAGCACTAACAATAGTTACTCGCCCAGCTGATCAAGGTCGATATCGCCAAAGAACACCTGGTCCTCCTTGCCGAGCGCACTCGGGATGATGGAGAAGGTGTTGGAGATGCCGTCCTGAGCATCGCGGAACGGGAGCTTGGAAACCGAAGACAGCGAAGCGATGGCGCCGTGGCTATCGCGCTTGTGCATGGGGTTAGCACCCGGGGCGAACGGCTGGCCAGCCTTGCGGCCGTCGGGCGTGGAGCCGGTCTTCTTACCGTACACGACGTTGGAGGTAATGGTCAGAACCGAGGTCGTGGGCACGGAGTTGCGGTAGGTGTCGTTCATGCGGATGTACTCCATGAACTGGTGCACAACGTCGTGAGCGATCTGGTCGACGCGGTCGTCGTCGTTACCGTACTTGGGGAACTCGCCCTCGGTCTCGAAGTCGACGATGATGCCGTTCTCGTCACGGACGGGGTGGACCTTGGCGTACTTGATGGCGGACAGGGAGTCAGCCACGACGGAAAGGCCAGCGATGCCCGTAGCGAACCAGCGGTGCACGTGCTTGTCGTGCAGAGCCATCTGAATGCGCTCGTAGCAGTACTTATCGTGCATGTAGTGGATGATGTTCAGCGAGTTGACGTACACGCCAGCGAGCCACTTCATCATGTCGTTGTACTTGGCCACAACGTCGTCGTAATCGAGCGTATCGCCCTCGACGGCGCGATACTTGGGGCCGACCTGCTTCTTGGAGACCTCGTCAACACCGCCGTTGAGTGCGTACAGCAGGCACTTGGCCAGGTTGGCGCGGGCGCCGAAGAACTGCATCTCCTTGCCGATGCGCATGGAGGACACGCAGCAGGCGATGCCGTAGTCGTCGCCGTGGTAAACGCGCATGAGGTCGTCGTTCTCGTACTGGATCGAGGAGCTGGCGACAGAAGTCTTGGCGCAGAACTTCTTGAAGTTCTCGGGCAGACGGGTCGACCACAGAACGGTCATGTTGGGCTCGGGGCTGGTACCCATGTTCTCGAGCGTGTGCAGATAGCGGTAGCTCATCTTGGTAACGAGCGTACGGCCGTCAACACCCATGCCGCCGATGGACTCGGTGACCCACTGCGGGTCGCCGGTGAACAGGGCCTGGTACTCGGGGGTACGGGCAAACTTGACCATGCGGAGCTTCATGATGAAGTGATCCACGAACTCCTGGATCTGCTCCTCGGTGAAGGTACCGTTGGCAAGGTCGCGCTCAGCATAGATGTCGATGAACGTAGAGGTACGGCCGATGGACATAGCGGCGCCGTTCTGCTCCTTGACGGCAGCAAGGTAGGCGAAGTACATCCACTGGATGGCCTCCTGCGTGTTGGTAGCAGGGTTGGAAATATCGAAACCATAGGTCTCGGCCATCATCTTGAGCTCGCCGAGGGCGCGGATCTGCTCCTGCAGCTCCTCGCGATCGCGGATGTTGTCGGCGGTCATGACCGTCGGGGTGGAAGCCTTCTGGGCCTCCTTGTCCTTAATCAGGTAGTCGACACCGTACAGGGCGACACGACGGTAGTCGCCGATGATGCGGCCGCGGCCATAGCCATCGGGCAGACCGGTGATGATGTGAGCCGAGCGGCAAGCACGCATCTCGGGGGTGTAAACATCGAAGACGCCGGCGTTGTGGGTCTTGCGCTCGAAGGTGTAGCGCTCGACAACGTTCTCGTCGACCTTGTAGCCGTGCTGGCTGGCGGCCTGGCAAGCGATGCGGATACCGCCGTTGACGTGCAGAGCGCGCTTGAGCGGCTTGTCGGTCTGGAGGCCGACGATGGTCTCCTTCTCGCGGTGGGCGTTATCGATGTAGCCAGCGGGGTGGCTCACGATACCCGTGACGGTCTTGGTGTCCATATCGAGGACACCACCCTGCTCGCGCTCCTTAAGCAGCAGGTCGAGAACCTCGCCCCACAGCTCCTTGGTACGCTCGGTCGGACCTACGAGGAACGACTCGTCGCCCTCGTAAGGGGTGTAGTTCTTCTGGATGAAGTCTCGGACGTCAACCTCTCCCGTCCAAATGCCTTCCTTGAAGCCTTCCCATGCCTCCTGCATTGTGTAACCACGCTCCTAGTTACGTGTAATGCGGCGCTCTCTCACACCGCTGCTTATTGAATTCTTGAATTTTCGGCTTGCACTACCGGCTTCTTCCGTTCTTCACCACATGTTGGTGCAGGGAAAAACGTTTGTCCACCTTGGAACTGCAACCCAAAACCCAAGATTTCACCCGTTTGAGAAGGATAACATAGCGACCCTCTCCATCTGGGCTGTTATATGTTTCTTTTTTTATATCATAAGGGCGTTTTTTACAAACCCGCAGGAAATGCGAGCGTGAACAACTACCGTTCACCGATTTGTTTAGTTTTTTCCTTGCCTTTGTACGACGTTCACTCTAGCTGTTATGCCAGCTTTAGCAGGGTAAAGTGCCTCTGAGTGGGCTTTAGGACGTGCTCAGAGATCTACCCCTAACTTTGCTGATACCGACGGTGTACGGAGGTCGCCTAAAGGTTGTTTTCTAGGCATGTCCCAAAATCTACCGTATAGGGTGCGCGTGCGGGGGTATCATCTTTCACCGAAAATAGTTTCTAGTGTTAGGGGTTTTCGGTGGAAGATACCGATTTCCGTGAACTTGGGCGTCAGCTCCTTACCGAGTTCGGCAGCATGCATCAGCGCATTTCGCGCTTTGCGGACAAAGCCCTCGGCGGCGAGATGGCCGTCATGCGCGCCCTCATGCTCGCTGGCGGTTCGCTCACGCCGAGCGAACTCGCCGATCGCGCCTGGGTCTCGAGCGCCCGCATCGCCAATATCCTACGCGCTCTCGAAGCCAAGGGCTGGGTCGAGCGCGAGCACTCAAAGACCGACCGTCGTCGCGTACACGTCACGGTGACCGACAAGGGATTCCAGGATCTCGAAATCAAACGACGGGAATTCGAGGAGCGCACCGCGGCCTTCCTCGAGCAGCTCGGCGAAACAGATACCCAAGAGATGGTGCGCCTTCTAAGACGTGCCAACGAAATTATCGACCGCAATCAAGAAAGGAGAGATGCCGAGTGAGGATTCTCAAGCTCTTTAAAAAGCACGTCCTGGCACTGTTCACAGCTATCGTACTTATCGTAATCAGCTGCAACGCCGATCTGGCGCTGCCTACCTATATGAGCGACATCGTCGACGTGGGCGTGCAGCAAGGCGGCATCGCCTCGCCCGTGCCCGACACCATTCGCGCCGAATCGCTCGACGACCTCGAACTCTTCATGAGCGCCAAGGACGCCAAAGCTGCGGAGGCCGTGTTTAGCAAGGCGGACAATAACGGCATTCGAACGTACAAGGGCACCGAGGAAGAGCGTGCCGATGGCAGCAAGATTGCCGACATTATGAGCCTGCCCGAGACTGTCGTCCTTTCGTTCAACCAGGGCATTGACGCCGACTCCATGGGCGACATGATGGGCTCGTCCAGCGAGAAAGACAACAACGCTGCCCAGGCCATGCCCACCCCCGAGCAGATGGCGGCGATGACGCCCGAGCAGCTCGCCGAGATGCAGCAGAAGGCCGCAGCGGCGCAGAACATGCAAAAGCAGATTGATGCCGACGGTGGCAAGATCACCATGAAGAGCCTGCGTCTAGGCGTTGAAGGCGGCCTAATCGACCAGGGCAAGCTCGTCGAGGGCGCCAACGATATGGCAGACAAAATGGGCTCCATGTCGGGCTCCATCGTGACCCAGCGCGCCGTGACCTACGTACAAGAAGAGTACAAAGCGCAGGGCATCGACCCCGCCGACGTGCAGAACGCTTACCTGAGCCGCATGGCGACCACGATGTTTGGGCTGTGCCTGGTGTCGCTCGTCGCCACCATCCTGACCGGTGCCGTGGCGTCGCGCACCGCCTGCTCCATCGCCCGCGATCTGCGCCGCGAGACCTTCAACAAGGTTATGCACTTCTCGCCGGCCGAGGTGGGCAAGTTTAGCCAGGCCTCGCTCATCACCCGCTGCACCAACGACATTCAGCAGATCCAGATGGCCGCAACCCTGTTTATCCGCATGTGCCTGATGGCCCCCGTCATGGGCATCGTCGCCGTCATGCGCGTCCTGGCCAACCACACCGGCCTGGAGTGGACCATCGCCGTGGCCATCATCGCGGTCTCGGCCGTTGTCGGCGTGCTCATGGGCCTCACCATGCCCAAGTTCAAAAAGATGCAGAGCTTTGTGGACCGCGTGAACCTTACCGCCCGCGAGCTGCTCGACGGCCTTATGCCCATCCGCTCGTTCAACCGCGAGGAACATGAGCTCGAGCGTTTTGACAAGGCTTCGCTCGACCTAATGACCACGCAGCTCTACACCAACCGCGCCATGAGCTTTATGATGCCGCTCATGATGCTCGTCATGAACTGCATCACCGTGCTTATCGTCTGGTTTGGCGCCCAGGGCGTGTCCGACGGCGTGATGCAGGTCGGCAACATGATGGCGTTTATCTCCTACACCATGCAGATCGTCATGGCGTTTATGATCCTCACCATGGTTTCGGTTATCCTGCCCCGTGCCGAGGTCGCAGCCGAGCGCGTGGAAGAGGTCATCACTTGCCCCACCAGCATCAACGACCCCGTCTCGCCCAAACTGCCCGCGGCCAGCGCGCCGCGCGGCGAGCTCACCTTCCGCGACGTGAGCTTCCAGTATCCCGATGCCCGCGCCGACGTCATCAGCGGCGTGAACTTCACCACGCATGCCGGTCAGATGCTCGGCATTATTGGCTCCACGGGCTCGGGCAAGTCCACGCTCGTGCAGCTGATTCCGCGCCTGTACGACGTCACGGGCGGCAGCATTTCGCTCGACGGCATCGATGTGCGCGACATGACACTTTCCGAGCTGCGCCGCCGCATCGGTTATATTCCGCAGCAGGGTCGTCTATTCTCGGGTACCGTCGAGAGCAACCTCAAGTTTGCCGGCGACATGGTGAGTGACGAGGATATGCGCCAGGCAGCACGCGTCGCCCAGGCGGAGGACTTTATCGCCGAGCGCGAGGACGGGTACGACTCCCCTATCAGCCAGGGCGGCTCCAATGTTTCGGGTGGTCAGCGCCAGCGTCTGGCCATCGCCCGCGCGTTGGCCAAAAAGCCCGAGGTCGTGGTGTTCGATGACTCGTTTAGTGCCCTCGACTACAAGACCGACGCGCGCCTACGCGAGGAGCTGGCCAAAAACGTTACCGACGCCGCGCTCGTGGTCGTGGCCCAGCGCATCGCGACCATCATGCACGCCGACCAGATCATCGTGCTCGACGACGGCCACGTAGTGGGCACCGGCACGCACGAGGAGCTGCTGCGCAGCTGCCCGGCGTACCTGGAGATCGCACAGTCGCAGCTTTCCGCCGAGGAGCTGGGGCTTACCCAAGAAGAAATTGCAGCCGTCATGGAAGGAGGCGAGCGCTAATGGCAGACGAGACCAAGGCTCAGATTCCCAAGCCCACCCGCCAGCGTGGTCCCATGGGCCGCATAGGCGGCATGCGTCGCGGCGAAAAGGCCAAGGACTTTAAGGGCACCATGAGGCAGCTGCTCGGCTATATCGGCCAGCACAAGATTGCCGTGTTTGCCGCCGTCGCCTTTGCCGTGTGCTCGGTCATCTTTAATATTGTGGGACCCAAGATGCTCGGTCAGGTTACCACCAAGCTGTTCGAGGGCCTGGTTGCCAAGGTCAACGGCACCGGCGATGTCGACTTTAACTGGATCGCTAAGACGCTCGGCTTTTTGCTCTGCCTGTATCTGGCGAGCTCTGCCTGCAGCCTGATCCAGGGCTGGCTCATGACCGGTGTCACGCAAAAGATCTGCTACCGCATGCGCAAGGAGATTGCCGCCAAGATTGCCGTCGTGCCGATGAGCTACTTCAACGGCCACAGCAAGGGCGACGTGCTCAGCCGCATCACCAACGACGTCGATACGCTGGGTCAGTCGCTCAACCAGAGCGTGACGCAGCTCATCACGTCGGTGACGCAGATTATCGGCGTGCTCGTCATGATGCTGTCGATCAGCCTGCCGCTCACCGGCGTCACCGTGCTCACGCTGCCGGCCGCCGCGATTATCTTAATGGTGATGATTCACTTCTCGCAGCCGTACTTCCGCGAGCAGCAGCAGGTCCTAGGCACCGTCAACGGCATTATCGAAGAGGATTTTGCCGGCCAGAACGTCATTCAGGTGTTCGACCGCGCCGAGGCTTCGATCGAGGAGTTCGACCGTCAAAACGACCGCCTGTTTATTAGTGGCTGGCGTTCGCAGTTCCTGTCGGGCCTGATGATGCCGCTTATGAGCCTGGTGGGCAACATGGGTTACGTGGGCGTTGTCGTGGTGGGCGCGCAGCTCGCGCTGACCGGCAATGCCACGCCCGGCGACATCCAGAGCTTTATCCAGTACGTTCGCAACTTTACGCAGCCCGTGCAGCAACTGGGCAACGTGAGCAACACGATGCAGTCGATGGCAGCCGCCACCGAGCGCGTCTTTGAGTTCCTGGCCGCGCCCGAGGAGGAGCAGAAAGCCGACGCGCAGATTCCCGTAAAGCGCCCCGGCCATGTGGAGTTTGATCACGTCAAGTTTGGCTATACGCCCGACAAGACCATCATCCACGACTTTAGCTGCGAGGCGCAGCCCGGCCAGACCATCGCCATCGTCGGTCCTACCGGCGCCGGCAAGACCACGCTCATTAAGCTGCTGCAGCGCTTCTACGATGTGGACGGCGGTTCGCTGCGCGTCGAGGGTGTCGACGTGCGCGACTGGGACCGCGCGGCGCTGCGCGGCGAGTTTGCCATGGTGCTGCAGGATACCTGGCTGTTTAACGGCACCATCCGCGAGAACATCCGCTACGGACGCCCCGATGCAAGCGATACCGAGGTCGAAGCCGCTGCACGCGCCGCACGCTGCGATCACTTTATCCATACGCTCGCCGGCGGCTACGACTTTATGATCAACGAGGAAGGCACCAACCTGTCGCAGGGCCAGCGCCAGCTCGTGACCATTGCCCGTGCCATTTTGGCCGACCGCCCGGCGCTAATTCTGGACGAGGCAACCTCCAACGTTGACACTCGTACCGAGGAGCTTATTCAGCGTGCCATGGATGCGCTGATGCAGGGCCGTACCAGCTTTGTTATCGCGCACCGCCTGTCCACGATCCGCAACGCCGACGTGATCCTGGTAATTCGCGACGGCGATATCGTCGAGAAGGGCACGCACGACGAGTTGCTCGCCCAGGGCGGCTTCTACGCCGATCTGTACAACTCGCAGTTCGACGAGGCGGCGTAAATTCTGCCGCGGGGAACGAATAACGCCCGAGAACGGGGGCGCAGGACAACCTGCGCCCCCGTTTTTGCTCTGCGGCCCTCAAACCGCCTCCCCTGGGACCTGATTGACAGCCCCTTCGAGGCCCCGTGGGCAAAAAATGGCAAATATGAGTACTGTTACCCTTTTAGTAACAGCCAAAACAGCCCCAAATGCCGTTTTCACGGCTTACACGCGTCCCTAAATTGATCAAACAGCCCTATAGCGGACTTATATGTGTTTGCGTTAATGAACATATTTTGCTGTTATGTCTATTATTTTGCGAAGGCAATATGCTACTAAGCTAGCAACCGTACTCATATTTGGCATTTTTTGCCCACAGGGTGTTTCCTGGGGAACCGACAATAGCCTTAGGGTCCCGCGCGACGCCACTCCCTCCCGGTATCCGTCGACGTTCCCCCATATAAAACCTGCCAAAATAAACCTGTCCCTTTTGGCAGGTTTCGGGGTGGCAAGGGCTTGCACTTTAGCGTGCGACAGCGGATAATGCCGAGCATTCGAGAATACGCTTATTGCTCTTTCTATAGATTGAGGAGGCCCCTATGGCCATGGAATTCAAACGCAGGCTGCCGATCCCCATGGAGATCCGCGAGGAAATGCCGCTTTCCGCCGAGCTTACCGCTAAGAAACAGGCATTCGACTCCGAGGTCGCCAAGGTCTTTACCGGCGAGGACGCACGTAAGGTGCTCATCATCGGCCCGTGCTCTGCCGACCGCGAGGATTCGGTGCTCGAGTATATGAACCGACTGGCCAAGACCGCCGAAGAGGTCAAGGACAAGCTCATCATCATTCCGCGCGTCTACACCAATAAGCCGCGCACCAAGGGCACCGGTTACAAGGGTCTTCTGCACAACCCCAACCCCGAGGCTCCTGACGACCTGCTCGAGGGCGTCAAGGCCATCCGCCATATGCACCTGCGCGTTATTGAGGAAACGGGCTTCTTCACCGCCGACGAGATGCTCTATCCGTCCAACTACCAATACCTCGTTGACCTGCTGAGCTATGTCGCCGTGGGCGCACGCTCGGTAGAGAACCAGGAGCACCGTCTGGTGTCGAGCGGCATTTCGGTACCCGTCGGCATGAAGAATCCCACTGCCGGCTCTACCACCGTTATGCTCAACTCAATTTACGCCGCCCAGGCGCACCAGAGCTTCATCTTCCGCAACTGGGAGGTCGAGTGCGACGGCAACCCGCTCGCACACGCCGTTATGCGTGGCTACATCGGTCTCGATGGGCGCACCTACCCCAACTACCACTACGAACACCTGGAACGCCTGGCCGAACGCTATACCGAGCATGCCGGCTATGCCAATCCGGCAGCGGTCATCGACTGCAACCACGACAACTCGGGCAAGCGTCCGCTGGAGCAGTATCGCATTTGCAAGGAGGTGCTCGACAGCTGCCGCCGCAACGAGTCCATCTCCAAGCTGGTCAAGGGCTTTATGATCGAATCCTACCTGGAAGACGGCAACCAGCCGGTCGACGGCGGTGTCTTTGGCAAGTCGATCACCGATCCGTGCCTGGGCTGGGAAAAGACCGACTACCTCATCCACGAGATCGCGGAGCGGGTGTAGGTTACGGCGTTTTACCAAACGCCGTAACGGCTCGACGCTGCGCGGGCCGCACCTGGACAATCTGACGTTCAACTTCAAGGGCGCGACCAGAAGGTCGGCGCCCTTTCGTTTGATGTGGCAGTTAGGGACGCTCCTTTTCTGCCGGCAGTCAGGGACATTCCTTGGGGTAGTCATTGGGGACGTTCTTGTTTGACTAGTCGTTTAAGAACGTCCCCAACGACTACCCGGGGGAGTTGCCTTCCCTCGTGGCGGTCTTCTAGCAGAAAAACCAAGTGAGTAGGCTTTTTGCAGGAGGCCAAGCACGCCCCAAAACGCCACAGCTCTGACCTGCAGTTTTATAGATCATTTGTCACGATGTGCTCGGCAGGTTCAAAAAAGTCTACTCACTTGTATCTGAGACGCACCAGATTGGCAAAAACCGCCGCGAAAGGGCCCCTGGTCCCTTCGCGGCGGTCATACACCTCTAATTTTGCGACGGTTTTGCCCGCTTGTTACTCGCTGTAGCGGGTGGCGATGGCAGCTTGTACCATGCCGGTGCTCATGAGGTAGGTCACCAGGAAGTAGCCACCGTATGCTGCCAGGAAGATTGCACAGGTGAGGCCCACGGTACCGCCAATGCTCATATTTCCGAAAATGCTCACCAACTCGATGATCACCTTAAGTGCCACAAAGGAGTGCGCCAGGCCCACTGCCAGCGGGAACAGGAAGAATACCGCTTGCTGCGCCATCACCGAATGGCGAATCTGGCGGTCGTCGCAGCCGATCTGTGCCAGTACACGATAGCTGCGGCTGCCGTCGGCCACGTTGGAGAGTTGCTGGATCGACAGAATCGCCGCGCATGCAACGACCAATACAAAGCCGATGTAGATGGCTAGATAGCTAATAAGACCGTTCATTTGCGCTGCTTGCGCGTACATCTCGGAGCGTGTGATGAAGGTTCCCCACGACCCCGGCTCCTTGCCGTCAACGAGCAGATTGTCGAGCAGAGTGTATTTAATGCTCTCGTCTGCCTCAGTCGTATCCATCCCCTGTTTGTAGTTAACGAGCAGGCTACTGGAATACGGCTGCAGATTAAGTTGGGACAACAGCTCGTCGGAAACGACGACGGTACCCGGATTGCTGCCCATCGCCGAGTTGGCGATGGCCGCCGTATCTTCGTCCGACTTATCGGTTGCGGGCTTGAGCTCATGCCCGCCCAAGGTAAGGGCATGGCCGCCAGCCATATACTTGGTGTACATGTCGACCAGCTCGCCGCCCATATCACACGTGAGCAGATACTGGTCGTGACCGATGTGCACCGGCTCCTCGCCCATCATCTGACGCAGTTTGTTGTACTGACTCGCCGGCGTCACATACAGACCCATCGCATCGGCATTGCTACCCCCGAACGCCTTGGGAAGCTTTTCGCCCATGATCTTGCACATCTCACTTGGGGTCACCGAAGGATTCGAGCCGCCAACTGGGTAACTCAGATACGAATCGATCTGCACATGCTCACCGGCAACATCGGCGATATTGACCTTCTTGCCGGTCTCGTCGTTGTTGCCCGCCGACTTGCCCTTACCGTGCCATGCGGGGTACAAATCGACCGTACTATCGGCCAGCACCATGCGATCGGCTTCAGACGGATTGACATACTCTTTGTAGTAGTCGAGCGTATCGGGCGTGTAATAGGCATACGTCTGAGACACGTCAACAGGGTTATAGCGCTCCAGGTTTTCGTTCATCACGTTGGCAATCGACATACCGCACGTCACCGAGGTGATGGCCAAAAACAGGAGCATCGCGATGACACCCATCGAAAAGCACACCGTGTTGACCTTGGCCGCAAGCTGGCGCACGGTAAACATGTTGAGGCCGCGCCAATACACGCCGCGCAGGCTCTGCAGCAGCTTGATGAGCATGCCCGAGAGTCCCCAGAACAGGGCAAAGGTGCCAACTGTAACCATAGCGGTCGTAATACCAAACTGGTTCATGGCCTCTTGCAGCTTGCTGTCCGTCGCGGTTAGCGGGAACCCATCACGGAGCAGACGGTAATAGGCCACGCCCACAAGCACCACGCCCACGGCAAAGATGGCAATCGCAATCCAGGGGTTGCGTGTCTTGATGCTCTCGTTGCGACGCTCGGCACCCATAAGCTCGATGAGTTTGGTACGACGCACGGCGCGAAGGTTCAGCAGTAGCGTGAGCACAAACATTACGAGCATGCAGGCAAGGGTCAGATTGAACGCATGCACCGAGAAAAAGAAGTGGAAATTGGCGATCTGTGTCTTAAAGAGCGAGGCCGTAAAGAACGTCATGAGCTGGGAGAGTCCCACACCCAGCACAATGCCGGCGACAAAGGCCACGACCGATACTATCACGGTCTCGAGCGCCATGATCGTGGCGACGCGCCCGCGCCCCATGCCGAGCACCTGGTACAGGCCAAACTCCTTCTTGCGGCGTTTCATGATGAAGTTATTGGCGTACACCATCAAAAAGGCCATGACACCGGCCAAAAAGTACGTCAGGTCGCCGAGTATGCTGCCCATAACCTGCGCCAAGCCCTCTTCATCGATTCCGGCGATGTCGACCTGCATCGAGATGGTGTTAAAGGCATAGAAGACCGTGACGCCCAGGGTGAGCGTCAAAAGGTAGACGAGGTAGTCGCGGCCGGCACGGCGGACGTTGCCCCAAGCGAGTTTACAGAGCATCGGAGCCCTCACCGCCCATCATGGCAACGACCTCCATAATGCGGTCGAAGAACTCGCGACGGTCGGTGTCGCCGCGGCGCAGCTCGGTGAAGATCTTGCCGTCGCGGATAAACAGCACGCGGCTCGTGTAGCTGGCGGCAAAGCTGTCATGCGTGACCATGAGCACGGTGGCGCGCAGGCGGCGATTGAGGGCCTCCAGGCTCTCGAGCAGCAGGCGGGCGCTCTTGGAATCGAGGGCGCCGGTGGGCTCGTCGGCCATGATCATGGTGGGGTCGGTGACGAGCGCGCGAGCCGCGGCAACGCGCTGCTGCTGACCGCCGGACATCTGGTAGGGATACTTGTCGAGCACCTGACTGATGGACAGGCGCGCTGCCACATCCTGCACGCGGGTCGAGATCTCTGCCGAGTTTGTGTGGGCAATGGTGAGCGGCAGGGCGATATTCTCGCGTGCCGTGAGCGTATCGAGCAGGTTGGAGTCCTGGAAGATAAAGCCGAGCTCCTCGCGGCGGAACTGCGAGAGCTTGGCCTGCTTCATGCGCGTCACGTCCTGACCGTTAATGCGGATCGTGCCACTTGTGGCGCTATCGATGGTCGACACGCAGTTGAGCAACGTCGACTTGCCCGAGCCCGAAGCGCCCATGATGCCAACGAATTCACCGCGGTTGACGGTAAAGCTGACGTCGTTGAGCGCGCGGGTCACGTTGCCTAGCGCTCCGTATACCTTTTCGAGATGCGCGACCTCCAGTACCGGGGTCGCCATGTGCGTGGTTTGCATACCGAGTCCTTTCTTGCAATTAGTCTACGGCATCTATGGTCGCAAGAAGACGAGTCGGCTACCATCGATATGGCTTACGCTTGCCTTACCGTTGTGTAAGGTACGGGTAGCTACCCTGCCATGTGTTGATGTTGAGAGAGGACTCCTGTTGAAGACTGTTCATGTTGCCGCTGGGATCATTCGCAAGGATGGATCTGACGAGCTGCTTGCCGTGCAGCGCGGCTACGGCGACATGCAGGGACTTTGGGAGTTCCCCGGTGGCAAGCTCATGCGCGGCGAGACGCCCGAGGACGCCGTACGCCGCGAGCTCATGGAAGAACTGCAGGTAAAAGTCACCAACCTGCGCGATTTCTATACCGTTGAGTACGACTACCCCGATTTCCATCTCTCCATGGAGTGCTACTACTGCTCGATGGCCAAAGAGTCCGGCGAGCCCCAGAAGCACGACCGCCAGCTCGATATCCGCTGGATTCCACGCACCTCGCTTGCCACCGTTGAGTGGATGCCCGCCGACAAAGGGCTTATCGATGCGCTGATTGAGTTGAAGGAAGACCGGCTCGAGGCAAGCTCCGCCGATGACGCCGCGCCCAACACAGCCGCCAAACCCAAGCGCGCACCTAAGCGCCGCAGCAAAAAGCGTCCCAAGCCCGGCCTGCTGGACGGCATCGATACCTCGGACCTTTCCGCCGACGAGCGTGAACTGGTGCGCCGTCGCGCCGCCATCAAAAAGTCAATGAAGGGCAACAAGCGCGCCAACACCAAGCCCGAGCTGCTCGTTCGCCAGCGCCTGCGCGCCGCGGGCCTTACGGGTTATCGCTTGGAATGGAAGGTTCCCGGCAAACCCGATATCGCCTTCCCCGGACGCAAGATCGCCATCTTCGTCAACGGCTGCTTTTGGCACCGCTGCCCTAAGTGCAATCCGAGCCAGCCCAAGCGCAACGTTGAGTTTTGGGAAGCAAAGTTCCGTCGCAACGTCGAGCGCGACCGCACCGCTGTGGCAGCACTCACTCAAATGGGCTGGACACCCATAACCATCTGGGAATGCGAGCTCAAAAAAGACCGCATCGACGCCACGATAGAAAAGGTCATCGAACAGGTGCGCGCCGCAGAGCCTCAGCGCTAACAGCGAGCATTCACACGCTCCGCACGTCCGCGCCACATCCACGTCACAAACCTTAGAAAGCCCTTAAGCTCAAAACCTTTCAAAGGTGTTATTCGATACCTCTGACCTGCAGTTTCATCGTAACACCAAACCTGATTAAGCCTTTCTTTAGCGCTTCTTTGCAACAGCCGCGGCATAATACTGCCAACGCACGGGACCTAGCAGCACACCCAGTGCGCAATCTTTTGGTGGACATCGAGGAGGCCGCATAAGCATGCATTCTTCCAATGGCGCAGCACAGCAGCCATCCCAAACACATGCAAACCTTTTCTCCTTCCCCCCGACACAGAGAAACGGTCTCCTCGACTCCCCCACCACAAAAGCCAAACGCTCAACCGACCAGAATCTCAACTTGCGAGCATCGTTCGAAAAGCTCCAAGCCTCACTAGACCAGGCATTCCCCGAACAGGCAAGAGCAATCTAAGCCCATCGCGCTTTATACTGATGCCATGCGAAACATGGATCACATAGAATTGCACCGCGGGGGACGCGAAGAAGCGTTTCCCGAGACCGCCGAAGACTGGCCCTATATTGCCGAACGCGCAGAATTCGCTCGCTATCCGGGCAATTCCGTCCCCTGGCACTGGCATTCCGAAGTTGAGCTTTTCTACATGGAGCAGGGAGCGATTGACTATCGAACGCGCGCGGCTCATGAACACGTGCGCTTTGAGGAAGGGTCCGCCGGCTTTATCAACGGCGGCGTTTTGCACAGCACGCTGCAATCACCCAATTCGGCACCAGCCATTCAAATGTTGCATATCTTTCAGCCGTCGATGCTCGGCGATCCCGCGGGACGCCTTCAAAAGCGCTATATCAATCCTTTGCTGCAATGTCGAGGCGTCGATGTGCTCAAATGGTCGCCCACCAACCCCGAAGATATGCCCTTTATCGATTTACTGAAGAGTTCCTTTAACCACGACCTTCAACGGCCGCAGAACGAGATGGCGCTTCGGAATTGCTTGTCAGAGCTCTGGATTCAGATTTACGCCAAGGCCGAACCGCTCTTTTCCTCCGACAACGCCTCTTGGATGACCAACCGCGACGTACAGTTCAAGGCAATCCTGGACTATATCCGCGCAAACTATGCAGCCGCTATAGATGTGCCCCAGATGGCATCTGCAGCCGGCGTAAGCGAAAGAGAGTGTTACCGCATTATCGAAACTTGTGCAGGAACGACCCCGGCGGCATATCTACGCGCATACCGCATAAACCGTGCTTGCGAACTTTTGGCACACACCACGCGAACGGTACAGACAGTCGCGCGCCAATGCGGCTTTGCGACAGCAAGCCATCTTGGCCAGGTATTTAAAGAACAAATGGGATGCACTCCTTCGAGCTATCGAGCAGCGAGGCAGAATCTCGATAGTACCAGGCAGAAATCCCGCTAGCCCTTCTTCTGTCACTGCATCAAACTTGCAGGCAAACAACGGATAGGAGCTACTATATGAAGTACTTTGACCATATCGTGTTTGACGTTGATGGGACATTGGCAGATACAGAAGAAAGCGTGCTGTCATCGCTTGGCCAGATTGTCCAAGAAGAAACCGGCAAAACGCTCCCCCGACACGAGCTTGAATTTGCCCTCGGCATACCCGGCAAGAACGCCCTTGAGAAACTTGGGATCTACTCACAGGCAACTTTGGATCGCTGGTGCCAAGTTGCCGCCAGTTTTAAAAGCACCATCAGCGTGTTTCCAGGTTTGCCTGAAGTCATCGCAACACTCGCCGATAGCGGCTGCAAACTTGGCATCATCTCCTCACGTGCGCGCGACGAATACGCAAAAGAAATTGCACCCCTTGGTTTCGATAGGTATTTTGAGCACATCATCCTTGTCGAAGACACAACCGAACATAAACCGGCACCCGCACCCATGCTCGAATATCTCCGGCGTACGGGCGCGAATCCTGGCAACGTCGTCTACGTTGGCGACACTGTCTACGACGAACAATGCGCAACTTCGGCAGGGGTCAGTTTTGCCAGAGCAGCATGGGGATCACACCAAGACATCCCAAATGCCACCTACAACCTCGAAACCCCCAACGACCTGCTAACCCTAACAACCAAGTAACCCACGCGTCCCACCCTTTCAGCCCCAACGCCACAAGGGCGATTGAGCAGGACGGTTTGGGCGGGTCCCGTACTTAGTTTCCAAAATCATTCCGCAGCGCGAAGGCTTCTTATTATTTTTCCGCCCTAACGCCACAAGGGCGACGACCTCGAGAAGGTCAACTTGGGAGGGACGAGGGCTTAGTTCCCCAATCTTTCCGCAGGGGGCAAAAAGCCTCGCCGCACGAAGTGCGCAGCGAGGCTTTTTGCATGCCCGAGGACGATTGGGGGACTAAGCCCTCGTCCCTCCCCGGGATATGTAGCGAGCCGGAGTACCCTTGCTGTTACTCTGCTTTGCCCACGGAGTTGAGGTTGGTCATGCGGATCTTAACCAGCTCGGTGATCTCACGCATGCCCTCCTTGGCCGGCTTCTTGGGATCGAAGCAGGCGGGGTTCTCGGCCATGTAGGCCATGAAGCCCTTGGTGTAGGCCTGACGCAGCTCGGTAGCGTAGTTAACCTTGCAGATGCCGTTCTTCACGGCCTCGGCGACCTGCTCATCGGGCACACCGGAGGTGCCATGCAGAACCAGCGGCACGTCGACGGCGTCGCGGATGGCCTTGACCACGGACTGCTCGATGTGCGGATCGCTCGTGTACACACCGTGGCTGGTGCCAACGCCAATAGCGAGGGAGGTGCAGCCAGTGCGCTCGACGAACTCCTTAGCCTCGGCAGGATCGGTGTAGGGGCTCTCGCCCTCAACCGCGGGACCGTCGTCCTCCTTGCCGCCAACCTTACCGAGCTCGGCCTCGACGGGCACGCCCATGGCGCAGCCAGCGTCGGCGACGGACTTGGTCAGGGCGATGTTGTCCTCGAAGGACTCGTGCGAACCGTCGATCATGACAGAGGTGTAGCCCGTGCGGAAAGCCTGCATGCAGCGGTCATAGCCATCGCCGTGATCGAGGTGCAGAGCGACGGGCACGGAAGCGCGCTCGGCGGCAGCCTTGACCATGCCGTAGAAGTAGTCCAGACCAGCGGTCTTAATGGTGCCCGGGGTGGTCTGCATGATGACGGGGGACTTGGTCTCCTCGGCAGCAGCCAAAACGGCCATAACAAACTCGAGGTTCTCGACGTTGAAAGCGCCAACAGCGTAGTGGCCGGCCTGAGCGTCCTTGAGCATCTTTTCGGTGGTAACAAGTGCCATGAGCGTTTGCTCCTCTCCCTCGCCCGCATCTGGACATCGGGCGTAGTTGTTCACAAGGCGTTTTACCTTGCGTTTTGCTGCGCTCATTGTATGAAATTCAGCAGCTTTGCACGTGCGAGATATTGAGCCCATGCAGGTCAATACAGTCATTTTTGAAAAGCAAACGGAAGAAATTTGAGCCGAGTGAACATGTTCGATATTGAATTTTGGGCGTTCAGCGTCTTTCTTTTATAGAAAAGATAAGTAATCGAAAGGTATTTTCTTACTCAAAAAGAAAATGAACGAAAATAGAGTCAACACAATTCCTGCAAATTTCAGACGATGATGGAGCAGATATGACCCACGCAACAACCCGAGCTTTCGCCGACGAGCGTCGTTCCGCCATCATGGAGATGCTCGATCATAATGCCTCGGTGCAGGTAGCAGAAATCGCCCAGACCTTTGGCGTGTCCTCCGTCACCGCCCGCGCCGACCTGGACGCGCTCGCCGAAGCAGGCAAGCTGCGCCGCACGCATGGCGGTGCCGTATCGCTCCACAAACGCCTGACCGTCTCCACGCAGGATCGCCGCATCAACGTCAACGTCGCCGCCAAGCAGGCCATCGCGCAAAGCGCCATCGAGCTCGTCAATGACGGCGACACGTTGCTCGTCGACTCGGGCACCACGGCGCTCGAGTTCGTCCGGCTCCTCGATCAACGCGACGGTATCACCGTCATCACAGCAGACATTACCATTGCCGATTACATCGACGAGAGCATGCCCTCGGTCGATGTCGTCATGCTGGGCGGGGCGTTGCGCAAAGGCCATCGTTATTTGTACGGACCGCTCACTATGCAAGCGCTCCAAATGGTCCATGCCGATCTTGCCGTCATGTGCCCTGGCGCTTTTGTCCCCAGCTGCGGCTTTACGACCGACTTTCCCCAGATGGCCGAGACCAAAACGGCTATGATCGCCGCGGCCCATCAAAGCGTCGCCCTCATGGACGCCAGTAAGGTCAACGGACGCGGCATGTACCGTTTTGCCGAGCTTGCCGACGTTGACACCATCGTGATGGACCGTGATCCCGACGATGCCGTCGCCACATCAATCGCCGAGATCGTCGACAACGCCCGCCCAAATCTCCTCATCGCCGGCGCTTAAACAAAAACCACCACAAAGGTCTCCTTTGTGGTGGTTTGAGCGTCAAAAGTGAAAGTGTCGCTACTTGGACAGCTCGTCGGCGAGAACCTCGATCTGAGCGCGCGAGGCGTCGTTGAGCGAACCCAGCACGGTCACCTTGTTCTGCGCCATGGTGATGTCCTTCATGCCCCCGAGCTCCTTGGTCATAACCTTGGCAGCGGTGGGCGCCCAGGAGCCGGCCTCAACGAGCGCCACCGTACGGTTCTGATAGGCGTGCTCGGCAAGCGTGTGGATAAAGGTGCTCATGAACGGGAAGATCTCGCCCTGATAGGTGATGGAGGCGAGTACCAGACGGTCATAGCGGAACGCATCCTCAACGGCCTCGGCCATGTCGTCGCGAGCCAGGTCAAAGACGGAAACCTTCTGGCCGCGAGCCTCGAGCGCAGTTGCAAGCTCCTCAACGGCAGCCTTCAGATGGCCATACACGCTCGCATAGGCGATCGTGATGCCCTCGTCCTCGGGCTGATAGCTCGACCAGGTGTTGTAGGTGTCGAGGTAATAGCCCAGATTCTCGGTAAGAACAGGACCATGGAGCGGACAGATGATCTGGATATCCAGATCGGCGGCCTTCTTGAGCACGGTCTGCACGAATTTGCCGAACTTACCGACGATGCCAAAGTAGTAGCGGCGCGCTTCGCAAGCCCAGCCTTCCGGGTCCTCGATGTCGTTGGCGCCGAACTTGCCAAAGCCGTCGGCACTAAAGAGCACCTTGTCGGTGGACTCGTAGGAGAAGATCACCTCGGGCCAGTGCACGTTGGGGGCGCCGATAAACGTTAGGCTGTGGCCACCCAGGTCGAGCACGTCGCCCTCTTTGACGACCATCTTACGCTCGGGGTAGTCGGTGCCAAAGTAGTTGACCATCATGCGGAAGGCGCCCATGCTGGCCACTATCTGTGCCTGGGGGTAGCGCTCCATAAAGGCGGCGATGCCAGCAGAGTGATCAGGCTCCATGTGATGGATAACCAGGTAGTCGGGCGTACGTCCATCGAGCGCGGCCTCGAGGTTGCCGAGCCACTCGTCAACAAAACCACCATCGACCGAATCGGCGACAGCGATCTTTTCGCCCAAGATAACGTAGCTGTTGTATGCCATACCGTTCTCGGACACATCGTACTGGCCCTCGAACAGGTCAATGTCGTGATCGTCGACGCCAACGTAGCGGATATCCTTGGTGATCTCCATCAGGCAAAGCCTCCTAGATAGACAAAATAACCCGTCTATCATAGCACTCGGCAGCATTCCAACTGTTATCTGCCGGCATCCTTACCGATTGTTATTGAAATACGATAAATCGCCGTTTACCTGCGCAAACTATGAGCGTGGTATCGCCGTGCTATGTCGAATAATGAGCTGGCCGGGAATACGAATGGCAACGGTTTTGCCCGCCGTACCCGCCTCGGGAACCGCATGCTCGAATACCTCGCGTCCGCGCTGATGTAGATCGAATCGCACGGTCGTGAGCTCGTTGTGTGCCACAAAATCATCGAGCGAATCATCGACGCCCACCACGCTCACGTCCTCGGGCACGCGCAGACCGCTATCGCGCAGCGCAGCAATCGCGCCATTTGCCATCTGGTCGTTTGCCGCGTAAATCGCCGTCATGGTGCGATCGTGCTCGGCCAGGTACCTGCCGGCCTCGTAGCCGCTGTTGGCAGACCAGTCGCCCTCGAGCGGCTCTGCCGGCTCGATGTGTTTACGCTCGAGTGCATCCTGCCAACCGGCGCGACGAAATTGCTCGTCGACCGAGAACGACGGGCCGCCAATATAGCGAATCTGCTCGTGCCCCAGCTCAAACAGGTGATCCATAAGCAAGAGCGAGCAGCCGTAATGGTCGGAATCGACCGTGGTCACGCGCGGATGCGCGTACATGGTAACGATGACCGTGCCAATGCCCGGCAGTGGATCAAACGTCTCAAAATCGGGCGCCATGCGGCTCATGCCGATGATGATGCCGTCCACCGGCAGTGCGGCCATACGACGCGTGGCCTCGGCAAGCGAAAACTCCTCGGTCTTGGACATCTCGACCAGCGTGATGGCGCAATTATGCTCGCGAGCAGCGCTGGCGATGCCGTCGATCATTGAGAGGTTGCCAAACTTGGTGACATCGTTGATGCATAGGCCGACCGAATGGTAACGGCCGTCGCGCAGCGAGCGACCGGCATAACTCGGACGAAAGCCGAGCTCTTGCATAGCAGCCTGCACGCGCTGGCGCGTCTGCTCGTTAACGTTGGGCAAGCCGTTGGCGACGCGCGAAACCGTCTGCTGCGAAACGCCAGCAGCGCGGGCGACGTCGGCCATGGAGACCGGACGCGTACCTGTATCGTTGGACGGGCGCCTTGCCACAGGATCACCTTCACCCTTACGAGATTTGAATAGCGTGAATGCCGGCCCGGGCAGAAATACATCCCGCGCCGAGGCCCGCTATCGTCGGACGCATGTTAACGTACTCTACTTTTTCTATCTGCATCTCTTCTGCTTTATAAGTCCATACGGCAGTACCGTTCAAGGCTGAATTTCTACCGATTACCAGATTCTCAAAAAGTGACAAGCGATGTGTTATGAGTACGTTAACATAGCCCGTAACGTGCGGTATCGTGAACACTTGGTTCATGCCGCTTCAAGTTGTTAACGTACTCATAACGACGCAAAACTCACCCGTGCGCGCCAAGGAAAGGACTCCCATGACCACCCCCGACGAAAAGACACTCGCCACGCTCACCAAGCTGTTTGAGGAGGAGTTTGGCCCCATCGGCGACCGCCAGGTGCTCTATGTGCACGCGCCCGGCCGTTCCGAGATCAGCGGCAACCACACCGACCACGAGGGCGGCCACGTCATCGCCGGCTCGCTCGATGTCGCCGTCGACGGCATCGCCGTGGCAACCGACTCCAACAAGATTCGCGTCGCCGACGAGGGCTATCCTACGTTTGAGATCACGCTCGACACGCTGGATATTCAAGAGTCCGAGAAGGGCACGTCCGCGAGCCTCGTCCGCGGCATGGCCCACGAAATCGCTGCTCTGGGCGTTGAGCCCCAGGGCTTCGACTTCGCCTTCACCTGCTCCGTCCCCTCGGGTGGCGGCCTTTCCAGCTCTGCCGCCGTCGAGGCCGCGTACGGTCGCGCCATGGAAACCCTCTGGGGCGCACCCGCCATCGAGCCCGTCGCGCTCGCGCAGATGAGCCAGCGCACCGAGAACAACTATTACGGCAAGCCCTGCGGTCTGATGGACCAGGCCGCCGTGTGCCTGGGCGGCCTTGCCTACATGGACTTTGAGGACCAGGCTCAGCCTAAAACCCAGAAGCTCGAGCTCAACTTTGAGGATCACGGTTATGCGCTCGTGCTCGTTAAGGTCGGTGCCGACCACGTGGCCGCCACCGACGACTACGCCGCCGTTCCGCGCGAGATGCAGGACGTCGCTGCCGAGTTTGGCAAGGCACGCCTGTGCGAGGTAAACGTGGCGGACTTTGACGCCAAGCTCCCCGAGCTGCGCGCCAAGCTGGGCGACCGCGCCTGCCTGCGCGCCGTTCACTACTGGTACGAAAACGGCCTGGTCGACAAGCGCTGGGCTGCCCTGAACGCCGGCGACATCGATCAGTTCCTGGTCCTGACGCGCGAGTCCGGCGCCAGCTCTGCCATGTACCTGCAGAATGTCGTTGCCAAGCTGGGCTCCGAGCAGCCTTCCATGTATGCCCTGGCGCTGGCCGAGCACGTGCTCGACGGCCGCGGCGCCGTCCGTATCCACGGTGGCGGCTTTGGTGGCACCATCCAGGCCTTCGTGCCGCTCGACCTGGTCGACACCTTCATCGCCAAGATGAACGGCTGGCTGGGCGAGGGCTCTGCCCGTCACTACGCCATCTCTGACAAGGGGGCTTACGCGGCATGGCTGTAATGACTGACGTGCGCGAGGCCGCGCAGAACCTGATCGAGTACGCTATCCACCGATCGATGATCGGCCAGGACGATCGCATCTGGGCGTATAACACCATTCTCGAGTGCATCGGTGCTACGGGCCCGGCGCTCGACATGGCCTGGGCGCTCCGGGTCGAGAAACTCTCGCTCTTGCACCCCGACACCCTGCCCAACTTTGACCTTGAAGGCACACTTGCCGCGCTTGCCGAGGCGGCTGTTGCCAACGGCGCCGCCGAGGACACGGCATCGGGCCGCGACCGCATCGCCATGCGCATCATGGGCGCGCTCATGCCAAGGCCTTCGGTTGTAAACGAGGAGTTCAACGGACGCATGGGCGTCAACGAACCCCGCGCCGCGACCGACTGGTTCTACGGCCTGTGCTGCGACGCCGGCTACGTGCGCCGTGCCGCCATCGCGCGCAACATCAAATGGAGCACCCCCACCAACTGGGGCGACCTCGAGATTACCATCAACCTGTCAAAGCCCGAAAAAGACCCGCGCGATATTGCCGCGGCCGGCGCCGCCAAAAACACGGGCGAGAAGTATCCCGCCTGCCAGCTCTGCATCGAAAACGAGGGCTATCCCGGACGCTCCGCTGCAGCCGACGGCGGCGCCCATCCCGCCCGCCAGAATCTGCGCGTTATCCCCATTCAGCTCGACGGCGAGCGCTGGGGCTTCCAATACAGCCCGTACGCGTACTTTAACGAGCACTGCATTGCCATGAGCTCCGAGCATCGTCCGATGCACGTCGACCGCAAGGGGCTGACCTGCCTGCTCGACTTTGTCGACCTGTTCCCGCACTACTTTATTGGCTCCAACGCCGATCTGCCCATCGTGGGCGGCTCGATTCTGTCGCACGACCACTTCCAGGGCGGCGCGCACGAGTTCCCCATGATGCACGCCGCCGAGGTCTCGCAGTTTAGCGTGCCCGGATTTGACCAGGTCACCGGCACTGTGCTGCAGTGGCCGCTTTCGGTGCTGCGCCTGCGCTCGCACGACCGCGCCCAGCTGCTCGACGCCGCCGAGAAGATTATCCTGGCATGGCGCGAGTGGACCGACGAGTCCGTGGGCGTCATCGCGAACACAGCCGACGGCGTCGCGCACAACACCGTGACGCCCGTCATCCGCCGCGTTGACTCCCGCGGCAACGCCGGCGGCGAGATCTACGAGGCTTACCTCGCGCTTCGCTGCAACATCACGACTGACGAGCACCCGCTGGGCGTATTCCACCCGCATGCCGAGTATCACCATATTAAAAAGGAGAACATCGGCCTGATCGAGGTCATGGGCCTGGCCATTCTGCCGCCGCGCCTGGTTCCCGAGCTTGGCGCTGTCCGTGAGCATCTGCTGGCAGCCAAGGTCGATGCCAGCTACGACCTTGCCGGTGCGCTCGAGGGCGATGATCTTTGCCGCAGCCACGCCGCATGGGCTGAGGACGTCTTTGCCCGCCGCGCCGACGAGCTTACGGCCGACAACGCCATCGATATCCTGCACGAGGAGGTCGGCGTGGTGTTTGGCCACGTGCTCGACAACGCCGGCGTCTTTAAGTGGGACGAGGCAGGACGTGCCGCCCAGCAGCGCTTTATCGACTCGCTGTAGAGCACAGACCCGGACGCTCAACGGCAGCCCCCACGACATAGCCACCTACACGACAACGGCGCCCGCCGGCAACATCGCCGGCGGGCGCCGTTTTCTGATGCAAGGGTAGCTAATTTGCACCAAAACAAGGAGTGTTCCAAACTGCCGGCAGAGAAGGAGCGCCCCAGGTGCCGACCTAAACCCCACATTATTCGATGGAAAAACGTGGTTACCTCCCACATTATTCGATGGAAAAACGTGGTTTACTCCCACATTTTTCGATGGAAAGACCAAGACGGTCTTATACTAACCATGATCGTTAGGGGGCAGTATGCAGCGACAGCTAATGGACGAACTCATCGCTTGGAAATCTAGGGCAAACCGCAAGCCCCTCCTGCTTAAGGGGGCCCGCCAGACGGGAAAAACCTGGCTTCTCAACGAATTCGCAGGCCAGCAGTATCAAAACGTCATCCGTTTTGACTTTATGTTCGAACCGGGCGCACGTTCGCTGTTCGACGGAAGCCTTGACCCCAAACGCATCATCTCCCAGATAGAGCTCCTGCGCGGCCAGACCATAACGCCGACAGACACGCTCATCATCTTCGACGAAATCCAAGAGGCACCGCGTGGCATCACCTCGCTCAAATACTTCAACGAGCTGGCGCCGGAATACCATATCATGGCAGCCAGCTCCTATATGGGGCTCGCGCTCCGACGCGAAAACGAGTCGTTCCCCGTCGGCAAGATCGACCAGCTTACCATGCGCCCCATGGGGTTTGTCGAGTTCGTTCGTGCCGTCGATGGCGATCCGCTCGCAGATGCCATCCTTGCCGCAGACATGGACCTGCTGGCGAATGTTTCCGAAAAGCTCGAGCGCCTGCTCAAGGAATACCTCGTTGTCGGTGGCATGCCAGAAGTTGTCTCCGCTTTCGCCGCCTCCCACGATTTCATCGAGGCCCGCAGGCTTCAGCAGCAAATCATC
This sequence comes from uncultured Collinsella sp., assembly GCA_958346515.1. Lineage (GTDB taxonomy): Bacteria > Actinomycetota > Coriobacteriia > Coriobacteriales > Coriobacteriaceae > Collinsella. The sequence continues at coordinate 24,794 of CATVRV010000004.1, forward strand.
GAAGCTTATGAATCCGATTTTGGCAAGCATGCGCCAGCCCGCATCGTCGAGCGCATGAGGCTGGTTTGGAAATCCCTTCCCGGCCAGCTCGCAAAGGAAAACAAGAAGTTCGTCTACGGCGCGCTTCGTCCCGGGGCGCGCGCACGCGATTTTGAGGAAAGCCTCCAGTGGCTCATGGACTATGGAATCGTTCATAAGGTACCACGTGTTTCCGCCCTAAGAGCACCGCTCACAAGCTACGAGGATCTCTCGGGCTTCAAGCTGTTCTGCATCGACACCGGCATCCTCGGAGCACTCTCCGGCCTCACGCCAGCCATTGTTCTGAACGGGCCCGCTGTTTTTACGGAGTTCAAAGGCTCGCTGACCGAGCAATACGTCGCACAGGAGCTTTTGCTCCAAGGCAATACTCCCGCGTATTGGTCATCCTCCTCCGGCAATGCAGAGACCGACTTTGCCGTCGACCATGCGGGGACCGTGCTTCCGCTCGAGGTCAAGGCGGCAGAGAATCTCAAAGCAAAGAGCCTGAGGATTGCCTGCGAGAAGTTCAAGCTCGAGCGCTGCGTGAGAACATCGTTAGCGGCATATAGAGACGAAGGCACGCTCGTCAATATTCCGCTCTGGGAGATTGGGCAAATCGACAAGCTGGCATAGGCGCTGTGGAGGGGGTGCCCCGTAAGGAGTGTCCCAAACTGCCGGCAAAAAAGGAACGTCTCTATCTGCCGCATTCCCGAAGCAAGGCAACGCCGATGTTTTGGCAACGGCAGCGAGCGGGCCGCATTTGAGACAAGGTGACGTGAAACGAAAGGGCGCTGACCTTCTGGTCGCGCCCTTGAAGTTGAACGTCAGATTGTCCAAATGCGGCCCGCGCAGCGTCGAGCCGTTACGCGGTTTGGTAAAACCGCGTAACCCTAAAGCTCCGTTACTTCAACGTTGTTGTAGATCTCGTCCCAGCGGTCCATGACCAGGTGACCGGTCTTGGGATCCATGGCGTTGAGCTTGCCGCAGGTATTGGCGGTCTTGAGCACCGTGACGTCGTCGGCACCAGCCGCAATGGCATGCGCAAAGCCGGCGATGGTCGAGTCACCGGAACCCGTTGCGTTCACAGCCGCAATCGCGGGCGTCTTGGCGCGGAACGCGCGACCCTCATGGAAGCCCACCGAACCGGCAGCGCCCATCGAAACGACAACCCAGGGAATACCGGCAAAGCGGTCATCGGCGGCAAGCGCCTCGCGTAGGGCATCGACATCATCGGTCGTAAAGGACGTACCCAGCAGGCCGTTAATCTCGGTCAGATTGGGCTTTACGAGCTCAGGCTTAGCGTCGGACTCCAGCGCGGCCTCCAGCGATGCACCCGAGGTGTCGAGCAACACCTTGGCGCCCGCCTCCTCGGCGATCTTGACGAGCTCGGCATAGTAGCCGGCATCGACGCCACGCGGCAGCGAGCCCGAAAGCGTCACAACGTCCGTCTTCGCTGCAAGCTCGGCGAACTTGGCCGTAAAGGCCTCGAGCTCGGCCGGGGCAATCTGCGGGCCGCTCTCTAACAGCTCGGTCTGATTGCCCTCGTGCAGAATATTCAGGCAGATGCGCGTCTCGCCGGCAATGGGCACAAAGTCGTTCTTGACGCCATCAGCATCCATAAGCTCGGCCATATAGGCGCCCATGTGGCCGCCGAGCAGACCGGTCGCGAGCACGTCGTCGCCCAGCTGCAGCAGCACACGGCTCACGTTGAGGCCCTTGCCGCCAGCGGTCTTTTCGGGCGTCACACGGTTCACGTCGTCGATGATCAACTTGTCGAGCTGATAGCGCGTATCAATCGACGGGTTCATGGTAACGGTCAGAATCATATTGAACTCCTGTTTCCGGGGCACGACACGCGCGGCCCCAAACATACGATAGCTCGTTAAAGGATCTCGATCTCAAAGCCGCGGGTGACGGCCTCCCCCGGCTTGGCAACCAGGCAGCCACGCTTGTGCTCCAGAATATCGTCCTCGTCGGAGCAGGTGGACAGACCACCCCACGGTTCAACAGCCACAAAGTCGCCCTCGGGCTTGCTCCACACAATCAGGTACGGCATATCGGGGAACGTCAGGCGCACGCCCTTGTCCTCGGTTTTCTTGGTCAGCGTAACCACGTGGCTCTCGAGCACATCAAAGATGGTCTCGGCGAAGTCGAAGAGCTCATGGGTAAGCGGCAGATCGTGGCCGACCATCGGGTTCTTGCTACGGTGCTCGACATCGATCAGGCCTGTGGAGGGAACAGCGGTGCAAAGCTCGGTCGCCTCACGCTGATCGAAACGAAGTTCATAGTCGTCGTAGGACTCGCCCTCGTCGAGCGGGCACTTAAAGCCGGGGTGACCACCCACAAAGAATGGCATATCCTCGATGCCCTCATTGGTCACCTCGTACGACACGGCCACCTTTTCCGAATCGATCGTGTAACGAGCAACGATCTTAAACGGATACGGGTACTGCTCGAGCAACTCGGCATGGTCGGCAGAGCTTAGGCTCAGCGCAACCATGTTGTCACTCTGCTTCTCGAGCTTCCACTCCTGCTTGCGGGCAAAACCATGGCGGGCGAGCTTGACCTCGCGACCACCCATAGTCATCGCGCGACCGTCACGAAGGCCGCCGCAGATCGGGAAGCAAATGGGTGCCTGGCCCGACCAGACCGAAGAATCACCCTGCCACAGGTACTCACGGCCGTTAGCCGCAATAGAAGTGAACGACCCGCCCGCCGTGCTCAGTGCTACGCGGATAGAACCGTTATCAAGAACAAACTCCATAGGAGCCTTCCCTTTCTTACGACAGCCCGCCAAGTCAATAGGGCCGATAGAAAACCGGCCCGCGCCCCCTCACAGAAACGCGAGCCGTCAACGGGCTAGTTAATTACGCCGGATACCCGCTAATCATGGTATTCGCCGCGGTCCCACTTCTCGAGGAACTCGTCAAAGAAGTGCGGGTCAGCCTGAGCCTCGGCGTCGGCCTTGTTGCAGGCATCGATCTTGGCGATCAGGGCGTCGTGCTCGGGAGTCTTCTCGTAGGGCTCCTCCAGGAAGGCAAGCATGATATCGGCCATCAGGAACTCGCCGGTGATCTTGCCGCCAAAGCCCACGATGTTGGCGTTGAGCTCGCGACGGGCATACAGGGCAGAGGTCATGTCGCGGACCAGGGCGCAGCGGGCGCCGGGGACCTTGTTGACGGCGTTGGTGATGCCGATGCCGGTGCCGCACAGGGCCACGCCAAAGTCGGCCTTGCCGCTGGCAACAGCCTCGCCCACGGCCTTACCGTAGATGGGATAGTGCGTACGGGTGTGGCTGTAGGTGCCGCAGTCGAGCACCTTGTAGCCAGCCTGCTCCAGGCGGTCGGCCAGATAGATCTTCTCGTCCGTAACGATATGGTCGCAACCGATTGCGATGGTCTTCTTCATCAGAACGTCCTTTCGTCTGAATTCACAAGTTGAGGTAGAAGTTCGAGTTCTCGGTGGCTCTCGTTAGGCCATCTTGTTGAGCATGTCGACACGGATCTGGTGACGGCCGCCGGCGTACTGGGCACGCAGGAACTCACGGGCGATCTTCTTAGCGACCTCGGTGCCCACAACGCCCGGGCCCATGGTGACCATGCGCGAGCCGTTGTGCTCGCGGGTCATGTAAGCGGAACGCTCGTCGGAAATGTTGGCGACGACCATGCCCTTGATCTTGACGGCGGCCATATAGGAGCCGACGCCGTACTTATCGAATGCAAAGCCCTGGGAATCCTTGTGCTCCAGCAGGTCCTTGGCAACGGCGGTCGCGGAATCGACAAAGTCCGCGGCAGGGGTCTCGGAATAGTCGACGACCTCGTGACCGTCGGCGATGAGCATCTCCTTGATGGACTCCTTCATCGACATACCGTCGGCATCGGAAGCGATTACAACCCTCATGACATCCTCCTTGAGAGATACGCAGGTGCGTAGTTTCTGTTTGGAAGTGTTGAATCGCGTTCAGGTCCGGGCATCTGAATGTGCGGTTCTTCACTGTTCATGTTTATTTGAACACATTCGAACAGTAACTGCAACAACTATTTGTTTATCTTTGTTCTTTTTTGAACAAATACCGTTCACAGATGATTGCTGACCGTTTGGACTGGGCACGGACGTAGCGACCATGTGTTCAACAAACAAAAGGGCGGCCGAGAACGTGTCTCGTCCGCCCTTCTCACGGTTGATCTTCCAAAGATCGCTTTGCCGCCTACTCAGACTGCCCGCTCTTCTTGGCGTGTCTGGACGGAGCGCTCAAGAAACGACCCGTCAGATAGTTCGCGGGACCGGAGATATCGATCCCCAGCAGCACGTGTCCTAGCCATAGGAACGCCACGAGCACCAGTAGAGGAATCACACACGAGGTCACGATCATTACGATGACGCCTTCGATGAGGTCGGTCACCTGCTGCACGATCTCGTCGGTCATCTGCTTGGCACCACTGGTTACCGACGTAACAAGGCTCGATGCCCCATCGGTCAACTGCTCGAGCACATTTTTGGACTCCGTGGCCTCGGATTTTTTCTTGTTCGATTTTGAGCTGGTCTCGGCTGACTTGTCCGTGGTGTCGGCTGCGTCCGCAGCCTTTTGCTCAGCTTGCTCGATACTTACGCGATACGTTTCATCGACCTTCTGCGACACCCATACGCTCGCGGGTACGAGCGCCATGCCGATCACGGCAACCACCAGCACGCGTGTCGCCACACGGCGCAGGACGGCGCTCGTACTCCAGCGCCCGTGAATGCCGAGCGACACCGCAAAGAGCACCAACGCAAACGGGATTAAGATGCCCAGGCCAACCGACCACAAAATCGTGAGCAAATATTTCTCTAGGTATAGCACGGCAAGCACGATACCAAGGTTGCCTGAAAGCTGTGCGAGCTGCTCGGCAACCGGCGTTCCCGTATCACCCGGCAGCGCGGTAATGCCCGCAGACAGCGCCACGCACGAGGTCGTGAGCGCCAGTACGTTACCTTTCTTTTGATCGATGACCTCGATGGTAGAGTCCCAAGTTTTGGTATCGGCAAAATGCGGACGAGCTACAAAGCCCGACAGCAGCGCCAGTACCACGAGCGCAACGATAAAGCCAATCTGCAGCTTTTTGTTTGCGCACACGACATCGGACAGGCTGGGCTGCAACTCTGTTACCGTCGTGTGCTCGGTTATCTGGACAGGACGCCCATAAGCCATCTCGTGCGCATCTCTTTTTTGTATTGACCCGTTATCCGGCATTTGGATACCTCCTCAGTCCGGCGTTTAATGCGAAAGGAAGTATACCCACCGAGCAAAAATCGAACGGGAGGACGAACGGAGCGCACCAAGACTGCCCCCAACGACTAGTCGTTTAAGAACGTCCCCAATGACTGTCTCGGGATGAGTTGCGGTGGAATAGGGATTGTTTTGCGCCCGCCGGCCCCTATTCAGTCCCCATTTCACCGCAACTTGGAGGAGGACAGAAAAAGCCCTGCTGCGGATAGCGGCAGAGCTTTTGGAAGGGGACTTGGTTGTGCGGGCTCGTTAGGCGAGCTTGGCCTCGAGCTCGGCGATGCGCTTGTAGGCATCGATGGTAAAGCGGGTCTGCTTCTCCAGAATCATAGTGGTCATGAGAGTGTCCTGAGCGTGAGCCATGATGAAGGTCATCTCCATCTCGCCACCGCCGGCCTCCTGCGAAAGCAGCTTGGTCTGCGTGTCGTGGGCACCGATGAGCGCATCGCTGGCATCCTTGTGCAGCTGCTCGGCCTTCTCAAAGTCACCCTCGCGAGCAGCATCGAGCGCTGCAAGCAGATCGGTCTGGGCGTCACCTGCGTATGCGACAATCTCGAATCCAACCATCGAGATTTCTTCTTTGGTTGCCATGTTGCGTTCCTTTCACATATGAACCAATGGAGAGCATCGCGTCCGGGCATACGCGCTGCGTTGTGTATGACAGAAACAATAACATTCAAACAAAAAAGAACAGCGCAAAACGTAATTTCGAGCTATGAACGGTCACTTTTCGCCCGTGAACGGTTTTTAAACCAATCTGAACAATATCGAACACAATTAGCGGCAACCCAAACAGGGCCGCACCCTAACGCAAATCGCGCACCGTATCGCCCTCTACAAGCACACCGGGGATCAGCATGTGCTCCACGCCAGACGCACCCCCATCGGCGCCGGCAATCTTGTCGACCGCCCACATGCCGACGCGCTTGTTGTCAAAGCGCACCGTGGTCAGGCGACGGTCGGGCACGATATCGCCCAGGCTGTCATCAACACCCACCACGCTCACGTCCTCGGGCACACGCCTTCCGCACGACTCGAGCCCGCGAATGCAGCCGTATGCCATGGCATCGTTGGAAGCATAAATGGCCGTACAGGTCGGATCTTCCGCCAGAGCCTGACCGGCAGCATATCCGCTCTGTGCCGTCCAATCCCCACGGACGAGTCGCGGCGGCTCAATTCCATGCGCGCGCAATGTCTCGCGCCAGCCTTCCTCGCGCCGCATGCCCGAAAGCGAGCGCTCGGGACACGAGATAAAGTGCACGGTTTTGTGCCCCCGCCCCAGCAAGTACTCGACCACCTGGCGCGAGCAATCGAACTGGTCGTTATCGACCGTTGAACAGAGCGGATGCTCCAGCATCGTAACGAGCACCGTCTGCATGCCGGGCAGCGGCTCGAAGGTGCCAAAGTCCGCCGGCATGCGATTCATGATCACGACCATGCCGTCTACCGGCAGCGCGCTCATGCGCGACGATGCGCTCTCGAGGGTATACGGATGCCCATCTACTTTAGTGAGGGTGATGGCATAGCCATGTTTGTCGGCCGCGGCGGCAAAGCCCTCCATACGGTCGAGGTTGCCGGTACCGGTAATGTTGAACATGGCGACGCCAACGGTCTTAAACTTGCCACGGCGCAGCGATCGACCGGCAAAATTGGGGCGATACCCCAGCTCGCGCATGGCGGCACGCACGCGTTCCTTGGTCTCGGGGCGCACACTGGGCGAATCGTGCACGGTGCGCGAGACCGTCTGCTCCGAGACGCCCGCGAGGCGCGCCACGTCCTTAACGGAAACCGATTTTTTAACAGCGGCCATAGGTCGATCTTTCTATGTCAACGATGCCATTGGTGGCACCCTACGCAGTCAAATGAAACGTCTTCAAGTATATCTAACGCCTCCCCCACCATACGCTCACCACCCAAAACCTACCGTTCACCGACATTTTTGCTTCCCCGAACGGCTTTTATCGCCCAAATGTTAACGTTGCCATTGTGCAAACACAGAGCCACCGGGCGGCTCAAACGTTTACGCGTAAGGAATCGACGGTTCGCAGGCACAGGAACCCCCGGTTCGCGTCTTTTTTTGTGTCACAAAATGGCAACGTCAACATTTTGGCAACCGAACGTCAAAAGCTACCATCGTTGCTAACCCACCGACTCTTAGGAGCATTGCATGGAGCAACTCATCGCCATCATCGAAAAGGGGCAGCCCTTTTTCAACGCGATCGCCCGCAACAAGTACCTCAAGGCGATCCGCGACGGCTTTATCTCCGTCATCCCCATCATCATCTTCTCGTCCATCTTCTGCCTGGTAGCCTCGGTCCCCAACATCTGGGGTTTCTACTGGCCCGATGACATCAACAACGCTCTGTGGAAGTGCTACAACTACTCCATGGGCATCCTGGCCATCGCCTGCGCCGCCACCACAGCCAAGCACTTCGCCGACGCTCAGAACCGCGACCTGCCCAAGAATAACCAGATTAACTTCATCTCGTGCATGTGCGCGGCCATCATCGGCTTCTTGCTCCTTTCGAGCGACACGATCGCCACGGACGCCGCCAGCGGCTTCAACACCACCTATCTTGGTTCCAAGGGCCTGCTGACCGCTTTCATCGCTGCGTTTGTGACCGGCATCATCTACAAGTTCTTCATTAAGCGCAACATCACCGTCAAGATGCCCGAGCAGGTTCCGCCCAACATCTCGCAGACCTTCAAGGACATCATCCCCTTCTCCGTCTGCATCACCGTCTTTTGGGTTTTTGACATCGTCTTCCGCGCTGCTTTTGGCTTCTGCTTTGCCCAGGGCGTCATCCAGGTGTTCCAGCCCCTGTTCACCGCTGCCGACGGCTATATCGGTCTCGCTGTGATCTACGGCGCCATGAGCCTGTTCTGGTTCGTCGGCGTCCACGGCCCCTCGATCGTCGAGCCCGCCATCGCCGCCGCCCTCGTTGCCAACATGACCGACAACCTGGCTGCGTTCCAGGCTGGCCAGCACGCTTCCGCTGTCCTGACCCAGGGTGCCCAGTACTTCGTCGTCTGCATGGGCGGCACCGGCGCCACGCTCGTCCTGGTCTTTATGTTCTGCTTCCTGGCCAAGTCCCAGGAGATGCGCGCCGTCGGTAAGGCCGCTATCGTCCCCGTGTGCTTTGCCGTTAACGAGCCGCTGCTGTTCGCCGCGCCCATCGTGCTCAACCCCGTCTTCTTTGTCCCGTTCGTCTTTGCCCCGATCGCCAACATCTGGATCCTCAAGATCTTTATCGACTTCTTGGGCATGAACGGCTTTATGTACACCCTGCCTTGGACTGTCCCCGGCCCCATCGGCACCATCATGGGCTTGGGCTTTCAGCCGCTCGCCTTTGTGATGCTCGCCCTTATCCTGGTCGTCGACTTTGTTCTGTACTATCCGTTCTTCCGTGCCTACGACGCCCAGAAGTGCACCGAGGAGGCCGAGATCTCCCAGGAGGAGCTCGCCGCCAAGAACGCCGCAAAGGCTGCCAAGCTCAACGATGCCTTCCAGGGCAAGGCCGACGCCAAGAGCGTTGCCGCCGGCGCTGCTGCCGACGCCGTGAAGTCCGATACCCCCGCCGTTCCCGCAGCACCCGCTGCCGAGGCAACGACCGCCAGCGACCTCAACGGCAAGCGCGTGCTCGTGCTCTGCCAGGGTGGCGGCACCTCGGGCCTGCTCGCCAACGCGCTGGCCAAGGCTGCCAAGGAGCGCGGCATTAACCTCGAGACCGCTGCCGAGGCCTATGGCAACCACGTTGACATGCTCCCCGACTTTGATCTGGTCGTCCTGGCCCCGCAGGCCGCCAGCTACCTGGCCGACCTGCAGAAAGACTGCGAGCGCGTAGGCAACAAGTGCGTCGCCTGCCGCGGTAAGCAGTACATCGAGCTCTCCCAGAACGGCGACAAGTCTCTCGCCTTCGTGAGTGAACAGCTTTCGAAGTAAGTAACGCCCAGGGCCAGCCGACCATACACAGCCGGCTGGCCCTTCGATTTAGACGATTGGATCATCATGTCCGTTAACCCTGCTAGCGTCACCAATCCGCCTGCGCAGTTTCCCGAGGACTTTGTCTTTGGCGGCGCCACCGCTGCCTACCAAGTAGAGGGCGAGACCCGCACTCACGGTAAGGGCAAGGTCGCCTGGGACGACTTCCTGGAGGCCCAGGGGCGCTTTTCCCCCGATCCCGCTTCGGACTTCTACAACCAGTACCCCGTCGACCTGGAACTGTGCGAGGAGTTTGGCATCAACGGCATCCGTCTCTCCATTGCCTGGAGCCGCATCTTTCCCAACGGGACCGGCGAGATCAACCCCGAGGGCGTCCAGTTCTATCACGACCTTTTCGCCGAATGTCACAAGCACCACGTTGAGCCGTTTGTCACGCTGCATCACTTCGATACGCCGCTGTCCCTCTTTGAGAAGGGCGACTTCCTCAACCGCGAGACCATCGACGCCTTTGTGGACTTTGCCACCTTCTGCTTTAAGGAGTACGCCGACCAGGTGACCTATTGGTTCACCTTTAACGAGATCTGGGCGGACGCCTCCAACACCTACATCGAGGGCACCTTCCCCGGTGGCGTCAAGGCGCATCTGGCCGAGGCCTTCCAGTGCGAGCACAACATGATGCTCGCCCACGCCAAGGCAGTACTGGCCTTCCACAACGGCGGTTTTAAGGGCAAGATCGGCGTCATCCAGTCGCTGGAGTTTAAGTACCCGCTCAACGAGAACGACCCCGCCGACATCAAAGCCGCTAATAACGAGCACGTGTTGCAGAACCAGTTCTTGCTCGACGCCACTTTCCGCGGCGACTACGCGCCTGACACCTTGGAGTGCGCCAACCGCCTGGCTGCCGTCTCGGGCGGCACCATCGAGATTCTGGACGAGGACCTCGAGATTATGCGCGAGGCCGCGCTCTACAACGACTACCTGGGCGTTAACAACTATCAGTGCCGTTTTTTGAAGGCTTACGATGGCGAGAACGACCTGCACCACAACGGTACGGGCGAGAAGGGCACCGGCCGCTGGCGCGTTAAGGGTATTGGCGAGCATGTGAACAAGCCTGGCATCCCCACCACCGACTGGGACTGGATCATCTATCCCGAGGGCCTGTTCGATCTGCTCGTCTACATTAAGCAGCGCTACCCCAACTACAAGCAGATCTTCATCACCGAAAACGGCATGGGTTACAAGGACCCCTACAAAGACGGCTTTGTGGACGATCAGCCGCGCATCGACTACATCGAGCAGCACCTGCGCTGGCTGCTCAAGGCCATGGAGGTGGGCGTCAACGTGGGCGGCTACTTCCTGTGGAGCCTGCAGGATCAGTTCTCCTGGACCAATGGCTACAACAAGCGCTATGGCTTCTTTTACGTTGACTTTGAAACCCAGAAGCGCACGCCCAAGGCAAGCGCCTACTGGTACAAGCACGTGGCGCAGACCCGTCGTCTGGACTAGTGGCTGGCGGGGTTGCCCGCTCACACAACCTGTCCCCATTTCTCAGCCGGGGGCGGCACGTCACACGGCGCGCCGCCCCCGGTCTTTTTGTTTTTGGGCTGGTCGGGAGCCGTTTGTCTCGATCTGTAACATCTAGCCGAGTTTTTTGGTCCTAGCTGTTACAGATTGAGACGAACAGGATTGCTCTTTCCGAAGAATCTAAATCTGTAACACGTAGCCCGCTTTTGACCGTCTACCTGTTACAAATCGAGACAAACGGAGTAGGACCTAACCCCGTATGTCCCTAACAGTCGAGCGTTCGACCAGCGTACTCGGCACATGAATCGCCTCGATAGACGAGCTCTCTCCAATCGCCGCCTCAAACGCAAGCTTACCGACACCGCGCAAATCAAATCGCAGCGTCGTCAGTCGATTGTGAGGAACAAGTCCCTCGAGTGCGTCGTCGATACCAACCACGCTCACGTCGTCGGGCACGGACAGGCCCGCGTTCTCGAGCGCGGCGATAACGCCCAGCGCCATCTGGTCATTTGCCGCAAGCACGGCAGTCGGCGCCTGCGACCCGCCGGCAAGCACCTCGGCCGCAATCCGCTCGCCCATGGCGTACCCACTGTCCGCACTCCAATCGCCACGCAGCATCGGAGCGGCATCGACATGAGCACGACCCAGCGTATCGCGCCAACCGGCCTCACGAAAACGCGAGGAAATCGAGTTTTCCGGACCCGCCACAAACCGCATATTCGAGTGACCATGTTCCAGCAGATAATTGGTCAACAGCTCGCACGAACCATACTGGTCGGAGTCGATCGTCGTGCAGCGCGGATGCGCATACATGGACAGGATGACCGTTCGCACTCCCGGCTGGGGAACAAACTCCTCAAAATCGGGAGCCATGCGGTTCATGTTGAGAATCATGCCGTCGACGGGTCGCTCGACCATGCGGCGCGAGGCATCGGCAAGTGTATAGGGCTTGTCGCCGCCCATCTCGATCATAGTGACGGCAAAATCGTGCTCGCGCGCCGCTTGCATGATACCCTCGAGCGTCGCCAGGTTACCGACACGTGTGATGTTGTACATGCACAGGCCAATAGAACGATACGACCCGCCGCGCAACGCCGCTCCAGCAAAATTGGGACGAAAGCCCAGCTCTTCCATGGCGGCCAGCACACGCTTGCGCGTCTTTTCCGTCACGTTGGGCATACCGTTGACCACGCGAGACACAGTCTGGCGGCTCACGCCAGCGAGCGCCGCAACCTCTGCCGCGCTCGCCGAATGACCATTCCTTGTCTGCTGAGCCATGCCTTCCACGCTAACCTGCTTCCCAACTATTCCCCGCGCCCATGGCGCATCGTACATGCATCGATAACGTGCTCATGATACCCGAGCCATATACCACAACATGAAAACTTCTGTCAATCAAAACCGCTTACCGAACAAATACAACCGTTCGCGGCTGTTTGAAGTTGTTTTGTTTCTATACATCCCAGCCGGATGTTAACGTGCTCATTGTCAAATGTTCACGTGCTCATTTTGGTTCTAATCATTTTAAGATAGTGTTTATCGGGCTTTTTCACCGCTGAACGCTAACCAGGGAGCCTCCTGAGCGCAAACGCACAATATCGAACAGCGAGACGAGAGGGTGTATGCATATGTCTTTGCTAAACCGCGTACAGCAGCTGCCGAAGGGCTTTGTTTGGGGCGCCGCAACCGCCGCGTACCAAACGGAAGGTTCCACGAAGGTGGCAGGCAAGGGTAAGACCATGTGGGACGATTACCTTGTCGCCCAGGGTCGCTTTTTGCCCGACCCGGCCAGTGATTTCTACAACCGCTACGAGGAGGATATCCGCCTTTCTGCCGAGCATGGACTCAACGCCATCCGTGTGTCCATCGCCTGGACCCGCATCTTCCCCAACGGCGACGATGCCGAGCCCCTCGCCGAGGGCGTTAAGCACTACCACGAGCTGTTCGCCTGCTGCAAAAAGTATGGCGTCGAGCCCTATGTGTCCCTGCATCACTTTGACTCCCCCGCCGCCCTGTTCAACCAGGGCGACTGGCTCAACCGCAAGACCGTCGACGCCTATGTGCGCTATGCCGAGTTCTGCTTCCGCGAGTTCCGCGAGGTCAAGAATTGGTTCACTATCAACGAGCTCATCAGCCTCTCGCACTCCCAATACATCCAAGGCAACTTCCCGCCCAACCATCACTTTGATGTGACGAGCGGCATCCAGAGCCAGCACAACGAGCTCGTTGCCCACGCCCGCGCCGTCAACCTGTATAAGGATCTTGACGAGACCGAGCACCTGGGCGGACGCATTGGCATGGTCAACGTCCTGACGCCGGCATATCCTGCCACAGACTCGCCCGCCGACCAGCACGCCGCCGACCTGTACAACGCCTTCTACACCGACTTCATCATGGACGGCGCCTTCCTGGGTCACTACTCCGCGCGCACCCTCTCACTCATCAACGAGATTCTGCGTGCCAACAACGCCACGCTTACGGTTGAGGACAGCGACATGGAGGAGCTCGCCAAGGCGGCGCCCCGCAACGATATGTTCGGCCTCAACTACTATCAGTCGGCGTTTATCGCCGCCTACGATGGCGAGTCCACCAACAGCTTTAACGGCACCGGAGACAAGGGCACCTCGTGCTTTAAGTTTAAGGGCGTCGGGCAGCAGGTCGATATGCCGGGTATCCCCACCACCGACTGGGATTGGCTCATCTACCCGCAAGGCCTCTACGACACGCTCAAGCACATCAGCGCCACCTATCCCAACCTCCCCGTCATCTATATCACCGAAAACGGCCTGGGCCACAAGGACCCCGAGCCCGACGCAAACGGCATCGTCGCCGATCCCGAGCGCATCGACTTTGTCGACCAGCACATGGAGAAGGTGCTCCGGGCGCGCGCCGAGGGCGTCGACGTCCAGGGCTACTTTATCTGGAGCCTGCAGGACCAGTTCTCGTGGGCCAACGGCTATAACAAGCGCTACGGCCTGTTCTACATCGACTTCGACACGCAAAAACGCTACATCAAGCAGTCGGCACTCTGGTACAAGGAGCTCGCCGACACTATGGCGGACGCGCAGTAGCGCATCGCCTCGCTTTCCCCCGAGAGGGGAGCGGCCCTATGCGATACAAACCCAGCCGCTCCCCTCTCTCCCCCTGGGACCGACCCCGCCTGCACCCGGGCTTTTAGCAAGCGGGAGACCATATAGGTTTTCAACGTCCATGCCATTAAGATTTCATGCAAAGAGGAGCGTGAACTATGGAATCGATCGTTAAGTTCTTGGAGAAAGGTCAGCCGTACTTCGACAAGGTCTCTAAGAACATCTACCTTCAGGCCATTAAAGACGGCTTTTTGGCAGCAATGCCCATCATCCTGTCTTCTTCTGTCTTCCTGCTTATTTCGACCCTGCCGGGCGTTGTCGCCACGGTCGGCGGCTTTACGCTGCCCGACTGGTGGAACGTCGACGTCGTGAACTTCTGCAACAAGGTTTACAACTTCACGATGGGCGTCGTGGGCATCATGGTCGCCGGCACCACCGCAAGCGCGCTGACCGGCTCCAAGAACCGCCGCATGCCTGCCGGCAAGGCCATCAACGCCACGAGCACCATGGTCGCCGCCATGTGCGCTATGCTCATCTTGGCCGTTACCCAGACGAGTGCCAAGATCGACGGCGCCGATGTCTCGGTGTTCTTTACCGACAACATGGGCACCAAGGGCCTACTGAGCTCCTTTGTCGCCGCATTTGCCACGGTCAACATCTATGCCTTCTGCATTAAGCGAGACATCACCATCAAGCTGCCCAAAGAAGTCCCCGGCGCCATCGCCCAGAACTTCCGCGACATCTTCGCCTTCAGCTTCTCCATCCTGTTTGTCGCCGTCATCGACGTTATCTGCCGCACCTGCTTGGCCGTCCCGTTTGCCAACGTCATCTCCACGCTGGTGAGCCCGCTGTTCGCCGCTGCCGATTCCTACGCCGGCCTCGCCCTCATCTGGTTCATGATCCCGCTGTTCTGGTTCATGGGCATCCACGGCCCCTCGGTCGTTAAGCCTGCCCTCAACGCCGCGCTGTTTGGCAACATCACCACCAACCTCGCCACGCTGCAGGCCGGCGGTCACCCCGCCCTCGCCCTGACCGAGAACTTCGGTAACTACATCGGCGAACTCGGCGGCACCGGCGCCACGTTCATTGTCCCGATCATCTTCCTGCTCTTTATGCGCTCCAAGCAGCTCAAGGCCGTCGGCAAAGCCTCTGTCGTACCCGTGATGTTCGCCGTCAACGAACCGCTGCTGTTCGCCGCGCCCATCATCCTCAACCCGTACTTCCTGATCCCGTTCCTGTTTGCCCCCGTGGCCAACGTCCTCATTGGTAAGTTCTTCATCGACTTTTTGGGCATGAACGGCTTTATCTATGCCATGCCGTGGGCACTCCCCGGACCGATCGGCACCTTCATCGACACCAACTTCCAGCCGATCTCTCTGGTCCTGGTTGTCGTCCTGCTGGTCGTTGACTTCTTAATCTACTACCCGTTCTGCAAGGCCTACGACAACGTCCTGTGCAAGCAGGAGGCCGAGACCCTGGCCGAAGAAGAGGCCGAGGAGACCAAGGCCGTCAAGACCGCTGCCGCCCCCGCCGTTGAGGCTCCTGTTGTCGAGACCGCTTCTGCCACTGAGGCCTCCGCAGCTCCGTCCGCCCTTAAGGGCAAGGATCTGAGGGTTCTGGTTCTGTGCGCTGGCGCCGGCACCTCTGCACTGCTCGCCAACGCGCTTAAGGAAGGCGCCGACGAGCTGGGCATCGACATTACCGCCAACGCCGGTGCCTACGGCAGCCACTACGCCATCATGGACCAGTACAACGTCATCGTCCTGGCTCCGCAGGTTCGCACCTATTACAACGAGATGAAGGCCGACACCGACCGCCTGGGCATCACGCTGCTGTCGCCCAAGGGCAAACAGTACATCGACCTCACTAAGGATCCCAAGGGTGCCGTCGCCTGGATCGAGGAAAACCTCGAGGCATAAGACGCTGACGCCACCTGCCGCTCGCAGAAAAAAATGGCCCGTGCATCGATGCGTGATGCGCGGGCCATTTTGTTTAGACCGCACCCGTCCTCCTGTTCATCTTAATCTGTAACATCTAGCCGAGTTTTTGGGTCCCAGCTGTTACAGATTGAGATGAACGAGCCGAGCACGTCTATGCCCGCAGATCCTTCACACTGGAGCGCTCGACTAACACGCCCGAGACGAGTGTACGGCTTCTGGAGCTCGGGGCTTCCAGACCTGCGACGACCTCGTTAAGCGCACGGATGCCCAGCTCGCGGTGGCGAAACTTCACCGACGTCAGAATCGAGTTGGGAATCGTCTTGTAGAGCTCATCGTCGAAGCCAATCACGGACACGTCGTCGGGCACACTGAGCCCTTTGTCACGTAGAGCCATCATCACGCCGTTTGCCATGCAGTCGTTAGCAGCGAGGACCGCCGTGCAATCGGGCTTATCGGCAAGCACAAGGCCCGCGGCATAGCCACTATCCGCATTCCAATCGCCTTGCAGAGGCTCGGGCGGCTCAATGCCACGCGCCTCGAGTGCCGCACGCCAACCTTTCATACGGCACTGACTCGACAGCGACTCTTTCTTACCCGAAACGAAATACACGTTCTTGTGACCATGATCCAAGAAGTACTCGCACGCCATGCGCGCGCCGCCCTCTTGGTCGTCACTGACGGTGGAGCAGGTAGGATGTTCCATCGGTGTGATAATCACCGTCTTGAGGTCTTTCGGCGCCTCAAAGGTATCAAAGTCATCGACCATCTGGCGCAGGTTGAAAATCATGCCGTCGACGGGAAGCTGCGACATCCTACGCGCCGCTTCGGCAAGGGTCATCTTCTCCCCCGCCCGCTTCTTAATCATCGTGAGCGCAAAGCCGCGTTCTTCGGCGGCATCGGCGATACCGTCAATCATGTCCACGGCACCGCCCGACAAGTGGAACAGCACGACGCCGATGCACCCGTAACGGCCCAACTTGAGCGAACGCGCGGCAAAGTTGGCTCGAAACCCGAGCGCCTCCATGGCCGAATGAACCTTATCGCGTGTTGACTCTCGCACGCTATCGGGCTCGTTGATCACACGCGAAACCGTCTTGAGAGAAACACCCGCGGCAATCGCCACATCGTTCATCGAGACGTTTTTCTTGTCCATCGTTGCCACTGCTTCTCCACTCGGTTCTCTATCGCTTATTTTTTGCGTTCTAGCATACACTACCTGCCTGACTGATAAATCAACCGTTTACCGGACAATATCGACCACTCACCCCTAAATCCTTGTTGCACTTCCAAAAATGTCTTACGTTGTCATTAACGAAATGACAACGTTGTCATTTCGCAATGCCTTCCTTAAACAGGAAGGTTTCCGGGCAGTCCTGACCATCCATCGACGACCAGTTCCATCCACATGCATCGCGCATCGAGCAGCAAAGGAGCTCTATGGACGCCATCGTAAAGATGCTCGAAAAGCATCAACCGTTCTTTGAGAAGATCTCGAGGAACATCTACCTCCAGGCCATCAAGGACGGATTCCTTGGGTGCATGCCCATTGTCCTTACCTCTTCGATCTTCCTGCTGATCGCCACGCTTCCCGGCGTAGTCGGCATTACGCTGCCCCAGCCGCTCATCGACTGGTGCAACAAGCTCTACAACTTCACCATGGGCGTCATGGGCATCATGGTTGCCGGCACCACCGCCAAGAACTTTACGGCTTCCATGAACCGTCGCATGCCCGCCGGCAAGGTGCTCAACGACGGCTCCACCATGGTTGCCGCCCAGTGCAGCATGCTGCTGCTCGCAGTCACGCAGTTCACCACCAAGTTCAACGGCTCCGAACTTTCGGTCTTCGATTGCACCAGCATGGGTACGCGCGGTCTGTTCTCGGCCTACATCGCCGCGTTCATTACCGTGTGGGTCTACAAATTCTGCGTCTCGCGCGATCTGACCATTAAGCTGCCCAAGGAGGTCCCGGGCGCCATCGCTCAGAACTTCCGCGACATCATCCCCTTTGGCGGCGCCGTCATCATCTGCGGCATCATCGATGTCGTCGTGCGCAACCTCATGGGCGTTCCGTTCTCCGAGCTGCTTATCAAACTGCTCTCCCCGCTCTTTACCGCTGCAGAAACCTATCCTGGCCTTATCCTTATCCAGGCGGCCACCGCGTTCTTCTGGTTCATCGGCGTCCACGGCCCCTCGATCGTCCAGCCGGGCATCGACCCCATCCGTCTTGCCAACCAGGCCGAGAACCTGCAGGTTCTGCTGGCAGGCGGCCACCCCGCCCATTCCCTCACCTTTAACATGTCGCTCGTAGGTGAGTTCGGCGGCACCGGCGCCACGTTCATCGTGCCGCTTCTACTGATTCTCTTTATGAAGTCCAAGCAGCTCAAAGCCGTCGGTAAGGCCTCGATTGTTCCTGTTGCCTTCGCCGTCAACGAACCGCTGCTCTTTGGCGCGCCGATGATCCTTAACCCCTACATGCTCGTCCCCTTTGTTGCCGCCGGCTGCGTCAACGTAAGTGTTGCCAAGTTCTTTATCGATAACGTGGGCATGAACGGCTTCTCCTTCGTGGTGCCTTGGGCTACCCCTGCCCCCATCGGCATCTTCATCACCACGAACTTCCAGCTTATTGCCCTGGTATTTGTCGCGATCATCATCTTGCTGGACGCCATCATCTACCTGCCGTTCTTGAAGGCATACGATAAGCTGCTCTGCGACCAGGAGGCCGAGCGCGCCGCCGAGCTGGGTCTTGAGTCCGATGGTGCTGCTACCATCGCCGCCAACGCCCCTACGCCCGCTGTCGAGCAGGCTACCGCTTCCGTCGAGCCGACCGCCGCTGCCGCCGACAGCAAGCCTGTCGCCGATCAGCCCGAGCCCGCCGCCGACGCATCCGCTAAGAAGGATGTCGATGGCCTGAAGGTCCTCGTCCTGTGCGCCGGCGCCGGCACCTCTGCCATGCTTGCCAACGCCATCAAGGAAGGTGCTGCGCAGACCGGAGAGAACATCGCTTCCTCCGCAGGCGCCTATGGCCAGCACACTGCCATCATGGATCAGTACGACGTTATCGTGCTTGCCCCGCAGGTCCGTAGCTACTACAACGACATGAAGGCCGACACCGATCGTCTGGGCATTAAGCTGCTCGCCCCGCGCGGCAAGGAATATATCGACCTTACCCGCGACCCCGCCGGCGCCATCAAGTGGCTCCGCGAGAACCTCGACTAGTTACCTCCCTCTGTTGGTGCCCGAATCCCCAGTTCGGGCACCTCTCCCTATTCCCATCCCACAGAAAGGATGACTCATGACCAATCCCATGCAGTTCCCCGACGGCTTTGTATTTGGCGGCGCCACCGCCGCTTACCAGGTTGAGGGCGAGACCCGCACGCACGGCAAGGGCAAAGTGCCCTGGGACGATTTCCTGGCTGCTCAGGGTCGCTTCTCCCCCGACCCCGCAAGTGATTTCTACAACAAGTATCCGGTCGATATCGACCTGTGCCAGCGCTTCGGCATCAACGGTATCCGTGTCTCCATCGCTTGGAGCCGCATCTTCCCCAACGGTACTGGCGAGATCAACCCCGAGGGTGTTGCCTTCTATCACGAGCTTTTTGCCACCTGCAACAAAGCTGGCGTTATTCCCTATGTCACGCTCGATCACTTTGACACGCCCGAGGCCTTCTACCAGGACGGCGGCGAGGGCTTCTTGACGCGCACGACCATCGATGCCTTTGTCGAGTACGCCAAGTTCTGCTTTGCCGAGTTCACCGAGGTCAAGCACTGGTTCACGTTTAACGAGATTCCCGCGACCGCCGAGGGCAGCTTTATCGTCGGCAACTGGCCGCACGGCGAGAAGTATCGCCTGGACAAGGCCTTCCAGCTCATGCACAACATGATGGTGGCCCACGCCAAGGCTGTCGTCGCCTTCCATGAGGGCGGCTTTGAGGGCGAGATCGGCATTGTCCAGAACCTGGAGCCCAAGTATCCCCTCGACCCCAACAACGCCGCCGACTGCGAGGCAGCTCGCATGGCCGACGTCATCAACAACCGCTGGGTACTCGACGCCACCTTCCGCGGCCACTATGCAGCCGACACCATGGAGGCTGCGACCAAGCTGGCCCATATCGCCGGCGGCGAGCTCGACGTCCGCGACGAGGACATCGCCGCGCTGACCGCCGCGCTCCCCTACAACGATTGCCTGGGCGTCAACACCTACAAGTGCCAGTTCCTGCGTGCCGCCGAGGGCGAAAACGACATCAACCACAATGGCACCGGCGACAAGGGCTCCTCGCGCTGGTTCCTCAAGGGCGTGGGCGAGTCATGCGTGCGCGAAGGCGTACCCACCACCGATTGGGACTGGATCATCTATCCCGAGGGCCTCTACGACCTGCTGCTCCGCATTAAGAACGATTACCCCAACTACAAGAAGATCTACATCACCGAGA
Source organism: uncultured Collinsella sp. (assembly GCA_958346515.1). Lineage (GTDB taxonomy): Bacteria > Actinomycetota > Coriobacteriia > Coriobacteriales > Coriobacteriaceae > Collinsella. The sequence goes on from CATVRV010000004.1 coordinate 45,001, forward strand.
ACGGCATGGGCTATAAGGACGACTTCGAGGACGGCTTTATCGACGACGCCCCTCGCATCGACTACATGCGTCAGCATCTCGCGTGGATCCTCAAGGCAATCGACGGCGGCGTAAACGTCGACGGTTACTTTGTATGGTCGCTGCAGGACCAGTTCTCCTGGACCAACGGCTATAACAAACGTTACGGCCTGTTCTACATCGACTTTGAGACCCAGAAGCGCTATCCCAAGGCGAGCGCGTACTGGTACAAGAACGTCGCGGAGACTGGCCTGCTCATGGCCTAGTTTCCGCCGCATACCCCCTGTCGGCCGCATGCGAATCCCTCCACGGGTTCGCATGCGGCCTTTTTCGTTTTGAGCGGCCCGAACTTGAAGATCTCGATCTGTAACACGTAACCGAGTATTCCGGCCCTACCTGTTACAGATCGAGACAAACGGGTAGCCCGAAGCAGAATATCTCGATCTGTAACATCTAACCCGGTTTTCTACTCCCAACTGTTACAGATTGAGATAATCCAACGACGCCGACGTTTTAACATACCGTGGTACAATTGTGTCCCAACGCAAAGGAGGTACCCATGTCAGCTTGTGTGCCCGTCCGAGATATGAAGGACACTGCTGCATTCACCACGCTTGTTGAGTCTGAGCGCGACGTCACCGTAACTAAGAACGGCTACGAGGCCATGCACTGCATCAGCAGCGACCAGTATCGCCTCATGCAAGAAGAAATCGCCAAGGCAAAACTGTTGTCTCGTATGATGTTGGCAGAAGACGAAATATCGCAAGGCGACTACAGCGACTACGAATCTTTCGCGGCTTCGATACGAGAAAAATATGACCTATAACGTCGTAATCCTCAAAAGCGCGCGATATGAGTACGAGAATATTGTCGGATACCTTGCTCAAATCCTCAAGAATCCGCGTGCAGCAGGCAATTTTGTCGCTGAGTTTGAATATCAGCTTGACCTGCTTCGCGAGCAGCCGCTTTTACGTCCCCTCTCGCACATGCAAGAGCTGGCGGCACGTAATTACCGATCGTTTCCCGTCAACAACTACGTGTGTCTATACAAGTTTGAGCACGAAACAATCTATATCGCCCACATCTTTCATCAGTCACAGGACTACGCCCGCCTGGTCTAGCCCACAAGCTGAGTACTTGGCCCGAGCGCATTTGCGTGTCATTGTGAAGCGATAATCCCCACGCCGGCAGGGGGCAGAAGTATCGCCTGCAGCGCTAGCTAGCAAATGACCTGCGTGTGTTCCTCGATGGCGGCGCGATCCTCGGCGGCAATACCCGGCTCGCACACCACGGCGTCCAAATTGTCCAGGCGGCAGAAGGTGTAGAAGTCGCGCTTGCCGATCTTGCTGGAGTCGGCGATCAGATAGCGCGAGTCGGCCTTGCTAAAGGCGAGCTGCTGGATACGGCCCTCGTCCATGTTGGACGTAGATACGTCACCGTCCAAGATGCCGTTGGCACCGATAAACGCCGCGTCGATGCCCAGCGCACGCAGGGTATCCTCGGCCGTTGGCCCCACAAAAGCGGCAGTGCGGCGACGGTACATACCGCCCACGAGGCACAGGTCGCAGTCCTCGCGCGCCTCGAGCAGGTTAAACACCGAAAGCGAATTGGTCACAATGCGCAGACGAAACGCCGGCAACATCGAGGCCATCTGCTCAACCGTGGTGCCTGTCCCCAAAAAGATGGTCGAGCCTTCCTCGATAAGCTCCACAGAACGGCGCGCAATCTGCAACTTTTCCTCGGCATGCTTCGTGCGCTTTTCGCTGTGCGAATACTCATGGCGCAGCATAGCGTGTGGACGGCCCTGCGCACTGCGGGCTCCGCCGTGCACGCGCTCGATCTCGCCCAGGCTCGCAAGCTCCTCAAGGTCACGGCGGATCGTCATATCCGAGACACCTAACGCATCCGAAATCTCCTTGACCGAGACCGTGCCCTGCTCTTCGAGCAGCTGCCGAACCTTATCCTGTCGCTCCGCTTTAATCACGATGAGTCCTCGCTGTTCCACGCTCACGTCAATTCAAACAGTAACGAACAAATTGTATCAGACCCGTGCGTGTCAAAAATGAACGCCCGTACAGCTCAATCATCACTTTTTTGAGAAAAATACCCCCTGCTTTAGTGGGGTGTAGTGATAATCTCGCCTGTTCGCGCTACAGTTTGTCGGAAATACCTCGATGTTAGGAACCAAATGATCACTTCCGAGCTTTTCGGCACCGCGCCGTGCGGTACCCCCGTTCATCGTTACACCCTCAACGGGCCCGAGATCTGCGTTCGCATTATGGACTTTGGCGCCACCGTGCTGGGCATCGACGTGCCCGACATCCCCGGCAACGTGCGCGATGTGGTGCTGGGCTTCGATAAGCTCGAGGATTACTTTGACAACCCCGCCTGCTTTGGCGCGACCATCGGCCCCGTGGCCAACCGCACTGCGGGTGCCACGATCACCATCGCCGGCACGGACTGGCATATGCCGGCCAACGAGGGCGTCAACAACCTGCACAGCGACCTTGAGCACGGCCTGCACAAGCGCGTGTGGGACGTTGAGCTCGACGAGGTCCACAATGCCGTGCGCATGACCACCTCGCTTGAGGACGGTGAGCTGGGTCTTCCCGGCAACCGCACCTTTACGGCCGTGTTTACCGTGACGCGCACCGGCTGCTTCCGTATCGAATACGGCTGCGAGAGCGACCGCGCCACCTACGTGGCCATGACCAACCACACGTACTTTAACCTTGCCGGCCATAACGCCGGCATGGACTGTGAGCACTTCTTTGTTGCTAACGCTGCCCACTACCTGCCCATCAACGAGCAGAATATCCCCACCGGCGAGATTGCTCCGGTCGAGGGCACGCCGTTTGACTTCCGCGAGCTGCGCCCCGTTGCACCCGGCATGGAGGCCGATGATCCACAGATTAAGCAGGCACGCGGCTACGACCACTGCCTGTGCATCGATGACTATCAGTACGGTCGCAACCTGCGCCGCGCCCTGCATGTCGAGGAGATGTGGACCGGCCGCGAGCTGGACTACTACACCACCGCCCCGGGCGTGCAGCTCTACACTGGCAATTGGCTGGGCGACGAGCACGCCAAGGACGATGCCAACTATGGCTGGGGTGCCGGCTTTGCCCTCGAGGCAGAAATGTACCCCGACACGCCGCACCAGCCGCTGTTCCCGCAGGGCATTGTGGGCCCGGGTCACCCCTACAGCAATGTGATCGAATACCACTTTATGAGGCACTAAGCCCACAACGCGACATATCGCACAGCAGCGCCCTCCGGCACACCGCCGACGGGCGTTTTTCTACCTAGTCATTGGGGACGTTCTTAAATGACTAGTTGGATGGGGTCGGGGTTGGAGCTGGGGAGGTGGCGAATTTCTAGTTCTATGCCGAGCGCTTGCAGCTCTCTGAGAGCAGCGACGTCTGCATCGTCTATGGCGACTGCGGGCGTTGCGGGACGCTTGCCCTCCCCTGCCTGCATATGGCCAATGTTGATCTTTGTGATCGGCACACCACCCTTAACCAGCGCAAGCGCATCGGCGGGTGAGGCCACCATAATCAGAATCCATTGACGCGGCGTTGCGGTATGAATGATGTCGATGGTCCTTTGCACCGAAAAGAACCGCGTCCAAACGCCTTCTGGCGCCGCCACTCTCATAGGGGCCCATTGGCGCGAATCCGCCGCAATCTCGTCGTTGACGATTAGGACGAGGTTGGAACCCACGGCCTCGTTCCACAGCTCAACGTCTTGCCCGTAAATAAAACGGTCATCGATACGCGTGAGAAGGATCTTGGGTTGAGACATGGCTGCCCCATTCTGTTTGAGACCCATATGAGCGGGACGTCGGCCACCAACTCAACAGCAGGTCGAGCGCCAAATGAACGCCGTAGACGTCACGTCTCCAATATTAGTGCATTTAAAGTGAGAAAAGGCGTCAGAACCCTTGCGCGGATGTGCGATGTCCCGTATCATAGACAGCCGTTGGCGCCTCAGTTGCGTCACCACATGGCCGCCAGCGTAGCTCAGTTGGTAGAGCACCGCTCTCGTAAAGCGGGGGTCACCGGTTCGAGCCCGGTCGCTGGCTCCATTGCACAAGATAGCCGCCTTCGGGCGGCTTTTTTGTTGCCGATTTTGAGCGCGCGCCCGCCAATCCAATCGCTACACCGCAAGACACCCCCTGCTCAACAATAAAGCCCCGCCAACCGCTGCCTCCCAAACGGGAAAACACGATCAACGAGGCTCAAGCGCGTTTCCCCGGGGAATCACGACAGCTTTTATACTATGAGCATGGATTAAAGGGTGCTCAAATCGATTGTCTGCGGATTAGTCAAACCAAAAAAGGGATTGCTATCTCCAGCGGATGCTGCTTGATAGCCAGCTTCACATTCTACTGGGGTTGTTTCGTCAATCAACTCGTAAGCAAGCCAACCCTCTAACTCAGCGCCAGGTTTAATTTGGCGCGATTCAGGAAGGTCAAGGCCTTCCGCCACCATACTCGACTCAAGGCCCTTTCCATCCTGAAAAGTATCTATTTCAAGCCCAGTAAAGGTTGCATTCTTCAGATCATCCGACACATTTTTAGCAGTCACATTCAAAATCAAAAGTGGCTTGCTGTGATCAAGCCGTTCCGTGCCACGCGTCGCTCCCGTGATGGTGTACTCGATACCTGATGTGGAAGTATCGCTACTCCCGCCGGCGCTACCCTTTTTCTTATTTTTATCAGCATCCGCCTGAGCAGCAGCATAGCCCGCAGCGTAACCATCATCATAGCTCCCCTTCCCGGAGCAAGCGGTAAGGCAAGCAGAGCCAGCTGCGAGCCCCAACGCCAAGAAAGCGCGCCTAGGAATTAAAGCGGTTGTGCTGAGTCCCATAAAGAGCTCCCATCAATTAGCTATTTCTCGTATCCACAGCTATTTTAATTATTCTTCTATCCATTTAGCATCAATTGTGTCTCAATAACTGCGTCGTTCAGCTTAATTTGGCCCTCCAATGAATCCAGCTCAAACAACAAAAAGCCCCGCCAGCCGCAATCCCCAAAGGAACCGCGATCAGCGGGGCCTAAGCGCGCTCCTCCAAAGGAAAACGCTCACAACACGAACAGCTCAGCCGAGCAGCGCGTTACTCCTCCCAGTAAGCATCTGCAAGTAGCTTAAAGCAGATCTTCTTGACCGGCTGCGCGCCATCGCCCGGGAACTCGAGCGTGGGCATATGAGGCTCGCCGGCAACGAACAGCGCAAACTTATCGTCAGCAAGATCGCCGGCGATCGAAGCGTCGGAATCGACCAGATCGTAGTCGTCCTTCTCGTCAAACTCCTGAACCAGCGTCAGGCTGCCCGTGGCAACCTTAAAGGCCTCGCGACCCTCGACATCGATTTGCAGGTCGTGATAGCGCTGATGCGTCTCATAGTGAGCCTCGGCCTCGGGACGCGTCGTGGGAGCCATGACGTTCGCAAAGACCTTGTCGCCCAGAATCGGATGGCTGCCGACCTCGAGCTGCGCCGGATCGTTCTCCTCGAGCCAGTCGATCAGCACGTCGAGGCCCTTGAGCATTCCGCGGTACTCCTCGATATCGCCCAATGCACCGTAAATCATCTAAATCCCCTCTCGGATCGTTTCTTTGGCGGCTACGCGATAAAAGCGTTACCGCCGCTGTTGCCGCCCACATACGTCTCGACCAGGGTAAGGTCGGGATTGAACACGACAGGGTCGGCGTCGCGCCCCGGCATAATGCTACCGCACTTGTCGTCGACTCCAACCACAAGCAAACGATGCCGGGTCCGTCACCCAAGCTCTTACAGCTCGGTCACGACAACGCCGTTGTAGACCTCGTCCCAACGGTCCATGACCAGATGGCCGGTCATAGGATCCATGGCGTTGAGCTTGCCGCAAGTGTTGGCGGTACGCAGCACCACCTCGTCGTCTGCGCCAGCAGCGATGGCATGCGCGAAGCCTGCGATAGTGGAGTCACCAGAGCCTGTTGCGTTAACGGCAGGGATATCAGGCGTCTTTGCGCGGAACGCACGACCATTGTGGAAGCCAACGGAGCCGGCAGCGCCCATGGACACGACGACCCAGGGGATATCGGAGAAGCGGGCATCAGAGGCGAGCGCGGCGCGTAGCTCGTCCACATCGTCGGTGGTAAAGCTCGTGCCCAGAAGGCCGTTGATCTCGGTCAGGTTAGGCTTGACCAGCTCGGGCTTAATATCGGACTTAAGGGCGGCCTCGAGCGAAGCACCCGAGGTATCGAGCAGCACCTTGGCGCCGGCGTTCTCGGCAATGCCCGTGATCTTGGCATAGTAGTCTGCCTCGACACCGCGGGGCAGAGAACCCGAAATGGTGACAACGTCGGCCTTACCTGCAAGCTCAGTAAACTTGGCGGTAAAGGCATCGAGTTCCTCGGGGGCAATTGTCGGGCCACTCTCGAGCAGCTCGGTCTGGTTGCCGGCGTGGAGGATGTTGAGGCAAATGCGAGTCTCGCCCTTGATGGGCACAAAGTCGTTGTTAATACCGTTGGCGTCCATGAGCTCAGCCATGTAGGCGCCCATGTGGCCGCCGAGCAGACCGGTTGCCACAACGTCGTCGCCCAGCTGACCCAGCACACGGGCCACGTTGAGGCCCTTGCCGCCAGCGGTCTTTTCGGGCGTCACACGGTTAACGTCGTCGATAATGAGCTCATCGAGCTGATAGCGCGTATCGACAGACGGGTTCATCGTAACGGTGAGGATCATTTTTAGCTCCTTATCTCGCAGGCTCCTTGTGCCTCGCGATACGAGTCGACAAAACGGAATTACAGAATCTCAATCGTGAACGAGCGAACGACGGTCTCCTTGGGCTTGGCGACAAGGCAGCCGCGCTTATGCTCAAGCACGTCGTCCTCATCGGAGCAGGTCGAAAGACCGCCCCAAGGCTCAACCGCCACAAAATCACCCTCGGGCTTGCTCCACACAATGAGGTACGGGAAGCCCTCAAAGCTCAGGCGAACGCCCTTGTCCTCGCCCTTTTTGGAAAGCGTGACCTGACGGCTCTCGAGCACGTCAAAGATGGTCTCCGCAAAATCGAAGAGCTCGTGCGACAGGGGCAGCGTCTTTCCCACCATGGGGTTCTTGGAGCGGTTTGCCACGTCAATCAATCCAGTCGAGGGAACGGCGGTGCAGAGCTCCGCAGCCTCGTCTTTCTCAAAGCGCAACTCGTAGTCCGTATAGGCCTCGCCCTCATCGAGCGGGCACCTAAAGCCGGGATGACCGCCAATAAAGAACGGCATGTCCTCGGTGCCCTCGTTGGTGACCTCGTAGGAAACGCGCACGGCGGCGTCCTCGAGCGTATAGCGGGCGACAAGCTTAAACGGATACGGATAATCGCTCAGCAGCGCGGCGTTATCCTCCGAAGCCAGGCACATCACCAGCTCGTTTTCGCTCTGGCTCAGCAGCTTCCACTCTTGCTTGCGCGCAAACCCATGGCGAGCGAGCTTTACATGGTGCCCGGCAAACGTCATGGCGCTGTTATCGCGCAAGCCTCCGCAAATCGGGAAGCAAATCGGTGCTTGGCCGGACCACACGGCGGGATCGCCCTGCCACAAGTACTCGCGACCTCCAGCCTCAATCGAGGTAAACGAACCACCAGCCGTGGACACCTTAATAGAAATCGAATCGTTGGAGAGAGCGTATTCCATTGCCCATCCTTTCGAACAACTGCTTTTTGCTCGCAAGAACCCGTCTCGGCCCTGACCAAAGGACAAACCCGCACGTTCATCGATGCGTCCGGTATCCCAGCCATGCAACGGGGTACCATATAGACATTGATGCAATTACAGCTGAAAGGCCTTCTTATGCGAACCATCATCCTCTACGCCTCGCGCCATCACGGCAATACGAAAAAGCTCGTGGACGCCATCGTCGAGGCACACCCCGAGATCGATACCCTCGATGTGAAGACGCTCGGTAAAAACGAGTATCCCAACCTGCACGAATATCATCTGATCGGTGTCGCCACGGGCATCTATTACTCCGAGATCGACAAGGACATGGCACGCGTGCTCACGAACGTGCTGCAGCCGCAGGACAAGGTGTTTGGCCTTATGACCTACGGTGGCAAAAACAAGTGGTACGGCAAGGATATCGATGGCATCTGCCGCATGAGGCAGGCCATCTTTATGGGTGCCTACGGCTGCCCCGGCTTTGATACGTGGGGGCCGTTCAAACTCACCGGCGGTGTCCAAAAGGGACACCCGACCGCTGAGGAAATTAAGGGCGCCGTCGACTTCTTCGACAAGATCGAAGACGAGTATGGCGACATCATCGTCGAAGAGTACGCCAAGCGCGAGAAGCGCCTAGCATACGAGAAGGAGCATCCTGCAGGAGGCCTGGTGGCCGGCGTCAAGCGCACGGCAAAGAAGATCGCTAACAAGCTGTAACTGTGAAGGTGCTTTTGAGCGTTTAACCCATACGGCGGGTCCGAGCAGATTCGGGCCCGCCGTCTTTTTCTATCGTTACTCGGTAAAGGCGTTGCCGACGCTCTGGCCGCCAACATACGTCTCGACGAGGGTAAGCTCATGGTCGAACACGACAAAGTCGGCGTCGCGACCCGGCATGATGCTGCCGCACTTATCCTCGATGTGCGCGGAGCGTGCCGGCACCTCGGTTGCCATGCGAATGGCGATATCGGCGCTGGCGATGCCCCAGTCAACGATGTTCTTGACGCCCTGGGCAAGCGTGAGCACCGAGCCGGCAATGCTCTTGCCGTCGGCGAGCCAGCACAGGTTGTCCTTCATGATGACGTCCATGCCACCACTGGTGTAGCTGCCCTCGGGCATGCCGCCGCAACCCAGGCAGTCAGTGATGAGCACCGTGTGTTGCCAGCCCTTTGCCTGCAGCAGCGCCTTGATGGCGGCAGGGTTAACGTGCTTGCCGTCACAGATGATCTCGGCGTAGGTCTCGGGCGTGGACATGGCAGCGCCCACGACACCGGGCTCACGGTGATGCAGCCCGCGCTGACCGTTATAGGTATGCGTAAAGCAGCTGGCACCGGCGTTGATGGCGGCGATGCACTCATCGTAGGTGGCGTCGGAGTGACCGATGCTGGTCACCACACCCTTGGCATTCAGAGCAGCCGCATAAGCAGCGGCACCGTCGCGCTCGGCCGCCATGGCGCTCTTAACGATGCGACCACCCGCAGCCTCCTGCCACTGATCGAAGACCTCCTCGGAGGGATCGATCAGGTAAGCGGGGTTCTGCGCACCCACGTGCTTCATGGTAAAGAAGGGGCCTTCCAGGTAGATGCCCTGAATGCGGGCACCGCAGAAGTCGGGGCCGCGACCCTCGTCCGCCTGAGCGATGGCGGCGCAGGCGTCCTTGATCTGCTCGACGCCATCGGTGAACGTCGTGGGCAGCCAGCTGGTGGTACCGCGACGGGCGAGCTCGGTCGAGCTGATATCGATGCCCTCGGGATCGTTATCGGTAGTTGAGTGGTTGTAGAAGCCATGGATGTGAGTATCGACCATACCCGGTGCGATCCACGATCCCGTGTAGTCCTTAATCTCGCAAGAGGGCTCGTCGGCCTGCCAGGCGCCAAAGACGCCATCCTCGACCATAAGATAGCCGCCCAGTTGCGGGCCTGCCGGCAAGAAGAACTTGTCAGCCTTAATTGCGTACGTGCTCATATGCACTCCTCGCTTCTAAAGCAGTTGACTGTGGTGATGCTTATACCCAGCTCACGTAAAACAAAAAGCGCCCGCCCGCCGTTATGAGCGGACGGGCGCCCTTACAGGGGGACGCGATTAAGCGGTGAAGGGGTGAATCGTCACGCCCTTAACCACGCGGTTGACCGTGCCAGTGGGGCTCGGCGTGTCGGGCGTGTTGCCCACGCGCACGGAGTTGAGCAGGCTGATAGCCTGGGCAAACATCACGAACGGCAGAGCAAGGTAGCCCTCGGGAAGTGCCTCGTAGCCCTTAAAGGTGAAGGACTCACCCTCATAGACGGTGGCACCTTCCTGCTGAACGGCGATGGTGTGCTGAGCGATTTCGTCGCCACCGATCTCGTTGAGGATGTCGATGTCGTACTGACGGGTGTAGGCGTCGTTGTTGACGAACACGAAGACGAGCGTCTTATCGTCGACGAAGGACTTAGGTCCGTGACGATAGCCCATGGAGGTGTCGTAGGAAGTAGCGACCAGACCGTGAGCGAGCTCAAGGATCTTGAGCTGGCTCTCCTGGGCAAGGCCACCGAAGGAGCCAGAACCCAAGTAGGTCACGCGGTTGAAGTCGCCAGCCAGGTAATCGGCGATCTCGGGCTCACGGGAGATGACCTCCTCGCCCATCTTGGCGATGGTCTCGACCCACTCGGCCTTCTGCTCGTCAGAGGCAGTGTCAAAAATAAGGGTGGAGAGCAGGGTCATGCAGGAATAAGAACCGGTCATGGCGAAGCCCTTGTCGTTGGCGCGCGGAATGAGCAGCGTCAGCGCGTTGGGATCATCGGCAGACTCGACGGCGAGCTTGCCCTCGGGAGCGCAGGTGATGTTGAGGAACTTGACGTTGTGGACGAGCTCCTTGGCAACGGCAACGGCGGCAAGGCTCTCGGGGCTGTTGCCAGAGCGGGCAAAGGAAACCACGAGCGTGGGATCCTCGGCACGCAGGAAGTCGCGCGGGGCGCTCACGATGTCGGTCGTGGCGATGGGCTTAAAGTCGTAGAGATCAGTGTTGCCAGCGTGACGCAGGTACGGGGCGCAGGTATCGCCAACGTAGTCGGACGTACCGGCACCGGTGAAGACAACGGACAGACGACCCTCGCCCATAGCGCGAGCCTCGGCCAGGAAGGCCTCGATGGCCTCCTTGTTCTCGCGATAGATGTTGAGCGTATCACGCCAAAGCTCGGGCTGCTGAGCAATCTCGGCCGTGGTGATCTGGGCGCCGAGCTCGGTGAGCTCCTCGACACTCTTCTCGAACATTTCTAATACCTCTCTCTAGAAGTAATCCTCTGACGTGCAATTATACACTTCGGTTGGTTATCTGGTAGTAACCAGTTAAATGCAAAGAATCATCATATGGAAACGATGCGAACACTAGTCGCTACGCTGGTGGTAAACCTTGTATTTAAACTGATCGGCACGAGCAACCGAGAGTGTGTACTCCACAACCTCGTTTGACTCGTTATACGTAGTCCTGACCAAATCGAGCACAGGCGAGCCCTCGACAATTCCCAAAAGGTGAGCGTCGGTGGGACGGGCTATGCTCGCATAGAACTCCTCTTCGGCCACGCGTATCTTTTGCTGAAAGTCTTGCTCAATCACATCGTAAAGCGGCTTACGCTCCAGCAGCGGTCGCTTTAGGGACAGAAATTGACGAACTGGTAAATAGCTGCGTTCGACCATCATGGGCATGTTGTCGGCAGAACGAAGGCGCTTAAGCTTAAAAATGCGATCACCGATACGCAATCCCATATGCTCGGCCAGATTCTTATCGGCCTCCATCTCGCAAAACTCGAGAATCGTGGTCTCGGGGTCGCGACCCATCGCGCGCATCTGCTCGGTAAAGCTGTAGGACTGCATAAGATTGGTTGCTTTTGCCGAACGGTCGGTCACAAAGGTACCGCGACCGTGCTGCCGAACCACCAGTCCTAAACGCTCCAGTTCCTGCAGAGCCAGGCGTACCGTAGTGCGCGAGAGACCATAGCGCTCCGAAAGTTCGCGCTCGGAAGGAATCATGTCACCGGCGCGATATTCATGGTCAATCTTTTCGGTCAGAATATCGACCAGCTGATCGTACAGCGGTTGCTTACGCGCTCCGATCGCCATCCTATCCTCCCTTTTGCTCGAATTCGGCTAACTACCTAGGGTGTTATGCATTATCTGTCTGCCACACCCGAATCATCAAGAAAACAAAAGCCGCGCGCTCTTTCGAGCACGCGGCTTTTAACATACACATGGCTTAAGGGGTCGGGGTGTGAGCCGCGTAGGGACACACCCCTCAAGCTAGAGCCTTACCAGATGCTCGGCCAGAGACCAAGCGGGCCAGCGCCCAGGATGCCAAGGACGAAGAGCAGGAGAATGCCCTTGGTCGGGGTCCAGCTGTGCTTAGCGAACATGTAGTAAAGCAGAAGCGTAAGCATAAGCGGGACGAGCTTCGGGACGATGGTGTTGAGGGTGTCGGCAACAGAGAAGTTGACCGGATCCTCGGTAACGGTGCCGTAGGTAACGGACTCCATGCCGTTGCCCAGATCGGTGACGCCGCACTCGACAGGGTTGCCGTCGGCATCGGTGGCGGTGAGGGCGTCGCCGTCCTCATTAGTCATGGCGATGGTACCGGCCTCAGCGGTCTCGGTATCGATGCCCTCCATACCGGTGAAGTTCTCGGCCTCCTTCTCGGAGACGATCACGGTAGTGGCGGAGAGGCCACGGGTGGTGCCGTTGGGGATCTGGAGGTTGATCTGGGTGCCACCCATGGTGACGACCAGGCAACCGACGACGAAGACGCCCATGATGGAAGCGGCACGCGTGAAGGCCTGCATGTTGGCGGTCAGAGCATCAATAGCGCTGGTGCCAAGCTTGTAGGACCAGTTCATGAGCCAGAAGCGCAGAGCGAACTGGACGGCGTTGAAGATCACCAGGAAGATGATCGGCGCAGCGGCGTTGCCGTTGATGGCCATGTTGGAGGTGATGCCGGCCGTGATAGGCACGAGCGTCAGCCAGAACAGGGCGTCACCGATACCACCGAGCGGGCCCATTGCGGCGACGCGGACGGCGCGGATCGTGGGGATGTCAACCTTGTTCTGCTCGAGCGAAAGCACGATGCCCATAACAAAGGTGACGAGGAACGGATGGGTGTTGAAGAACTCCAGGTTATGGCTCATGGAAGCCGCGAGGTCGTTCTTGTTGGTGTGGATCTTCTCCAGACCGGGGATGATGGAGTAAAGCCAGCCAGCGGCCTGCATGCGCTCGTAGTTGAACGATGCCTGCAGGAAGCAGGAGCGCCAAGCCATCTTGTTGAGGGTCTTCTGGTCGAGCTGCGGAGCAGGAGTGAGATCCTCGTAGTGCTCCGGGATCACATACTCATTAGATGCCATCTTCGAAGTCACCTCCGTCAGAAACAGCTGCACCCTTCAGCTCGGTCTGCTGCTGGAAGTCCCAGAAAGCGATGCCGAAGCCGATGAGAGCGAGGATGAGCAGAGCAGGGGTTGCCAGCGAATCGTTGGCAACGGTGATGAGCGCGAGGCCGAAGCCCATGAGGAAGAAGCCCCACATATCGCGGTTCATCATAACCTTGAGCAGGACGGCGAAGCCGACGAAGCGCATCATGCCGCCTGCAGCGGACAGACCGGTCTGCAGCCAAGTCGGGATGGCAGAAGCGATGGTCTGACCGATGGTAGCGCCAGCGATGAAGAACAGGGTGACGACGACAGCGAAGATCAGGCCGAGCAGAGCCATGGCGAAGTAGTTCAGGCGCTCGATGCCCTTGGTGTCCGCGTTGTGAGCCATGTTATCGGCCGTGGACATAAGCGGGGACATAAGCGTGAAGACCAGGGTAACGCCAAGCTGGCCAAGCAGAGCGAACGGAATGGCGAGGCCGACTGCCGCGTTGGGCTCGAGGCCCGTGGCGATAGCGAGAATGGCTGCCATGATGCCGCCGATGACGGCGTTAGGCGGCTGAGCGCCTCCGATCGGCATGTTGCCGATCGTCATGAGCTGATAGGTACCACCCACGAGAAGACCGGTGTTGAGGTCGCCAAGGATAAGACCGATGACGGCGCCGGTGACGATGGGCTGATAGAGAGACTCGAGGAAGTCAAACTGGTCGATTGCCGCGATGAACGTAACAACGAAGACCAGAGCGATCTGGATGATCGAGTATTCCATCTTGCTCCTCCTTTCAAAATGTATGTACGCACTTTGGATATCACGTACAGAACGTCAGGGTTTCACTCCTGACAACGTGGATCACGAGGATTACGAGAAGAGCTTGCTCGTGTCCTCAACAGGCGTGCTCGGAACGCGCCTGATCTCCAACTCCACCCCCAATTCCTGCAGCTCTTTAAACGCAGCGACATCCTCGTCGTTAACTGCGACGGAGGTGGCGACTTGGCGCTTTCCTTCCGACATGTGCATGTTGCCGATGTTTACCTTCTTTATAGGCACACCGCCCTTGACGAGCGTGAGCACGTCTTCCGGTGTTTCGGCCACGATGAAGATCTTCTGGCGCGGGCTCGCCTTGCCAATGACGTCGATGGTCTTCTGCAGGGAGAAGAAACGCGTAGCGACGCCGGCGGGAGCGGCCATCTTCATGAGGTTCTGGCGCATGGTGTTGGACGCCACGTCGTCGTTGGCGACGAGGATGAGGTTGGAGCCCAGAGTGGAGTTCCACTGGGTGGCAACCTGACCATGAACCAGTCGGTTATCGATGCGGGTAAGAAGAATGTTGGGTTCTGCCATGTTGATCAGCTTCCTTTCGATATTTGCTGACGACAGTTACTTGATCTCCTGAATCGCGTAACGCGAAACATCTACGACGGCTCCGGATCGGACTTTGATCTGGACCTTCTCGCCTTCGATGCCTTTGACGGTTCCGTAGATACCGCCGGCGAAAAGAACCTCCTGACCCGGCTTGAGCTCGGTGTGCAGCTCCTTGAAGTACTTCTGCTTCTTCTTCATGTTGATTTGCGACCAGATGGTGTAAATCAAGCCCATGATGACAAGCAGGCCTAAAAGGGCGACCGAGGAGCTCAGGACGTTGGCTCCGAAATCGGCCATTAGATGCCGTCCTCGTCGCCGAAGATATCCTCTTCCTCGGAGCCGGCAACGGATGCGACCGTCTGGGCGGTGATGCCCGTCTGGCCAACGGTCACGGCCTGCTCGCCAAGCTCGGCGAGCGTGGCATTGCCGCGGAGGAACAGAAGCTCAATAACCATGGGAAGGTTGGTGCCAGTCAGAACCTCGACGTTGTCGACATCCTGGGCAATCATCATCGACTGGTTGAACGGGGTGCCGCCAAGCAGGTCGGTAAAGACAAGCACGCCATCGCACTCCTCGCGCATGGCGGTAATAGCGGCGCGGAGATCCTCACCGTAGGATGCGGCCTGGTCGCCCTCAAAAGGAACGACGGTAAAAGCAGGCTGGTCGCCGGCAACCATAGCGATAGCGCTTGCAAGGCCGGGTGCGAACTGTCCATGACCGGTAAGAATAAAGCCAACCATTCAAATTTCCCTTCCGAAGGTGTGTACGATCTGAGTCCGATGATTTTCGGAAGCCAGCGGGCACTCGCCCTTAAAGCTTCTTAGAAAGCGTTCTTTGAAGACCAGTGGTTTCTAAACTGGTAGTAACCACGTGATGTGTTGTTGTCACTATATCACCCCAGAAGAGGTCGCTTTCGTTGATTCATACGGTAAAACGTTTTTGCACCGCTCACGGTGATATTTCGACCGTTTACCGCCCGTTAACACTTCTACCTGCGGTTTTGAAACCGTTTCGAAATGCTTTGGCAAAAGATCGAAACTTTTCCTGTGTCTAAACAACGCAGGGCGGCTAAAAATAGCGTAAAGAAAAATTGCAGGTCATTGTGAAGATATGTGAATTGGTCTTTTTGACTTAATACCAGTTAGAACCAGTTTTGAGATTATCGGTGAACGGTAGTTTTCGACCGTTCACCGGTCAATTGCAATCGTTTGCAGTCGTTTTCCCAGATGAATTAGGGAAACACAATGGAGCGCTTGCGCGATCAAGGGAAGTTTTGACATTTGTCCTCATCCCCCGCGCGCCAAACTCCGACACCCAAAATGAGCCATAGCTCTCGCTATTCGTCTCACAAACATTACTTACTCTAATCTGTAATTGTTTATCGTTTATCATTAAATATGATATAAGATACAAGTATCATCCAAGACATTGGTTGGAGGAGCTATGATCCGCTGGAACGTATCCAAATCGAATGAAGCCATCGACCGTGAACAGGCAATAGCCGATCTGAGGAAGCTCACTCGCATCTGCAAATGGGCCACAATCTGCACCACCGTGGCGCTCGCTCTGGGACTTCTCGCAGTCATTGCGATTGACCTTCTACTCGTATTGCCTAGCCTCTCCCAAGGGTCGTGTCTCCAATCCGTAGAACTTCAAGGCGGCGAAGGGCCGTGCCTGGCTATCGTCGGTACCGATGCGCAGACCCCACTTATGCTCGTCGCACACGATGGTCACACTGCCATAGGGAGCCTCTTGATGACATGCCTCGCGCTTACCATCGCGCTAAGCGTACGCAGGCTTTTCTTAAACATTGAAAAGGAAGGCAGGCCCTTTGACCTTGAATGTAACCAGACACTTCGTCGAGTAGGACATTTATTCCTTATCGGCGGCGTTGCCGTGAGGCTTCTTGGTGCCGTAATCACGGGAATGATACTCTCAGGATTTGGCGGCAGCTTTACGGATGCGTTCGCCGGCCAGTTATTCGAGCCCTCCATGCTCTTTGCGGGCCTGATTATTTGCCTGATTGCCAGCATCTTCCGCTACGGGTATATCCTGCAAAAACAAGATGACGAGTTGCTCTAGGGGGAATCCATGATTATTCTGCGGCTTGACCGCATGCTCGCCGAACGCAAGATCTCATCCAAAGAGCTTGCGGGACGCGTGGGCATCTCCCAGGTCAATATGTCACGCATTAAGACGGGCAAGGTTTCTGCCATACGTTTTTCAACTCTTGACGCGATATGCCGGGCACTCGACTGCCAACCGGGCGATGTACTGGAATATATGCCTGACGATGAAGCCGATAACCTTTTTGGACTTAAAGATTGATAGGCATAATTTAGCCACCAGCGCCTAAACGCAAATAGCCCGCTAGAACAACATCCGTTCTAGCGGGCTTATTCAGATATTTCGGTTACGCGCTCGGCGGCTCAGACAGATCTTTATGCAAACAGACCATAGATGCTGATGTTGGCCTTGGCATACAGGCCGTTAGCATACTCGGTCCACTTGGAGCTGGCGCTCGAAGCCTGCGAAGAGTACTGCTGGTAGGCGGTGTAATAGGCGGTCATGGCCTGCTTGTAGGTAGCGCTATCAGCCGTAAAGGCATCGTCAGCGAAGGCCTTAGCGTAGGTGCTATCGGCGTCCTTCCAGGTGCCCTTTTCGCTATCCCACTCGTCGCCGGCAAGTTTGATGATGTAATCGGCGTAGTCCTTGCTCGCGGTCTCCTCGTTGCCGTCAGCAGGCTCGGTCGGGGCGGTCGGCATGCTTGCGGAGCTATCGCCCACCTTCTTCTTGTAGAGCTTCTGCAGCGTCGCGGACTGACGGACGATCTGCTTGGCCTGGTCCTTGGACACGCCATACTGCGTGGCCATGGTCTTGTAGTCCGAAGTGCCGATGGAATCCTCGGCGTACTTCTTCATCTCCTTAGAAGAGACGGTGATGCCCTCGTCCTCGGCAGCGTCGAGCAGGATCTTGTTGCGCACGTAGGACAGGATGACGTCGGCAGAGGGAGCGGTGTAGTTGCCATCGCCATCCTTGACGGTGTCGAGGCTGTACTGGCTCTCAATGGCCTCGCGCGCGGTGATGTCGCTCTTCTTGCCGTTGTAGCTGTAGCTTGCCACGGTCGAATCGAGCTGGTCCTCGGTGAGGGTCGCCGAGCCGACACCCTTGCCGCCAAAACCACCATTGCCAATAAAGAAGCCAATCACGGCAGCAATCACGACTGCAACCACAAAGGCGGCAATCATCGTCTTCTTGTGCTTGGATGCGCGGTCGTCTTCGTCGGAACCCAGGATATCGTCGTCCTCGTCCTGCTCCTCGGGCATGAGGTTCTCGTCGGCGGCGTCCGCGGCGATCTTTGCCTCCAGGCGAGCGTCCTCCTCGGCCGTCGTACCGGCGGCAATATGTTCGGCAGACGTACCGGCGACCAGATCGATCTTCTCCTCCTCATCACCATCGGGGCCTTCGCCGCGCTCGATGATCTGGATGCCGTCGATCTCGTCCTTCTCGTCCTTCTTTTGAATCAGACCCATATCAGTTACTCCTTGTTAGGAAACATAGTCCGCAATAGAATACGCCCGACAAAGCGCCGGGCGTATTGATTCTCAGGTTATACGCAAACACTTAAGTACTATTTAGGCGTTTGCAGTCTGCATGCCTTAGGCCAGGTGCGCGATAACGGCATCGGCAAAGGCCTGCGTGCCCACAGCGCCCTCAACGGAGCCGGTCTGGGCACGACGAACGTCGCCGGTAACCTGCTCACCCTCGTCGAGCGTGGCAGAAACGGCGGCGCGAATACGATTGGCCGCGTCGTTCTCGCCCAGGTGATCGAGCATCATCGCAGCAGATAGGATCTCGGCCGTGGGGTTGGCGATATCCTGACCGGCGATATCGGGCGCGGAGCCGTGCGTAGCCTCAAAGATTGCGCAGTCGGCACCGATGTTGGAGCCGGGGGCCATGCCCAGACCGCCCACCAGGCCGGCGCACAGGTCGCTCACGATGTCGCCGTACAGGTTGGGCAGCACCAGGACATCGAAGTCATTGGGGTTTTGGACCAGGCCCATGCAGGTGGCGTCGACGATCTTGTCGTTGAACTCGATATCGGGATAGTTGGAGGCCACCTCGCGCGCTACGCGCAGGAACAGGCCGTCGGTCGCCTTCATGATGTTGGCCTTATGCACGGCCGTCACCTTTTTGCGGCCGCAGCGGCGGGCATACTCAAAGGCATACTCCACAATGCGGCGGCTCTTGGCGATGGAGATCGGCTTGATCGAGATCGCGGAATCGGCGGCGAAGGTCTTTTGGCCCGAACGCTCGACAAGCTGCGAGAGCTCCTCGACCTCGGCAGCGCCCTCATCGAACTCGATGCCGGCGTAGAGGTCCTCGGTGTTCTCGCGCACGATGACCAGGTCGACGTCGCGGAAGCGCGAGCCGTCGCCCGGCTGCGACAGGCAGGGGCGCACGCAGGCGTACAGGTCGAAGTGCTTGCGCAGGGCGACGTTAACGCTGCGGAAGCCCGTGCCGACCGGCGTGGTGATGGGGCCCTTGATGGCAACCTTGGTCTGCTCGACCGCATCGAGGACGTGCTGGGGCAGCGGCGTGCCAAACTCGTCCATGACGCCGGCACCGGCCTCCTGGACGTTCCAGTTGATCTGGACACCGGTGGCCTCGACCACGCGGCGCATGGCCTGCGTAATCTCGGGACCGATACCGTCACCGGGAATCAGGACTACATCGTGCGCCATAATCTGTTACTCCTCGTCTTCGGCGTCGTCAGATTTTTTAACGCTAGCACGCTTCTTCTTTTTGGAGAGATCAAGGCCAAAACGTTTAACAAGCATTTCGCAAATCTCGCTCGAACGGGCCTTGAGATAGCTGCCCTTACCGTTCTCGGCATCGAACTTAAGGCGCAGCGCAAGCTTCTCGGCAACCTCGGCGTCGATCTCGCCCTGGCAAAACTCGTACAGGCAACCGAGCATGTCGCGATACTCGAGGTCGCCGTGGTAGCACTGGATGGCCTCGTCCAGGATGGGCCAAGCCTCGCGCGAACGCTCGACGCTCGTGGCACCCCACACGCACAGCAGGCGGAAGGCGGCATAGCGCAGCGTGGAGGAGATCTCGTCGAACAGTGCAGTCTCGGCGCCCTCAAAGGCATCGCCCAGCTGCTCGGGGCAGGTGGTAGCGAGCGCCGTCAGGGCATCGAGGGCCTCCCAGCGGGTCTGCGCCTCGGGACGGTCGAGCGCCTCGACCAGCGCGGGCACGCAGGGCACGACGCGCTGCGGATCGCGCTCGGCAAGCAGGTGCAGCACACGAGCGGCAAACTGGCGGATGCGGCGCGTGGGGCAGCCGAGCTCCTGGACCAGACGGTCGACGGCGTTCTCGTTCTCCTCTGCCAGCTGAAGCTGTGCCAGCTCCTCGTCGGTGAGCTGTTCGTCTTTGTTTTCTGCCATAGTTACCTCTTCTTACTATTTCTTAGCGTGCTTGCCAGCACCCTTGCTGTCATCGGTGACCGAGATGAGCTGTCGGTCGGCCGCGCCATTGCGACGCGCACGGCGGCGCTCCTCGGCGTCGCCCGCGTCGGCGGCGGCGCGATGAGCCTTGTTGACGTTAAAGACCTCGTCGTGCTTGCGCCACGGACCGACGGACTCGCCAAAGCTCATCTTAAGACCGGCGATAAAGCCGCCGAGCCAGCCGATCGGCGCAAACTGCACCAGCGGGAACAGCGAGAACACCCAGGTCAGCAGGACGACTGCCGCCGCGCCTGCAAAGTTGGCAATCCAGTAGTCGCGCTTGGTGATCACGCGCTTTTCGCAGGCCCACTGGCCGCACAAAAAGCCAATGTAAATCGCAAAGAGAAAGAGCACCAGCGCAAGCACCACGAACGTCCAGCTCATGGGCGCTACTCCCCGTGATGGTGGCCGCAGCAGCACTCGTGGCCGTCGTCATGGCCGTGGCCGCCGCAGCACTCGTGGTCCTCGCCATGGTGGTGGCCACAACCGCACTCGTGGTCGTCGCCATGTTCGCCGCAACCGCAGCCTTCCTCGTGAGCACCATGCTCCTCGGGACGATACTGCGACCAGTCAAGACCGGCGGCGATGGCGTCGGCCTCCTCCTTGTAGAGCACCGTGATGGCCTGGGTGCCCAGCTTGGCGCCACCGATGGCATCGAGCATGTCGTAGAGCGTAAAGGCCACGTCGGCGCCGGGCAGCGCAAGCTCGCGGTCGTCGGCATAGGCGAGCGCCAAGCGCAGGTCCTTGATGAAGTGCTCGACCATAAAGCCGGGCTTGTAATCGCCGTCGAGCGCCTTGGGCGCCAGACTCTCCATGGCGCCGGACTTGCCGGTGCCGCCCAGAATCATCTGACGGGTCTTCTCCAGATCGAGGCCGCTCAGCTCGGCAAACGCCAGCGCATCGGCCATGCCGACCATGCAGGCGCCCAGCGACACCTGGTTGGCGAGCTTGGCAGCCTGGCCCTTGCCGGCGCCGTCGAAGCAGCAGATGGTTGCCGCAAAGGTGGAAAGGATATCGCGGACCGGGGCAATGTCGTTCTCGGTAGCGCCCACGATAGCCGTAAGCGTGCCGGCGATAGCACCCGACTCGCCGCCGGTGACGGGGCAGTCAAACGCCATGCGGCCGGAAACCTGGGCGGCCTCGGCAATGTCGCGCGCCAGCTCGGGCGAGCTCGTGGTGAGGTCGATCAGGACCGCGCCGGGCTTAGTGCACGCGAGCAGGCCGTCGCCCGCCAGGTAGAGCTCCTCGACCTCGGAGGGATAGCCCACCATGGTAAAGACGACGTCGGCGTTCGCCGCGGCATCTGCCGGCGTATCGGCCCAGACGGCACCGCGCTCAACGAGCGCTGCAGCCTTGGACTTGGTGCGGTTGTTGACCGTGACGGGATAGCCAGCGTCCAGAATGTGGCCGGCGATGGGGGCACCCATGATTCCGGTGCCGATAAATGCGACGGAGAGCTTGTTTGCCATGAAACCTTTCCTTTTGGGTTGGGTGTTGTTACCAGGTTGAATACTCAGTGCCAGCGTTTCGGCCGTGACTTGAGGGCACTTGCAGCCGCAGCGCCTGTCTACTCACCGCGCACACGGCGCGCGATGCGGTCGGAAAGCGAGGCTTTCTCGGCGCGATTCTTGCCCCAAAACGCGCAGGCCACCATGCCGGGGCCCACGTGCGAGCCGATGGTGGGACCGACGGAACTACGGATGATGGTGACGTCGGCGCAGCCTTCCTCCTTGCGGATGGCGGCCTCGAGCCAGTCGCCGTCCTTCTCGGCATCGGCCGTCATAATGGCGATGGGCATGGTGCGATCGGGCACGTAGTTCTCGCGGAACGACTTGAGGATGGACTTGAGCGCCTTCTTGCGGCCGCGGTTGACGCCGATCAGCGACAGCGAGCCGGCCAGGTCGTAGGACAGCTCGGGTTTGACGTCGAGCTTTGCCGTGAGCTGTGCCGCCGCGGGCGGAATGCGGCCGCCGGCAGCCAGCGCGTCAAAGCTCTCGAGCGTAAAGTAGCCGTGGACGTAGGTCTTTGCCTCGTTTGCCCAATCGACCAGCTGCTTGGCGGTCAGTCCCGCCGAACGCTGGCGCACGGCCTCGAGCGCCAAGAGCGCGCCGGTCGCGCAGGGCAGAGCGTTGTCGACCACGTAGAGCTCAAAGTTGGGATACTCGGCGCGCACGGCATCTGCCGCCTGGCACGCGGAGTTGTAGCTCGACGACAGCGCCGAGGTAAAGCACAGGTAGACCGTGGGCGTGCCTTCTTTGGCGCACTCGGTAAAGAACTCGATATAGCGACCGAGCGACACGGCGGAGGTAGACACGCGAGCGCCGGCGCGCATGCGGTCGTAGAACTCCTTGGGTGTGATGCTCGACCAGATGTCATCCGTGCGCTCTTCGCCATCGATAATGAAGGGGAAGCCCAAGATATCGACATCGAGGTTCGCGGCGACCTCGGGGCTAAAGTCGCAGCAGGTATCGACGACGATGCGGCAACGGTCCGAATGGCCGGTAGATGCAGCCTTGTCCATCAAAGCGACTCCTTACGTAAAAAAGGCGGCCATCCGCATGGAATGGCCGCCAGCCGTTAACTCATGCAAGTTAACGTATTTTACTCGTCAAGTGTTTCGATGCGGGGCTTGATGATGCCATATCCACCATTCTTACGGTGATACACCACATTGATGAGGCCAGTCGTCGCGTTCTCGAACACGTAGAAGTCATGACCAAGCAGATCGGTCTGCACCAGCGCCTGCTCCTCAGTCATCGGGGTGACGTCGATGACCTTCTCGCGGACGAGCAGGTCGTCCTCCTCCTCGGGCAGCAGCAGGTCGGCCAGATCCTCGACGCGCTCGACCGGTGCGACATCCGCGGCGCTGGCACCGCCCTGGCGGTTGTCCACGACCTTGGTCTTGAACTTACGCAGCTGGCGGGTGACCTTATCGGCGGAGAGGTCGATGGCGGCGTACATATCTGCACCGTGCTCGGCAACGCGAATCACCGAACCGCGGGCACGAACCGTAACCTCGACGATTGCCGGGTTGGGGTTCGAGGGGTTCTTCTCATAGCGAAGTACAACGTCGACCGTCATGGGCTCGATATCGAAAACCTTGAGCGCCTCGCCGATCTTCTCATCCACATGCGCACGCAGAGCATCGGTTACCGTCGTCTTGCGTCCAGAAACCTTGATATCCATACGTGGCTCCAATCTGCCTCGGGGACTTACTGTACTGGCTATGTACCCATTGCCGTGCATTTAATCACGCGGATTCCTAAAGACCCGAATAACGATTGCTTGATACCGCATACCGAAGTCTCGCACTTTTCTGTGGCAAAGTGCGCTATAGGAGGGAGCCAACAGCTTTGTATTTGGTCCCGAAAATTGGCTTTGACCTGCTTGTTTTATTGGGATGAAAAAGCCGGGCTCCCCCATCGGGGAAGCCCGGCAGTGCGTGTTGAAACCGTGAAGAGGTGTCCTTTCCAACGTATAGGAGACACCACCCCTAGCAATAACTAGCTATTGAGTTTGTTAATGTCGTCGTCGGTGATGGCGCCTTCCTGGCTGGACGATTTGTCCTCGGAGGATGCGGTCTCATTGTTGGAATCGGAGGACTCTCTGCCGGAGGACGTGGTCTCACTGGACTCAGAGTCGCCCGGCTGCACGTTAGCGCCCGAAACCGTCTTAGTGGTGAGGTCGTAGGGCATCCTGCCATACCAGACGCAGTGAACTGCCTCGAGCGTGCCGTCGACCGTGATGTCGTCGAGGGCATCGCTCACGGCACGGCACAGTTCGTCATTGGACGAGAGGCCCGCAACACCAAGCGTCGAGGGCGCCTCAAGCGCACCGACATAGGAGACCTCGCTCATCAGGCGTGCAAGGTAGCCGCCAGCCGTGGAGTCGCAGATCACATAGTCGACCTCGCCGGACTCGAGCGCCTCAAAGCACTCGTTGATGTTGGAGTAGGTCTTTTGGTTGGCGGTAATGCTCTGCTTGGCAAGCGCCTCCTGCGAGGCCGAGGACATCTGGACACCCAGGGTAGACGTGTTAAGGGTGTCGGTGGAAACGCTTAGCGACCCACCATCGCTGGTTTTACCGAACACAGAAGCGGCATCGTACAGGCAGGTGCCGAGCGAGCTAACGTCCCCGTCTGTGGAGTTGATCTCGCCGATAAAGATATCAGCCTTTTTGTCGCCGAGCGCGGAACCTGCCGAGGACGCATCGACAAAGGCGACCTTAAGGCCCATGCGGCTTGCGAGGGCGCGGGCGGCGTCGACCGCATATCCCGTGAGCTCGCCGTCGGCGCCCTGCATTGCCTGCGGCGCATCGGAAGTATCGAGGGCGACCGTCAGGGTTCCGGGAGTGACCAGGGCATCGTCCGACACCGCCGGCGTGACGGTCTCGTACTCGATCTGGTCGATCGTGGGAGTCGTGAACGTAGACAGCGGGTTGAACGCGCATCCGCTCAGGCCCAAAACGGCGATGACCGCTGCGGTCCCAGCACCTAACCGAGCCGCGTGCATCAAGCTGCCCCTCACCATGTCCACTACCCTGCCTTCTGTGTCGTATACGATCCGTGCGTTGCGCGGAATATCAGGTTGTTCCCACCAGCTGACCTGGTATTTGACCCCACACTTGCGCACCGGGGTGTTTGCTCGGGAGGCCGCAGCCACCTTCACGACTGGCCCGCTCGCCCGCGAGGCGGTATTGCCCCAAAGAAAGTAGAACGGACGGTGCGGCTTACATCTAGGACGCGCCATGATCGCGCCGCGCGCACGCGGTCGCTTACGTGGATCCCTTTGACCGCGTCTGTCTTGGACTAGGACGGGCATTTCGTCCGTCCGCAACCACAGCCTGGTAGGAACGAAGCGCATTATAGCTAAGTTCAAGCTAAAGTTTAAGGTTAGGGGCGTTATTCGCATCGCGAGTACAGATTTCGCAGGTCAGGACGGGCCGTTCGTGGCCCCGTGAAGCCCGGAGCTCCCCTGCGGGGAGCTCCGGGGCACCCGTCTCAGGGTGCCGTGTGCAAAAAACGGCAAATATGAGTACTGTTACCAATTTAGTAGCAGCGTATTACCGCCTCACGAGCCCTTTTTGAGTTCCGCACAGCCTGCTTGGCGCCAAGATATTCCACATTCGTTTATTATCTCTTCGCTGAATCCAGATTATCGGCCCAAGTTTCTTTGTTTTTGCTGTCACTAATCTAGTAACAGTACTCATATTTGCCGTTTTTGCACAGAGCATATAAACAGACCCCCTATAAAGCCATAGTTTTACGCTGGTTTGAGCCCAAAGCACGCTCGGAGCGTATTCAGCAGAGCATCTTGCCTCTTTCGACGAGCCTCTACGCGATTCTGATATCGCTTACCCATACGCTGGTGGATGCGCCATGCGAGTGCTTCCATCGCTTCCATGTCACAGAGCATCTCGTTGTTGACCGTCGCGACCTCGATTCCCATAGTAATCAAGCCCGTGTTGCGCTTTTCATCATGGATACGTCCCCTCCGAGAGGAATGGCCCAGCTCACCGTTGTATTCCAGGTCAAACCGAGCTGCTTCCTGATACGCATCGCAAACTGCATGCGGCATCCCCGAGATTGCCTGCGCGCGGTCATCGAACTCGATCTTGTAGTCGGTCTTAAAGGGACCGCAGGCAAATCCGCCATAGGAAAACGGAAGCGAAAACAGAGCGAGCATGATGCACTCCATGGGCGAGAGCAGGTTTTCCGACAGGTAGGGACACAGGCGCAGCAGCTGTTTGGCCACATTCCCCTTGCATGCCGCAAGGTAATCTGCCAGGCGATCGGGCGTCAGCACCGGCTCGACTTCAAAGTAGCCCACGTCTGCCGGGTGGTCCTTGTCCTTTGCAAGTCTATTCGCAACAGGCGAGGTATAGGGAGGTAGATACTTCCCGCGATCGCTCAGTGAAATCTTGGAACACAGTTCCTGGGCCAGGGCAAACGCCTGGATACAGCCGACCTCGCGGGCGACGGCAACACAAAGGGCCTCGGGAGAAAGGCTGTACACCCCCGGTTCCACCTCTAGAATCGAGCCGGCAAGCAACCCAGAACATACGGACCAGCCCACGCCAGGCATGCGGCGGCGCTGCGCCGCAGATCCCACCAGCAAGCACAGATCTTCTTGCACCTCGCCGCTTTTGGCTCCGATTCGCACCAGGTCGGAAAGACAGATATCCTCGGCCGAAGGTGATGACGTACACAGCACGCGGCGTTCCTCCTCGGGCTCAAGGTCCTTCCAGCCGATGTAGCCCATCTGCCGGCGCTCGGCGCGCATCATACGCAACGCCGAGGCGCCCGTCAGGATCACGGAAGCCGCTAGCTGCTCTTTTGTCGGCTTGTTGCGCTGTTTGACTGTTACCGCCACACGAATCACCCCTACCAAACGCGTGCGATAGCGAGGCCATCAACGGCCGCGGCACCGGCGCGCTTGAGTTCCGCCGAAGCCGCTGCCATCGTCGCACCCGTGGTGATAACGTCGTCGATAAGCAGCAGGCGGCGGCCCAGCACGTCCTCAACGGTCTCGTACATGCCTCGGGCGCGTTCACGGCGTTCTTCACGACCGAGTTCACGCTGGTCGCCATGACCGTACTTAACGAGGGCGTCGAGCAGCGGAACACCCGACAGCTCGCAAAATGGGCGCGCGACGGCTTCCATATGATCGAAGCCTCGCCGCCGAAACGCCGCCGCCGTCGCGGGCACAAACACCACTGCATCGGCACCGGACAACACACCACCGTAACGATCGGGTGCCGCGACCTGGGCATGTAAGGCGGTATCGTATAGCAGCTCTGCCAGATACGGCGCCAGGCGTCGCTCGCCCGCGTCTTTGTACGCTTTAATGATCCGCGGCAGCGGGTGCGTGTAAACGGCACATGCCAGGCACCGGTCGAGTGCTTCGGCCATGGCCGAGGACGTACCCTCGACCGAGCACTCGGTGCACAGCAAGTCTCCAAACGGGGCACCGCATCGGGTGCAGCTATAACGTGGATCGATGAGCGCAAGCGCGGCCAGGCAGTCTTGGCAAATAAGCGCACCGGCGCGCTCGCAGCCGGCGCATCGCGTGGGCGACAACGCCTCAAGCGCCTCGTGCGCCGCCCGCTCGGCAAACGGTAGAAATTCATCCGCAAACGGTAGGATGTCGGCACCTTGCAGGCATCCCAACACATTCAAATGTCTCTTCACGACACAACCCTCCCTACGCTCGGTCGCAGGGAGGGTCGTTGATTCAGTGCTATGGTACCCCGACGCGTTTGGGGTCAGGCAGGTTAAATCCGTTTGCGGGCGCTATTCGCCGGTGGGCGGTTGCGGTGCGGACGAGTTTTGGGTCGAGCCCTCGCCACCATCTTGACGCGGCTTGCGGGAACGACGGCGGCGACGGCGCTTCTGGCCCTGGTCGGCCGAACCCTCGCCACCACGATCTTCGCGCAACTCGCGTTCGTCGCGAGCAGCACCGCGCGCGGCCTTGGCGGCCGCCCCTCCGCCATCTCCGGGGCGACGGCGCGTGACCTTGACCTCGCCATCCGAGACCTGATCGGCCACGGAGGGCACCGAGGGCTTTTGCTGCGTGCCCGAGGAATGGCGACGACGCGGACGCGGGACGCGCTCGTCATCGTTGCGCTGCTTGCCACCCTTGTCGGCAGGCGTATCGGAACCCGAACCACCCTTGGGGGCGGCACCGGCTTCGCGAGCGGCTGCGGCGCGGAAGGCGTCCTCGCGCTCCTCGCTCGACAGGTGACGGCGGCGACGGCGCGTGGGATTCATGCCACCGCCGCGGTTTTGCTGCTGGGGCTGCTGGGCCTCGCGCTCGCGGGGAGAATTCTTGCCCGCGGGAGCGGCCTCGCCGGCATCGCCCGAACCCGCGCGCTTGCGGCGGCGACGTCCACCGGCAGCCTCCTCAGCCTCGGGTGCCTCGGCCTTGCCGCGACCCTTACCGCGGCCGCGACCCTCGCCCTGACCCTGACCGGCGCGAGCATCGGATTCGGCATCGCGACGACGGCGCTTGGGCATCGACGTGCCGGCAAGACGGTCGGCACTCGACAGGCCATCGCCCACGTCGACGCCGTTCTCGCGATCGAGCTCCATGAGCGCCAGGCGCATCTCGGGCGACTCGATGCGCTCGAGCACGTCGCGCGTCACGCAGTCGGGGCGGCAGTTGCAGCCCTGCTCGGCGGCCTTCTTTTTGCAGCCCTCCGAGCACGTCATATCGGCCAGGTTGACCTTAAAGACCTTGCCGTTCTCCAGGCGCAGCACCAGCTGCTCACGCGGCGTGTCATATTCCTGAATACGCGCCTTGCCAAGCGGCGTATCGATGAGCGTCTTCTTTTTGGGCGCACGGCTCTTAAAGTCCTTGTACGCCTCGAACTCATAGCGCAGGCAGCACATCAGGCGGCCGCAAACGCCGCTGATCTTGGACGAGTTGAGCGGCAGGTCCTGCTCTTTTGCCATGCGGATCGAGACGGGCTCAAACTGTCCGCCAAAGCGCGTGCAGCAGAGCTCCTGCCCGCACTGGGCATAGCCGCCCACCAGGCGGGTCTCGTCGCGCACGCCGATCTGACGCATATCGACGCGGATGTGCAGCGTCGAGGACAGGTCCTTGACGAGCTGGCGAAAATCGACGCGCTCCTCGGCCGCAAAGTAGAACACGGCCTTCTCGCCGCCAAACAGGTACTCGACGCCCACCGGCTTCATCTCGAGGTCGAGCTCTTTGACCAGGCGGCGGAAGTCGACCATCGCCTCATCGCCCTGGATGGCCAGGTCGTCGGCAAGCTGCAGGTCGATGTCGCTCGCCACGCGCAGCACGGGCTTGAGCGGCTGACCGATCTCGTCTTGCGGTACCTCGAAGGGATCGGCCGTGACCAGGCCGATCTCGGTACCGCGCTCGGTGGAGCAGATAGCGTAATCTGCCTCGAGGATATCCAGATCCTGCGGGTCGAACCACAGGTCGCGCGAGGCATAGGTAAACTTAACGGGTACGACTAACGGCATTTCAGTGCCTTCCTGATATCGAACAGCATGACCTCGATGGCCAGCTGGGGAGTAACGTTTCTGGCGATGTTGCGCTCGGCGGTTGCGACCGCCTCGAGCGCCCGCGTGGCACCCGCAACATTCGTCGCGGCGGCAAGCCGCCCGATCGTGTCGCGCACGTCCTCGTTCACAACGTCTGCCGCCTCGTCCTGAAGCGTCAGCAGCACGTCGCGCATGAGCGTCCGCGCGCTCGCCAGCGCTTCCATAATACCCGAACGCTCGCGCGCGTTGAGTTCGCGCTTGTTGCGGTCCTCAAGCTGCTTCAATGCTCCACGCGACAGGTAGTCGGCGTTTTGCTCGAGCACCTTTTCCTGCGTGGACTTGACCTCGGCGAGCGGCGCCTTAACGGCGACGATGAGTGACTTGGCACGGCTGAGGACGTCGGCCTCGTCGGCGGCGATGAGCGAATCGATGGCGCGAACCATCTGACGGCGGGCGTCCTGGCGCTCGGCGCTCTTGAGGAACTCGATGCCACGCGTGGGGCTTCCCGCCACGGCGACGGCCATGCGGCAACGCGCGGGGTCCTGACCGGTGGCGCGGCTCACGGCCTGCGCGGCGACGGCGGGCGATACCAGCCGAAACGGCACGCACTGGCAGCGGCTCACGATGGTGGGCAACATCACGTCTGCCGAGGTGCCCAACAAGATAAACATAACGCCCTCGGGCGGCTCCTCGAGTGTCTTGAGCAGCGCGTTGGCGGTGTTGGCGCGCAGCTGCTCGGCACGGTCGATGATGTAGACCTTGGCCTTGGCGCGGATGGGTGCCAGCGGCACGTCGTCGAGCAGCTCGCGGGTCTGGGCAATGAGGTAGCCCGTGGCGCTCTCGGGCGTGTAATAGTGCACGTCGGGGTGCGTATGGCGAGCAACGCGCACACAACTGTCGCATGAGCCGCAGCCATCCTGCTCGCACAGGAAGGCTTGGGCGAGTGCCCACGCGGCGTCGAGCTTGCCCGCGCCGGGCGCGCCCAAAAACAGGTAGGCGTGCGATGCGCGACCGCTGGCGACGGCATTGGTCAAAAAGTCGCGCACGCGCTCTTGGGTGTCAAGCTTGGCCAGCAGGCTTGTCTGAGCGGGGGCCATGTTACTCGGCCTCCTGGGCAAGCGCGGCGGTGACGGCGTCCTGGGAAATGTCGAGGCCGTAGACGCGAACCTGCTCGACCGTCCGCGCGAAGACGTCCTCGATGGACGCGGTCGCGTCGATGAGCTTTACGCGGTTTGGTTCCTCGGCGGCGATGGCGCAAAATCCCTGGTAGACACGCTCTTGGAAGGCCATGCCCTTAGCCTCCATGCGATCTGCCGCGCCACGGGCTGCCATGCGCAGCGCCGCCTGCTCGGGCGTGATGTGGTAGACGAGCGTGAGCGCCGGGTGCGTTCCCGCGACGGCCAGGCTGTTGGCATCGCGCACCATCTGGCGATCGAGGCCATCGGCAAATGCCTGGTAGCAGGTCGTGGAATCGTAGAAGCGATCGCACAGGACCACCTTGCCGGCCGCAAGGGCGGGGGCTATGACCTCGTGCACCAACTGGGCGCGCGCCGCCTCGTAGAGCAGCAACTCGCAGGTGTCCCCCATCGCCGCGTTGGCGGGGTCGAGCAGCAGGGCGCGAATCTTTTCGCTGATGGCAGTGCCACCCGGCTCGCGCAGAGTTACGACCTGATAGCCAGCGAGGTCGAGCGCACGGGCAAGCAGGCGCGCCTGCGTGGACTTGCCGGCACCGTCGACGCCCTCGAGCGTGATAAAGCTATGTTGAGCAGGCTCAAAAGCCATGGGCGCAGCCCCTTCCTACAAGGCGCGTAAATGCAGATATATCAACCAAGCCATGATACCCCAGTGCTCGGCACGTCCCCAATGGCTAAAGGTGCCTTTCCAAAGTTGCGGTGAAATAGGGACTGATTGAAGCTCTGAGACCGCCAAACAGTCCCTATTTCACCGCAACTTATGATGGGGAATTTTGGATGCTGGGTATAATCGTCGTATTGCATTGAAATGTGGCGAAAGGAGTGGCAATGTCTCGGTATTGCGCCTCGTGCGGCAAGCTTCTTGCAGATGATGCCAAGTTCTGCACCTCGTGCGGTGCACCCGTTGAGCAAACAGCCGCGAGCGATAGCCAGCCCGCT
Source organism: uncultured Collinsella sp. (assembly GCA_958346515.1). Taxonomy (GTDB): domain Bacteria; phylum Actinomycetota; class Coriobacteriia; order Coriobacteriales; family Coriobacteriaceae; genus Collinsella. Next base: position 76,111 of record CATVRV010000004.1, read on the forward strand.
TTTGAGCAGACCGGCTCCCTTGATACGCCGCAAGCCAAGGCGGACGACTCCCTCGCCTATAGCCCCGACCCCGCCGCAGGCCCCGCGGCCGTCGAGACCACGCAGCGCATACCCGTCGCGAGCGGCTCGCCCCAACAGCAGCCGGCTCCCGCATACGCGCCCGCTTCGCCACAGACCCCCGCTCCCAAAAAGAGCGGCACCGGGCCGCTTATCGCCGTTATCGTTGTGCTGGTGGCGATCATCATCGCCCTGGTCATCTTCTTTGCAATCAGACCGTTCGACAACGCCGCCACGCAGACGACTGCCGAGGTAGCTAAGCTGCACCATGACGTCGACGACGATGACCTAAAACCTCTCGGCGATCCCAACAGCCTGTACGACGATGATGACGATGACGACGAGGATGGCGGCGAAGCAACGCTCTCCGAGCAGAACCTCTACCGCCGACTGAGCGAATACTACGACCTGCTCGAAGATCTCGACAGCCAGGTCCGTGGCTGCGCGCAGAACTTCAACGGCAACTATCTGGAAGAGGATCGAACCACCCGTCAAAATCTCGCCGACGTCGCCGAGCGCACGGAGGACACCATCGAGCAGTATTACGACATCGTCGAGGACCTGGACGTCCCGACGAGCTCCAAGAACTACAGCTCCTGGAAGGACATCATCGCCCTGTACGACGACCTGGATCACCGCATTGACGCAATCTGTGATGCCTGGGAGATCAGCCTGAAATACGCCAAGCCTGCGGACCACAAGAATGAGATCGTGGCGCCGCTGTCGCGCGACAACGTGGCGGGCACCAATGACAATAAGTACCGCCTAGACTTTGAGGAGCGCTATCCCGGCGCCAAGCCTGTCGAGGTGAAGTAATCCCAACAACTGATCAAATCTTGCGGTGAAATAGGGATTAATTAGGCCCCTTGCCAGCAAAAACAGTCCCTATTTCACCGCAACTTAGAAGTGGGGCCGGGCGCGCATTTGCATTTGCGCGCCCGGCCCCGCCGCGTCTATATGTGCTCGGTTACTTGTCGGCGGCCTTCTTGGTGGTCGTCTTTTTTGCGGTCGTCTTCTTGGCGGCAGTTGCTTTCTTAGCCGTGGTCTTCTTTGTCGCCGTGGTCTTCTTTGCCGTGCTCGCCTTGGTTGTGGTCTTGCGGCCGCGGGCGGGCTTCTTCTCCTTGGTCGGGCAGTCCATGTTCACGCAGATGCGCCACGGGCCGCGCGCCGTGTTGACCACCACGATGGGGGCGCCGCACTCGGGGCAGGTCTCACCCGTCGCCTCGAGCTTACCGCGCGCCGGCAGCGGATAGCTCACACCGCAGTCATCGTAGTTGGTACAGCGGATAAAGCGCTTGCCGCTCTTCTCGCTCTTGTGCGCGATCAGGTCGCCATGGCGTCCGGCCTCGGCGCACACCTTGCACTCGCCCACCTTAAGGTCAGGCTCGTAGTTGGTGGGGCACGTGGGGTTCACGCAAATCTCGAAGGCCTTCTGGCGGAACGGCTGGCACTTAATGCGCGGCGCGCCGCACTCGGGGCACACGGCTGCCTCGCCCTCGAGCGGGCTTACCTTGACGCCGCTCGGCACCGGATAGGTCACATCGCAGTCGGGCCAGCCCATGCAGCCGATAAAGCTGCCACGGGTCTTGGCACTCGTCTTCATAACCAAGTCCTTGCCGCACTTGGGGCAAGCGCCCACGCGCGCATCGGCCGTGACGGCGTCGCTGATGGCGTCGCCCAGCTCCTGCGTGTGCTTGAGCAGCTCGTCGAGCACGCCAGCCAGCAGCGCGCGCGAGTGCGCCACGACATGCTCTTCGGTATCCTCGCCGCGCTCCACGCGGGTCATGTCACCGTCGAGCTCGCTGGTCATATCGGGGCTCGTGATGCGCGGGGCAAACTGCGTCAGTGCATCGATGATGGCGATGCCCAGCTGGCTCGGCTCAACGGGATCGTTTTTGAGATAGCGCACGGCGTACAGGCGCTCGATGATGCTCGCGCGCGTGGACTTGGTGCCCAGGCCGCGCTTTTCCATCTCCTGCACGAGCTTGCCCTGGCTGTAGCGCGCGGGCGGCTCGGTCTGCTTGGCCTCGAGTTTAATGTCGAACACATCGACCGTATCGCCCTGCTCCAGCGGCGGCATCTGCTCATCGCGCTTAAGTCCATACGGATACGCCTCGCGGAAGCCCGGAGTCACGAGCACATCGCCCGAAGCCACGAACGGCTCACCGTTCACGTCAAGCTCGAGCTTGGTGTTCTCGATGGTCGCAGGACCCATAAGCGTCGCCAGGAAGCGGCGGGCGATGAGGTCGTAGAGCTTGCGCTGGCCGCCGTCGAGCGTGGACGGATCGCCCTCGCCCGTGGGGTAGATAGGCGGGTGGTCGGTGGTCTCGACTTTACCGCGCGTGGGCTTCATGGGGCCAGCGAGTACCTTTTTGCACACGGGCGCCAGCGCCGGGTTGATCTTTGCCAGATCGCTCACCACGGCGCCCAGATCGAGCGTCGCGGGGTACACGGTGTTGTCGACACGCGGGTAGCTGATGAGACCGGCCATGTAGAGGGACTCGGCGATGCGCATGGTACGCGCAGGCGAGATGCCTTCGGCCGCGGCGGCGGCCTGCAGCGAGGTCGTCGCAAACGGCGTGGGCGGCTGCTGCTTGCGGGAGCGCTTGGTCACCGCGGCAACGGTCGCCGTCTTGGCACCGTCGACGTGACCGTACGCCGTCTCAGCAGCATCCTTGTCGGTAAAGCGCGCCGTCTTGTGCGCGATCTTAAAGCGATCGTCCTCGGCAGCGCCTTGCGCGGCGCCCATGCCGCGAATCTGCCAATAGTCCTCGGGCACAAACGCCATGCGCTCGCGCTCGCGCTCGACCACCAGGGCAAGCGTCGGCGTCTGCACGCGACCGGCGGAACGCACGTTGCCAAAGCCGCCAAACTTGGCGAGCGTAAGGTAGCGCGTGAGCACCGCTCCCCAAATAAGATCGATGTGCTGACGGCTCTCGCCGGCGTCGGCCAGGTTCTGGTCGAGCGAGACAAGGTTATCGAAGGCCTGCGTGATCTCGGCCTTGGTAAACGAAGAATACTGGGCGCGGGCGACCGGCAAGTCCGGCGCAACCTCGCGCACCTTGTTGAGGGCGTCCGAACCGATCAGTTCGCCCTCGCGATCGAAGTCCGTAGCGATGATGACGCTGTCGGACTTCTTGGCAAGGTTCTTGAGCGAGCGGATGAGCTCCTTCTCGGCCGGCAGCTTAATGACGGGTGCCCAGGTGAGATACGGCAGGCTCTCGAGCTTCCAGCCCTTGATGGAGATACCGTCGGCAAGAAACGGCTTGCGCTTGGTGTCGTACGGCGGGCGGGCCAGGCCATCGGGCATATCGGCCGGCAGTATCTCGCCGTCCTCGGTCACCGAATACCAACCCAACTTTTTATCGAACAGCACGCTGTCGCAAAAATCGGGCGCCAGGATGTGACCGGCAAGACCGATCGTCACGCACTCCTCGCCCTTCCACTCAAAACGGTAGATGGCGGTGTTGTACACCTTGTCCTTTTTGGGTTTGCCCGTGGACAGACGCTCGGCGATCTGACGCGCGGCGTCATTTTTCTCGGCGATGATGAGCTTCAAAAGAGGCTCCTATCTCGTGTCTCTGCGGCTACGCCCGCCCGTATGGCGGCCGATTTACGCCCTTGCTTGCTCGATCTGCCCGATGAGCCAATCGCACCAGGCATCCATGCCCTCGCCCTTGCGCGCGCTCACGGCAAACCGCGGCGCCTGCGGATTGAGGTCATCGAGTGTCTTAGTATACCTATCCATGTCAAAATCGAAAGCCGGGGCCACGTCGACCTTATTGAGCAGCTGCGCGCCAGCGTGCTGGAAGATGCCCGGGTACTTGATGGGCTTGTCGTCGCCCTCGGGCACCGAGAGAATCATGATGGACAGGTTCTCACCCAGGTCAAAGTCGACCGGGCAGACCAAGTTGCCCACGTTTTCGATAAAGATGACGTCGATGTTCTCCAGACCGACGGCCTGGTCGAACGCGTCAACGGCTTCCATGATCATGTTGCCCTCGAGGTGGCACAGGCCGCCCGTGTTGATCTGAATGGCGGGCATGCCGGCTTCCTTCATGGTAATGGCGTCGACGTCCGAGGCGATGTCGCCCTCGATGACGGCGCAGCGCAGGCCAGCCTTGTCGCGCAGGCGCTCGTTGGTGCCCAGGATCGTGGTGGTCTTGCCCGAGCCGGGGCTCGACAGCACGTTAATCACGTAGGTGTTTGTCTCTTTAAATCGCTCACGCAGCTGATCTGCCAGGCGCTCGTTGCGCGACAGAATCGGCGACGCGATATCAATCGTTTTCTCGGCCATATTCGGCACTCCTTACTTCTGCCCCTTTATACCCCGTCCCCAGATGGCTGATGGGCTAATCGTCGGGGGTCTCGATTTCGATACTTGCGATGTCGAGCTCGCGGCCGTGCAGTAGGCGCACATTGGCGCCGCCGCACTGGGGGCAGCGGCAGTGGAAGCGATCATGATCGAAAACCTCACCGCAGTCCAGACACTCGCTTTGCGGATGGACCTCCTCTACCGCAAGCTCGCAACCTTGCGTGAGCGGGTCCTCGTCACGAAACGTCTCCCACGCAAAGTCAAGCGCCTCGCGCACGACCTCGGTCATATCCCCGATACGCAGCGTTACCAAAACGGCGCGCGAGGCCCCCGCCCCACGCGCCGCACGAATCACTGTATCGAGTATGCCGTTGACAATGCCAACCTCGTGCATACCGATTTACTCCTCGTCGTCCTCATCGTCCGAGAACAGGTCCAGACGACTCACGAACAAGCCCTCCTTGCCCTCGCGCGCGGTAATGACCACACGGGCGATGGCGAGCGAAATCTCGTAGAGCGAGAGCAGGGCGCCATACATGAGGCCCAGCGTAACGGGCGAGCCGTCGGGCGTAATCACAGCCGAGCCCACAAGCAGGCCAACGTATACGTAACGCCAGGCGCTGCGGAAGGCCGCGTAGGACACGATATGGAAGACGGACAGGTAAAAGATGATGAGCGGCAGCTCAAACGCCACACCAAAGCCGATCATAAAGAGCAGCTCCATGTTGACGTAGTTCTCCAGATCGGGCAGCGCCGTGGCGACGGCCGAGGTTTCGCCGATGAGCCACTCAAAGCCCGCAGGGATGATGATGAAGTAGCAAAAGATTGCGCCCAGGAAGAACAGCACCGTCGAGGCGAGCACCGTGGGCACGACCCACTTGCGCTCGTTGGGGCGAAGCGCCGGCAGGAAAAACGCCAGAATCTGCCAGATGATCATGGGCGTGCACATGACCACGGCCATCTTGATGGCCAGCGAGAAGCGCAGGCCAAAGCCGCCGAGCGTGGTGGTGATGTAGAACTTACCATCCGGCACAAAGGAGCGGATGGGATCTTCCAGGATGTCGAGCACCACGGGCGTGGCGAAATACAGCACGATGGCTGCGGCAAACACCGAGACGACCACGATGGTCAGGCGGCGACGGAGCTCTCCCAGGTGATCGAAGAGCGGCATACGCGCAGGTCCGATAGGCATTACTCATCGTCTCCCTTCGGGGCATCGGCAGCGGCATCGTCCTCGGCCTCGAGCTCGCGGGCAAGCTGGTCGACGACGGCCTTGCGCTTGCGGGGACGACGGGCATAGAGGTCGGCCGTCGTGGGCTCTGCCGCCTCGGGCTCGGGCTCCGGCTCTGCAGCAGGCTCGGGCTCGACGGCGGCATCGGCAGACCCGGCGTCGGGACCCTCGGCTTCAGCCTCCTCGGCAGCACCTTCTCCCTCAGCGGCACTCTCGCTTGCGGCCTTCTCGGCAGCAAGACGGGCGCGACGCTCGGCAAAGGTCTCCTTCTTGGCGGGCGCTGCCGTCTCGGCGGCATCCTCGTCCGCATCGGAATCGTCGTCGGTCGCAGCAGCCTTCTTGGGCTTGACCGGAGCCGACGCGGCCTCGCTCACCGGATCGATAATCTCGGACTGAACAACGGCCGTCATCTTTTCCTGCGTCTCGCGGAACTGACGGATGGCACGGCCGATCGTGCGGCCCATCTGCGGGAGCTTATCCGGGCCAAACAGCAAAAAGCCGAAGACCACGATGATCGCGAGCTCACCCTCTCCAATACCAAACACACATACCTCCAAGGCTCGATGTGAGTCGAGCCCGCACCGCGCCATTCGGCCGGAACTCGTCTATTCATTCGGTCAAGTATAGCGCCCGGACGCCAAAACGTCCGAGCGCATCACAAACATATGCCAAACGGCACGCCCTTTTGGGGGCAAAGATTATGCAGCGGTGATCGAAATCTCCTGATCGACACCCAACAGCTGAACCACGCGCATCACCGGGGGCTGCACGTTAACGCAGCCAAAGCGCTTGTCGTGATCGGCTGCATGGTGCGCGGCGCCCACGAGCACGCCAATGCCCGTCGAATCGATGTAGCTCACCTGGGCAAAATCGAGCTCAACGGCCTCAGTGGGCTGCTCGAGTGCCAGGTCGATGGCATTGCGCAGGCTATCGGCGTTCGAGATATCGATCTCGCCGGTTACCTTAATGGTGTAGAGCTCTGGCGTGGGGTTGGTGGAAATACCCAAATCCATGTATACGCTCCTTTACGTATCGAAAGTGCGGATAGTACGGGAAGCCGCGCGTTAGGCGCGCTCGGCACGCGCAAGCTCGGCAGCGACGAGCTTAACGGCCAGCACCAGCACATCGAGCGCGGCCTCCAGGTCCTCGACCGTGGGATAGCTCGGCGCGATGCGGATGTTGGTGTCGCGCGGGTCCTTGCCATAGGGCCAGGTAGCACCGGCCGGCGTGAGCTTGACGCCCAGGTCGGCGCAAAGCGCGGCGACCTTCTGGGCCGAGCCCTCGGGGCCATCGAAGCTTACAAAGTAGCCGCCGCGGGGGTGCGTCCAGGTGGCGCAGCCCGTGTCACCCAAGCCCTCGGTGAGTTTGCGCTCAACGGCCTCAAAGCGCGGACGCAGGAACTCGGCATGCTTTTTCATGTGCTCCTTGACCGCCTCGATGGTGGGAAGGAAGCGCACGTGACGCAGCTGGTTGAGCTTGTCGGCGCTGATGAGGCCGGCCTTCAGGCGCTTGGAGAACTCGGCAATGACCGCGGGGCTCGCACCGATAAAGCCGATGCCGGCGCCCGGGAAGGTAATCTTGGACGTCGAGGCAAAGGCCACCACGCGGTCCTCGGTGCCCGCCGCGCGGGCAAGATCGAAGATGTTGGCGAGCTCATCGGTCTCGTCGTACAGGTCGTGCACGCAGTAGGCGTTGTCCCAGAAGATGCGGAAATCGGGCGCGGCCGTGGGCATCTCGACCAGGCGGCGCACAGTGTCCTCGCTAAAGGTGATGCCCGTGGGGTTGGAATACTTGGGCACGCACCAGATACCCTTAATGGAGTCGTCGGCGGCAACGAGGCGCTCGATCTCGTCCATGTCGGGGCCGTTGTCGGTCATCGCAACGGGGACGTTCTCGATGCCCAAGTCGGCGGTGATGCCAAAGTGGCGATCGTAGCCGGGAACGGGGCACAGGAACTTGACCTTCTTGCCGTCGTGCGCGGCCTCGTAAGCCTCCCAGGGCTCACTGCCGCACGAGCCACAGCGCCAGAACATGCCGGCGATGTCATGCTCGATCAAAAGGCTCGACGAACCCAGCACGAGCGTCTGCTCGGCGGGGCAGCCCAGGAACTCCCCTGCCAACTTGCGTGCCGAGGGAATGCCCTCGAAGCAGCCGTAATTGGAGCAGTCGACGTTGCCGTCGTGCAGATCGGCGTCGGCATTGAGGATATCGAGCATGGGGCGCGAGATGTCCACCTGGGAGGGCGACGGCTTGCCGCGCGCCATATCGAGCGCCAGGCCCTTGGCCTTGACCTCGGCGACCTCGGCTTTGAGCGCCTCGATGGCGGCATCGAGTTCGGTGGTTTCCATCTTCTGGTAGATCGTCTGCATGGGGTGCGACCTTTCGCGAAGCGGTACGTTGCAGTTCGTCTAAGTATAGACCGCCACCGCCGCAACGTTATGAAGCCGTGATAGATTAAGTCCATCGCAATAAATTACGAATCGCCGCGCATGCCGGCGTGGGGCGCCCAAGGAGGCACTATGGAGTATGGATCGTTCCAGGCCGAGGAATTCGGCGACCTGCAGCGCCTGGTCGACGGACTGTTTTACGACCGCCACGCCATCGACCGCCTGGATCTGATCGTACAGGCCGAAATCTTGGACCTGGCACCCGATCTCATGGAAATCGTCAACCTACTACCGCCCGGCTATTACGACCGCCAGTCACTTTGCGACCAACTCAACTCCGCCTTGGCCGCCCACGGCTGGGGCGCCGTCTACGGCACCGTGGAATAGCCCTAGTCATTGAGGACGTTCTTAAACGACTAGTTGTTGGGGACAGTCTTCCCAGATGGCATGCGGCACTTGGGGACAGTCCCCAAGTGCCGGCAGTTTGGGACGGTCCTTTTTCGGCCGCTCGCAAAGAGTGTCCCTCTCGACTAGTCGTTTAAGAACGTCCCCAATGACTAAAACGCCGCTTGTGATGGTGTTCACAGGCGGCGTTTTCAAACTTGTATCTGCTTTTACTCGCCCTTGGGCGCGGGGTGTTTGCAGACCACGCTCATGTAAATCATGCCGAGCACGGCAGCGGTGACCGAACCGGCAAGGATGGCGGCCTTGGCAGCCAGAACCTCAAACTGGGCCGTCGGGAAGGCGAGGCCGCTGATGAGAATCGACATGGTAAAGCCGATACCGCCCAGAATGCCCACACCGGCAATCATGTGCCAGTTAACGTTGTGCGGCAGCTCGCAGACCCTAAACTTAACCAGGGCAAACGTCATGCCAAAGATACCAATCGGCTTGCCCAGCAGCATGCCAAAGTACACGCCGAGCGTCACCGGGTCGGTGAGCAGCGTGCTCATGTCCACGCCCACCAGGCGAACCTGTGCGTTCACGAACGCAAAGATCGGCAGAATCACAAAGTTGACCGGCGTGGAGATCAGACGCTCCATGCGGATGAGCGGCGGGGTCACGCGGTGCATGACGCGCTCGACCCTGGTGGTCGAGACGGTAAAGTCATGCTGGCCCAAGATGTGCGCCTCGTCGTCGTAGCGGTCATCGAGCAGCGGCAGGCACTCGCCCAACCAATCGGTGAGGCTATCGAGCTTGACGCCGCACTTGGCCGGAATGGTGAAGGCCAGGATGACGCCGGCGAGCGTAGCATGCACGCCGCTCTTGAACATGCAGAACCACAACAGCAGACCCAGTACCGAATACGGGGCAAGGCGGTAATGCTGCGTCTTGTTGAGCCACACGAGCGCGCAGGTCACAAGCGCAGCAGCGCCTAACCAAAACGGATTGGGGCTCTGGCCGTAGAAAATGGCGATGGCGGCGATGGAGATGAGGTCGTCGGCGATGGCGAGCGTCGAGAAGAACACGCGCACGCCGTTGGGCACGCGATTGCCCAAAAGCGACAGCACGCCCAGCGCAAAGGCGATATCGGTTGCCATGGGAATGGCCCAGCCGTTGTGCGCGCCGGCATGGTTAAAGATTAGGTAGATGCAGGCGGGAACGACGACGCCGCCCACGGCCGCCAGCATGGGAAGCATGGCCTGACGCGGGTTTTTAAGCTCGCCGACCGTCATCTCGTACTTAAGCTCGATGCCCACCAGCAAAAAGAAAATCGCCATGAGGAAGTCGTTGACGAAAAGCTCAACGGTGAGACCGGCCGTAAGGTTGCCCAGACCCACATACAGCGGGGTCTCCAAAAAGTGATGGATGACCTCGTAGGCATCGGTATTGGCGCAAATGACGGCGGCGATGGCGGCGAAGACCATGACGGCGGCGGAAATCGTGCCGTTCTCGGCGATGCGCTCCCAAATGTCGTGACGCTCAAAGCGCTTGCGCTCACGAACGTTGAACAGCTGCTCAGTTGCTGCCATGGGCGGCTCCTTTCACGGGAAAGCTCCCGTCTTAAAAAAGCACGGCCCGCCCAAGTGGCGGCGCCGCGCTCTAACGTATTACGCTTGCATCTAGCCTACCCTGCACGACAAGCACGCAGGCGTGGCCGAAAAGCGGAACCACAGGTTGAACATTATTTGCTCAACGGCACGGGCGTGCCTGTTCAAGAGACGACGCGGCGCCGTGCACAAAAAACGACCGGAGCGCGGGGCTTCCGCGATCCGGTCGTGGCGTTTGGTCAACTAAACCTAGCAGGCGGCCATGATAGGGGCAGCGACCTGCTTCTTACGGGAGAGGACGCCCGGCATCCAGACGCCGTCGTGCTCGTCGGCAATGCCCAGACCCTTCTGAGCAGCCTCGGTCTCGCCCTCGAGCAGGACCTGCGAGCCCTCCTCCATGATGTCGGTGATGCACAGGACAATGCCGTCGGCACCCTTCTCGGCGGCGTAGGCGCGCATGGCCTCGCGAATCTCGTCGATCATGCCGAGCGCGCGACTCTTGTCGACGGTCTCGTACTGGCCGATGAGCAGCTTCTTGCCAGCGGGCTCGAACATCTTGATGTCGTTGCCGACCATCTCGGCTGCGGTGAAGGAGCCGGACGGACGGGTAAGGAAGACCTCCATGCCAAACTTGACCGGGTCGACGCCCACCTGCTCGCCGAGCTTGGCGGCGACGGCGCGATCGACATCGGTGGTGGTGGGGCTCTTGAGCATGAGCGTATCGGTCATCATGGCCGAGAGCAGCAGCTTGGCCTGGACGTCGGAAAGCTCAACGCCGAGCACGCCGGCGAGCTTGGTGACGATGGTGCAGCTGGAGCCCCAGGGCAGGCAGATGTAGTGCAGCGGGCCGGCGGTCTCGAAATCGCCGATGCGGTGATGATCGACAACGCCAAAGACCGTGGCGTCCTTAAGGCCGGCGACGGACTGGGCAGACTCGTTGTGGTCGGTGAGGACGACGAGCTGGCCGGCCTCGACGGACTCGATCACGCGGGGCTCGGCGATGCCGGCGTCGGCGAGCAGCTTGGCGGACTCGGCCGGAAGCTGACCAAGGGCGCAGGCCTCGTAGGTGTTGCCGGCATACTCAACCTGGTTGAGCAGCTGGGGCAGGACGACGGCGCTCATGATGGCGTCGTTATCGGGGTTCTGGTGACCAAAGACAAGAACGTTTGCCATGGGTATCCTCCACTTGATATGTGTACTTGGACGTAGCTATGGTAGCACGCCGATGCCGAGCCTTCGCAGACGGAAGGGCTACGGCATATTTTGGGGCAGGCACTGGGCCAAGGTTGTCCCTTTTGCACCATATTGGTGCAAAGTAACCTGTCCCCCTTGCACCAGCTATTTGCCGGCGGCGCGCAGGGCTACGTAGGCGGCACCGATGATGCCGGCGTCGTTGCCGAGCGAAGCGACCTTAATGGGCGTCTCGCGCGAGGCGGAAAGCGCGTAGCGCTGGAAGTACTCGCGAGCCTTGTCGAGGTAGACATCGGCCGAGGCGGATGCGCCGCCGCCGATAAGAAACATCTCGGGATCGACCACATTGGCAATAAGCGCCAGTGCGCGACCGAGATAGTCGGCCATGGTATCGGCCGCGGCCAGCGCAAGCTTGTCGCCCTCGCGGCAGGCTTGGAACACGTCCTTGGAATCGGAGGGACCGGTGAGCTCGATGGGCTCGACGCCCGCCTTCTTGCACTCGGCAAGGTAGTTGCTCACCACGCCGGTGGCGCTGGAATACTGCTCCAGGTGGCCATGGCCGCCGCAGCCGCAAGTGCGCTCCTCAGCCGGATTCAGGCACATGTGGCCAATCTCGCCGCCAGCACCCACAACGCCCGACACCACGTCGCCGTTGACGATAACGCCGCCGCCCACGCCGGTACCGATGGTGACCATCACCACGTTCTGCACGCCCTTGGCAGAGCCTAGCCAGGCCTCGCCCATGGCGGCGGCGTTGGCATCGTTCTCGTACTTAACGACCGCGTCGGGACAGTGCTCCTGAATGGCGATCCTCAGCTTGGGCAGGTTAATGGCAATGTTGGCCTTGACCTTGGCATCGCCCGACGCCGGGATGGGGCACGGAACGGCCAGGCCAATGCCTGCCACAAAGGCACGCGGAATCTGAGCCTTGGCGACCACCTGATCGATAGCCTCGGTCACCGCGGCAAAGCCCGCGGCGTCAATGATGGGAGGCGTGGGCACGCTGGCCTTGGCAAGCAGGTTGCCGTCTTCGTCGAACAGACCCTCCTTAACCGAAGTGCCGCCGACGTCGATGCCGATGTAGTACTGCTTAGGTTCCATGGGAGCCCACCTTTCTCGTTTAAACATTGCCTGTATGGTACCGCTCCCAAGGCAAAAACCTACCAAAAAGGGACAGGTTTGTTTTGGCAGGTTTTATCTGGGGTAACGCAATTGGCCGCTCAACAGACCGCGCAAGACCATCCCCAAAAATAAAGGCGCCGGGAGGCGGAGACTCCCGGCGCCTGTCAAAGGGACTATGTTGTCTGTTGGAGCGCGCGGTCCATCGCGGCGATAACGCCGACTAGGCCTTAAGTGCCCGCAGCTGCTTGTGGATCTCGATGAGCTCCGTCGCCATGACGCGCATGGTCTCGGTACCGGCCATCTGGTCCTCGGCATGCAGCAGAATCAACGGGGCCTCGCCGTTACGCTCGCCGTTGGCCTCTTTCTTCAGAAGCCCCATGTGAACATCGTGGCCACCGTTATAGGCCTCGTCGCCCTGCTTGATAAGCTCCTCGGCGGCGTCAAAATCGCCCTCCTTGGCCTTTTGCACGGCATTGATGTACATGCTCTTGGCGGTACCGACGTAGCTGATGATCTCGAAACAGGTCATCTGCAACTCGTTCATATCCTCCATGCGGAGCACCTAGCCCATCACGCTGACGCAGTGGTCGATGATGCCGGCGGCGTTCATGCGGCCGTAGTCGACCATGTTGATGACCTCGACCGGAAAACGACCGGCGGCCTCCTTCTCAAAGTCACCCTTGGTGTAGCCGATCTGCGGGCCAAGCAGCAACATGTCGCACTCGTCCAGGTGATCGTGGGCCTCGTTCATGGGACGAGCCTCGACCTCGATATCCAGACCACGGTTTGCAACCTCGGCCTGCATCTTCTGGACCAGCAGGCTCGTGGACATACCGGCATTGCAGCAGAGCATGATCTTCTTCATGGTTTCCTCCTTATAACTGCGCGGCGCGCAGACGACAACTGGTTTTATTCCTTGCGGCTATTGTGCCCACTCCCCTGTATCTTTACGCAAGGGAGAGAGCCGCGGGCACCGGCACCGCGTACCGGCGCCCGCAAAGGTGAAAGGGACGAACGTTAGGCGTTCTACTCGGCGAGAGCCTCCTGCTTGGCGATTGCCTTCTCGGAAATCTTCATAAAGGGCAGGTAGACGGCCATGCCAATGACAATCTCGAGAGCCTGCCACACACCGGCGCGCCAGTCAAAGCCCGTAGCGAGCAGAGCATTGATGACGGGAGGCATAGTCCAGGGCACCTGGGCGATGCAGGGGCTGATGATGCCTGCGCAGGTAAGGCCATAGGTGACGCCGATGAACAGATCGGGAAGGAGGACAAACGGGATCATGAGCGGCAGGTTGTACACGATGGGGTAACCGTAGATAACCGGCTCGTTGATGTTGAACAGACCAGGCAGGATAGCCATCTTGGAAACGGTCTCGGAAGCCTTGTTCTTGGAGAACAGGAGCGTGTCGAGCAGGAGCATGAGAGTGCAGCCCGAGCCGCCGATGAGGGCGAAGCTGTTAACGATCTGCATGTTCATGTAGTGATCGGGCTGGATGGTGCCACCGGCGGCAAAGGTAGCCATGTTGTCGACGATGAGCATGGTCAGGATCGGTTCGACGGTAGCGCCAGAGATGGTGGACTGGTGAATACCGACGCAGAACAGCAGGTTGGCAAGGGTGTAGATGAGGATAACAGCCCACGGACCGGCGTTCATGATGCTCTTGAGCGGGCTGGAGATGCACGTGGAGATGATGGTGCACAGATCGGTGCCAGCGCACACGGCGAGCAGGGCCGCGGCAAGAGCGAAGATCGCGAGGTTGAGCAGCATCGGGATCATGACGTTGAAGGAGTTGGAGACCGCGGGGGGCACGCCCTCGCCCAGCTTAACCTTAAGCTTCTCGACGCCAGAAATCTTGATGAAGAGCGAGACGGAAAGCAGGGCGATGATAATAGCCGAGAACAGACCGTTGGTGCCGGTGTTGGCAGTCGAAAGGGCGCCCGTGACCTCGGCGGAGGTGATCTTGTCGGTGAGCAGCGGGCTCGTGGCGGCAAGCGTGGCGGTGACCTGCTGCGGCATCATGATGACGAAAGCAGAGATAGCGACGACCACGCAAGCGAGCGGGTTATCGAAACGCTTGTTCTTAGCGAGGCTGTAGCCAATCAATCCGGCCAAGATAATGGCAGAGACGTTGAGGGTGCCCAGCGTAATTGCCGAACCCCAGGTCTGAAGGTTGGCAAGGCCCGCCGCATCGAGCGGGAACAGGGGGAACACGACGTTGTTAATAAGAACCGCGATACCCGCAAGGATATAGAGCGGCGTGATGGTCGCGAAGGCGTCACGCAGGGAACGCAGGTGAACCTGGTTTCCCACCTTCGCAGAGACCTCGGCAAACTTGTCGAGGAAGCTCTTTCCGTTGTCACTGGCCATGATTGCTCCTAACTTTCAAATCCGGCCTTTTCCTATGCGCACGGTGGTCTGTCGCCCTCTGCCACCAGATGTGCCATGTGTTGCGCGCGGCGGCGCGCGGTCTGGGCGTTCGCCCGGTCGCTAATCAACCACGTGGGTCGTGGCAACCTGTTTGAGCCAGGCTGCCGACTTCTTAAGGCGGCGCTTATAGCCATCCATCAGATCGACCTCGACAAAGCCGTAACGGTTCTTAAAGGCATTGGCCCAAGACCAGTTATCGATGACGGCCCAGTAGTGATAGCCCCGGCATTTGGCGCCCTCGGCGATTGCCTTGGCAACCCACTCCAGGTGCTGGCGTACAAAGTCGACGCGGTAGTCATCCTGGATGGTTCCTTCGGCGTCACGGTTCTTGTATTCGTCCATGATGCCGATGCCGTTCTCGGAAACGAACCACTCAAGATCGGGGTAGTTCTTAGCGCAGTCCATGCCAAAGTCGTAGAGGCCCTGCGGATAGATCTCCCAGCCGCGGCTCTCGTTCATAACGGCGTCGGGCCATACGTACTCGTCGGCAAAGTGCGGCAGGCCGTACTGGTCGACCTTGCTCGCCGGTGCCTGAACACGCGTGGGGTGGTAGTAGTTGCAGCCGAGCCAGTCGACAACACCCTGCTTGAGAATCTCTTGGTCGCCGGCACGGAACGGGAGCTTAACGCCGCCCTCGGCCAGGCTGTCGAGCACGTCGGCAGGAAGCTCGCCCTTGGTAATAAGGTCGAGCCACCAGCGATTGTTAATGCCGCTGGTCATACGCACGGCCTCGAGGTCTGCCTCGCTGGGGTTCTCCTTGGTGTAGACCGGAGTGAAGCAGTTAATCATGCCGATCTTAGCATCGCTGCGAACGGCGCCCTCGTCATAGGCACGGCGGTAGTTGGCCACAGCCAGCGAATGCGCCAGCGAAATGTGATACTGCACGGTGCGGGCGCGGCTAAAGTCGTGGAGTTGCGGGAACCACACGCCCTCCTGATAGCGCTGCTCGGGCTCGACGATGGGCTCGTTAAAGGTGAACCAGTACTTGATCTCCTGGCCAAACTCGTGGAAGGCGACGTCGGCGTAATGCGCGTAAGCCTCGACGACCTCACGGCTCTCCCAGCCGCCACGGTTAAAGAGGTAGGTGGGCATGTCAAAGTGGTACAGGTTGACGAACGGCTCCAGGCCGGCCTCGCGAGAAGCGCGGAACAGCTCGTGATACCACGCAGCGCCCTCCTCATTTAGGTTGCCGTCGGCATCGAGCAGACGGCTCCACTGGATGGAAGTGCGAAAGGTATTCAGGCCCAAGTCCTTCAAAATGCGAAAGTCTTCCTGGTACTTGGCCATAAAGTCATTGCCGGCATAAGAGCCAACGCAGTTGTAGAACGAACCCAGATCCTGGATGGACCAGGTGTCCCACAGGTTCTCGAGCTTGCCGCCCTGGTTCCACTGACCCTCAGTCTGCGGGCCGGACATAGCAGCGCCAAAGAAGAAGTCGTTGGGCAGCTGATACTGCGTCATCAAAGTCCTCGCTTTCGTGTTCTAGAGCTTCCGGTTGGAGACGGGTTTGCTTTGGCAGGTTATCCGGCGCGGGCGCGCACCGGTCATACCGATATCCAACCTGCCAAAACAAAACCGTCCCCAAACAGCACAAGCAAACGCCAATGCATCTCGCTTGTTGTCTATAACTATAGCGCTCTAATTTATTGTGTAAAGCGTCTTTTTAACTTTTCTTTATCGAACTTCTTTCATGAAAGCCATATGGATGCTTTTTAAGTAGGTATACTTTCTTAATATTCAACGCAAATATGAAGGGAGGATTGCATGATTCCCAAATACGAGGCGATAGCTGCAGATATCCGTCGAAGCATCGAGGACGGCGCCCTTAAGCCGGGCGATAAGTTACCCACCGTCGTAGAGTTTTGCGAGCTCTATAGCGTTTCTAAGTTCACCGTCAAACGTGCGATTGAGCAGATTACCGAGGAGGGCTTGATCACCAGTCGGCGAGGATCGGGCACCTACGTCAAGGACACAGCGGGGCTTCCCGGCCAGGTGTTTTTCCAAGGCAAGAACGACCGCGCCCAAGGCTTTTCGTACGAGCATCGCGGGGAGAAAGTGACCTCGGTGGTCTACGATTTCTCGATCGTCAATCCGCCGGCAGAGGTTGCGACCCAGCTGGGAATGGCCGAGGATGACTTCGCCTATCACATCGTGCGCGTGCGCCAGGTCGACGAGAAGCCCATCGTCATCGAGTACACCTATATGCCGCTCGAACTGATCCCGGGCCTTAAAAAGAAGGACCTGTACGGATCGGTCTACGGCTTTATCCGCGAGCAATGCGGGCTGAAGATTTCGAGCTTCCATCGCACCATCCGCGCCGTCGCGGCAACTGAGGAAGAGGCTGAGCGCCTGGATACCAAACCCGGCTCTCCCTTGCTCGAACTCAACCAGATTGGCTTCTTGGATAGCGGCACCGCGTTTGAATATTCTATCTCGCACAACGTAGGCGACCGCTTTGAGCTGCACAACGTAACGCTGGCCTAGCTTTGTTATCCGGTGGGTGCTCGTTTTGAGTCGTCTTACGCGGCGCCCGCACAACCTTATGGGAGTATGCACATGTCCGATTTGATTAAACTCACGCCGATCTTCCACGAGAAGATCTGGGGCGGCCGCCAGCTGGAGACCGTGTTTGGCTACGACATTCCCGAGGGCCCCATCGGTGAGTGCTGGGCCATCTCGGCACACCCCAACGGCGACTGCCAGATCGCTGAGGGTCCGTACGCCGGTCACACGCTGTCATGGCTGTGGGCCGAGCACCGCGAGCTCTTTGGCAATTGCGAGGGCAAGGAGTTCCCGCTGCTCATTAAGATTCTGGACGCCAAGGACGACCTTTCGATCCAGATTCATCCCAACGACGAGTACGCTGCCGAGCACGAGAACGGTAGCCTGGGCAAAACCGAGTGTTGGTATGTGCTGGACTGCGAGCCCGACGCCACGATCATCGTCGGCCAGCGTGCCAAGGACCGCGCCGAGGCCGCACAAATGATCGAGGAAGGACGTTGGGACGACATGCTCAACGTGTTGCCGATTCACAAGGGCGACTTTTTCCAGATTGATTCCGGTACCGTTCACGCCATCAAGGCCGGCACGCTCATTTTGGAAACGCAGCAGTCGTGCGACGTGACGTATCGCCTGTACGATTACGACCGCCCCGGCACCGACGGCAAACTGCGTCCCCTGCACATTGAGCAGAGCCTCGACTGCATAAACTTTGATGCTCAGGCTCCGACCGACGGCACGGTGACCGCGCCCGAGGTGGATGGCGTGACCGAGCTCGTGTCTTGCCCCTGCTACACCGTCGATCGCGTGCGCGTCGACGGCAGCAAGACCCTCGACCAGCGCTGGCCCTTCATGTGCCTGTCGGTCATCGACGGCGAAGGCACCGTCTGCGGCGACCCCGTCCACAAGGGAAGCCACCTGCTGGCCCCGAGCACCGTCAGCTCCATCGACCTCGAAGGCAAGATGGAACTGATCATCTCGCACCTGTAAGCCATCGATCCCCGAGCGCTCGCCGGGATGGGGCGCGGGGTTTGATCGCCTGTTCGGACAGTCCTGCTCGCACGGAGAGCACATTAAGTGCTCTCCGGCTCGTGCGGAACTCACGATCGACCAAACCCCGCGCCCCATCCCGGCGAGCCTCCGGCTAGTAACGACAATCAAAACGCAACAAGGGGCTCCCCCGTTCTTTAACGGGAGAGCCCCTTGCCATGTCTAAGTATTCAGCCCACCCGGCTCTCCAGATCAAAAAGCGGACGAGCAGAGCGACGATTGCGCAGCACCGTTACCTAAGGACCTGGGCGGGCGTATGGGGCAACATCGATCGCGAGTTCCGCACGCAAAGGAGGCCACTTAATGTGGCCTCCGTCTTGCGCAGGACTGCCCGAGCAGGCGATGTTGCCCCATACGCCCGCCCAGGTCCGCCATGATCACGACAGCTTGACGATCGGTGCAAAACCTTTCATCAACTTTTTGGTCTGGCCGGTCTTTTCGAATTGAACCTCGATCATGTCTCCGGCGACCGAGATCACGGTGCCCGTGCCAAAGGTCTTATGACTCACGGTATCGCCCGCGGCAAAGTCCTGCGATGCGCTGGCGCGATCGACCTTGCGCTCCACCGTCGGGGATACCTTGGATGACGGCTTTTTGGCTCGCGGCGCGCCCGAGCCAAAGGTCGAGGCAACACGGCCGGCGTCGGGCGAAACCCCACGATGGCGCTCGGTGCCATAAGTGCTGCCGCCAAAGAAGTCATCGAAGCTCGATCCGCTGCGCGATCCAGAGCCGCCGGTCGAGCGCGTATGCGAGCCAAACACCTTGCCGCCATACATGTCCGAGCCCATACCCGAGCCAAACGTGCCGTGACGGTCGCCGCGCTTCTCCCAGCCCGTGCCCTCAAAACCGGCAGAACCGATACCGCTAAACTCGATGTCCTCAAACGGAATCTCGTTGAGGAAGCGCGAGCGCGGATTGGCAGAGGTCGAGCCGTAGGTGCGACGCGTGGCCGCATAGGTCAGGAACAGGCGCTTGCGAGCACGCGTGATGGCGACGTAGGCCAAGCGGCGCTCCTCCTCGAGCTTACCCGGATCGTCACTACCGCCAAAATCGTGCACGTGCGGGAAGATACCCTCCTCCATGCCGGCCACGAACACCGCCGGGAACTCCAGGCCCTTGGCGGAGTGGATGGTCATCATGGTAATGGCATGCGTCTCGCCGGCCAGGGAATCCAAGTCGGAGCGCAGAGCCAGCCACTCCATGAGTGCCGGCAGCGCCTTGCAGGTGAGCGGGCCGTAGGTGCGCTCGATCTCGTCGGCATGCACGGCACCCGCCGGCATCTCCGTCGGCGCGGCATACGCGTTGCCCGCGATGGCGGCGGCCAGAGCATCCTGCGGAGACAGCGCCGGAGCGGCCAAGCTATCGAGCGGATTAGAGCCCGCGGCGTCACGGGCGCCGACGAGCGCCTCAAACGAGGATGCCGAGGCGGACGGCCCCGGTTCGGGCGCGGGCGCGCTCACCACAACGGGCTCGGGCTCAACGTCGGCGGGCACATCGGCAACACCAGCAGCGCGCAGCTCTTCCAAGCTCTCGAGCGTGCCTTCGATATCCTCGTGCGTCTCCTCAAATTCGGCAGCGACGCCCAGGAATTCCTGGATGTTCTCGGCGCGACTCTCGGACTCCATGGTGCCCTCGGCGCGGAAAGCCTGCAGCAGGCCCGTCTTATCGACAATCATCTCGACGACGTCCTTGAGCTCGCCGTCCATGCGGCGACCCTCGCGCACCAGCGACACAAAGCTCGACAGGCCATTGCGCACCTTGGCGCTAAACATGCCGGTTTCGGCGCACGCGATCTCGCAAGCCTGGAAGAACGAGCAACGGTTGTCGCGCGCCAGCTGCTCAATCTTTTGGATCGAGGTGGAGCCGATGCCGCGGCGCGGCGTGTTGATGACGCGCTTGACGCTCATCTCGTCTGCCGGGTTCACGATCATCTTGAGGTAGGCCATGACGTCGCGGATCTCGGCACGGTCGAAGAATCGCGTGCCGCCCACGATCTTGTAGGGCACGCCCGCGCGCAGGAACATATCTTCGAGGATACGCGACTGGGCGTTGGTGCGGTAGAACACGGCGATATCGTCGTAACTCGTGCCCTTGGAGTGCAGCTTTTCGATCTCGCCGGCAATCCAGCGGCCCTCGTCGCGCTCGTCGCTTGCCTGGAAGGCCTGGATCTTCTCGCCGTCGCCCTCGGCCGTAAACAGGCGCTTGTCCTTGCGCTGCGAGTTGTGACGCACCACGGCGTTGGCGGCGCTCAGGATATGGCCCGTGGAGCGGTAGTTCTGCTCCAGCTTAACGGTCTTGCAGTTTTTAAAGTCCTTCTCAAAGTCCAGGATGTTGGTGATGTCGGCGCCGCGCCAGCTATAAATGGACTGGTCATCGTCGCCTACGACCATGAGGTTTTGGTACTTGGCGGCCAGCAGGTTGGCGATCTCGTACTGGACGTGGTTGGTGTCCTGATACTCGTCGACGCTAATGTAGCGGAAACGCTCTTGGTACTTATCGAGCACCTCGGGGCGGGTGCGCAGCAGCTCGAGCGTGCGCACGAGCAGGTCGTCGAAGTCCATCGCGTTGGCGGCGCGCAGGCGGCGTTCCAGCTCCAGGTAGACCTGCGCGGCCTTTTTGTCGTTGGGGCTGTCGGCGGATTTGAGCATGTCCTCGGGGCCGATCATGGCGTTTTTGGCCGAACTGATCTTGCTGCGGATCATATTGATGGGGAATTGCTTTTGCTCGATACCGAGCGCCTGCATAATATCGCGCACCATGCGCTTGGAATCGTCGTCATCGTAGATGGTGAACTGACCGGTGTAGCCCAGCAGGTCAGCGTCCTCGCGCAGCATGCGCACGCACATAGCATGGAAGGTGCACACCCACATGCCGCGGGTACCGCTGGGGATGAGTGCCGCCAGACGCTCGCGCATCTCGGCCGCGGCCTTGTTGGTAAACGTGATGGCAAGGATCTGCCAGGGCTTAACGCCCAGGTCGCCGAGCATATGTGCGATGCGGAAGGTCAGGACGCGGGTCTTACCCGAGCCAGCACCGGCAAGGACCAGCAGCGGACCCTCGGTGGTCAGGACGGCCTCGCGCTGGGCGGGATTAAGGCTGTCGATGTCGACGAGCGGCTTGGCGAGTTTGGGTGCCGGCGCGGGAGCGTCGTAAATGTCGAGCGGGACGAGCTCGGGTTCCGGCGCAGCGGGGGCGGTGTATGCATCGAGCGGCACGGGTTCCGGCGCGGGCGGCACGGGTACCGCGGCGTTCTTTTCCCAGGGCAAGGGCTGGGTCATGGGCGACTCCTCATCTGACGGACGGCGCGCCTGCGGGCAGCGCCATAGTTTGAGCCGTACCAGTATACCGAGCCGCGCGGACACCGACGCAAATCACACCACGACTCCGTGCGCCGCCGTCAGGCCCGCCCCAGCGGATTTGGCGCAATGGGGTCAGGTTAGTCTGCACCAATCTATTGACAATCACGAAACCGCCGATGTCATGGCAGCAGCAGCGAGCGACGGTCAGGACGAACAAATTGGCATGAAAAGGGGCGGCATAGACCTTTTGGTCATGCCGCCCTCTTTGAATGACAAGTTGTCGTTCTGGCCGCCGCGCAGCGTCAACCAAGTTACAGGCCGAGCATCGGCTCCAGGACAAAGAAGTAAGCGAGTACTACGATGCCCAGGATGATGCGGTAAACACCGAAGCACTTAAAGTCGTGACGGCGGACGAAGCCCATGAGCCACTTGATGGCGATGAGCGAAACCACAAAGGCCACAACGCAGCCCACGCCCAAGATAGCGACCTCGTTGGCGCCGAACGTGCCGCCCTTGATGAAGTACTTGACCAGCTTGAGCGCACTTGCGCCAAACATAACGGGAATAGCCAGGAAGAA
This sequence comes from uncultured Collinsella sp., assembly GCA_958346515.1. GTDB lineage: Bacteria > Actinomycetota > Coriobacteriia > Coriobacteriales > Coriobacteriaceae > Collinsella. The sequence continues at coordinate 98,261 of CATVRV010000004.1, forward strand.
CGTAAACTTGGATGCCACCGAACGCGTGCAGCCCAAAAGCAGGCCACCGATGATGGTAGAACCGGAACGAGACGTACCAGGCACCAGCGAAAGCACCTGGAAGCAGCCGATACCCAGCGCAGTCTTCCAACTCAGGTCCTCGAGCGTGGCGATGGAGCCAAAGTCCAAATTCTCGTCATCGTCCTCATCCTCAGCGGTAGCCGCGGCGGGCGCCGCAAAGTGCGCACCGGCGGGACGTCCGCCCGCCACCACAGCACGCGAACCAAACGAACCGGCAACGGCCATCTCCTCGCGCTTGCTCGCGCGCCAGTTCTCAATCACGATAAACAGTACGCCGTACACAATGAGCGCCAGCGCCACGACGGGAGCATTGTAGAAATGCTCCTCCATCCAGTCGTTGAGCGGCAGGCCGATCGCCGCCGCAGGAATGCAGCCGAGCACGATCTTGCCCCACAGCACCCACGTGTCGCGACGGCCCTCCTTGCCCTTGCTGGGCGAGAACGGGTTGAGCTCATGGAAGAACAGGACGCAGACGGCCAAAATGGCGCCAAGCTGAATCACGACCAGGAACATGTTCCAGAACGTCTCGCTCACGTTCATCTTGACGAACTCGTCCACCAAGATCATGTGACCGGTCGACGAGACGGGCAGCCATTCGGTGATGCCCTCGACCAGGCCCATGAAGGCAGATTTTAGAAGCTCGATGATATCCAAAGGGACCCCCTCGTTAGACACCCGCCGATATTGTTCTGCGGACGGTGCGGGCGATGTCCCATTATCAACCGTTCGGGCGCGCCTGCGCCTACCCTTACCAAAAAACTCGTCCGTTCACAGAATTGCGAGCGGTCAAACCGAAATCCTTGGGTATAACTGCAACAAGATAAAGTGTCCGGCGGCCAACGCGCCCGCGCCCGCCCGACGCACGAGCCCCGCGCCCGTGCGATAGACCAAGGAGGAAACCATGAACGAGGGCTACACCAAGGTATTTGTTTCACTCGACGGTACTGAGCAGCAGGATTTTGTGCTCGCACGCGCCATCAAGGTCGCCGCGAACAACGGCGCCAAGCTAATCATCGGCCACGTTATCGATTCCACGGCGCTCGAGAGCGCCGGTTCCTATCCGGTTGATCTGGTCAACGGCCTAGAGGAGGCATTTAAGAACTCCATTGCCAAGCAGCTCGAGGAGGCCAAGGCCAATCCTGACATTCCCGAGGTCGAGGTCATGATTCGCGCCGGCCGCATTCGCGAGACGCTCAAGGACGAGATGCTCGACGTGGTTAAGCCCGACCTGGTGCTCTGCGGCGCACGTGGCCTGTCCTCGATCAAGTATGCGCTGCTGGGTTCGATTTCGACGTTCCTGCTGCGCAATACGGACTGCGACATCTTGGTCGTGAAGTAGCGTTGCTCCCACCGGCCGCGGGGCCTGCGGGGTTTCCACGGGCACGTCCTCGCCGCGTTGCGGCTGCGGGATGTGCCCTTAGGAAACCCCTCCCGGCCCCGCGGCCTTCGCAGCCTTACTTCAACGAGTTGTCTGATAGAAAAATGGCGTGCCGCCCCGTTTGGGGCGGCACGTTTTGTTTGGACGGGCGTTTGCCGTGTGCGTTACTCAAAGTATTGGAACTTGTTCGTCGAGAAGGCGAACGTGACGACGAAGCCTTCGCCGGGCTCGGATGCTGCGGTGACGTCGATGCCCATCTTGGAGCACAGGCGCGCCACCAGGTAGAGGCCGATGCCCGTCGCACGCTTGGTGGTGCGGCCGTTGTCGCCGGTAAAGCCCTTCTCGAACACGCGCGGCAGGTCTGCCGCACACACGCCGCAGCCGTTGTCCGCGACGGTAAGCTCGATGCGCTCGCTTGCCAGACCCTCGTCCAGCAACGCACCCGAAAACACGATCTTTGCGCCGTCCTCACGCGCATATTTAATGCTGTTCTGAATGAGCTGGCCCAGAATAAACTCGAGCCACTTCTCGTCGGTAAAGACCTCAAAGTCGAGGTTCTCGCACACCGGAGCCACGTGCGCCGCGATGAGCTCACGCGCATTGGCCTTAATCGCGCCCGTCACCAGGGTCTTGAGATCCCAGCGGCGAATCAGGTAGTCGCGCTCCACGACTTCCGAGCGCGCGTAGTACAGCGCTTGATCGATATAGCGCTCCACGCGAGCCAGCTCGCGACCCAGGTCATCCACGCGCGACAGGTCGTCTTCGCTGCTGTCCAGGTTTTCCAAAATCAGATGGGCCGCCGCCAGGGGCAGCTTGGCCTCGTGGACCCAGCTCTCGATATAGTCGCGGTAGTCATCGGTCTGACGCCGGCCTTCGGCAACCTCGTCGCAGGCGGCTTTGCCCACCCGGCGCAAGACCTCGTACTCGAGCTCGCCCTCGGCATAGGCCGGGCATTGCACCATCTCCTGCACCCATGCGGGACTCTCGAGCTCCTCTGCCGCGCGCTCCAACTGACGCAGAAAACGGCGACGGCGAGCGTACTCGATCACGATGCCGAGCATACCAAAGATAAAGGACACGCCAACCGCCACGACCACGATAGAAATGGGTGCGCCGGCGACCGTCAGCACAAAGCAGCTCAGCAGCACGCCGCACGTCCACACGGCGACGGGAAGCAGCGCATCTTTAAAGAACTTGCCAAACGACATAGCCAGCCCCTAGACCGAATAGCCCTGGCCGCGGTGCGTGGTCAAATACCCCTTGATGCCGATTTTTTCGAGCGTGGTGCGCAGACGGTTGATGTTGACGGTGAGCGTATTGTCGTCCACGAAGGCGTCGGAGTCCCACAGGTCCTGCATGATGGCCGAGCGCGAGACAATCTTGCCCGCACGGCTCAGAAGCAGTGAGAGGATACGCAGCTCGTTTTTGGTGAGCTCGGTACTGGTGCCGGTTTGCATGTTGGTGACCATGGAGCGAGCGAGATCGAGCTCCAGGCCCTTGTGGACAAGTGTGCTGCGCTCGCCCGCCGCCGCGGTACGACGCAGCAGTGCGTTGATGCGCGCCACGAGCACGCGCGCGCTGTAGGGCTTGGGAACAAAGTCATCCGCGCCGAGCGTCATGGCCATGACCTCGTCGATCTCGGTCGCGCGCGACGTGAGGACGATGATGGGAACCTCGGATTCGCGGCGAACCTCATGGCAGATATGCTGGCCGTCCTTGACGGGAAGCGTCAGGTCGAGCAGCACCAGGTCGGGCGCGGCGGCGAGAATATCGCGCGAGACATGCTCAAACGATTCGCAGGCCTCGATTTCAAACCCGGCGCGGGCAAGGATATCGATAAGTTCACGACGAATGGGCTCGTCGTCCTCAACGACATAGATCAGCGCCATGTGTCCTCCCATTTCGCGTAACTTGCACCTTTCACACCATTATGCCCACAGCGTCGCAGCGATACGACCCCGTGGGCACCTAATGTGACAAAAGCGTTCGGTAGTCTTGAGAGAAAATAGGGGCCGACCGGTCCTAAACCGATCGGCCCCATCACTTCGACCACGAGTCTCTACTCGAGCGTACGCATGTACGCGGAGATGGCATCCAGGCCCTTCTGCAGGTCGTCGGTGTTATCGGAGTATGCATAGCCGATGCGCATGCTCTTGGGCTCCTCGAAGCAATCGCCCGGAGTGACGAGCGCGCCGGACTTCTTAATCATGTCGATGCAGAACGTCCTGGAATCGATGTCGTAGTCGTAATACACGAGCGCGGTGGTACCCGCCTCGGGCTTGACGAACGACAGGTGCGGCTCGCTCTCGACCCACTTCTCCAGAACAGCAAGGTTCTGACGGACGATGCGACGGCTGCGCTCAAGGATCACGGAAGCGTTACCCAGAATCAGCTCCGCCACCGTCTCGCTGAATATGCCAGCGGAAATCAGGTTGTAGTCACGATGCGAGAGCAGCGCGCGACGGAGCTCCGGGCTCTTGGTGACCGCCCAGCCCAGACGCAGGCCGGCGAACGACCAGACCTTGGACATGGATGCGGTGACGATGGCCTTGTCGTACAGGTCGATCACGGACTCGGAGTACTCATCCGTCTGAGTAAGCAGACGGTAGACCTCGTCGCAGAGCACCCACGCGTCGTGTTTGCGTGCGACCTCGACAATCGCCTTGAGCGTATCGGTGTCGAGCAGGGCGCCCGTGGGGTTGTCCGGGTTATTGATGCAGATGAGCTTGGTATCGTCGGTCACCAGAGCATCGAGCGCGTCGACGTCGACGTGGTAGCCGTTCTTGCGATCGAGCTGAAGGATATCGACCTTCGCGCCGCACATCTCGGGAATCGAGTAAAGCTGCTGGTAGGTGGGCTTGACGGAGACTACGTGATCGCCCGGTTCGACGAGCGTGGAAATAACCAGGGAGTTGGCACCGGTCGCGCCGTGCGTGGGCACAATATGCCCGGGCTCGACCGTCTTATAGAGACGCGCGACCCCCTCGAGGAAGCCGGGCTGCCCCTCGATGTCTCCGTAGGTGAATCGGCGCGAGCACAGGCTATCGAGCCACGCCTTCTTGTCGGTGTTCGTAAGCTCGAACAGCTGGTCGAGCGTGAGGGAGTAGACGCACGTCTCCGCAACGTTGTGGGTGCACTTGGTCTCCCACTCGTTCATCCACTGCTCGACGGCGAAATCCTTGATCTGCATTGTCGTTTCCTTTCCTTGACTTTCTTACAGTTCCACCACGGTGCCCAGCCCCGCCTCAATGGCGCGGTCGTAGGCGATTTTCGATGCCGAAAGGTCCTGAACGGCGATGCCCGACGTATCGAACACCGTCACCTGCTCGTCATCCGAACGCCCCGTAGCCATGCCGGCGATGACTTCGCCGAGCTCCGCTCTGATGTCCTCGGGCGTGATGACACCCTCGGCAACCGGAATCTCCAGCTCACCGGACGCGACGGATTGCTCGCGATCGTCGACGTAAACAGCGGCACGGGCGACAAGCGCCGAGGCGAGCTCCTGCTTGCCGGGCATGTCGGCACCGACGCAGGAGATATGCGTACCAGGACGCACCCATGAATCGGGAATGATGGGCTTGGTCGCCGGCGTGATCGTCACGATGATGTCGGCCTCTGCCGCGGCGCCTTGGCCGTCGGCCGTCGCCTCGATGGAATAGGTGGATGCCTCGCGAGCATGCTCGCAGGCGCCCAAGATATGGGCGACCTCGTCTCGCATGCGCTCGACGCGGGCCTCGGGCGCGGCATCGGAAACTGGCTCCCACACCTTGACCTCGCTCACTTTGGGACAGGCGGCGAGCACGCCCGCCACCATATAGATGCTCATGTGGCCGGCACCCGCAACAAGCAGTTTGGACGCATCCGCCCGAGCCAGCCACTTGGCACCGAGCGCAGCGGCGGCACCGGTGCGAAGTCCAGTGACGGCGGAGGCATTGAGCAGCGCCAACGGCTCTCCCGTCGCGCTGTCGCACAGCAGCGTGGTGCCAAAGATCTCGGGCAGCCCCTTTTTGGAATTCTGAGAGAACCAAGCAGTGAGCTTGAGACCGAAGAGGCCGCTTCCCGCCAACTCGCCCGAGCGGATATCCATATCGGCCACGCCGGGCTCGAACTGCTCATATACCATCGGCCACGCAACGCCCTTGCCCGTTGCCTTCTGGCGATATGCCTCCTCCACGGCAGCGATTGCATCCTCAATCGTCAGCACCTTGGAAACTTCCTCGGCCGAAAGCACCACCATCTGCCCCATCATCGCTCCTCTCAGCGAAAGCTTTACGTTGCCTCACTGTACGGTTTAGTAACGATGCCGCCAAGGATCATTTCTTGTTGGAATCTACAACGATTCTCAATCTGATTTTTCGTTCTATCAGCAGGTATTTGAACTATTTCCCGCATCAACGGCATACGGATGTGCGATTATCCTATTTATACCTGTACTTATTGTAGTGATTTACAAGGTGATGTTGATGCTATACACCATCTCGGACTTCTCACGGGAATATGAGGGGTCGGTCCGTCTAATCGCCGGCAGCGATGGCGTCTCGCGTGCCGTCTCTGGCGTCGGGATCCTCGATTATGAACTTATGCCCGGCCTCAAGAACAAGTACCAGCGCGCCAACTTCAGCTCAGACGAAATCGTCCTCAGCACCTTCCTCTATGCGAAGGACGACCCATACCTCATCACTGAAGCCGTGAAATACCTCGTCGCCAAGGGAACGAGCGGTCTTATCATCAAAAACGTCCTGCATATCCCGATTCCCGACCAAGCCATCCGCTACGCCAACGCGCGGCACTACCCGGTCTTTCTCACGACCGACGACTCACTGTTCTTTGACAGCGTCATCTATGAGGTCAAACGGCATATCGAGCAGCTCGCGTCCATCGACTTCGCACAGCGCGAGATCGATGCCCTGAGGACAGACGTATCGCCCGAGTCCATCTGCCGACGCATCCGAGGCCTCAACCCGTCATTTCTGGACGAAGCGGTCGCCCTGTTCGCATCGTTTGCAGAGCCCCTCGACCCGCGTACGTTTTTGCAAATCGAACGTCTCTGTGCAAAATCGACCCTCGCCGGATGCCACAACATGCTGGCACCCTATGACGGAGGATTGCTATTCGTAGCGACAAGCGACTCGGAGCAGACGCTCGATGTGGAGCGAATCGTGCAGGCGCTCACGGAGCTCATCGAGGCTAGCGGCATCGATGGCGGAGCGGAAGGGCTCGGCATCAGCGATATTCTGTTTGGAGACGAGGCGGTGGCGCAGGCGATCTCGCAGGCGATTTACGCACAGCGCCTATCTTGTCAACGAGCCGAGGGTCCCGTCCGCTATACGCAGCTCGGCATCCTGAGAACCGTGATGCCTTTTGCGGAAACCCCGGAGATGCGATCGTTCTCGGAGGCGATTCTCTCGCCGATACGCGAGCACGACAGCGAGCATGGCAGCGAACTGGAATCAACGCTCGCCGCATTCATCGAGAACGACCGACGTATCGAGCAAACCGCCAAGCAGACTGGCCAGCACCCGAACACAATTCGATATCGCCTCGATAAGGTGACAGCTCTCACCGGACTGAGCTACAAATGCGCCCCGGAGATGGAGCAGCTGTCGCTCGCCTACGCCATCGAACGCGCTCGCTCACTTCAGTAAGCCCACCCCGCCTTGAGGTTAGGAGCGGCGGGCACGGAGCTTTTCGTAGCCTTCGGCGAAGAAGGCGACCGTGGCGGCGTCGGCCTCCGCAGCGTCCGTCTCGGTTGCGGGAACCACGCCGTGCTCGTCGCTCACCAGGAACAGCGCGCCCTTGAGTTGCGCGGGAATGTCTACGCGCGTGACCGGGATGCCCTTGGTCTGGGCGAGCTGCTCGATGAGCGTCGCCGTGCCGCACAGGCACTCGTCCGCCGGCGCCACAAAGGCAAGCTCGCCGTTGTTGACGGCGGCGAGCAACTCGGGCGCCACGCCGGTCTCGTCGGCCTCGGAGCGGGCCTCGGCGGAACGGGCACGCAGCGCCTTGGCCGACGTATCGGCGAGCGGCTCGTACTCCCCCACCGTCATGGCGGCGTTGCCGTTGATGTCGATCACCAGCATGAGTACGCCGTCGTGCGCAGTGTAATCGCCCTCGGCAAGCGACCACTCAACGTGCTGTTTGGCCCAGCTGAGCATGTTATGGGTAAGCGGCTCGCCCTGCACCAGGCGCTCGGACAGTGCGCGAATGTGGCGGTTGAGCATGGGCACCTTTTTATTGGACATGCGCCAACGGCAGACAAGCGCGGGCTTGTCGAGCGTAAACTTCTCGACCGCCTCCTGATTGGCGCAAAAGTCCTCGTACGCACGCTGATCCTCGGCATTGCCAAACAGCTCGGCATCATCAATCTGGGGCATGGTCATACCTTTCGTGTTAGTCATTCCGTCCTCTTATACCAAAAAGACGGCCCTCCAAACGGAGCAGCCGTCTTTTGCGGAGATTATTTTGTCCCAAGGCGGAACTTAGTGGCGGAAGTGGCGGGCGCCGGTAAAGACCATAGCAATATTGTGCTCGTTGCAGGCCTGGATGCTTTCGTCGTCGCGCTTGGAGCCGCCGGGCTGGATGATGCAGGTCACGCCGTGTGCAGCAAGCACGTCGACGTTGTCGCGGAACGGGAAGAACGCGTCGCTTGCACAGGCAAAGCCGCCCTTCTCCACGCCCTCGCGCTCGCAGAAGTCCTCGGCGCGCTCGCAGGCAAGTAGCGCAGAGTCAACGCGGTTAGGCTGACCCGGGCCCATGCCAATGCCGGCCTTACCCTTGGAGACCAGGATGGCGTTGGACTTAACGCCCTTGCAGACCTTCCAGGCAAACTCGAGCTCGGCCATCTCGGCGTCGGTGGGCTTGCGGTCGGTGGGGAACGTAAAGGTCGCGGGATCCTCGGTCACGTGGTCGACCTCCTGCACCAGCATGCCGCCGTCGACGGAGCGCAGCTCCACCTGAGCGCCGTGGTCCACGCCGCCGGTCGCCAACACGCGCAGGTTGGGGCGCTTGGCCATGCGCTCGAGCGCCTCGGCGGTGTAGCTCGGGGCGATGATGACCTCGACGAACTGCTTGTTCTGATCGGCAAAGTGCTCAACCAGATCAAAGGGAACCTCGCGGTTGCAGGCGATGATGCCGCCGAAGGCGCTCTTGGGATCGCAGGCAAAAGCGCGGTCGTAGGCAGCCGTGATGTCCTCGGCAACGGCGGAACCGCAGGGGTTCTGGTGCTTGAGGATTACGCAGGCCGGCTCGTCGAACTCGCGGACCAGGTTCCAGGCGGCGTCGGCATCCAGATAGTTGTTGTAGCTGAGCGGCTTGCCCTGGATCTGCTTGGAGCCCACGAGCGGGAACTGCGAGCTCGCGGTGTTCTCGCAGCCCTCGGCAAAGCGATAGACTGTGGCTTTCTGCTGCGGGTTCTCGCCATAGCGCAGGTCGTCGACCTTCTCCAGCGAAATCTCGAGCTTGGCAGAGGTGTCCGCCACGTCGCTTGCCTGGGCGGCGAGCCAGCGGGAGATGGCCGTGTCGTAGGCGGCGGTGGTCTGGTAGACCTTCACCTGCAGGCGACGACGGGTGGAAAGCGTGGTGCAGCCACCGGTCTCGTGCATCTCGGCCAGGACGGCATCATAGTCGGCCGGATCGGAAATGACGGTAACGCTCGTGGCGTTCTTGGCGGCAGAGCGCAGCATGGAGGGGCCACCGATGTCGATGTGCTCGATGGCGTCCGCGAAGGTGACCTCGGGGTTGGCGACGGTCTTCTCGAACTCGTACAGGTTGACGACGACCAGGTCGATCAGCTTAATGCCGTGCTGAGCCGCCTCCTGCATGTGCTGCTCGGAATCGCGGCGGGCCAGCAGCGCGCCGTGAACCTTGGGGTGCAGCGTCTTGACGCGGCCGTCCATCATCTCGGGATAGCCCGTGAACTCCTCGATGGGGGTTACGGGAACGCCCGCGTCCTCGATGGCACGAGCCGTGCCGCCCGTAGAGATGATCTCGACGCCAAAGTCGTCAACCAGCGTCCGTGCGAAATCGACGACGCCCGTCTTATCGGTAACCGAGATCAACGCGCGTGCGATCTTCACATCAGATCCCATGCAGTCCTCCTGTCTGGTACGCCGCCGTGCTCTGTGAGTCGGTGATACGTCGATCTGCAGCGCTCGCGCAGCGGCATTGAAAATACTGATTTAATGTAGCGCATCGAGCGCATCGATGCACCCCGCAACGGGCGCATATGCAGAAAAAGTTTGCGAGCAGAGGGGATGGGCACGGCACCGGGCACGGTGAGTTCATGGAACACAGGGGCACCATAATTAGATGCCAATGGCGTGGTAGAACTGTGCTCGATATGCATCCGCAAAAGAAAGAGGCACCATGGTCTCGCGGGTTCTCTACCGACCGTTTGATACCGAAGACTTCGACGCCATCGCGCTGATTCTGCAGCAGCTTTGGCATAACAATTCGGATAACGATGAGTACAACCGCCTTGAGGCCGCGTGCGACCTCGCCTATTGCCTTTCGTCGTCGACGTTTTCACAGGTTGCCGTAATCGACGGTCAGGCGCGTGGCATTTCGCTCGCGCGTGCGGGACAGAGCTCCGGCGCCACTATCAACGAGCATTGGATGGATACCGAACGCGCGCTGCTATCGCAGATGCGTGAGCTAGAGCCCGATGCGTGCGCCGAGTATCTCTCGTTTGTGCGCGCAACCATCCGAACCAACAACCGCCTGCTCGAGAGCAGCCCGTTGCCGCACGACAACGAGGTCACGCTGCTTGCCGTGGATCGCGATGTCCATGGCCTGGGCGTTGGCACGGTTCTGCTCGATGCCGCCGTCTCGCACCTGTCCTCGCTTGGAGCGACGAGGGCGCACCTGTACACCGACTCCAACTGCTCGTGGAAGTTCTACGAGCTGCACGGCTTTAAGCGCACGGCCACGCACCGCGCCAACCGCGAAGAGCGCCGTCACGACATGCCGCGCGAAAGCTTCCTCTACGAACTCGATCTAACAGCCTAAACCCGGCAGTTAGGGACGTTCCTTTTAATATGAGCAGGACATTGTCAAGAGGCAAAATCGGGCCT
>CATVRV010000005.1:0-92481 GCA_958346515.1 uncultured Collinsella sp.
TCATGCCGAAATGGCGCGAAGCACGCGGTTGACAAAACTATAGAGACACGTCCCAAAAAGACTACCCCAAAGTGGGCTGCGTGATGATTAGAACGAGAGGTTGTCATCGGTGTTGGCGGCTTCGCCGTCGGCGAGCACGTCGTTGCCGTCGACATCCTTAAGGAGCACCGAGACCTTCTGCTCGGCATCGGCCAGTCGGATACGCAGGCTCTTGAGGAGCTCGACGCCGCGGGTGTAGCTCTCGAGCGATTCCTCGAGCTCCATGTCGCCCGACTCCAAGCTGCGGATAATGAGTTCCAGCTCCTGCGAGGCCTGCTTGTACGTAAGCTGCTCGACCGGGGTCTTCTCTGCCATATCTGTTTCCTTTCCTAAAGGTTTATCGCTATGAAACGCGGGTTACTCGACCGTATCGACCGTTGCTGCCACGTTGCCGTCTGCCATGCGCACGCGAATGGCGTCGCCAGGCTTAAAGGTCTTGGCGCTCGTAGCCACACCATCATCGCTGTACGCGATGGAATAGCCGCGAGCAAGTACCTTGAGCGGCGACAGGGCATCGAGCGACGCGGCAGCTCGGCCCAGGTCGGAAGCGGGTTTGCTGAGCATCGAACGTCCCCGATGCTCCAGACGGGAACTCGCAAGCGAGAGTGCATGGCGCTTACCATCGAGCCCCGAGGTGCTTGTAATCAGACGCTCGGGCAAGCGCCCAAAGTTGGAGCGGAATGTCCCGACCGAGCGTACTATGGCGCCCGACAGGCGATCGGCAGTCAGCGCAAGCTCCGATTCGCGACGCTCGACCATAAATGTGGGGTCGTTGAGGCACGGGCGACACGCAGCGGCATCGAGCGCATCACCCAAGCGAGCCGTATAGGTATCCCAGGCACGGCGACCGCGCTGATCGAGCATCTCCAGGTCGACCTGGGCCGACCCAATCATCGATGCCATCGCGGCACCCAGACGCTGATGGCGCGCCTCGAGCACATCGGCCAACTCCGTCATAGCCGGCGCCACCGATTCTGCCGCCGCCGTGGGCGTGGAGGCGCGTCGGTCGCTCACCATGTCGCAAATCGAGGTATCGGGCTCATGGCCAATGCCGGTCACCACGGGCACAGGACAAGCCGCCACCGCGCGGGCAAGCTCCTCGTCATTAAAGGTCATGAGGTCCTCAAAGGAGCCGCCGCCGCGCACCAGCAAAATACAGTCGGGCGCCGGCGTAATGGAAGCGGCGCGGCGCAAGCCCTCAATGAGCTCTGCCGGCGCGCCCTCGCCTTGCACCTTGGCGCCCACGCAAACAAGCTCGACGAGCGGGTTGCGACGGCGCAATGTGCGCTTGACGTCGTCGATCACGGCGCCGGAAAGCGAGGTGACGACTGCCACGCGGGAGCAGAACACCGGGATGCGGCGCTTGCGCGCTTCGTCCATCAGGCCCTCGCGGCGTAGCTTTTCGGCCAGTTGCGCCACCTGCTGACGCAGCAGACCCTCCCCCGCTAACGAGAACGAGCGGGCGACAAAGCTCATACGGCCCGTGGGCTTGTAGAGGTTAAAGCTGCCCTTAAAGCTCACCTGCATACCATCGCGCAAATCGAAGGTGCGCTTGAGATAGGCGCCCTTCCAGATAATGCAATCGACGACGGCCGAGTCGTCCTTGATCTGGAAGTAGCAGTGGCCGCTTCGGGCATTGGGGCCACGAAAGCCGGTGACCTCGCCCAGGACGCTCAGCTGCGGAATCGCATCGAGCGCACCAGCGGCGATCTCGACCGCCTGGCTCACGCTGAGCTCTTTGCGCTCCTGCTCGTCCGACCCGTCGAACTCGGCGGAAACGCTGTTGCCGGTTAGATTCCAGCCTGCCACGCAGCCTCCTTTCGTCATCGTGCACATGGGCTCCGGCCCTGCGCAAATTCAAGTCCCACACATAGTACAGCGCCGCTGGGACACAAATCCCCGCGGCGCTTTGTCAGTCCCATTTGTTATCGGTTGGAGTTTCTGTTGTAGCGAGCCATAAGGTAGAGCAGCTGAATAATCGAGGTGAGCGCCGCTGCCACATAGGTAAGCGCAGCTGCCGTCAGCACCTTCTTGGCACCGTTGACCTGCTTGGGGCTCATGCCCGACTGCTCAATGTAGGCCACAGCGCGGCGGCTGGCATCGATCTCGACCGGCAGCGTAACCAGCTGGAACAACACGCTAAACGAGAAGAAGATCAACGCGAGAGTCGTGAGCCCCGCGATGTTCATGAACAGGCCCATAAGCAGCACGATGGTCCAAGTGTTCTGGGTAAAGTTGACGACGGGCACGAGGGCGCTGCGCACCTGCATCATGGCGTAGCCGCTTTGACGCTGGGCGGCATGGCCCGCCTCGTGACAGGCGACGGCAACGCTTGCGACCGATCCACCCGAACGGTTGGCGTCCGAGAGATACAGATTGTTATCCTGCGGGTTGTAGTGATCGGTGAGCTCGCCGGCAACGCCCTTGATGCCCACGGCGTTGCAACCGTTGGCGTCGAGCATGCGGCGAGCAACCGCAGCGCCCGTATCGCCGTCCGAGCGAACCTTGGACCACGTCTTGTACGTCGAGTTGATATAGCTCTGTGCGGCAAGACCGAGCACCGTACAGACAAGAACAACCAGCAGGTACAGCGGGTCGATACCAAAGCCGTATCCATAGTAATAAGGCATGCGAATTCCTCCGAATCGAGTTACACGTTGGAGGCATTCTACCCACTCAGGCGGTTAGGCTTCCCTACAGTAGCTCGATTTTGCCGTCCTTCACGGTGAGTCCCATGTTGCCCGATAGCAGATCGTCCAGGCGCGAGCCCACGAGCTCAAAGCGCCAGCCTTCGCGCAGGGGGCTCTGCTCGGGATGCTCAATGTAGTCAGCCAGATCATCGCGCGAGGCAATGACTGAGGTTGCCACGCCCGAGCGCTCGGCAACCAGGCGAATGAGCGCATACATCAGGTCCGTCACGCTCTCCAGCTCCGGCGAGATCTGGCGATGCCCGCGCACCATGAGCGGCAGGCGATCGTGCGGGCAGCTCGCGCCACGCTTGATGGCCATGAGCGCGCCGTCCACGTCGCGCTCCCCCAACTGATCGGTACCGCGGATACTGCGGAACTCCTCGACGCGCACGGGATTGCGCTTGACGAGCGCCAACAGCGTATCGTCGGACATGACCCACTTGCGCGGGATGTTGCGTCGCTCGGCACGGTCCTCGCGCCAAGCGGCAAGCTCGCGCGCGATGCCCAGCTGATGGCGGCTGCACGAGTTGATGCGCTTGACCTTACGGAATGCCTCGTGACGGTCGGCGCGATAGTGCGACTCGTCGGCCAGTGGGCGTAGCTCGTCGAGCACCCAGTCCACGCGGCCCAGTTCGCGCAGGCGGCTCATCATCTCGGTATAGGCGACGATCAGGTACTTGACGTCATCAATCGCGTACTCAATCTGCTTGTCGGTCAGCGGGCGCCGCGACCAGTCGGTCAGCGATTCAGTCTTGGGCAGCGATACGCCGCAAAACGTCTGCACGAGCGCGCCGTACGAAATCTGCTGGCGCTCGCCCAAAAAGGCGGCGGCGACCTGCGTGTCAAAAATAGGACGCGGCAGCACGCCCACGGTATGGAGCATAACCTCCATGTCCTGCGAGCAGGCGTGGAACACCTTGGTCACGCTCTCGTCGGCCATGAGCTCGGCGAGCGGCGACAGGTCGTCGATCACCAGGGGGTCGATTGCGACGCTCTCGGCAGGGGTGGCAATCTGAACCAGGCACAGACGCGGATGGAACGTGCGCTCGCGCAAAAACTCGGTATCGACGGCAATCGCGTCGAACTCGCGGGCGCGCTGGCAAAAGTCGAGTAGAGCCTGATGTGTGGAAATGTACATATCAACCCATCGAATAAGGTTAGGCCCGAAAAACACGGGTAGGATATCGGCATTGCCTTACAACTATACTCGGTTAGTCACAGAACGGGAACATAAGTATGCGCTGCCTTATCATCCACAACCCGGCATCGGGCCCCAGCTCAGATGAAATCTACGCATTCACGCACGCCCTCGCACAGGGCGGCGACGAGGTCGTGATGCGCTTTATCGGCGATGGCATGGAGCCCGAGGACGCCGTGGCGGACGTGCGCGAGTTCGATCGCGTGGTGGTCTCGGGCGGCGACGGCACCGTCTCCAACGTGCTCGACCAGATGCGCGGATGCGGCGTCCCCACACTCGTCTTCCCCTCTGGCACGGCCTGCCTGTTCTTCAACAACATCGGCAATGCCCCCGAGGCGGCGGCACTCGCCAAGGCCTGCCGCGCCGGCCGCACCGTCAAGGCAGACATGGGCGAGCTCTTTTGGCTCGACGAGAACGGCAACGAGAAGCGTCATGGCTTCATCATCATCGCCGGCTCGGGCTACGATGCCGAGATCATGATGAAGGCCGCCCCCACCAAAAACGACATCGGTGAGATCGCCTACTTCCTGTCCGCGCTCGCCACGCCCAATCCCACGGTGGCGCACTTTACAATTGAGCATGACGGCATTGTCGAGGAGCTCGACGGCATCTGCTGCATGGCAGGCAACACCTCGGTCATCCAAAACGACATCAATCTGTTCCCCGACTGCCGCATGAACGACGGCATGGTGGACATCGCAGTCATCGAGCCCGTGCGCACCGTGCAGCTGCTGCCCACCGTGATTACCGCCGCGCTCGACCCCGCCGGCAAGGTGCTCGGCCGCCCGCAGTTCAAAATCATCCAGACCAAGGAAGCCAAGATCACCTGCACGCCGTCGCTGGGCATGCAGTTCGATGGCGAGATTATCTCCAGCAACTCCGGCGTCTTTGGCGCCCGCGCGCTTCCGCAATGTCTCGACCTCATCGTCGACGAATTCTCACCGCTCGGTAAATAGGAGGACCCCCATGAACGACAATCCCCTGCTCGGCTTTATCGTCATTGTTCTGGCCATGCTCGTCGGCTATGCGATCAACGTGATCCACCGTCGGAAGAAGTAATTCCACATTGGTATGATATTCATCCAATTATCGTCTCCCCCGCTGTTTATGCATTTGCCAAACAGCGGGGGATTTTCATTTCGGGTATTTCCAGACGCTTTATTCAGGTGCAGTAATTGCAGGGAGTCTTTATTTGGCTAAAGCTACAAACTGAGTATAATTAACCACTCATCGCATATTTCATTACGCTTATCGAGTAAGTATCTTTCATAGATGAATATTGTTTCCAGTTCGTTACGCTAGTGGGGTGTCTTTATTGGCTGAAGCCCTCTGGCGACAGAGGGCTTTCGCACGCTGGGAGGGATTATGAGGAAAACTCACCCCGTCAACGCGCTCAAGAAGCTAGGCATAGGCCTCGCCTTTGGAGCTGCAACCATCATGTCCATGCCGACCTCTGCGCTCGCCTGCACGCAGATCTACATGGGCAAAAACCTAACGGCCGATGGCAATGCGTATTATGGCCGCACCGAGGACGTTGGCACACGTTACCTCAAGCACTATGGCATTGAACCCTCGCATGGTCCCGGCCATATCTACGGCTCAGACGAGTCCGACTTCGCATACACCTCGACCAAGACCACATATCGTTATAGCTACGTGCGCGACCACCCTTCGCAGTGGCACGGACGCTGGGACGCCTACTCCGAAGCGGGAATTAACGAGAAGGGCGTTTCTTGCTCTGCCACGCTGAGCACGAGCATGAATGACGAAGCAAAGGCCGCAGATCCCCTGACCAAAACAGGCATCAGCGAATACGTCTACGCCGGCGTCATCCTTGGCGAGAGCGGCACGGCCCGCGAGGGAGTCGAGCTCATCGGCAGGCTCATTAACGAATAGGGCGCCAACGCCAACGACCAGCTCATCATTGCCGACAACAATGAGACCTGGCTGTTCGCCGCGCTTTCCGGCCATCAGTGGATTGCCATGAAGTTGACCGATGATATCGCGTCGCTCAATCCCAATATCAGCAATCTCAACTTCAAGGTTAACCTCGATGACACCGTAAACTGCATTCACTCCGAAGGCATTAAGTCCCTACCTGAAGAAAAGGGTTTCGCCAAGTATTTCGACGACGGACAGTTCGATGTTGCCCAGACCTACGGTTCGCCCATCGACAAAACTTCCGTTCACGCTTGGTCGCGCTACGTCCAGGGCCGCGATTACCTTGGGGCTCCGCTTACTGAGGGCACCGACTATGAAATCGTCCAGGACACTAGCGAAAAACCGCGCGCTAAGGTTGGCGCCATGGTAAATGAAATGCAGCCGCTGTTCTTCCAACCCGAAAAGTCCGGTTGGAATACTTTTGAACTTATTCGCGCCTTTGGCAATCGTGGCGAAAACGTTCCCGGCCTCAGCGCCAACACCGATGGTGCCTATTGCATCGGCACCGAGCGCAACGGTGAGGCCCATCTCTTCCAGATTCGCAACGGCCTCAACCCTGAAATTGCGACCATCCAATGGGAGATGCTCTCTCGAGCTGAATTCTCCATCGCCATCCCGCTGTACTCCGCCCTGATGACCGAGGTCAGCCCCTACTTCAGCGACCAGACCGTATCTTTCGACCACTGCGACGAAACAGACGTTGTAAACAACGAAGAGCCTGAGAACTCCATCAACTACGTCTTTATGGACATCAGCTCGCTTGCCTTCGAGAATCGTGCCACCCTCGGTGCTGGCGTCCATGCCTATCTTGACGCCCTCCAGAATGAGCTCATCGAGCAGAACAAGGAAGTTGACGCCGCCATGCTGGCCGAAACGACCACCGAGGGCCGCACTGCCCTAGCCAACAAGGCCGGCAAGGCTGCCACCGAGAACACCTACAAGAAGTGCAAGGCCCTGCTCCAGGAGATGCGCGCCTATCAGAAGGCCGGAAACTTCGAACAGCCCTTCACCCCAAGCGATCTGAACACCGAGACCAAGGGCCTCAAGGTGTCCATCACCTACGCCCAGGACGCTCTTGCCACCGACCCGGTCACCCCGGATCAACCCGGCACCCCCGAGCAGCCTGGCAAGCCCGAGCAGCCCGGCACCCCCGAGCAGCCTGAGCAGCCCGCTAAGCCCGAACAGCCCACCACCAAGCCCGAGAAGCCCGGCAAGTCGGACAACACCACGACCACGGTAACCACCAACAAGACGAACACCAAGGGCGGCCTGCCCACCACTGGCGATCGTTTTGATGGCCGCATGGTGGCCGTATTCGCCATCGCTGGCGTTGCCGTCATCTCCGCAGGCGGTTATATCCTCTATCGCCGCAACAAGGAGTAATCCCTCGCTGGTGCGGGTGGGACGGCACGGGTCGCCCCGCCCGCTCAGCCCGCCTTTTTGACCGGTGGGAAACACCGTCGAAATCTTTTCAAAAAAGATTTCCCAGTACACACTTCGCTGTGCTATAGTGCAGCGCAACAGCAACTAGGTGCGACCGCGCCACGGCATCACGAAAGGAGCCACCAACATGAAGAACACGATGAAGTCTCTCAACAACTGGTGGTGGCGTGATGCGAATACGATCGGTCGACAGTGAGTCCCTCACGCCTGCACTTGCGCTCTAGGTGATTGGAAGGCCTCCGGTTTCGACCGGGGGCCTATTTTTATCTCGAGCCCGATCGCATTCGCATCACGCGCCTCCGCTTTTCTCTTGCATTCCCCTTCCGAAAGGATTTTCACCATGCCTCAGAACACCAACGCCACCCAGCCCCGCACCGTCCAGGCCGCTGACCGTGGCAAGCTTGACGTCCGCGCCCTCGTCCTGCTCGCCATCCTGCTTGCCGCCGGCTTCATCCTCAACTTCACCGTCGGTAAGGCCATCTCGGGCATCTCGGGCGGCATGATCAGCCCCGAGTTCATCATCTCGGCCTTCTGCCTCACCATCCTGGTCGTTCGCCCCAACATCGGTCAGGCGCTCGTGATCGGCCTTATCTCGGCCGCCGTGATCCAGATCACCACCACCTCGCCGTTCATCGATTTTGCCGCCGAGGGCATCGCCGCCATGCTTATGGCCGCCATCGTCAACGCCGCCGGCAAGAACGGTCAAGTTAAGCCTGTCGTCGCCATTGTCGCCACCTTCGTGACCACCTTTGTCTCGGGCGTTATCTTCATGATCATCAAGATGGCAATGCTCGGCGTGGTGGGCGAGCTCGCTGCCGCCATGCTGCCTGTCGTCGCCATGACCGCCGTCTTTAACGCCATTCTGGTCGGTGCCCTCTACTTGCCCATCCAGAAGGCCCTTAAGCTCAACTAACCCGCTCGGCTTTACGAGCCACCCCATCTTGGCGTTCATTCGTCGCTCGCGTGCCCAAGTACGCTTCGCTCCTCTTTCGCGCCAACCTGGGAGCTCTTGGGGACGCTCTTAAACGACTAGTCATGTAAGAACGTCCCCAATGACTATGAAAGGTATCCATGGAAACGATCATCAACGTCGACGATGTCTCGTTCTCCTATGGCACGCAGACCGAGCAGGCGCTCAGCCACATCTCGCTCAGCGTGAACAAGGGAGATTTCATCGGCATCATCGGGCCCTCGGGCGCCGGCAAGTCCACGCTTGCCGCCTGTCTGTCGGGCGCCGTGCCCCACCACTACACCGGCACGTTCTTTGGGTCCGTCATGGTCGACGGCCACGACACCTGCGAAGTCTCGCTCACCGACGTGTCGCAAATCGTCGGCAGTGTGCTACAGGATATCGACACGCAGATGGTCGCTTCGATCGTCGAGGATGAGATGCTCTTTGGCCTCGAGAACTTTGGCGTTCCCCACGACCAGATCGAGCAGCGCGTGAGCGAAACGCTCGAGACCGTCGGCATCAGCGACCTGCGCGACCGCGAGATCGCCACGCTCTCGGGCGGACAGAAGCAAAAGGTAGCCATCGCCGCCATCCTCGCCATGCGCCCGCGCGTCTTGGTTCTAGACGAGCCCACCGCGGCACTCGACCCCGCCAGCTCCACGTTGGTCTTCGAGACGCTGCGTGAGGCAAACCGCGCACTTGGAATCACCATCGTCGTCGTTGAGCAAAAGGTCGCCCTGCTCTCGGAGTACTGCAACCGCGTGCTCGTGCTCAACCATGGCGAAATCGCGCTGCAGGGCGAGCCACACGAGGTCTTCGCGCATACCGACGAGCTTCGTGCCATCGGCGTCGACTGCCCTCGCGTCACGCGTATCTTCAATAGCCTCGAAACCGATGGTCTAGTAAGCGGTACCCCTTGCTTGGATGTCGATGAGGCCGAGCGCCTGATTTCGGGCATCGTCGACCCCGCACGCGCGGCTATCGAAGCCCAGGCGCCCGCCGGTTCCCCGCATGCACCGTCGTTGCGTCCTCATGCCAAGGACGCCGAACCCGTACTCACCTTCGACCATGTTGAGTTTGCCTATCCCAATGGCGGAGCCGCCGTACACGACCTTAGCCTGACGCTCTATCCTGGCGAGCTCGTGGGCATCGTCGGCCAAAACGGCGCCGGCAAGACCACACTCACCAAACTGCTCACAGGCCTGCTTAAGCCCGCCTCGGGCAGCGTGCGCGTCACGGGACTGGATACCGCAGCCGTTCCCACGAGCCGCATCGCTCGCGAGGTCGCGACCCTCTTCCAAAACCCTGACCGTCAAATCTGCAAGGACACCGTGCTCGACGAGGTCGCCTTTGGCCTGGAGCTTGCCGGCATCGACCGTGCCGAGGCGCTGCATCGCGCCCAGCTCGTCATCGACCGCTTTGGCTTGCCGGCCGACGAGGCGCCCTTCTCGCTCTCGCGCGGTCAGCGACAAATGGTGGCGCTTGCCTCCGTCGTAGTGGTTGAGCCCAAGATCGTCGTGCTCGACGAGCCCACGAGCGGCCTTGATTACCGCGAGTGCATGACCGTCATGGAAACGGTGCGCACCATGGCCGAGCGTGGCTGCGCCGCAATCATGGTCTGCCACGATATGGAAGTCGTCTCGGATTTTGCCGAGCGCATTGTGGTAATGGCCGACGGTCGCATCCTCGACCGCGGCCGCACGCACGAGCTGTTCTCGAACATCGATCTCATGCGGCGTGCCTACGTTGAGCCGCCCCAGGTCATCGAACTCTCGCGCCGTCTGGCATCCAACGTCTCACCCGCCTTTACACAGGTGAGCGAGGTCACCGATGTCGTTCGAATTACCAAGGAGATGGTCCACCGTGGTTAACGTCATCGACTACATGCCGGGCGATACGCTGCTGCATCGCCTGAACCCCGTCGTCAAACTGGGCCTCGCCGCCGCCATCATCATCGGCATCTTCTTGTCCGACACCTACGTGGCGCTGCTGGGCTTTTTGGCACTCACCCTTGCGCTGGGTGCCTATGCCGGCGTCGTCGACCGTCTGTTCTCGCTGCTCAAGTTGCTGATTCCGCTCGCGCTTATCATGCTGGTGCTCCAGCTGGCCTTTATGCGCGATGGCAACGTGGTGTGGAGCTTTATAACCGACACGGGTCTCATCACAGGATCGAAGGCCTGCCTGCGCCTGCTGGGTGTGGCGTTACCGCTCATCCTCATGCTCATGGTGACCAAGCTCAACGACCTTGCCAACGCCTGCGTCGAGGTGCTGCACGTGCCGTATCGCTATGCCTTCACCTTTACCACGGCGCTGCGCTTTGTGCCGGTGTTTGGTCAGGAGATGAACGCCATCATGGAGGCGCAGACCGCACGCGGCGTCGAATACGACACCAAGAACCCCATCAAGAAGCTTAAGCTCATGCTGCCACTTTGCGTGCCACTGCTCATCTCGAGCGTGGGCAAGACCGATGCCACAGCCTTGGCGGCAGAACAGCGCGGCTTCTATCTGCGTACGCGCGCCAGCTCGTACAAGCGCTACCCCATCAAGGGCCTGGACATCGCCGTGCTCATCGTCAGCATCGCCCTCATCGCCATCGGCTTCCTGTCCTAGTTCACCACCGACAGCAACAGCCCAACGCAAAAGGCCTCGGCTCGCACCAAACGAGCCGAGGCCTTTACTGTTTCACCAGATAAAACCTACCAAAATTAACCTGTCCCTTTTTGACAGGTCGGAAGCTAGAGGCGGTAGGGGGCGCCGCTGCGGATGATGGATTCGCGCACCAGGACATCCATGGCGTCGAGGGTGATCTCGGGCATCTCTCGGTACTTTTGCAGCACCGAGAGCTCGGTGCAGGCCAGAATGACGCGGTCGCAGCCGCTACGGGCGAACTCCCACATCACGCGGTCGAACTTATCCATATCGGGCTCACGTCCGGCCTTCACATCATCGTAGATAAGCGACATCACATCGTTCTGACGTTTCTCGCTGGGATAGACAACCTCAACACCCGCAGCCTTACATTCGCGGCCGTAGACGCCCGCGCCCACGGTTCCGTCGGTGCCCATGATGCCAATCTTGTGCACCGGCTCTGCCGGCATACTCAGGTTGGGGTCGAACTCGCACTCCCCCATCACCGCACCCGCAAGGGCATAACGAACCGACTCACGCGGCATGTGGATAATCGGCACCTTCGTAAACGACTGGATCTGGTCGTAGAAGTAGTGTGACGTGTTGCAGGGAATGGCAATGTGCGCACAGCCCAGCGACTCGAGTGCCTGGGCACACTCTTTCATGGTCGCCAGCAGCTTGGCATGCTCGCCGGTCTTAATGGCCAACGTGCGGTCGGGCATGGTCGACTTGGAGAGTACCACCATGTCGATATGTTCCTGATCGCAGGCAGCAGCCGTATGACGCACCACCTGGTCGTAGTAATACGACGTGGCCTCGGCGCCCATGCCGCCGATAACTCCCAGCTTTTCCATCGCCGCCTCCTTGGTGACGCTTGCGCAATTGCGCGTATCATACCCGCGCCCGCCCGATGCAAACCGGACGGGCGCCGCGCTCATCTACTTGTAATACGTCTTGAACAGCTTAAAGTGGCGCAGCTTGGTGTGCCACATGCGCAGCCAGCGGTTAAAGACAAAGTCGCCCTTCATAAACGAAGGGTCGGCGCCCTTGCCTTCCTTGTCCAGGCGATGCACCTTAGCGCGCAGCTCGGGGTCCTTGACGTACTTGTCGACGACGCCCATGGGGACGACCATCCACAGGGCCTCGTCCTGAGCCGTCACAAACTCCGGTTCAAACGGGCGGTTGAACACATACTCGTCCACCACATACTTGGCAACGTTAAAGCCGCTGTTGGTGACGTAGTAGTTGCTGCGGCCCTGGCGCGTGTTGAAATCGAAGAACTTAAACGAGCCGTCGCGCTCGTCGTACTTAACGTCAAAGTTGGAATAGCCCACAAAGTGAAGGTCCTCGAGCAACTTGCGCACGCCGCCCATGAGCTCGTCATTGGGCTCGGTGATGATACAGGCGTGGTTGCCGACACCGTGAGGCTGATGCTCCTCGAGCAGCACATGGCCCAGGCACATCATGCGCACCTTGCCGTTGCGGTCGGAATAGCTGGTGAGCACGCGCATGTACTCGTCGTTGCCGGGCACGCGATCCTGCAAGATCAGATCGTCGGTGTAGCCGCTGGCATACGAATCGCGAATGACCTGTTCCAGCTCGGCGCGGTCGGCAATCTCATAGGCCTTCTTCTGGCCCTCGAACTCGTGCTGCCACCACATGATGCCGTCAGAAGGCTTCAGAATCATCGGGTAGGGAAAATCGATCTGGTCGAGCACCTCGGCAGGTGCCTCGCCTTGCGCATTGAGCATCTGCGCAGTAAAGGTAAAGGTGTGCGGATACGGCACGCCATGCTTCTCGCACAGCTCGTAGAAGATCTCCTTCTTCTGGCACTGCTCGAGCATGCTGTAGGGCGCGTAGGGAGCGACGATGTTATCCGCCAACTCATGGGCATCCTTGGCCTGAGCCACGAGGGCAACGTAGTTGTCGCCACAGCCCACAAGGACAATCGTCTTGTCGGCATGCGCTTGGGCAATGCCGTTGACGGTTTTGAGCATCACGGGCATGGTGTCGATATCCACGTTGGGCGTGTAGTCGATAATCTGGCTGCGGTACGCGGGACCCGTCTGGTACTTGCCAAAGACCAGACTCTTGACCTGGTACTCCTCATAGAAGGCGCGCGCCACCGAATAGGCGTTGATGTCGCCACCGAGCAGCACGGGAATGAACTCGCGCTCTGTAAATTGCAATGCCATGGAAACTTCCTATCATGAACTGCCCACACAACGGGCGGTCTTTGCGCAACTGATTTATTCTAGCGTGCCAAGCCGCCGGCGCCCAAAGCTCCACCGTATCTATGGCAATCGACGCAATCGTCCAGCACGAAGGCGGCGCTCACCGTTGTATGACAATGGGCAATGAACCTACCATTGTTGTAGGATTCAACATGTTGCCCGCCCCGTCGAAAGGTGCACCGTGCCCCAGGCTCATCCGATCAACAACCCCATCATTGACGCCGCCAAGCGCGAACTTGCGGATCGTGCCCGGACGGCAGCTCCCCTACGCACCGCAAACGATGCTTACAACGGGCCTGCTCGTATCGTCTCAATCAACACGTCGGAGCACAAAGGCACTCGCAAGTCGCCCGTCGCCGATGGACGCGACACCGTCATCGAGCAATTTGGCCTCGCTACCGATGCGCACGCCGGACATTGGCACCGCCAGGTCTCTTTTTTAGCCGCGGAGTCCATCCAGACGGCGCAGGCACGCGGGCTCGACGTACACGAGGGTGACTTTGGAGAGAACTTCACAACCCGGGGCATCAACCTGCTCTCGCTCCCCTTGGGCACGCAGCTCAAGCTTGGCAGCGAGGTGCTTGTCGAAATCAGTCAGATCGGCAAGGTCTGCCACACACGCTGTGCCATCTACTATCTAGCCGGCGACTGCATCTTTCCCCACGAGGGCGTTTTCGGCGTGGTACTAAAGGGCGGAGAGGTCCATATCGGCGACGATATCCAGGTAGTCAAACTCGGCGACGGCACCTGTTCGTTCACCCCCGCCGAGGCGCTCGAAGAGATTGAGCAGGCTCGCCAGGAGGGCACGCTGTAGTTGTAAAACCCCACGTTGAGATAGCTTTTACAGCCCCAAACCCCTTTTAAACAGGCCCCCGTAACGTTAAAGTTGAACTCTATGGTTTCTCAACAATTCATCATAACTGCAGGTCAAAGCCAAAGCCTCAAGTTCAACTTGACCCTTTGGAACCTTTAAGGTTCAAGTTGAGGTCGAAAGCAGTAGTAGAATACCGTTCGAACCATAACCTACGATTGATTGCAGAGGGACTGGATGCAGCATTCGAATCATCGCACCGCAGCGCTCATTGCGTCGAAGCCGGCTCGTATCATCACGAGCGCCGCGCTCGCCGTTGCGCTGACGGCCACGCCGATGCTCTCCCCCGTTGCGGCGTATGCCGCCTCGCAGGCAACGCAGGACCAGCTTTCCGCAGCCCAGCAGAAGATCGAAGCCGCCACGAGCGCCTACAACGACGCCCGCACCAAACTCGATGACCTGCAAAAGCAGATTGACTCCAATGAGGCGAGCATCGAGGAAATCGAGGCTAAGCTTCCCGAGCAGCAGGCCAAGGCAAGCTCTGCCATGCGCGATCTGTACAAGTATCAGAAGGGCACCAATCCCATCGTGAGCTTCCTGGTCAACGCGCAGAGCCTGGGTGAGTTCATCACGACCTGCAAATACACCAACCAGATCACGAGCTCGAGCGTCGACGAGATCGAAGAGCTCAATAACATGCAAACCGAACTTGAGCAGAACAAGGCCGAGCTCCAGCAGGCCAAGTCACAGCTTGAGGCAGAGCAGAAAAACGCCGAGGATGCGCTGGCGCAGGCCCAGCAGCTCCGCAGCGAGGCACAGGCAAAAGCCGAGCAGGAAAATGCCGCCGAGCTTGCCAAGCTTGAGGCCGATAAGGCCGCTGCCGCCGAGAAGCTCTCGGGCGAGGGCGTAAGCGGCAGCAATTCCAGCAGCCAGGCCACCAACACCAACACCACCATCGACACCACGGTGAACAACTCCAATACCGGTAGTTCCGATTACGATTCGTTCATTAATGAGTGGACGAGCCGCATCGACAATTATCTCGCCGGCTCCCCCATGGCAGGCCAGGGCTACAACTTTGCCGTCGCCGCTTGGAATACCGGTGTCGACCCCCGTTGGTCCCCCGCCATCGCCTGCATCGAGAGCACCAAGGGTGCTTATTGCGCCAATTCTTATAACGCCTGGGGCTGGAGTGCACGTGGCGGCGGTTGGCGCAGCTTTGGCAGCTGGAGCGAGGGCATCTCCGCTCACGTTGCCTATCTGGGCGCCAACTACGGCTCCACCCTTACCCCGGCTGCGGCCAAAAAGTACTGCCCGCCCACGTGGCAGGACTGGTACAACAAAGTCGCCGCTCAGATGAACCGCATCTAAGTGCAACTGCAAAGGGCCCCAACGGGGCCCTTTTCTTTTAGGTAGCGGAGGTATCGACGACGCCGGTCGCATTGTCAACCGCGACTATGACGATCATGCATAGGAGCAGCACACCCAATGCCTTGAGCCAGAGTTTCGCGAGTTTCTTGCCGCGATAGCTGTCGAGCAGTGCGAATCGCCGACGAAGACGGCGCTTATCGAGCAGCGCAAAATGCATAAGCACCATAAGGCCATCGACAAAGAAAAAATACTCGATTATGAGAAGCCACGTCGGGTAGCTTTGGTTTGCTCCCGTGGGGTGAAAGACGGCAAAGTGACTTCCGGCAAAGAACACAAGCAGCGAAAAGCAGACGAGCGTATTCCAAATGCGCCCCAGAGACTCCGGAACGCGAGAGAGCAGACCGCATGCAGCGGAGGCGGCAGGCCCAGGAAGCCCTGCAGGGTTCTGGAGCCCTTGGGGCGTCAACACCGCCTCCGAGGCCGGAGTACGGACAGGCGCAGGCGCAGGAGGCCGCACGGGGCGACTCAGATCGTATGCCGCGCGCGTCGCCCGTCCCAACGCTTCCGCGCTCGCAAAACGCTTGGCCGGGTCGAGTGCCATCGACATGCAGACGGCATCGGCAAGTGGAGTGGAAATGCCGCTCGCCTCGCATTGCTCGCGCATGTCGAGCCTTGGTTTAGGGTCGACTCCCGTCAAGCAGAAGAACAACAGGGCGCCAAGTGCGTAGACGTCGCTTCGCACACTCGTCTGCCCAAACCCATACTGCTCGGGCGGCGCATAGGGCCGTGTCCCAAACTTGACAGTATCGGCATCCGCGCCATCGCGCCATACGCGCGCGATCCCCAAGTCGATAATCACCAGCGATGAAAACGTCAGGCCGTCATCAGGCGTATAGTTGGCACCTGTCACGATGATATTCGACGGCTTGAGGTCGCGATGGATCACCGGCGCCGAAGTCTCCCCCGCCATTGCAAAACCGGCGTGGAGCTCGCCCACGGCATCGCATAGGGCAGGATACAATTCGCACGCATAATCGGGGGTGGCTCCCAGACGGTCCACCAGCGCCCCGAGTGTCTCCCCTTCGATGTATTCCATAACCACGTTGAGCTCGTCGCCCACACGACGACAATCGACGATTCTGGGCAGGTGCTCAAAACGCCTGCCTGCCCGCTGAGCGGCAAACAGACGCTCGTATGCCCCGCCGATTTGAGCCGAAGCATCGATGCGTTTGCGGACAAAGGGGCCGAGCGAGCCACCGCCGGTTCCTTCAAAGTACACGAGCTCGGTTGCTTCAACGGACGAGCGCTTAAGTACACGCTCCACGCGATAGCTGTCGTCGCGATCGAGCGACACCAGGTGCTCGGCAAGCGCTGCGGTCAGCTCGTCATCGAAATATGTTGGGGTCTGAGTATCCATAGCCTCCATCATAGCGCAGGGCGCAGACACCCCATGGCATCCGCGCCCCGTTCGTTTGCATCGTTGTTCGACAACTCCGCCGGCTCAGATATCAGCCGCTAACTCACCGTCTCCTCGCCAAAGCGATACAGCTCCTCGTTGACCTTTTGGAGGCTGCACCCGCGATCGATGCAAAAGATGATAATCGCATCGCGGCGGTCCTTGCAGTTAAGGACGCTTACCCCGGCAGCCGTCAGCGCACGGTTGGTCTCTTTGAGCGTCAGCGCCATCGCAAAGGCAATCTGCAGCACCTTATTACGACTCGGATGACGCGCACCGGTAAAGATCTGATAGCCAAAGGTCTCATTGAGATCGGCCATACGAACCACGCGCGAGCGCTCCAAGCCCTTTTCCTGCAGTAGCTGCTTCAGGTAGTCCGAAAGCGACGGGGTGGCAAAGTCGTGCTCCCTGATATAGCCATCGATGTTCGGCGCATCGAGAAGCTCATTGAGCAACTCCTCGGTCAGCTTTTTATCGGGCATACGGCTTCACCTCCCCCAGTGCATGCAACATGCTAGAAACCACTTACGTCCGAACGCTCCCAGCTAGCAACCTGGTCGGGAGACACTGTACCCAGCGCCTCGAACTTCCAGGAGCCGCCCGCCTTCAGATGATTGGTGTTTGCAAGAGCCGTTCCAACCTGGTTGCCATCGGCATCATACAGAACATACTCAATCTGAATGTAGCTCTTTTCCTTGTCCGTGTTATTGGTCAGCGTGCCCGTGATCTTATAGGCAAACTGATTGGAGGTGTCTTCAGCCTCATCAGCAATGGCATACGGTTCTTGCGGTTCTTTTTGCTCCTCAGCCTGCTGTGTCGCCTCGGCAGGTTTTGCCAAATCGCTCGCAGACGAATCGGTTGAATTGCCACCCATAGAGCCCACGGCACCGACGATAACCAGCACCACGATGACGCCTAGGACAATCTTGCCGATCGGCTTCTTTCCCTCTTTTGCCATTATTCATCCTTCCTACGATCCGGCTACCGCGCCGGCACACAGCACATCGTAGAAAGGATTGAACTTGAATTCATTAGCTGAGAGCTAAGGCTGCAGTAAACGGCCAATGCAGTTATCCAAACGCCGAGCAAACGCACTTTGCGCAACCGTCTGCTGGCAGCGCGTCAACCCACCGTTACGGATTCCCCAGTAAAGGCGCTGATCATCAACAGGACAAAGAACACCAGGTAGCTGGCACTCAGCGGGTACGCAATAATCAGGAAGACGACCCAGCCGACAGTGGTTTTACCGTCGGCACGGCGTTGCTCGCGATTGCGGCAAAGCCAAATCGTCACGCCAATGGCCACAATCAGCAACACGAGTGCCGCTGCTGCCAACCCGGCAAGCGCAAACATTACGCCAATGCTCACAGCGATGACCGGAAGCAGCAGCAAACCGCACCCGCATCCGCCCGGACTATATACGGCAGGCTGTCGGCGTCGCCTCATCGTCACGCCACCCCCATCATCTCTGAGCACTACAGCGCAATGGTCTGCTGAACAGGAACGATCTTATCGAGTTCCGGTTCGATCCGCCTTTTCTCGGCCTCAAGGTCAAACGCCACCTGAGCGCGCAGCCAATAACCATCCGTCAGGCCAAAATAACGGCAAAGACGGAGGTCGGTGTCGGCCGTCACGCGACGTTTTCCCAAGACAATCTGCCCGATACGCTGAGCCGGAATCCCGGTCTCTTTCGCAAGGCGATATTGAGAAATGCCCATGGGAACAAGAAACTCCTCTTTGAGAAGCTCACCAGGGGTCACCGGCGACAGCAAATCGGCCGAGGTCTCATCACTTGTGATAATCGACGATTTCGACATTCCAAGCCATCTCCTGTCTCCACTCAAAACAGACCCGATAGCGCTCATTACGATGCAATCATAGTATCGCCTTACGTTAGTAACGTCAAACGTTTCTATAGACTTACATCTCTATTATATCGTACGTTTGTTCGTGTTTTCTAGAACAAATAGTCCTTCACGCCTTAGTCAAGCGAAAGTAATCGTTTGTAGACATCGAGGCCTTTGAGCAGGATTTCCTCGTCAAAGAGCATGGTATCAGTGTGAAGGGCGCTCGTGGCATAGGCGGGACAGCCATCCGAATCGCTCGGGTTATCTTGGCCGGCAGGCGCGCCCGTGCCCAGCAGGAAAAACACGCCCGGCAGATGGCGCTGATAGAAGGCAAAGTCCTCGGCAATTAGCAGCGGTTCATCAACGAGCTGCAACCCGGGCAAGGCAGGGATGATGTTGGCAAACAGCTCGGGGTCGTTATCGACCGGTGGATAGCCCTCGGCGAAGTCGAGATCATACGTGCAGCCCGTTTCGATGCACGCCTCGTCGAGCACACGGCGTACGCCCTCGCGCGCACGGTCGAACATGGCGTCCGTAAACACACGCAAGCTACCGGCAACATGGGCCTCCCCCGCCACGGCGTTGCAGACGGTGCCAGCCTGCAGCAGACCAAACTTACCGATACAGAGCTCATCGGCACCCAGCTCGTCCATCAGTTCGCGCTCGGCAACCAAGAACTTGGCAGCCGCCAGCGCCGCATCGTGCGACTCCTCGACCGGAACGCCATAGGTCTTAGCGATATGGATACTCGTTCCGTGAATATGGATATGCGTCTCGCTCGAGCGCGCCAGCAACGGACCGGAGCAGCTCGCCAACGTGCCGGCGGGCAGATCGGGCCACACATGGAAGCCAAAAATGCGGTCGACCCCGTAGCATTCGAACACACCGCTCTCACATACCGTCTTGGCACCACCGGTCGTTTCCTCGGCCGGCTGGAACACAAAGAGAACGTTGCGCCTAATGACGCCCGGCTGCTCGCGAATCGTACGGTCGACATACGTCGCGGCGGCAAGTGCCATGGCCATGTGTCCATCATGTCCGCAAGCGTGCATCTTGCCGGGATGGGTCGAGGCAAAGGCCGCTCCCGTCGCCTCCGCGATGGGCAGCGCATCCATATCGGCGCGAATCGCTGTGGCATGCGCGGCACCAACGCCGGCGTCGAAGAAAGCGCAGACGCAGCTGGGGCACGGATGGGTCACCTCGCAAGCGAGCGGTGCCAACACGCCCTCGATATAGGCAATGGTTTGCGGAAGATCGAAATCGAGCTCCGGAATGCGATGGAGATCGCGGCGATAGCGACGGAGTTCTTGGAGCTCGGTCATAGAGAATCCCTTCGTAAGGCACATCTGTTGCAACTTATTGTGATACAGGATTGTGGCACACATGTTTCCAGCATATTGCTGCATTTTTTAAACGTTATATACAAATACTCTTGTTTGATAAAGTGCAACGTGATAGGGTCTTTACCACTTGATAGAGGCGCGGGCACGAAGAACCGCGGGCGAGCCAGCAGGCTTTGACCCCGTGGGGAGGCGAAACCCGCCGAACTGGGTTTTTCGGGCACGAACAACCTGGTGGGCCTGTGGGAAACACCCACAGGACTGTCTGCAGCAATGCGGGAGCGCTATCCGGACATTGGGTCCACGCTATGCGGATTCGATGCGCAGATGGCGCCGTCTGGATAGCGAGGTTTACGGGACATGGCATTGACCCCCAACGAGGCATATGCGGCCAAGCAGCCGTTTGTGGACAAGGAGACACTCGAGCATATCGTCGAGCAGTTCCCCACGCCGTTTCATCTATACGACGAGGCAGGCATCCGCCGCAACATGCAAGAAGTGCGCGACGCCTTTGCATGGAACCCGGGCTTTAAGGAATACTTTGCCGTCAAGGCCAACCCCAACCCGGCGCTCATCTCCATTCTCAACGAATACGGCTGCGGCTGCGATTGCTCGAGCTATACCGAGCTCATGATCGCCCGCTCGCTGGGTATCACGGGACACGACATCATGTTCTCGTCCAACGATACGCCGGCTGCCGACTTTGAGCTCGCCGACAAACTGGGTGCCATCGTCAACTTTGACGACATCAGCCACATCGAGTTCTTTGAGCGTGTTGCGGGACCCATCCCCAAGACGGTCAGCTGCCGCTTTAATCCAGGAGGCCTGTTCCAGCTCTCCAACGGTATCATGGACAACCCGGGCGACTCCAAATATGGCATGACCACCGAGCAGCTCTTCGAGGCCTTCCGCATGCTCAAGGCCAAGGGCGCCGAGGACTTTGGCATCCACGCATTCCTTGCCAGCAACACTGTCACCAACGACTACTACCCCAAGCTCGCGCGCATCCTCTTTGAGCTTGCCGTACGCCTGGAGCGCGAGACCGGCGCACACGTCGCCTTCATCAATCTGTCCGGCGGCGTCGGCATCCCCTACCTGCCCGAGCAGCAGGCCAACGACATTCGCGCCATCGGCGAGGGAGTACACGCGGCATACGACGAGATCCTGATTCCCGCCGGCATGGGCGATGTGGCCATCTGCACCGAGATGGGCCGCTTTATGATGGGCCCCTACGGCTGCCTGGTCACCAAGGCCATCCACGAGAAGCAGATCTACAAGGACTATATCGGTGTCGATGCAAGCGCCGTCGATTTGATTCGCCCTGCCATGTATGGCGCCTACCACCACATTACGGTGATGGGTCAGCCGGGCGGCGCCGACAAGGCCACAGCGCCCGTCACGAACACCTATGACATCACGGGCAACCTATGCGAGAACAACGACAAGTTCGCTATCGATCGCAAGCTGCCGCATATCGACATGGGTGACCTGCTTGTAATCCACGATACCGGTGCGCATGGCTACTCCATGGGCTACAACTACAACGGACGGCTGCGCTCGGCCGAGGTCCTGCTGCGCCCCGATGGCGCGGCCGACCTCATCCGCCGCGCCGAGCGCCCGGGCGATTACTTTGCCACGCTCGACGTGCTGCCGTGCGGCCGCGAGCTGCTGGCCAAGTCGCGCGCCGAAAGTGCCCGCCGTCGCGCCCAAGACGAGCGTCTGGCAGTCGCAGCTCAATGGAACAAACGCATCCAGATCGCGGAGGCGAAGGAGAAGAACATGGATATCCGCAACCTCGAGGGCTCAATCGTCGCCCTTGTCACGCCGTTTAAAAAGGACGGCAGCGTCGACTTTGACGCGCTCGAGCGCCTTATCGATTTCCACTTGCAAAATGGCACCGACGCCATCCTCACCCTGGGCACCACCGGTGAGAGTGCCACGATGACCGACGACGAGGACAACTCCGTCGTCGCCGCCGTGGTCAAGCATGTTGCAGGACGCGTCCCCGTCATCGCCGGCTCGGGCTCCAACTCCACGCAGACCATGCTCACCAAGTCGCTCACCTATCAGGGCCTGGGCGCCGACGGTCTGCTGCTCATCACCCCCTACTACAACAAGTCCAACGAAGAGGGTATCTATCAGCACTTTAAAACCGTCGCCGATGCCGTGGACATCCCCTGCATCCTGTACAACATCCCCGGCCGCTGCGGCTGCGGTATCAGCGAGCGCAACGTAGAGCGCCTGGCCGCGCACCCCAACATCATGGGTATCAAGGAGGCCTCGGGCAACGTCGCCTACGCGGCCAAGATCGCCCACCTGCTGTCAGACGACTTCCGCATGTACTCGGGCGAGGACGCGCTTACCGTGCCGCTCATGAGCCTGGGCGCCTCGGGCACCATCAGCGTGTGGGCAGACGTGCAGCCGCAGCTCGTACACGACATGTGCCGCGCTTATCTGGACGGCGACGTAGCGCGCGCCCGCGATATCCAGATTGCCGGCCAGCCGCTCATCAACGCCCTCTTTAGCGAGGTCAACCCCATCCCCGTCAAGGAAGCGCTCGCCCAGATGGGCATGATCGAGGCAAACTACCGTATGCCGCTGTGCCCCATGGCAGACGACACGCGAGCCGCACTTACCGATGCTCTGAAGGGAGCTGGTCTACTTGATTAAGACCGTCATTATGGGAACGGGCCGCATGGGCTCGCTCATCCGCACTACCGCCGAAGGCATTGTCGACGCCGCCGGGCAGCCCGTTTTTGATATCGTGGCCCAGATTGGCTTCGATTTGAGCGAGCTCGAGAACGCACCGGCTGCCGACGTCATCATCGACTTCTCGAACGTCGTGACCTTCGACGCCGTCGTCGCCTATGTCGAGCGCACGGGCGCGGCGTTGGTCTCAGGCACCACAGGCTACACCCCCGAGCAGATGGACCGCCTGCGTGAGCTGGGCCAGAACACCCGCGTTATGCACTCGGGCAATTACTCCATCGGTATCGCAGCCCTGCGCCATCTGGTAGCGCAGGCTACACGCGAGCTGCCCGGCTTTGACTGCGAAATCGTCGAGACGCACCACAACCAAAAGGTCGACGCCCCCAGCGGCACTGCCAAGCTACTGCTCGACGCCGTCGTCGAAGCCGAGCCCGAGGCAGGCTACCACCCCGTCTATGGCCGCGAGGGCATGTGCGGAGCACGCGATCCCAAGGAAATCGGTATGCACTCGCTGCGCGGCGGCACCGTCGCCGGCGTGCACGAGGTGAGCTTCTTTGGCCAGGACGAGGAGGTCACGCTCACCCACCGCGCCACGAGCCGTCAGATCTTTGTCAACGGCGCCTTGGCAGCCGCGCAGAAGCTCGTCACCCGCGAACCCGGCTTCTATACGTTCGACAAGGTCATGTTTGCCTAACCAGGTATCAACCGAATCCACCCAAAGGAGAGATAGCAAATGGGCAACGCAGCCGAGATGGATGCACAGGAGATTATCAACTACATCGCCACCGCGCCCAAAAAGACGCCCGTCAAGCTGTACGTGCGCGAGAAGCCGGGCATGAAGGTTGCCTGGGGCGACGCACATGTCTACGGCGGCCGTCGCGGCAAGACCGTCTTTGGCGACTGGGACGAGCTCAAGACCATCCTGGACGCCAATGCCGATTCCATCGATTACTACGACGTTGAAAACGATTGCCGCAACTCCGCCGTGCCCATGCTCGACCTTAAGGGCATCAACGCCCGCATCGAGCCGGGCGCGATCATCCGCGACCGCGTCGAGATTGGCGACCGTGCCGTCATCATGATGGGCGCCATCATCAACATCGGCTCCGTTATCGGCGAGGGTTCCATGATCGATATGGGCGCCGTGCTGGGCGGTCGCGCCACCGTGGGCAAGAACTGCCACATCGGCGCCGGCACCGTGCTGGCAGGCGTTGTGGAGCCCGCCAGCGCCACGCCCGTCATCATCGAGGACGATGTCATGATCGGCGCAAACGCCGTGGTCCTGGAAGGCGTGCACGTGGGCAAGGGTGCTGTAGTTGCCGCCGGCGCCGTGTGCGTCGAGGACGTCCCCGCCGGCGCCGTCGTGGCCGGTGTCCCCGCCCGCGCCATCAAGATGCGCGACGAGAAGACCGACAGCAAGACCGGCCTCGAAGAAGGTCTGCGCCAGCTGTAGAAGTCACGCGGTTTTACCAAACCGCGTGACGGCTCGACGCTGCAAACGCCCCTAAGCGACAATCTGACGTTCAATCGTCGGTCGCGTACCGAAGTACGCTTCCCTCCTCTTTCACATCACCTTGCTCGCCTAGGGGCGTTTTCGCTGACGTGAGCTCAACCTGCGACGCAATGTCAGCAACCAAGCCGAAAACAAAAAAGGCCGAAGTCCCAAAAGGCTTCGGCCTTTGTTTTTTGCAACGTCCAAGAGCAGTTTATCGATTCTCAATACTTCCGATGTTTTTGAGCTCGATGGAGATGAGGCCGTTGGGCTCGTTGACAAACTCGATGTACTCAGAGTTCGAACCCATCTCGGCCGGGAAGCTGATCTCGATGCCCGTGTCGGTACGGATTTTGTGGTTGCGCACCGCCGCGCGCTCGACTTGTTTGCGCTCCACGGGCACGCGCTCGGGTACCTTCTCCTCAGTCAGTGCCGCGCGCACGCTCTCCTTGATAACCGGCTCGTCCTCAAAGACCTCATCGACGATATCCCAAGGGGGCAGTTCCTCGTCATCCTCAACTTTCTCGGCAACAGCAGCCTTAACCTTGGCGAGTGCTACAGCCGTGTTGGCACCGTGCTCCTCGGCGACTTCCTCGACCACACGCGTCACGGTGTCGATGACCTCCTTGCCCGATACCCCCGTGTCGCACTGCAGCAGGCCATCGGGAATGAGCATGCGATCCTCGCCGGCAATCTTGCGCTTCTTATCCACATAGCCGATCTCCATGGTGCTTGCACGCACGATTGCATAGCTCGGCACCTTTTGCGAGGGATTCGGCAGAATGGCGTAGTGGCGCGCAATGTCGTTGCGCACCTCGCCCTCTTCGCGACCCACCTCGTGCATAAAAGCCTGCTTGGAGCCCAGCAGCATCACGGCAAACCAGCGGGCATCCTCATCGTCGTCAAAATCAGCCACGAGCACATCGGTAGACTCGGCTTTCTCGGCTTTGGTGAGCTCGGAGGAGATAAACTCCGCAATCTGCTGCGACAGGTCCACGAACTCGCGCTCGCCAAAGAAATAGCCCTTGAGCTCGCCGCCGAATGCGGAGTTCTCGGCAAACGTGGCGCGTTTATTGTCGGCCGAGGTGCGTGCGCGGCGCAGATGCGTGGTTACAAAATTGCGCACGGTACGGCTTTCGATATCGAGCTCGCGCTGGCTCATAACGTTGACGGCCGAGTCAAAGTCCAGGATATGCAGGATTGCGTGATTGATTTTCATATACGGCATTCCGTTCTAGATCGAATTGAGCACGAACCAGTATAGCGGTCGAGCCTGCCCCAAGCGTATCGAAGATTGGTGCATCGGGGACAGGTTGCTTTGCACCAA
This sequence comes from uncultured Collinsella sp., assembly GCA_958346515.1. Taxonomy (GTDB): domain Bacteria; phylum Actinomycetota; class Coriobacteriia; order Coriobacteriales; family Coriobacteriaceae; genus Collinsella. Next base: position 25,479 of record CATVRV010000005.1, read on the forward strand.
TGGCTAGCGCAGGAGCTCGGACTGCCAAGCCTCGAGCTGTTCTGCCAAGCTCTTGCCGGCAGCGGGCATGTCGATCTGGGGACGTTTGGGCAGAAGCGCACATTTTAGGATTGCCGCGATGGTCTGCGAGACAAAGCGTCGCGTATCCTTGTCAAAGCCTTGCGCAGCCTGGAGCATCACGGGCAGGCTCTCGCGCAGATTCCCAGCGATATCCGCAAACCGCTCAGCACCCGTTGCCTCAAACACGGAGAACAACGCATCTACAAAACGCTCGCGCTCGCCAGGCGACACTGCAAGCAGCATCTCGCGAATGGAGCCATCAACATATCGAGCACCGGCGGACAGGCGCTCACAGTACACGAAGTCGCGACCATCAACCACCCAGCTAAAGGGATTGTGCTGCAGCAGGCTGAACTCGGTGCTCTCAACGATGGCATAGTCCTCTTGTGTCTCGAACATCATGCCAAAGATCGACGACCGAGGTAGCGTCTTGTCGATTCGACCGGAAAGATCGGCAAAAGCGTCGCCGTTCAGAAACTCCTCGACGAAGCCCGGACCATCATGGGAATATGCCCGTTCAATTCGCTCACGAGCGACATCGGAGCACATCGCCGCACCGTACACCGCAAGGTTTCCACCCTTGGAATGACCTCCGCACAAAAGCGGCCCGTCGATCGCATCCGCCGCCTCGTCCACATAACGCGCCGCGGATTCCTGGGCCGGCACAGGACACCGGAACGCCATGTTAAAGTCCTCTTTCCAGCCCACAATCGTGCTGTCGGTCCCCCGGAAGGAGAGATAACTAAACCCCGCCGGAAACCGGAACGCCATGGCTGCAAACTGCTCTGTTGTCTCGGCATCACTCACGCTACGATAGCCGCAAACACGAACGCCACGGTAGCGAGGGCTTGCTGCCACAGCCTCCAACAGGGCACGACTCCCCTCCGGATCCCACAGGTCGCCAATCATGTCTTGGTAGCACTCGGCGCGCAGCAGCTCGCGTACGTCTAGGCCCTGCCAGTTCGTCAGCTCCGCCATATCACCCGGCAAACGCAAATAGGACAACCACGCAAAAACCAGGCTATCCACCGCACAGAACGGCCGTTCCTCAAACGGATCAAACGCCGTCTGGGCATAGGTCAAAAAATTAGGCGAATCCGACATGGCCCTCCCATCAACTATGGTGCATTGGGGTGGTGCAAAGTAACCTGACCCCCTCGCACCAAAAAGGCGCCCGGACCGTGTGGCCCGGACGCCTTTCATTGTAGTCTGTTGCCCAAAAGAGCTTGATTTAGCAGGAGAAGTCGACGCTGTCGATGATGTCCTTGAGGGCCTTTGCGGAGGCGGTGAGCTCATGCTGCTCGTCATCGTTCAGCGGCACGGGGACGCGGCAGACAACGCCATCGCGGCCGACGACGGTCGGCATGGAGATGGCCAGATCGGACAGGCCATACTCGCCCACCATGAGCGAGGAAACGGGCAGAACAGTCTGCTCGTCACGCATAACAGCGGTGCAGATGCGCTTGACAGCCATGGCGACGCCGTAGTAGGTGGCGTGCTTCTTCTCGATGATGGTGTAGGCGGAGTTCTTGACGTCCTCGGCGATGCGCTTCTCGGCGGTCTCATGCTCCAGGTGGCCGTGAAGCTCGCAGAAGGTGTTCAGCGGAACGCCAGCAACCTGAGCGCTGGACCAAGCGACAAACTCGGAGTCGCCGTGCTCGCCCATGACATAGGCCTGGACATCGCGCGGGTCAACCTCGACGTGGGCACCAAGCATCTGCTGCAGACGGCCGGTGTCGAGCACGGTGCCGGAGCCGATGACATGGCCCTCGGGCAGGCCGGACATCTTGATGGCAGCATAGGTCAGAACATCAACCGGGTTGGAGACGATGAGCAGAATGCCGTCGAAGCCAGACTTCTTAATCTCGGGGATAATGGACTTAAAGATGTTTACGTTCTTGTTGACCAGGTCCAGGCGGGTCTCACCGGGCTTCTGGGCAGCGCCAGCGGTGACGACGATCATGGCGGCGTCGGCGACATCGGAATAATCGCCGGCGTAGATCTTCATCGGCTCGGCAAACGTCATGCCGTGCGCGATATCCAGGGCCTCACCCTCGGCGCGGTTCTTGTCCACGTCGATGAGGACCATTTCGGAGAACAGACCACTCTGCATCAGCGCGAACGCCGAAGACGAACCGACGAAACCGCAGCCGACAATAGCGACCTTCTTCTCGTTAACCATTAGAAACTCCCATCTCACTCCACAAACAAGCCGCCCGGGAACGACCCGAGCGGCTTGCCGTAATCCCAATACATCCAATCGGGACTTTGATTATGCTCCTATTCGCAGCCAAAAATCGACCGTTTACCGAAATTGTTTGCAGTATTCGTAAAATAACTGCACGAAATCGGTTTCGAGCTATTGACGAGTCGAAATAGGTTTCTAATACAGGCCCGCCTCGCGAATGGCCTCGACAGCCAAAGCGATCTGATCGGGCGGCAGGACCAGTGCCATACGCACGTGCCCCTCGCCCGAAGGACCAAAGCTCGCGCCCGGCGTCACCACGACGCCGGCCTTCTCCATAAGCTCCTCGCAAAACGCCATGGAATCGGTGCGACCACCGGGAAGCTTGGCCCACACAAACATAGAGCCATGCGCGTTGGGACGCTCCCAGCCCAGACCCTCAAGACCGTCGCACAGGGCATCGCGGCGCTCCTGGTACTTCAGACGCTGCGCCTCGACCTCATCGCGCGGACCGTTCAGGCAGGCGATAGCAGCCTTCTGGATCGGGAAGAACATACCGAAGTCGATCTGGCCGCGCAGCTTGGCAAAGGCCGAGACCACATCCTCGCGACCGACCAAAAAGCCGATGCGCGCGCCGGTGACGTTAAACGACTTAGAGAGCGAGAAGAACTCCACGCCCACCTCGAGCGCGCCGGGATACTGCAAGAAGCTGCCGCCGGGCTCGCCGTCAAACACGATGTCGGAGTACGCGTTATCATGGACGATCAACAGATCATGCTCGCGGGCAAAGGCGATAATCTCCTCGTAGACCTCGGGCGTGCCCACCGAGCCGACCGGGTTCGCGGGCAGCGACACGATCATGTACTTGGCACGATCGGCAACCTCGGGATCGATACCCGCCACATAGGGCAGGTAATTGTGCTCGGCAACCAGCGGATAGTATTCGAGCTTGGCATCGGCGATCTTGGCACCCGCCTCAAAGACCGGGTAGCACGGATCGGGAACCAAAATGGTGTCACCCGGATCGAGCAGGGCAAGGCCCAAATGGCCCACCCCCTCCTGCGTGCCGTTGCACGACTGCACCATAGACGGCGTAATGCCCGAAACGCCAAAGCGACGCTCATAGTAATCGCACACGGCCTGTTTGAGTTCGGGCAGGTCGCGCAGGGCATACTTCCACATCTCGGGATCTTGGGCTGCCTGCGTGAGCGCCTCGACCACATGGTCGTACGGCTTAAAGTCGGGCGTGCCCACGCTCATGTTGTAAATGGTCTTGCCCTGAGCCTTCAGCGCGAGAAGCTTGTTGTTGAGCGAGGCGAAGACCTCCGCGCCAAAGCGGTCGAGACGCTGCGATGCCTGCATGGTGCCACCTTTCGATATAAAAAACGCGGCGCTCCGACAAGAGCGCCGCGCGATACGGGCCATCAGATTGCAAAAGTGTAACGCTTGCAACCCCCGTATTGGTTCAATTTAGCCAACCTTAGTCAACTGGATTGAGCGCGTCGATCTGCGCAAGCCACAGACGCGAGCTAGCGTCACTCGGCATACGCCAATCGCCGCGCGGGCTGAGCGTCACCGAACCCACCTTGGGACCATCGGGCAGGCAGCTGCGCTTAAACTGCTGGGCAAAGAAGCGACGGTAGAACGTACGTAGCCACGTGTGGACGGTCTTGGCGTCGTAGACGCCCTCGAAGCTCTTGAGCGCCATGCGGTAGATCTTGCCCGGCTCAAAGCCAAAACGCAGCAGGTAGTAGAGGAAGTAGTCGTGCAGCTCATACGGGCCCACCAAATCCTCGGTCTTCTGCGCAATCTCGCCGTCGCCCGTGGGCGGCAGAAGCTCGGGGGACACCGGCGTATCGAGGATGTCGAGCAGCGTCTCGGCAATACGCCCGCCAAACACATCGGCCGCATAGCGCACCAGATGGCGCACAAGCGTCTTAGGCACGCTCGCGTTGACGGCGTACATGCTCATGTGGTCGCCGTTATAGGTAGCCCAGCCGAGCGCCAGCTCCGACAGGTCGCCCGTGCCGATGACAAAACCGCCAGCCTGGTTGGCCAGATCCATCAGAATCTGCGTACGCTCGCGCGCCTGGCTGTTCTCGTAGGTCACGTCCTGCACGGCCGGATCATGCTCGATATCCTTAAAGTGCTGTTCCACGGCAGCATGGATTGAGACCTCGCGGAAGCTCACACCCAAGTCACGAGCGAGCGACTCGGCATTGGACTTAGTGCGGTGCGTCGTGCCAAAGCCGGGCATGGAAACCGCCGTGATACCCGTGCGCGACAGCCCCAGTGCATCGAAGGCACGCACGGTCACAAGCAGCGCTAGCGTGGAGTCCAAGCCGCCCGAAAGGCCGATGACCGCAGCCTTGGTACCTGTGTGGGCGAGGCGGATCTTGAGGCCCGCAGTCTGCAGACCGAGGATCGTCTCGCAGCGCTCGGCCAAGTCGCCGTGGTCGGCCGGCACAAAGGGCGCGCGCGGGAAAACGCGGTCGATATCGCAGGCATCGCGCAGGACAGGTTCTTCGGCCAGCACGCCCTCAAACGAAAACTCAACGGCCGTGGCCTCCGGCGCATCGTCGGTGCGCGTCCACGTCGTCGAGCGACGGCGCTCGGCAACCAGGCGGTCAAGGTCAACGTCGGCGATGGCCATATCGCAGGTAAGCAGTTTGGTCGCGGCGAGCTTGGAGCCGTTTTCGTAGACGAGGTTCTCGCCCGCAAAGACCATGTCGGTCGTGGACTCGCCCTCGCTCGCGTCCGCGTAGGCATAGGCGCAGTACAGGCGCGCGCTCTGGTTAGAGATGAGGCTGCGGCGATAGTCTGCCTTACCGATAATCTCGTCCGAGGCCGACGGGTTGAGAATCACCGTCGCACCGGCAAGCGCCATCTTGGTCGAAGGGGGCGCCGGCACCCACAGGTCCTCACAGACCTCAACGCCCAGCACCAGGTCCTCGGCGCCCTCATCACAGCAGCGGTAGACAAGCCCCGAACCCAGCGGAACCGGACCCTGACCGGCAAACTCGACCCACACAGGATCCGCAGGCGCCGGAGCAAACCAACGGCGCTCATAGAACTCGCCATAGTTGGGCAGATACTTCTTGGCCGTAAGACCCAAAAGCTCACCCGCACAGCACACGGCGGCGCAGTTGTAGATATTCTCGGCAACTGCGACGGGAAGACCGATGGTAAAGACAATCGGCAGATCGCGGGTTTCATCGAGAATGTGCACAAGTGCCGCCTCGCAGGCATGCAGCAGTGTGCGGTTATGGAACAGATCAGCCGCGGTATAGCCAGTCAGATTAAGCTCGGGCAACACCAGCGCGCGAACGCCGCGCTCGGCAGCATCGCGAACAGCCGCCAGCGCAACCTCGGCATTGCCCTCGACATCGGCCACGCGAATCCGCGGCGACGCCGCCGCCACACGCAAAAAGCCATCAGACTGAGAAAGGTGAAGATTCATAAGAATGCTCCCGTGCGTAGACGCCATTCACAACAATTAGCAAGCCCTATTGTAGTTCAACCGCCGGGTGTAACCGCATCCCACCAACTTGGTGAGCTATTGATGAGTTGATGGTATCTGTTAAATGTCACGTACGATTCACATCTGGTGGGTACCCTGATGGCTACATGAAACGAAGCAGATTTACACCGGGAGGACCCCGTATGACAACCAAGTACACCGACGCGCCGCGCACGCGCGTCATGACACCGGCCGCGCTCAACAACGGCGTGCACGAAAACCATTCCATCGGACAGACCATGGCCATCGCGCCCAAAAAGGGCCTGTTCGATGACATTTCCATTCCTCAGATCATCGCTGGCGCCGCAGCCGCCGCCACAAGTGTCGCGCTTGCTTCCAAGATTGGCATCGCTGGTTCAGTAATTGGCGCCGCCGTGAGCTCGGTCATCACCGTTGTGTCCTCGCAGGTCTACCGCCACTTTATCTCTGCCAGCGCCAAAGCCCTCAAAGGTACGCACGCCGACGTCGACTACCCCGCCGGCGCCTATGAGCCCGTTGAGCTTAATGCCGAGGAGCACCTGGGCGGCGCCGCGACTACGCAGGAGATGCGCCAGGTTGCGGGGCGTGCGACCACGGCGCGCGTCGCCCCTAACAGCCTGCGCGCCAAGGCCGCGGCAGAGCGCAGCCAGACGCAAAAGAAGGTCATCGTCTTCTCGATCGCCATCGCCATCGTCGCGGTCATCGCCTGCACCGGCGCCATCCTTATAACCACCGCCGGTGAGGGTCTGGGCGAGCGCCCCGAGCCAATCCTTTCGTCGCGCACGACCGAGAGCGATGCAAATGGCAACATCCAGTCGCAGGATCAGCAGGCGCAGACGGACGATACGCAAGACAGTTCTACCTCTGCCAATTCGTCCTCGAACACCCAAAACCAATCGCAGGGCACCGATTCCTCTACGGCCAACAGCAGCACGCCGTCCGGCACGACCGACTCAAGCCAAACGACTGGCGGTTCGCAGCCGAGCACGGGCGGCCAGACGAGCGACACCACTTCGGGAACGGGCACAGCAGACAGCAACAACACCAACAGCTCGAACAGCTCGAGCGGAACCGCGTCCGGCACGGCATCTGACAACTCGAGCCAAGGCACGGCATCGGGCAACTAAGCACATTTGCCTCTCATAGATAACCGACCTATACAACAGGCGCGAATCGAAAGCGGTTCGCGCCCGTTTGCCTTGGGCGCCGCCATGGCGAACGCTATGCGATGGTAAGATGCTTTACATGTGTAAAGAGGAGATTTGCCATGAGCAAGACAATAGTTAGGCCCACGCTATCGCTGGGCAACCACATCTATCTGTATCGCCTGCTACGCGATGCAATCGGATGCGGCAAGCAAACGTTTATGACACAGGTCGAGGAGGCGCTCGCCGCCGGCGACATGACCGCTTATGACCTGGGCTTCGAGTCCACGCGCGAGCTGCTCGAGGAGCTCAACGACTGCATTAAGCTGACCGTCTTTAAGGGCGGCCGCCTGTATGCCACCGTCATCGCCAACGAGGCCTGGGATGCCGCACTTGCCAAGGGCGAGGACAAGCCCAAGGCAGCCAAGGGCGCCAAGCAGTCCTACAAAAAGAAAAAGCGCGGTGAGAAGGACCTCAAGGCCGTGCGCCCCAAGCACGTTAAGCGTCCCGAGCCCGAAGCCATGGTTGAAGCCGCGCCGGAACCCGAGACGTCTGCATTCCAAAACAGCGATGTCTTTGGTGACGAGGCCGAGGGCGATCAGTCCGACGAGCCCGCCAATCAAGGCGCTACCGAGTCGGCGCCGGAGCCCGAGACGCCGCAGCCCGCCATCTCGCTCACGGTCGTCTATGACCCCGAGAACGCCAACGCCGGCATCACCACCATGGCATCCACGCCCATCGAGGCAAAGTCGAGCGTCGAGAATCAGAGCGCTCCGCAAGTCGAGCTCGACACCGCGGCCGTAGACGCACCCGCTATCGTCGAGTCTGCAGATTCCGCGGCGATGCCAAAAGTGGGCACCGAATCAGTGCTCGGCACCGAACCCGTGCCCGTCGTCGAGGTGACGCCCGTCAATGAGCAGGCCTTCGCACCGGCGATGGTACCGGCCCCCGCACCCGTAGCGCCCGCCATCCCCGAGGACTTCCCCGTCGATTTCGCAACTGAGGTCTTCTGCCCCGGTCCGTTGCTACACCAGCTGTCGACCTATCTCCCCTACGGCGCCGATACCCTCGGCATCGTCGGCGAGTACTACTGGATCGCCCGCGAGCGCGGTACCATCGAGGCCGCGCGAAACCGCGCAAGCTTCCCCCTGCGCTACACGCAGGACGGCGAGCGCCACGAGGTTGCCGTGCGCATCCGCCGCAACACCACCGGCGGTCTCGGAGCCACCTGGACCATCGATAAAGTCGAAGAACCCGAGCAGTAACGACAAACGGCTCAAATCCAAATCAGGATTTGAGCCGTTTTTATTTGTTGATGTTGCGTAACCAACAGCGAGCGGGCCGCAAGTGCCCCAGGTTGCCGTGAAAGAGGAGCGACGCGTACTTCGGTACGCGAGCGACGGCTTGAACGGCAAGATGGGGTGCTTGCGACCCGCGCAGCGTCGAGCAGTTACGCGGTTTGGAAAACCGCGTAACGATCTAGTCGCGCGTCAGCTTACGGTGGATACGATGCGGCTGGGCCGCGTCCTCGCCCAGGCGCTCGATGCGATTGGCCTGATAGGCCTCGAAGTTGCCCTCGAACCAATACCAGTTGCCCGGGTTCTCGTCGGTGCCTTCCCACGCCAGAATGTGCGTGGCGACGCGGTCCAGGAACATACGGTCATGGCTAATGACCACCGAGCAGCCCGGGAACTCGAGCAGCGCCGCTTCGAGCGAGGACAGCGTCTCGACGTCGAGGTCGTTCGTAGGCTCGTCGAGGAGCAGCAGGTTGCCGCCCTGCTTGAGCGTGAGCGCCAGGTTCAGACGGTTGCGCTCGCCACCGGAAAGTACGCCAGCGCGCTTCTGCTGGTCCTGGCCCTTAAAGCCAAAGCTCGCCACATAAGCGCGGCTCGGAACCTCGGTCTCGCCGACCATCATGTGGTCCAGGCCGTCCGAGACGACCTCCCACAGGTTCTTATCGGGATCGATGCCAGAACGGTTCTGGTCGACATAGGAGATCTTGACGGTCTCGCCCACCTCGAGCTCGCCCGAAGTCAGCGGCTCCAGGCCCACGATGGTCTTGAAGAGCGTAGTCTTGCCCACACCGTTGGGGCCGATGACGCCCACGATGCCGTTACGCGGCAGGGTGAACGAAAGGTCGTCGATGAGCACACGGCCATCGAACTCCTTGTGCAGATGATGGGCCTCGAGCACCTTGTTGCCCAAACGCGGGCCCACAGGGATGCGGATGTCGGTCCAGTCGAGCTTCTGGCTTGCGCGGGCCTCGGCCTCCATCTCCTCGTAGCGAGCCAGACGGGCCTTGTTCTTTGCCTGGCGAGCCTTGGGCGAGCTGCGTACCCACTCGAGCTCGGCCTCCATGCGCTTGGCGAGCTTGGCGTCGCGGTTGCCCTGCGCCTCGATACGGGCGGCCTTGGTCTCCAGATACGTGGAGTAGTTGCCCTTGTAGGGATAAAGGTGACCGCGGTCGACCTCGCAGATCCACTCGGCAACGTTATCCAGGAAGTAGCGATCGTGCGTGACGGCAAGCACCGCGCCCTGGTAGTTGTGCAGGAAGTGCTCGAGCCACAGGATCGACTCGGCGTCCAGGTGGTTCGTGGGCTCGTCGAGCAGCAGCAGGTCGGGAGCTTCGAGCAGCAGCTTGCACAGGGCCACGCGACGGCGCTCGCCGCCAGAGAGCACGTTGACCGGCATGTCGGAATCGGGCAGCTGCAGGGCGTCCATGGCCTGGCCGAGCTTGGAATCGATATCCCAGCCGTCGGCGGCGTCGATCTCGTCCTGGAGCTTTCCCATCTCGGCCATGAGGGCGTCCATGTCGCAATCCGGGTCGCACATCTCCTCGCCGATCTTGTTGAAGCGATCGACCTTGGCGATCATGTCGCCAAATGCCATGCGCACGTTCTCGATGACGGTCTTGTCGTCGTCGAGCGGCGGCTCCTGCTGCAGGATACCCACGGTGTAGCCGGGGGTGAGCTTGGCATCGCCGTTGGAGACTTCCTCGATGCCGGCCATGATCTTGAGCAGGGTCGACTTGCCCATACCGTTGGGGCCCACGACGCCGATCTTGGCACCGGGGTAGAAGCTCAGGGTCACGTCGTCAAGGATCACCTTGTCGCCATGGGCCTTGCGAGCCTGATACATCTGATAAATGAACTCCGCCACAGTCATTTCTCCTTATCTAGCTGCGGAAATCTTCTCCCCCTCTCCGTTTTGGAAAAAGCGGAGAGGCAGTTCGCGCGTTCTAATAAAAAGGGGCATGGTTGCCCACACCCCCTAATACTACCTGGGAAAAGTCCCCCGGAACATACTATGAACTGCGTACGCTAGTTTTCCGCAACCTTAACGAGCGGCTCGCTGCGATTTGCGCCACAACAGATACGAGTAGACGTAGACGGCTCCAACCGAACCAAACGCCAGAACCGCAATCACCGCGGCGACGACTTCACTCGAAAGCACGCTGCCTGCCACGCCCATCACAATCAGGCCAATACCTAGCACCATAAAGCAGGCGCCGCCAAAACGCTGCGTACGGCGCCAGTTCTCGGGATCGGCAAGCGCCCAGGGCGTCTTGATACCGAGCGTATAGTTCTGCTTCACACGCGGCAAGTAGTTGCCTACGCCGATGAACAGCAAACCGACAACACCGGAAATCAGCACGTTAACCGAACCGACCGCCGGCACCACGCCCCAGACCGTAAGCTCTCCCAGCCAGCTTATGGCGCACATGAACAAGGTGAAGGCGATTACGAAGCCCTGGTAGAACTTGCCCGAGGTTCGATATGCCTCACCTTTGGGGTCGATGCGCGGCACCACGCAGAACATTGCGAGAAGCGCCAGAGGCAGCACGCCGAGCGCGGAGGCCATCCAGCTAGGGCCCCAACCGTCGACGGCGCCGTTCGCGCCCCAGTGCGTGGGAATCTGCGCAGGCAAGCTCGGCATCACCATGAGGTGCGCTACGACATTGGCGACGCACAGAGCGACCAGCGCAATCCACACGCGCGACGATACCCCCGTGGGGTGAATGCCCTTGTTTTCGTTATTCATCCTTATCACCTTCCGTGTTTGTAAAGCCCATAAACCAGCCAATCAAATCCTGCATGACGGTGGTGTTTAAGCTGTATACGATGTTTTGGCCATGGCGCTCGTCGGTCACCAACCCGGCGTTTTTGAGCGTCGCCAAGTGATGGCTCAGCGACGGCTTACTGATATCGAAATGCTCGGCAAGCTCCCCCGCCGTGCAATTGCCCTCGCGCAGCAACTCCAAAATGCGCCGTCGCGTTGGATCGGCAAGCGCCTTAAAACCCTCTCCCGGCATAAGACCTCCTCTCATCATCTCTCATGACGCGCACACTATACTCGATATTTAGATGTTTGTCTAACTATCTAATCTTGTACTCAAAAAAATAGCCGCCTCCGCGTAATGCGAAGACGGCCACTTCTCACGCTACAAACGTGTTTTAGAGTTGGCCAACCCGCTGCAACGGGTGCCATCTGCTTCAATCTTATGCGAACCCCGATCCCATTTCAACAAGCCCAAGGGCTCAAATGGAATCGCGATAACACCTATAATGGCGATAGCTAAAACACGATTCGCTTCCCCATCGGAGGATGTCTATGACCGAAACCGCTGCCGCTCTCGTCGAGACACGCGACACCAAGCTCGAGATCATCATGGGCCGCGAGGCACTCGATAAGCTCGCCGATGCTACGGTGCTGGTGCTCGGCTGCGGAGGTGTGGGCTCCAATTGCTGCGAGGCACTCGCCCGCGGCGGCATCGGTCATTTCGTCATTCTGGACAAGGACGTCATCGCGCCCAGCAATATCAACCGTCAGGCCATCGCCTTTCACAGCACCATCGGAAAGCGCAAGGTTGACGTGATGGAAGCCATGATCCACGACATCAATCCCGCCGCTGCCGTCATCAAGCGAACTGAATACTTGCTGAGCGACAACATCGATGATTTCTTCGCGAGCGTTTTGGAGCAGACGGACGGCAAGCTCGACTACGTCGTCGACGCCATCGACACCATCTCGGCCAAGCTCACCATTGCCAAATATGCTCAGGACCACGACATTCGTTTGGTTAGCTCCATGGGCGGGGCCAACAAGCTCCATCCCGAGTGCCTCCGCTTTGCCGACATTTTCGATACGGTACGTGACCCCATGAGCCGCATTATGCGCAAAGAATGCAAGAAGCGCGGAATCAAGAGCCTGCATGTACTGTTTAGCTGCGAGGAATCGGTTAAGACACAGCCCCGCGACCCTTCCAACATCCACGAGCGCACCGAGCTGGGAACCGCCAGCTTTATGCCGCCCATCATGGGCCAGATGATTGCCGGCGAGGTTATCCGCCAGATCAGCGGCCGCGGCACTGAGCGCGTACGCTCCGATGGCCAACGTCTGGACTAGCGGAGCGCACCGAGATGGAGCCCCGGTTATTTGATGCACACTGCCATCTTGATTTAATGGCTCACCCGGACGCCGTTGCCGATGAGGCGACGGCGCTGGGCTTGGGTCTATTTGACTGCGGCGTCAATCCGCGCGACTTTTCGGCCGCAAACGAGCGCGCCTGTCGCCAACCAGGCATCATCGCCGGCGTTGGGCTTCACCCCTGGTGGCTCGCCGATGGCCACTGCGGTTTTGTCGAAGTCAATCTGCTTTGCGAAGTTGCTGCCCAAGAACGCTACATCGGCGAAGTCGGACTCGACTTTTCCGCGCGCTTTGCTGGAAGTGAGCCGCTACAAATACAGGCACTTAACCGGCTCTGCGATGCGCTCGTGCAGCATCCTCTTACCGGGCGCGTGATATCAATTCACGCCGTTCGTTCGGCAGGAGCCGTACTGGACGTCCTCGAATCGCATGGGCTACTCATCCCAAACCCCGACTCCCCCGTTATCATCTTCCACTGGTTTAGCGGTACTTCGGACGAACTCGTCCGCGCGCGTAATGCGGGCTGTTATTTTTCCGTCAACGAACGCATGCTCGCGACCAAGCGCGGTCGCGAATACGCACGACAGATTCCACTCGACCGCCTACTGCTCGAGACCGATGCGCCGGCCGAGCCAAACACAGAAACAAGCGCGCAGTCGCTCATCAAATCGCTCACAAGGACCTCGATGCGCATTGCCTCACTCAAAAACTGTGACGCAAAGCGCATCGAGTCGGCAGTTTTAACAAATGCGCACTCTGTTTTTGACCTTCGCTAACCCCTGTGGGCAAAAAATGCCAAGGGACATGCGAATCGCACAACGCAGTCCCTATTGGTAGGCAGTACAATTCGGCAGCTTTACACCAATTCGTGCATGAGATCACGGTTGCGTGCATACAATTCGTCAAAGATATGACGACGCGACGCATATAACTCGTGGGCAGCCATATCGGGCTCGATTGTTTGCGCAACGCCAAGGACTTGGGCGAGTTCATCCCATGATGCGTAGGCGCCACCTGCGAGAGCTGCCATGATGGCATCACCGAAGCATGCACCCACCGTAACCTTGGCAACCGAGACCTCGCGCCCGCATACGTCGGCGATAGTCTGCATCCAAACTGGATTCTTGGTTCCGCCTCCGACAAGCATAATGCGCCCAATTGGCAGTCCATGCTCTCGCTCGATAATGTCGACATGGGATGCAACGGTATACGCGACGCCTTCCAAGGCGGCGCGAACCATATGGGCTCGCGTATGCCTTCCGGTCAGGCCAAAGAAGACGCCACGCGCCTCGGGATCGTTGAGCGGAGTACGCTCCCCCGCAAAGTACGGCAGGCACAGGAGCCCATCGGCACCCGACGCCACATCGGCGGCATCATGCGCCATAACCGAATATGCATCGGGGCCACCGTGGCCCTCGGCCTCTACGGCGTCGCGATACAGCTCTTGGCGCAGCCACGATGTGAGTGCACCCGCCGTATTGGTCCCCGCGCAAATCCCGTAAGTTCCGGGAATGATAAACGTCCCCGGCCACAGGCGGGCATCATCGACCATATGATCAGCTAGGTAGATGAAATACGCCGTGCTCCCCAACTGAACCATCATATCGCCGGGACGGAATACACCCGTCGAAATGGCCTCGGCACCAGAGTCACCCGTTCCCACTAAGACAGGTGTCCCCGCCGCGAGCCCCGTCGCCTCAGCCGCACGCTGCGTAATCACCCCGGCAATATCGGTAGCCGACATTACCTCCGCCATCTGGTCAGGCCGGCAGAAACGAGCACATTCCCGAGCATCAACCTTCCAAGTGTAGCGGTCATATAGGGGAAGAAAATCCTCCGCCAAATAACGGTCCACCGTAAAACGCCCCGTCAACTTTGCGCACAGAAACGATGACGCCGTCAGGAACTTCGCGGCACGTTCGTGCACCTCGGGCATATTCTCCTTAAACCACAAGATCTTGGGAGCAATATCTGACGAACAGGGATCGTGCCCGAAAAGCTCGCGTGCGCGATCTGACCCATATTCGAAAAGAAGCTCGTCAATCTGCGGCTTCGACCGCGCATCGACTCCATACAAAATCGCGGGCGCCAGCGCGTTGCACTCGGTATCGACCGGCACGCAGTCGCAACCCAATGCGGAAAGCCCCACGCATCCGATCTGCGCCGCGTTAACCCCCGATTGCGCCACCAGCTCGCGCGACAAGCGGCAAAAATCGCCCCACCAAACTGCCTCCGCATCATGCTGGTACCATCCATCACACGGGTTGTCCGTCTCGTGTCCACAAGAGGCTTGGCAAACGATATCGCATCGATCATCGATTAAAACGCCTTTAGAGGCGCTTGTCCCGATATCAATACCCAGATAGAACGCCATAGGTGCTTACTCCCCTCGCGCCGCACGAGCGGCAGCCATAAAACGAACTACCCGCTCAACATCAACCGGGGCATCCAGCTTTCCGTCGCGCTTTAAGCACGTGCCGACAAACGCGCCATCGTAGTGAGCAAATACGTCAGCCACGATATTTTCGCGACAACCGGTGCCGCATACCATAGGCACTTCGCCAACACGCTCGCGAACCTCATCGGCAAGCTCGCCCGAAGCGCCACGACCGGCAGCCGAACCGCCGATGACCATCGCATCCGGTAGGCAATTAAAGAGAAGCGAATCGGCAATGTCCGCAGTCGTGCGGTCGTTGAGATAAACCTCCCCCTCGCTCGTGATGAAGTGAAAAAGCTTGAGGTCGTCCAAGCGCAGCGCCGCCTTGCGACGCATGGTGTGCGCGAAATCTCGGTTAATCAGCCCGAGATCACCGGCCCAGGCACCGCAAAAATTGCAGCGCGTGAACTGTGCATCGACGGCAGCGCACAGCTCGATTGTGGCATCACCATCGTAAATAGCCTCAGCTCCCCAAGGAGTCGACAGATCATGGGATAGAGTCCCGATTACATAGCCCATCGATGCAAGGGTTGAGGGAGAAACGTGCTGCTCGTAGGGCATCGAGAGCTCATTGGTAATCAAAATGCCATCGACACCGCCCTGCTGCAACGCCTCGAGATCGCGCTTGGCGGCTTCCACGACCTGCGACACGCTTCCGCCCGGGTAATACAGTGGATCGCCCGGCAGAGGACGCAAGTGCAGCATTCCGATGACCGGCTTTTCGGTCTTGAACATCGAGGTTAGAAACGACATAACGTGCTCCTTCATAGGGTTATCGCGGGGACGTTACTCCCCCAGCACTTCGACGTACACTTTTCGCTTCTGCGGACCGTCAAACTCCGCAAGATAGATGTTCTGGGCACCTCCACACACGATGTGGCCATCTTGGACGGGAAAGAAGCAACTGTTTCCACAAATCATGCTCTTGATATGCCCACAGGAGTTGTTGCCGGTGGCTCCATAGCTCGGCAGGAAGTGTGCATGCGCATAGGGGGCATCGAGCGGGGCGATGCGATCAAGCGTCTCCATAAGATCCGTCTCCACGCAGGGCAGTCCCTCGTTTACCACGATTCCACAGGTCGTATGCGACAAAATAATCGCTGCCAAGCCATTGGTCACCGAGCTGCGTTCGATGGCAGCGTGCACGTCTTCGGTAATATCGATGAACTGGTCCGGAGCAGTCGATAGATAGCTCAATGTCTCGAGCGTCACCATGTTTACTCATCCCCTTCAAGAAAACGCAGGGCATTACCCCAGTAGAGCCTTTCTCGCGCATCATCGCGCATGGGCACGGTATCGAGCGCCCGCTTGAGTTTGAATGCACGGAAGCGCGGCGTATTGCTGGCGAACATCACTTGGTGCGATAGCGCGCGCTCATACCACAGCGGCCCCATATCGACCGTGAAAAGACGCTGCATCATCTCCTCGGGCGAATCGATGTAAGTGATAGAGGTGTCCGTGTAGCAGTTGGGATACTTGAGCAGCATCGCCACGGTCTCGCGTACCCAGGGCCAGCCAAAGTGAGTCAAACTAAAGCGCACATTTGGATGCGTTGCGATTGTGTGCTCAAATGCAAGCGGGTTACTGCGCGAGAGCTCTGCGCCAGGCTCCCAAGACATACCGGCATGGAAAACCACCGGCTTGTTATAGCGCTCGCACAGCTCGTAAAGCGGCTCGGCCACAGCATCATCGGGGGCAAAACCCTGCTTTGCAGGATGCAGGCAAAGCCCCTTTGCCCCCAACTCGGTAAAGGCGCGCTCCAATTCGTCTGCGGCACCGCTCACCTGCGGGTCTACGCTCGCAAATCCCCACAGACGATCGGGATGCGCGGCAACCAGCATGGCAATCTGGTCGTTGGTGCCAAAGTGCCCTCCGCATGCCGTGGTTACATCGAGCGGCATGAGCAAGCTCTTCTGCACATCGCAGACGTCCATCTCGACTTGAAGCTCGTCCCAATCCATGGGACCCATATGCCCCATACCAAATTCTCGTGACCAAAAACCGAATCCATCAGGCTCATCACCCGGCGTACAGATCTCGCCGTAGAGCATGGGCTGAACCAACATGTCGATAACCATTTCGTACTCCTTTCCAGGCATTTGACCCTAGTACGGCTCAAACGAACCAATCACTCGGGACGACAGCTCAGCGCCCGCCTTCATACACGCCGGAATATCAAGGCCATCGATCACGCCCTTGGTAAACCCGGCAATATACGAGTCGCCGGCACCCACGGTATTAACGACCTTCTCCGCCGGTACGATCCCGCACTCATAGAAGCGCTCACCGTCATAGGCAATGCTTCCCTTCTCGCCAAGCGTAGCAACCGCAACGCGCGGTCCCAATTCCTGCACGTGGCGTACCCAGTCTCGCAGCTCCGGAGTGTCCTCTTCAAACGACATGAATGCATAGTCAACGTAAGGAAAATGATTCTCGCAGGCATATTCGGGATCCTGGCTGAACACCGAGAAGTCCATAACCACCGTCTTGCCCGCATCATGCCATTCGGGCAGGAGGTCCAAACAATTGCCAAACAGGTCGGTATGAATGATGTCATGCTCTAGGATAAACGCCCGGTCATCTTCATTCAGACGATATGTCTCCATAACGCCATCGATTGCCTCGAGATGCACGCGATCGACGCCGTCTTTCAATGCCATGAGCATCACCGAGGTGTCGCCATCCTCCACCCGCAGATGTGAGATATCGAGCCCCTCAGCGGCCAGCGCCTCTCTCATCTTGTCTCCGTACTTGTCCTTGCCGACAACCGACACGGCGGATACCGAAACGCCCATTCGTGCAAGATGGATACCCCAGTCAATGCCATTGCCAGTCGGATAGAACACGCCGATGTTTTGATAGACGTCCGCACAGCAAAAACCAGCCGCGCACGCTTTAATACCCATGGTCTTCTCCAATGTTCAAAAGGGGACCCACCACATGGCGAGCCCCCTTTTCGCATTCCGCTTATTGTTTTGCATCGGCCGTCCAAGGCCTCGTAGCCAGACCGCCGTACGCTTTCTTAAGCTATTCGACGATTGGTGCTCCGTGGCCCCAAGAACCTTCCATACCGCACACGGTCGAGGCAAACCCGGCAGCAAAGTCGAGCGCGCGCTCGATGGCCTCGGCGCCATCCTCACCGCGCTTGGCGGAATCGAGATAGCACATCAAAAACGAGGTGAGGAACGAGTCGCCCGCCCCCATGGTGTCCTTCATGTCCGTTACCGGTTTAGCCAGCTGGCGGTAATAACGCTCGCCGTCGTAAGCAATGCAGCCCTCGGCGCCCGCCGTAGCCGACACAAAACGCGGACCCAGGCCCTTCACCCATGCCAGACGCTCGCGAATCTCGTCCTCACTCGCAGCATCCGCCGCACTAAAGAATGCGAAATCGACGTAGGGCGCAATCTGCTCGTAGTACTCGTCGGTAGAGTCGTCCGAAAAGTCAAAAGAGACCGTGACGCCCGCAGCCTTCAACTTGGGCAGCTCGCGCTCGGTAAAGCAATAGTTGCCCGAATGAACCACATCGAACTGCTTCATGTACGCAAGGTCAAAGCGATCGAGGACATAGCGCGCATCGCCACGGATACCGCCCTCGTTGGAGCCGAGGAAGACACGGTCACCGTCGACGACGGTCACGCGAGCCGCTCCGTTCTCGCCAATCATCTGCTCGCACTTGTCAAGCTCGATACCCTCATCCTCGAGGCTTGCAATGACATGCTCGGCAGCGGCATCATTGCCAAAAATGCCCATGTATGCGGAGCGTGCGGCACCGCATTTCTTGGCATAAACGGCGAAGTTCACCGCATTGCCGCCGGGATACATGGTGTGGATATGCTCGTAGCGATCGACGACGTTGTCGCCAAATCCGAGCGCGTTAACGTTAAATGCCATGGCCTTTGCTCCTTCTAGTACTCGACAACACCCATATAGCGACGGAAATCGGGATCGTGATCAAACACCTTGCCGCGTGCGGCACGCAGCTCGCAGTTCATGGCGTAGAACAGCACCGGGTCCAGATAGGCACGGACGCTCGCCGGCACGGCTTCCATACCGTACTCCTTGGCATCGAGCACCATCAGCGTATCGGTATGCGTCTTAAGGAACGCCAGGGCGCGCTCGTCCATAGCACGGCACTCGCTGGAGCCCATCTGCAGGAAGTAAAAAACGCCATCCTGAGTAGCCTCGAAGGGGCCATGGAAGTACTCGGCAGAGTGGATGTAGCTGCAGTGCTGCCACTGCATCTCCATAAGAGAGCAGATAGCGAAACCGTAGGTCTGGCTAAAGTTGGGACCGCTGCCCAGAATATAGAAGAACTCGTGCTCCTGGCAAAGCTTGGCAAAGCGATCGCCCAGCTCGGCATTTACCTTCTCGCGTGCCGAGGGAAGAATCTTATCCATCTCGGCGATACCGGCATACATATCGGCAAGATCGGCGTAACCCTCCTGCTGATCGAGCAGCTCTGCCGCAAGCGACAGCGAAATGCCAGCGGGGACCTCGGCCTGCGGCACGCCCTCGCCCCACGGGTAGACCCACGTGGTCCATTTACCGGTGTCGATCTTAGATCCAGCGTTGTCAGTCTGGGCGATCACCGTAGCGCCGGCAGCAAGGGCAATCTCGCAGCCCTCGACGACCTCAGGGGTGTTGCCACTGTGGCTACAAGCGATGACCAGGGACTTCTCGCCCAGACGACGCGGACGCATGATATCGAACTCGCGAGCCGTATAGATATACGAAGTGAAGGTGGTTGCCTCGCGCTGCAGAAGCTCATGGGCCGGGATCAAATCGATCATGGAGCCACCACAAGCAATCCAGTAGACGCTGTCGAACTTGCCCTTCTCGGCAATTGCCTCTTTGATCAGATCGTGTGCGTTCATATCCAGTTCCTTTCTTGTTTGGCCGCAATCAATGACGTTGGCTGCGTGGCCGATAGTTGTTTTAGTCAATCAGATATTTCTCGAATGCGGCCATGTTCTTGGCATCTGCCGCCGCCGGATCATCGTAGTAACGACCGTCCGTGATTTCCTGGCCCAGCATGCCGTCGAAACCATGGGCGTTGAGTGTGGCAACGAAGGCGTCCATATCGTGCTTGCCATCGCCCCACACCAGATGGCCATACGGGTCACCGTCGATAAAGTGCATCTCGTGAATTGCCCCATCACCAAAGGTGGCAAACCAGTCCTCGAGCGTCTCGCCAGCAACGCCCATCGCGGTTGTATCAACCATGGGCTGTAAGTACGGGCTCGCGACCTCGTCAATCATGCGCTTCGCATCGGAAACCGTCGTCACAAGGTTGCTCTCCTCGGGACGCAGGCTTTCCATCGTAAGCACCAGACCGTGCTCGCCGGCATACTCCGCCAGAACGGACAAGTGCTCGCGGCTGCGCTTCCAGGCTTCCTCGCGGTCCTCGTCCCAGTCGCCCCAGCCCGAGTTGACGGACATACGGTCGCACCCAAGTACCTCGGCAAGCTCAATGCCGTGCTTAAAGTACGCCAGGCTGCGCTGTTCATGCAGCGGTTTGCGTGCGCAGTACTGCCAAGGATAGACAACGTTCTCGGGGCACAGAGTACGATACCTAAGCCCACGGTCTGCAGCCTTTTTCGCCAGGACCTCAGCCTCAAAGTAGCCCGTGTGGTCGAGCGTCACATGCGGCTCTGCGCACCACAGCTCAATGGACTCAAAGCCCAAACGCTGCTGCACATCAAGGAAGTAATCGAGCGACCACATGATGTAGTGGATATTCATGCCCGCAATCTGCTCGCGGCGCAGCGTCGATTTGGATTCAGACATCTTATGCCTCCTTATTTCGATCGAACACGATTTGTCCGTCCGACATCGTCATATCAACCGCAAGATCGCGTGCGTCGCGATAATCGAGGTCAAACACATCCCGATCGAGCACGCAGATATCGGCAAGCTTGCCGACCTCGAGCGTACCCAGCTCGTCTTCGCGCATCAGATCGTACGCGCCCCCGGCAGTCCAAGCGCGCAAGAGCTCGACAAGCGTCAGCGTGTTGACCTCATTCACAGGCAGTCCGTCGGCGAAGAATCCGCCGCACGCGCTGTAGATTGACTCGCCCAGGCTCGGAATCAGCAGCGGCAAATCCGTTCCACAGCACACTGTGCATCCGGAATCTTCCATGCCGCGGCGATTCCAGCTGTGCAAAAGTCGCGTCTCGCCAATTTGTCGACGCATCATCGATAGGCAATCCTCGCGCCGGTCCAGCGTCAGAATCTGCGGATAGACCTCGCAAATTCCACCTAACTTGCCAAACTCGACAAGATCGGTCGGGTCAGAGTTCTCGAGATCGGTAATCGCATGGCGGCGAAGCATCCGTCCATGCTCGTCTCGAGGCAGCGAGGCATAGAGCGCCACGGTGCGACGAACGGCGCCATCGCCCTGGCAATGCAAGGAATATCGGAAGCCGTCAGCATCAATTGCACGCAGCTCGCTCTCAATCAGATCCCACTCTGGTTCCTCGACGACCGTCTTGCCGGCAGCGCCCGCATCGGCCGTGTCCTCATAGGGGTCAATCATCTCGGCAAGCCCCGCCCATACGCCGCGATCGGTCATACGGTTGAAGCCAGAAAAACGAACGAACGGTCCCCGGAAGCGCTCTCGCGCCTCGCGGGCATATGCCAGATTTGCACCGGCGCCCACCGGCTGCGACATCATAGAGACGCGAACCGTCAGCTCACCAGATTCCTCACGGCGAGCCATTTCGTCGGCAAAGCCGTAGTAGTCATCAAACGCCATTTCCTTGATGGCGGTAACGCCGCGCTCGTTAAGCATGCTCATGTAGTCCGAATACCCGGCACGCGCCTCGGGCAGCGCAAGGAAATCGCTCATCATGCGCCAGATCTTCTCGGCATAGCACGCCTGGGGTGTAAAGCCATATCGCGCACTGGCGGCAGCGTTGAGAACGCAGGTCCCCGCTCCTGGTGTAAAGCAGACGACGGGGATATCGCCAAAACAATCGTCAAACACAGCTGCCGTATTTGCGTTCTCGACATCCGATGCCAACGTTTCGGGTAGGTTGTGGCCAAAAGCCGCCGCGCAATCCGGATGATCTTCTTTCCATGCACGCAAGAGCGACACAGCCTCTTTGGCATCAGCGATGCCGGACAGATCAGACCCCAACGTCCGCAGCGCCCAACCTGTATAGAAGGTATGCACATCGATCAGGCCAGGCATGACAGTGCGGTCGCCCAGGTCAACTACCTCGTCCGCCTGGGTCAAATACGAAGCTACCTCACACTTGGTGCCAACAGCCTCAATTCGATTGCCACGGACCGCTACGAAACCTTCAAACGGCAGGTCCCCCGTACCGGTAAAGACGCTCTTAGTCGTCAGGACCGTCAAACGATCAGACATCACAACCACCTACACCGGAAGCATGCCAGAGATTGCCGTTACGATCAGGCCAAAGACGACCATGAAAATGAAGAACTTCCAAATGGTCTTCCACCATTGGCCAAACGAAATCCTAGCCACGGCAAGACCGGCGACCGTCATGCCCGCCACGGGGCTGATGGTGTTGATGGTCTGGTTGGCAAACTGGAGCGCGGTGACGGCCGCCTCGGGATTGAGGCCCATGAGCTCGGTCAGGGGGCCCATAACGGGCATGGTGAGCGCCGCCAGGCCAGAACTCGAGGGAACCAGCAAAGAGAGCAGGCCAAGGACGACATACATAAACGTGGTGTAGACGGCGGCGGGTGCACCGGCGAGCGCGGTAGCGAGCGCCTGGAGGATGGTGTCGATGATCATGCCGCCCTCGGCGATGACCAGAATACCGCGAGCGATACCGATAACGACGGCAGCGTACGCAAAGTCGGCGAGACCCTTAACGAACTCCTCTGCGATCGTCTGCTGGTCAAGGCCGCCCAGGATACCGGCAAGCAAGCCCATGCCAAGGAACACGGCGGAAATCTGATTCATGTACCAGCCCTGGGTAACAAGACCCCAGACGATAATGCCCATACCGCAAGCAAAATCGATAAGCACGAGCTTCTGACGGATAGTGAACTCTTCCTCGATGGAGGCATCGGTCACGGAAAATTCAATACGCTTGAGCTTATCGTCCTCGTACACAATGGACGACTCGGGGTTTTTCTTGACGCGCATGGCGTAGCGCATGGCCCATGCGATACCGACGGCAGTGAAGATGACCCAAGAAACGGCACGCAGCCACAGTTGCGGATTACCCTCGATGCCAATGATGCCTTGGGCGATCAAAACATTAAACGGGTCGATGGTCGAAGCACAATATCCCAGGTTAGGACCAAGGAAGCAGATGATGAATGCCGTCATCGAGTCATAACCGATACCCATCATGATGGGAATGAAGATGGCATAGAACGGCAGGGCTTCCTCAGACATACCGAACGTAGTGCCACAAATGGACAGCAACGTCATCGTGATGGGAATGATGAGGATGTCCTTGTTCTTGAGCTTTTTAATCACACGGCTCATGCCGGCATTCAAAGCGTTGGTCTTGGTGATGATCGCGAACGATCCGCCAATCAATAAGACGAACGCAACGACGTCGGCAGCCTCTTGGATACCCTTGGTGGGCGCTTGCAGAACCGCGAAGATATCCTGGCCCAGATTGATGGTCTCGCCGGTCTCGGAATCGGTGTAGTTCTTATCGACCTGTTCATAGGTTCCAGCAACGGCGACTTCACGCTCGCCCGCCGCTGTCGAAATCGTCTTGCGCTGATACTGACCAGAGGGAACGATCCAAGTCAGGACCGCAAAGACAACGATCAGCAAGAACATGATCGTATAGACATGCGGTAATTTGAACTTAAAACGTCTGTTTGTCTTCTTCGCCTTCGTATCTGACATAGATACCTCCAAAGAACTCGAGACTGCATCGCATCTCGCTTCAACGTTTGCATAAGGCAAACGTTCTATGACGTCCCATAGATTACCAGCAGCTTTTTCCTTCATCAAGATAATTTCAAACTGGTTGCCGCAACGCGGTTGAACGGTTGTGTTCGCGCCGTGAACGGTATGGAAACGCCCGGTGAGATGATCCACCGGGCGTTTCCATTCGCAATGTCCTAGATGTCAAAAACGTAGCGAGACCCAACGATCCGCTGACGACCGATGATAAACGGCCGCCGCTGCTCATCGAAAAAGAAGGCTTCCATATAAAACAAGGGTTCGCCAACGGGAACTGCCAACAGCCGAGCGACCTCGGGCGACGCGCACGCGATCTCGAGCGTGCACGGGTCGGTAAACGCGGGCGTGCGGCCCGTTCGGTTGCGCACGAACTCAAAAATGGATTGGTTAGATAGAGGTGCCGTTGATAGATAGGCGTTGTCCTCGTAAACGTATATGTTGTTCTCGAGCATGACGGGGACTCCATCGGCAGTACGTACACGCTCAACGCAAATCAAATCAGTTCCAACGGGAACACCAAAGAACTGCGCTTCGGTAGAATCTGCCGGCAGTATCTTTCTCGAAATGACGCACGCCCCCGGCTCCATTCCGTTAACGCGACATGCGTCCGAAAAACTCTGGACGTCATCCTTCTGGCGAATCTTGCGCTTAAGCTTGGGGGCATTGACAAACGTGCCTTTCCCCTGCCGCTTCGTTAGATAGCCCTGCTGGACGAGCTCCTCAATAGCGCGTCGCACGGTAACGCGGCCAACTTTATAGTTCTCAGCCAATTCGAATTCGTTGGGTATCCGCGCGCCCGCCTTGTAGGCACCGGAATTGATTTCGTTTTTAATGATATCGATAACCTGTTGGTACAGCGGTATCGCTGCTTTACCGTCAGTTAGTCCTTCAGTCGGTGGCATATACCCTCTCCCAGCCCAATTAAGTCAAAAGCGGGCTTAAGGGCATTCAACAAGCCCTTAAGCCCGCATTAGCATAAAGTATGCTTGCTGCCGCACCAAAATGTCGGGTATTTACTCATCTGACCCGAAAAACGCGCAACTACCGCGCTCCTAAGAAAGCGTGAGCAGCTCCGGCAGCTGGTCGATAATCTTGTCCGCGGCATCCTGGCTAAAGCCAAAGCGCTCCTCGCGCTTGGCAATAACTGTCAGGCCGGCTCGCTTGCCGGCAGTGATGCCAGGCACCGAATCCTCAACGCAGCAGCAGCGATTCGCGGGCAGCCCCAGCAGGTCCAGCGCATGCAGGTAGATGTCGGGCTCGGGCTTGCTCTCCTTAAACTGCTCGCCGCTCACCACATACTCAAAGGCATCCGACAGCCCGCACGCATTGAGCACTTCCTCGATGCTATCCATGGGAGACGAGCTGGCAAGCGCCACGCGAACACCACGGCGCGGCAGCTCTCGAATCGTATCCACGGCGCCTGGGTTAATCAAAGCCTGATAGTCGCGCGGACGCTTATGCGCCCACTCGTCCCAACGGATCAACGCTTCCTCGCCAGTTAAATGCCCCTTCCCGGCGCGCTCAAACCAATCGACCAGCATACGCAGGAAGAACTGATGCGAGGTACCAACCTGCCCGTTCAACTCCTCTTGAGTCAGGTTAAGCCCAAGCTCCTTGGCAAACGCGGCAGTCTCGCCCAGGTAGTAATACTCGGTATCGACAATGACGCCGTCCATGTCAAAGATAACGGCGTCGAACGGAAATGCGGACACGGCACCCTCCCTAACAAAAGGGCGCCCGCAAGCGGACGCCCGAGCCATGCACTATCGGCGATTCTAACCCAGCAGCTTATCCAGCGCCACCGCAATGCCGTCTTCGTTATTATTGGCGGTCACCATCTGGGCCACAGCCTTGACCTCATCGACGGCGTTGCCCATGGCAACACCGGTTCCGGCCCACTCAATCATAGACTTGTCATTCTGGCCGTCGCCAAACGAGACGACCTCGCTGGCATCGATGCCGAGCTTGGGCAGGGCACCCTCGAGCGCGCGGGCCTTGTCAATACCGGGCGCCGTGTACTCAAAGTACCAGTCGGCCGTAAACATACCCGAAAGCGTCTGGGTAAAGGGCGCGTACATCTCCTCGTGATGCGCTTGCAGATAGGCCGGGTCGCCCGCCGTCAGCAGCTTGTCCACGGGATAAGCATCAGCGACCTCATGCAGGCTCTCCACCTCGCGAATCTTAAGATCGCACGCGTCGCGCTCATACTTGACGATGTTTTTCTGCGAGCCGTCAGGCAGCGTGATCATGCAATGGTACGAGTCCTCAACGTGCAGATCGCGACCGAGCGAAATCATAGGGATCACGTCAAAATTACGCAGGTGATCAATCAGGCGATGCAATTCGTCGGCAGGCATAGCCTGATCGAACAGCACTTCGTCGGTCTGGGCATCGACGACGTGAGCGCCGTTAAAGGCCACCAGCAAACCATCATGACTCTGAAGGTCGAGCTCCTGCGCCAAGGCGTGCAGCCCCCATGCGGGACGGCCCGAAGCCAAAATGAGCTTAATGCCCGACTCCTGCGCCGCGAGCAGCTTCTCGCGCGTACACGGGCTAATCACTTTCTGGTCGTTGGTGAGCGTACCGTCGATATCCATTGCGATGGCTTTAATTGCCATATGTGCCTCCTTGCATCGTTTTTATCGCGCACTATCTTATCCGAGCCGGGGCACGTTCGCACAGCGCGCGTATGACGGTTGCAAAACCACCCCATTTGAAACAAAGGCAAAAAAGTACTTGCAAAGACGCGTTCCGACATATAAGTTGATAAAAGACCGCCGTTGCGGTTTTAAGTAGATCAAGCATATGAAGTTTGAGTTTTAGCGTGTAAGAGAAGGAAGATCGGCAAAGTACAACCCCAAACGTAATGACAACTTAATGAGGTAACTGCCACATGTGAGGCACCTAGGGCATTGCTGTCTCGATTTTGAGCACGATGCCTTCCGCCTTGCATGGGCCGTTCCATCCCGCCCCTGCAGCAACTGCCTCACGGGCTCATTGAAAACCGCATAGCACCCCAACGTCAGCACATCACCCACGGCAAGCACATCACTCACGACAACCAACACATCAACAAACAGCACGAACATCAACCGATTGGAGAAGCTATGACAAACCACCACGCTGAAGACGGCGATAAGAAAAGCATTCTGGATGCCCGCATTGAGCGAGCATATGCAAACGAATATGACGCCGCCTTTGCCGCCGCGACCATCAAGAACTACGCGTCGCTACCGCTCGCGACGATCTTGGCCGACCACCCTCAACTGCTGAAGCGCTGCACAAAGATCATGGGCGACCCCGACATTCGCAAGCTGACAGACCCCTATGCCCCAAAACGCGACAACGATTCGTACGTTCTTACCGTAGGCTGCCTAGCCCATATGCTTACGGCGCTCGACACGAAACTCAAGCTCGAATGGGAACCCGACGAGCGTCATGAACTCGAAAGCAAGCGGAACACCCTGCGCACCGCACTGTTCCTTCCGTTGGACGGCCTCAAGCGCTGCAACGTCGAGCTCAATACACAGGCGCGGCAAAAGCCCGGGACCACGGGGCAGAAAACTCCAAGACCCCATGCGGCCATCGTCGACCGCAACCGATATAACCGCATGACCGCGCACTTTTCCGCCGAGGGAGCAGCCATAAGGACGCTGATCGACCTGCTGTGCCTCCTGAGCATCAACGAGCTATTTGAGGGCTATCTCGCCCTTGTTCCCGCGACGGCACCCAAGTCGGTAGCAAAGATCATCGAGACCTGCAGACGCCAGTTTGAGCGCCATCGCAATGGCAGCGAGATGAACGCCAGCATCGCGCAGTACTACGCGGCTCATTACAAAAATGACGGATGTGCCCCTGTCGAGCATCAGCTGCGGCTCGCCTACACCACGCCCGTCGCAACGCTCCATCGCTTTGGAGCCCTTGGCGCTTGCGAGCCGCACGAACAGGCAGCCTGCCCCACAACCGAGCTCGATCTCAGGCTCGGACGAACCCTGTAGCCCGCCAGCCCCTCCGCGGGCAACAATCCTATTCCACAACACAACCAACGGAAAGGAGTCCTCATGGACACCAATCATTCCCCCATCATCAGCCCCCTCACCATGCGTGAATCCGCCCGAGGTATCACGCTCACCAGCATTTACGATGAGATGCTCGCCCGTCGCGAGCTCTCCGTCATGGGAAACATCGAAACCCCGATGGCCCACGACCTATGCCAGCAGATTCGTCTGCTCGATGCCACCGACCCCAGCCGCCCCATCACCATATTTGTCGCCAGCGCCGGCGGAAGCGTGCGATCGGGTCTTGCGATCTATGACGCCATGCGCCTCGCATCGTGCCCCATCCGCACCGTCTGCCTGGAATTCGCCGCGTCCATGGGCGCCGTGATCTTTATGGGCGGCGACAATCGCCGTATGGCGCCCCATGCAGAGCTCATGATTCACGACCCGCTGATCCCCCAGGGGGCAGGCGGCTCGGCACTTGCGCTACAGGAAACCAGCCGGCGTCTCATGCAGACCCGCAAGACCCTCACGCAAATCCTCTCGGACCGCAGCGGTCTCACGCCCAAGCGCATCCAGTCCCTCACTGCAAAAGACACCTACCTTTCGGCCGAGCGCGCCGTCGAGCTCGGCTTTGCCCACGAAATTCTCTCGACCACCAAGGAGGTCGCCCATGTCTAACCTCGCCAGCCGCCTCGCCGCATCTGAGTCCGCATCGTCCACCATCCTCGCCAAGGATCGAACGCTCTCCTGCGACACCCACCAAACGGGACTCAACAACAACGCACTTGTGATCGGCCCCTCGGGAGCCGGCAAGACCCGAAACGTCCTCAAGCCCAACCTGCTGCAAATGAACGCAAGCTACATCGTGCTCGACACCAAAGGCACGCTCTGTCGCGAAGTAGGACCCGTGCTGGCAGCCCACGGTTACCGCGTGCAATGCCTCAACTTCGCCGACCTCAACACCGTCCCGGCCCTTGCGCCCGGCATCGAGCGCTGCGGCTACAACCCCCTGAGGCACATTCGCCGCAAGGCGGACGGCAGGCCCAACCAGCAGGACATCCTCTCGGTGGCAAAGGCCATCTGCCCCATCGAGGACAACAACCAGCCTTTTTGGGATCATGCGGCGGCAAACCTGCTGTCGTGTCTTATCGCCTACGTCACCGAACAGCTACCCGCCGACGAGCAGACGATCAGCTCGGTCATCAAGCTGATCGAGCACCTGCAGGACGGTGCCACGGGTCGATTGTTTGACGACCTGATCACGACCGACCCCCAAAGCTATGCCCTCTCGCTATGGCGGCGCTACGCCATTACGCAAAATGCCGAGCGCATGCACGCGAGCATCGTCGGCATCCTTGCCGAAAAGGTCATGTGTCTGGGATTCGACGGTGCGGCACAGCTCTATCGTGAGTGCCATCAGGTGAACTTCGCTTCCATGGGACACACCCCCTGCGTCCTGTTTGTAACCGTGAGCGATATTGACCGCAATCTCGATCCGCTGACCGGCCTCTTTATTTCGCAGGCGTTTATGGGCCTCATTCGTGAGGCCGATAGGCAGCCCGACGGCAGCCTGCCCGTGCCCGTGCGCTTTATGCTCGATGACTTCGCAAATCTGCAGATCCCCCAGATCGACAACGTGCTCTCGATTATCCGAAGCCGCAACATCTGGGCAACGCTGCTGCTGCAGTCGACCAACCAGCTCGATGCGCTCTATGGCGAGGCACGCGCACGCTCCATCATGGGCAACTGCGACACGCATCTGGTGCTGGCGTTCCAGGATCCCGAGAGTACCCGGGTGTTTTCCGACCGCGCCGACGCGCTGCCCAGCACGCTCATGGCGACGCCGATCGATCGCTCGTGGCTCTTTGTGCGCGGTCGCACTCCCGAACAGGTCGAGCGCTTTAGGCTCGAAGACCATCCGCTCTACGGGGAGCTGCCCGAGGCGCAGCGAGACCATGCGGAGGCCGAGATCTAGGCGCAGGGTTCTCGCGGCGCGCGGCGCCCCAGCGATGTTCCACAAAGGCCGTGCGCCCCGGGACTACGGCAAAGCAAAGGGGCCCGCATCCGATAGGATACGGACCCCTGGCTATAAGGCGCGATGCGTTAACAGCAGCGACTACTTGCGGTGAGCGCGGTAGAACTCGATGAGCGCCTGGGTCGAAGCGTCCTGCTCGGCCTTGGCGGCGTCGTCGTGGAAGGCCGGGGTAATCTGCTTGGCAAGCTGCTTGCCCAGCTCAACGCCCCACTGGTCGTAGGAGTCGATGCCCCAGACCGTGCCCTCGACAAACGTGATGTGCTCGTACAGGGCGATGAGCTCGCCGAGCGCGAACGGGGTCAGCGTGTCGCCGAAGATCGAGGTCGTCGGGCGGTTGCCCTCAAAGCAACGGGCCGGGACGATCTGCTCGGGCGTGCCCTCGGCACGAACCTCGTCGGCCGTCTTACCAAAGGCGAGCGCCTTGGTCTGGGCCAGGAAGTTGCCCAGGAACAGCTCATGCACGTCCTGACCGCTATCGGTCGCAGGGTTGGCGGTATTGGCAAAGGCGATGAAATCGGCCGGAACCACCACAGTGCCCTGGTGCAGCAGCTGGTAGAAGGCATGCTGGCCGTTGGTGCCGGGCTCGCCCCAGAAGATCTCGCCGGTATCGGAGGTCACAGCGCTGCCGTCCCAGCGGACGTGCTTGCCGTTGGACTCCATGGTGAGCTGCTGCAGGTAGGCCGGGAAACGGTGCAGGTACTGGCAGTACGGCAGTACGGCGTGGCTCTTGGAACCGAAGAAGTTGACGTACCAGACGTTGAGCAGGCCCATCAGCGCGACGGCGTTGTTCTCGAGCGGGGTGTTGCAGAAGTACTCGTCGATAACGTGGAAGCCCTCGAGGAACTGCTGGAAACGCTCGGGGCCGAGCACGACGATCAGCGACAGGCCCACGGCGGAGTCGACGGAGTAGCGGCCGCCGACCCAGTTCCAGAAACCGAAAGCGTTGGCGGGGTCGATACCGAAGGCCTCAACCTTCTCGAGTGCGGTGGAGACGGCGACGAAGTGCTTTGCCACGGCCTCGGCGTTCTGCTCATCGGAGCCGTCAATGGCGCCCTGAGCCTTGAGCTGCTCGAGCATCCAGGTCTTGACCTCGCGGGCGTTGGTGAGGGTCTCGAGCGTGGTGAAGGTCTTGGAGACGATGATCACGAGCGTGGTCTCGGGATCCAAACCCTTGAGCTTCTCGGCCTGGTCGTTGGGGTCGATGTTGGAGATATAGCGGCAGTCGATACCGGCGTCGGCATAGGGACGCAGAGCCTCGTAAGCCATGACCGGGCCCAGATCGGAGCCGCCGATGCCGATGGACACCAGATGCTCGATCTTCTTGCCGGTAACGCCCTTCCACTCACCGGAGCGCACGCGCTCGGCGAAGGCATACATGCGGTCGAGGACCTCGTGCACGTCGGCGACGACGTCCTGGCCGTCGACGATGAGCTGACCCTTCTCGCTTGCCGGGCGACGAAGCGCGGTGTGCAGGACGGCGCGGTCCTCGGTGGTGTTGATGTGCTCGCCGGAGAACATGGCGTCACGGCGCTCCTCGAGCTTCACCTCGCGGGCAAGATCGCACAGCAGCTTGACGGTCTCATCGGTCACCAGGTTCTTCGACAGATCAAAGTGCAGGTCACCGGCGTCAAAGCTCAGCTTGTTCACGCGCTCGGCATCGGCGGCGAACCAGGCCTTGAGGTCGATACCATCGGCCTCGAGCTTCTCCTGATGAGCCTCGAGTGCCTTCCAAGCGGCAGTCGACGTAGCATCGATAGGTGCGGCAACAGTTGCCATAGAGTCCTCCTCAGCATACGGGCGCACGCCTCCATGCACCCGGACATTCAGATGCCACTATTCTAGCGCAGGTCAAGACTATAATCAGCGAGCGTTGCCAATCGGCCCCCAAACGGCAACCGATCAAAAAGGGACAGGCTTATTTTGGCAGGTCAAACGCTTTACCTACCAAAAATAACCCGTCCCTTTATGGCAAATATTAGGCCGCGGCGCAGACGCTACCGAGCAACTCGCGCAGAGGAGACCCGATGCCCTCCAGCAGTTCGGGCGCGATGATGGCAAAAACGGGAACCTCTCCGGTGCCCACGACGGCAGGCACCTTGCCCTCCGAGACAATACATCCATAAGGCACAAAGCCGTCTTCGCCGGCATCGAGCGCCGCCATGCGACGCGCGAGCTCACGCGCAAAGCCGGCAGTATCGGCATCGCCAATCGCCAGGACAAAGTCCACGCCTTCGTCGGTCGCCAGGGCCACGGCTTCGTCGATCAGTTCGTCTCCCCCGTCGCCCCCAACCGAGCCGCAGCGGAAAAGTACGCGCTTGAGCAAGGCTCGATCAAGCGAGCCAAGTGCCGCCGAGACAAGCTCATCGCGCGTATGCTTGTCACCGCCCAACACGACCAGCGCCTTGGTGCCACCGTAGTGAGCGACCAATCGTCCGCACCAGCGAGCCACGTCTCCATCCGCAACAAGGCGCGTCGGCATACCAAACCCATAATTGACCATCTTTCCCACAACCCTTCCGTGCGCATAGGCGGTATCAATCGTTAGGCTCATGCTACAAAGCGAGGTTTTCCGAGCTGTTTCGCACTCTTTAGAGCTGCGTTAAAACCCGATCCAACCGCACGACCATACCTGCCAAAAAGGGACAGGTTTTGACGATGTCCGGACGAGCGGGTATTATCGAACAAGTATTCGATAAGAACATGTGTTTGATGGAGGGACACGGATGGCGCACGAGCAGCACACCTATATCTGCATCGACCTCAAGACGTTTTATGCCAGCGTCGAGTGCGTCGACCGTGGGCTCGATCCGCTCACCACCAACCTGGTCGTTGCCGACGAATCGCGCGGACGCACGACCATCTGCCTCGCCATCACGCAGGCCATGAAGGACCTCGGGATACACAACCGCTGCCGTCTGTTCGAGATTCCCGACGGCATCGACTACATCAAAGCAGTGCCGCGTATGCAGCACTACATGGAGGTATCGGCGCGGATCTACGGTATCTACCTGGAATACGTCAGTCCGCAAGACGTGCACGTCTACTCCATCGATGAGTGCTTTATCGACGTGACACCCTATCTGGACCTCTATCACACAGATGCGGAAGGGCTCGCCTGCACGCTGCGCGACGAGGTCCTCGCGCGCACCGGCATCACGGCGACGGTCGGCATCGGCCCCAACCTATTCCAGGCCAAGGTAGCGCTCGACATTACCGCCAAGCACGTACCCAGCCGCATCGGCATACTCGACGACGAGACCTTTCGCAAGGAAATCTGGCCCCATCGTCCCATCACCGATATCTGGGGCATCGGCCCCGGCGTGGCAGCACGACTCGAAAAATACGGCGTCTACGATCTGATGGGCGTCGCGGCGCTCGACGAAAACCTGCTTTACGACGAGCTCGGCGTCAATGCCGAATATCTCATCGACCACGCCTTTGGGCGCGAACCGACAACCATCGCCGATATCCAAGCCTATCGCCCGCAAGCAACTTCGACCACCACAGGACAGGTGCTCTCGAAGGGTTATGCCTACGAGCAGGCCTATACCGTCTTGCGCGAGATGGTCGACAACGCCGTTTTAGACTTGGTCGATAAGCACGTGGTCTGCGACAGCATCTCGCTCTTTGTGGGCTACGCGAGCGAGCGCGCCGACATACGCCGCCTCGACGCCAGCGGTACAGCGCAATATGTGGACGGATGCGGGCACCTGCGCTCGAGCACGTCGAGTATCGAACCCACCGCAACCGCCGGCCCCGGGCTCGCGCCCCGTGCTCCCAAGCCCGTCCAGCGCGATGACGAAAGGCGTCGCCTGGTGCGCGAAGCGCAGGCAATCGATGGCATCTTTGTGGGAGAGCATGGCGGCAAACCGCGCGGTGGCTATGCCGCGCTCTTTGCGCACTCCAACGCCTCGCGAAAGCTACCCGAGCGCACCAATTCGTTTAAGAAGATCATGGGCTATTTCGATGATCTCTGGGCGCAAACCGTCGACCCTAAACGACCGGTCAAGCGCATCAACCTGGGCTTTGGCAATCTTGTGCCCGAGGAATTTGCCACTATCGATCTGTTTAGCGATGTCGAGGCCGATGAGCGCGAGCGCGACCTGGCGCGCGCCGTCCTGGCCGTGAAAGGCAAGTACGGCAAGAACGCGCTCGTCAAGGGATTAAGCTTTACCGCCGGCGCCACCGCGCGCGAACGCAACGACCAAGTTGGAGGACACCGTGCCTAAGCCCAAACAACAGCCCGTGCGCCCGCCGACCGCCTTCGAGCGCCTGGCGGACCCCGAGGGCAGACGCCGCGTCGCCGACCCCAACCTCACTGCCAATGGTGCCGTGCGCGCCAACCGCGCCGCACAGTTTATGCCCTTTGCCGCCCTCACGGGATACTACGAACTCGTGCGCAAGCAGGAAATCACCGTCGAGCCAAAACGTGAGCTCACGGAAGAAAAAGCCCTCGTACTTTCTAAAAAGCTCGAGGGTCTCAAACGTGGCGACTTGGTTCGTGTCACCTATTACGATACGTACGGCTATCGCTCCCGCACCGGCATCCTCGACGAGACGCTCCCCGCCTTCAAGCTCCTCAAGCTCAAAGACATCGCCATCGACTTCGACGACATCCAAGACATCGAACTGCGCGGACGAGCCTAGCCAAGGAAGCGCATCCAGGGCGGCGCTTACAGCGTCATGACGTAGTAGCCCGCGTCTTTCACGGCCGTCTCGAGAACACCACGATCAACCGGCTGTTTAGAGCGCACACGTGCCGTGTGATCCGCATACGTCACCGTTGCCCACACGCCGTCCAGCGCATTGAGGGCATTGGCCACGTTCTGAGCGCAGCCGTCACAGCTCATGCCGCCGATGAGCAGCTCATCGCTATAGGGATAGTGCGATGCATCGGTATCCACCACAACAACCTTTTTGGCCTTCTTGCCGCTCGCGCCATCGCTGCAGCAACTCTTCCCGTGTGTCGAAGCGGCAATGCGACGCAGTCCAAAAAACATGCCGACGGCAATGACGGCCAGCACGATGAGATTCGCAGAGTTGAGCAAGTCACTCATGCGTTCCCCTTTCAAGTAGCACTATCTAGATACCCCCATGGGGTGTCCCCATCTTAACCCAAATTCATGTCCGTTCGGTCAATTAGTTTCCCTCTTCAAACTTTTTTGTTGACCATGGCTTACTTTCGTGTATAAGTTTTCCTAGGCTAACAGTTTAGATCCGTAAGGAGCGCCATGACTCGAACCATAGACATCCCAACGTTTCAGGCGGCAGTCGTGCGCAACTGCTCTCCCACGCTCGCGGGCATCAAGCCGGCATCGCTCTTTACCTATCCAGGCACCTACGCCCACGGGGACGGCTCGGTCGCAACCGAAACCATCGCAGAGCGCCGAGCACGCCTGCTCAACGTTATCGCCCAGTGCAATCGCGAGCTTGACCCGTTCGGTATCCACCTGAGTGTTTTGGTCTGGCGGCCCTGCGGAGCGCTCGTGTATATGTACCGAGCCAAAAGCCTCACCACCTATTTCGCAGACCCTCGCGCCCAAACGGCGCTCGCCTCGGAAGGCTACGACACGAGAGACCTTTCGACATGCCTTGTGCATTTGGCATCACGCATCACGCTCGCGAGCAATAACGTCGCGGAATGCGCCTGTAGCCAGACTCGATGCGCACTACCCCAGCAAGCTAGCTGCAGCAACAACTGCACCTGCGAGTTTCCGCACGAAATAGGCTACTTCCTCGGATATCCCTACGACGACGTGCACGAGTTTATCGCCCAGCGCGGCGAGAACTACAAGGTCTTTGGAGCTTGGAAGGTCTACACGAATGTCGAGCAAGCGCTTGCGATGTTTGACGCCTACCGCGCTTGCACTCAATACCTCACCTTTGTCTATCAGCAGGGCTGCAGCCTGGCGCAACTTGCCCAGGCAACCCGATAGAACATAGAAGCCGCGGCAACCTGCCGCACAACTGAAAGGACTCAACATGAGCAAGATCGCCGTCGTCTACTGGAGCGGTACAGGCAACACCGAGGTCATGGCAAATCTCGTCGCCGAAGGCGCCACGTCCGCGAGTGCCGAGACTGAGGTCATCCCCTGCGCCGACTTCTCTACCGACAGGGCCGCCGACTACGACGCCTTCGCCTTCGGCTGCCCCGCCATGGGCTCCGAGGAACTCGAGTACGATGAGTTCCAGCCGATGTGGAACGAGGTCAAGGAGACTCTCGGCGACAAGAAGGTCGTCCTCTTTGGCTCTTATTCGTGGGCCGAGGGCGAATGGATGGACAACTGGAAGGCGGACGCCGACGAGGCGGGTGTTAACGTCGTCGATTCCGTCATCTGCTACGACGCCCCCGACGATGAGGGCGAGGCGGCCTGCCGCGCCCTTGGAGCCGAGCTCGCCTAGCGGCAATGAGCTCCGCCCGTAACGCGCTCTGCACCAAAACACATTCGCGTCCCAACAAAAACGGGAGCCGGATCACATCCGGCTCCCGTTTTCTGCTATGTCAGTCATATAAAGCGGCTACGAGATATTGCCCAAGAACGCCTTGGTGCGTTCGCTCTTGGGATGGTCGAAGACCTCGCTCGGCGTGCCCTCTTCCACGATAACGCCGCCGTCCATAAAGACCACGCGGTCGGCGACATCGCGGGCAAAGCCCATCTCGTGCGTCACCACGATCATGGTCATACCGTCACGTGCAAGATCGCGCATGACGCCAAGAACGTCGCGGACAAGCTCGGGGTCAAGCGCTGACGTAGCCTCGTCAAAGAGCATCACGTGTGGATTCATCGACAGGGCGCGAGCGATCGCCACGCGCTGCTGCTGACCGCCCGAGAGCTGGCTCGGCATAAAGTCGATGCGCTCGGCCAGGCCGACCTTGGTCAGCTCCTCGATGGCAATCTTCACGGCCTCTTCCTTGCTGCGCTTGAGCACCTTTTGCTGCGCAAGCATGACGTTCTTTTTGACCGACAGGTGCGGGAACAGGTTGAACTGCTGAAACACCATGCCCAGGTGCGTGCGCACTTTGTTGAGGTCGACACCCTTGGCGCACACGTCCACGCCCTCAACGATGATCGAGCCGCTCGTGGGATGCTCCAGACGATTGATGCAGCGAAGCATCGTCGACTTGCCCGAGCCCGAAGGGCCCAGGACCACAACGACCTCACCCTTGTGCACATCTAGATCGATATCGCGCAGGACCACGTTATCGCCAAAGGCCTTCTGGAGGTTCTTGATACTGACGACGACCTCGTTCGAGTTATTGGTTTCGCTCATGATAGGACCTCCTTACAAACCGGCGATGTGATCGGCAGGCGTCGCGACAACCTGTCCGGCGCTCTTGGCGGGACGCTTCTTCTTGGTCTCGGTCGTGCCCAAAAGCCTCGCCTCAAGACCGCTCACCAAGCGAGCGAGCGGCAGGGTGATGACCAGATAGAACAGGGCGGCAACCACATACGGCGTGATGGAGCCCGTCGTGGCCACGATGGTACGGGCGTTCATGACGATCTCGACCACACCCACGGCGGCAAGCAGCGACGTATCCTTGTAAAGCAAGATAAACTCGCTGGTCAGCGTAGGCAAAACATTGCGGAATGTCTGCGGAATCATAACGTAGAGCAGCGTCTGGAAGGCATTCATGCCCAGAGAGCGAGCAGCCTCGTTTTGGCCCTTGGGGATCGATTGAATACCGGCACGGAAGATCTCGCACAGGTACGCAGACGAGTTCATGGCCATGACGATAACGCCCAAGACATAGTCGTCCACCTTGACGCCGGCCAACGGCAGACCGAAGAACGCGATATAGATCTGCAGGAACGCCGGCGTACCGCGAATGATATTCACGTAGATGCCGGCGAGGCAACGCAGGATGCGCGACTTGGAGATGCGCATGAGCGACAGGGCAAAACCGAAGGGAATTGCCAGCGGAAACGCCACAAGCACGATCGAAAGCGACATAAGGAAGCCCTTAAAGACGATCGGCAGGCTCTGGACCAAAATGACCGGGTTCAAGAACAGGCGCAGGAACATATTGGAGTTCCAGGCCTCGACCCACGGCTGCTCCTTAAGATCGGCCAGGAAGTTATCGAAGGCCGTCACGCCCTTGATCTCGACGGAAGGAATTTTTGAAATCTTCTTGGTCGAACCGTCGGCGAGCGTATAGGTGCCGCTAAAGGCCTCATCGCCGCCCTCAACGGGAAACGTCACGCCGTAAACCTCGACACGGAAAAAGCCGCCGGCAGGCGTCGTCTCGCCAAAGTCGATCTTGAGCGTCTGACCATCAGCCGTGCACGTGGGTTTCATGGGCGTACGATCCATGAGGTCCTCGCCCGAGAGCATCGTCAATCGCGTGTCATCGGTACCAAATGTCGTGCCGTCGACAAACGTCAAAGAAAGACCGCTCAGCTCCTCGTCGGCATCGGCCTGAACTTCCCAGGTAATGCGCGTCTCGGTGCCGCCGACCACATCGCTGCCCGAACCGGTGTTGGGTCGGGCGGTAATCTTTGCGGTCTCAAGCGCCTGGGCGGTCGTGGGCGCATATGCCCCCGCGCACACCAGCGCGAGCGCCACGGCCATGACGCAGACTAGCTTTTGGAGCAAGGCGGGCAGTGGAAAACGCTGCTCCGCGGCCCCTTTGTTCAGTCGAGACAAGGTGGCTCCTATCGTAGAAGTTGCCGGCAAAACGAGACGGAAACGCTCTCCGTCAAGAGAAGCGCAAAGGCCCTCTCCGCAAAACGGAAAGGGCCCGCGCGCAATCAAGTAGTTATTTTACTTGATGTTGTACTTAGCCATGAGGGCGTCGACGGTACCGTCGTCGGTCAGGTCCTTGATGGCCTGGTTGATGTCATCCTTGAGCTTGGTGTTGCCCTGGTTGATGGCAATGGCGTACTCCTCGCCGGTGCTAATCTGCTTGATGGTCTGGCAGGTGTTGAACTGCTCGGCGGTCAGCTGGCTGGCAACGGAGCGGTTGGTGACTACAGCGTCGCCCTTATCGGACTGCAGAGCGCTAAAGCACTCGGTAGCGTCCTTGTAGGGGACAATCTTGGCCTTGGGGAAGTTCTCCTGGGCAAAGGCCTCGGCGGTCGAGCCAGACTGGACGATGATGGTAGCGTCAGCGTTGTTGAGCTTCTCGCTGTAGTTGTCGGCCGTGATGTCGGTGTTATCGACCTTGGTCACAATAGCCTGATCGTCCATGTAGTAGGAATCAGAGAAAGTGACTTCCTTCTCACGCTCGGGCGTGTCGGTGATAGCCGCAATGGAAACGTCATACTTGGCGCCCGAAGCGACACCCGGAACCAGCGTGTCAAAGTCATTGTTGATATACTCGACATCCAGGCCCAGCTTGTCGCCGATGGCCTTGATGAGCTCAAGGTCAAAGCCCTGATAATCGCCGTTGTCATCCTTGTACTCAAACGGAGCGTACTCGGCAGAGGTGCCGACGGTCAGCGTACCATCCTTGACGAGCGCGTACTC
This sequence comes from uncultured Collinsella sp., assembly GCA_958346515.1. GTDB lineage: Bacteria > Actinomycetota > Coriobacteriia > Coriobacteriales > Coriobacteriaceae > Collinsella. The sequence goes on from CATVRV010000005.1 coordinate 64,641, forward strand.
CTTGGAGCCGTCGACCTTCTCGACCTTAGCGTCGTCAGAGCTGCTGGAACCGGCATCAGAACCAGAGGTGGCGTTGGACGAGCCGCAGCCCGTCAGTGCGAGGGCGAGCGCCATGGCACCCGTGGCGGCAAATGCGCCAAGCTTCTTGAGCTTCATAATCAGTCTCCTTCCGGTGACCTCGTTTGATTCAGAGGCCTGCAAAAACTGTTGGCTATTATGCACCTGGAATTACGAATCTGCAATGAGAAAACTGATTGAAACAAACCCATAACGTGAATGGAATACTCTACTTTGTGACAGTCATTACTGCTGCAATGACCTTAATAATCTAATTTCAGCTGCATAACCTGCAAGTTCGTTCGGAGTCTCCAAAATAAACGGCAGCGAACACAAACGGCCATTCGATACAATATTCTGCATAACCTGCATACCGCCACCAAATTCCTCGCTGCCAAGGTATCCCTTGCCGATGCACTCGTGACGATCTTTATGGGCGCCACAAGGGTTCTTCGAATCGTTGATGTGTACGGCATGCAAGCGATCGATACCCACCACGCGGTCGAACTCGTCGAGTACGCCGTCCAGATCATGGATGATGTCGTAGCCGGCATCGCTCACATGGCAGGTGTCCAAACAAACGCCCAGCTTATCGGACAGCTCTGGGCACTTGGCGGCAACGCCCTCGATAATGCACGCCAGTTCTTCAAAGCTACGGCCCACCTCGGTGCCCTTGCCTGCCATGGTCTCAAGCAATACCGTCGTCTGCTGTCCCTCAAACATCACCTGGCACAGCGTGTCGACAATCATCTGAATGCCGACGTCTGCCCCCTGTCCCACATGCGCACCGGGATGAAAATTGTAGTAGTTGCCGGGCAGCGCTTCCATGCGCTGCAGATCCTCGGCCATGGCCTCCAGGGCAAACTCGCGCGCCCGCTCCTTAGCGGAGCAGGGGTTATAGGTATACGGGGCATGAGCCACGAGCGGGCCAAAGTCGTTTTGCTCCATAAGCTCGCGCAGGGCCGCCACGTCATCCATGTCAAGGTCTTTTGCCTTGCCACCGCGCGGGTTGCGCGTAAAGAACGCAAAGGTATTGGCGCCAATGGACAACGCCGTCTCCCCCATCGCCCGATAGCCCTTCGTCGTCGAAAGATGACATCCGATTGTCAGCATCTCCAGCTCCCCCTCATCAGTTGCGGTGAAATACGGTCTATTGGTGCCCTATTTTGGCGCAAACAGACCGTATTCCACCGCAAGTTATAAAAGGGGCATCAGGGGCGAAGGCCTCCAAGGCATTCCAGGCGCTGGCGCCATGCCCCCACGCCCTAAAGTTTCAAGCGAATCGCATCGATGATGTGTGCACAGCGCTGCGTGGCGGCAAGGGGCATGACGGGACTCTCGAGTTTCCCCGCCTGAATAAGCTGCGTCGCATGCTGGATTTCGCCGTAGAAATCATCGACCTCAAATGGTGCATCGATTTCGAGTATCCGACCGTCGGAATACTTCACATGAGCGAGCTCGGGGCGATGGAGACGCTCGATTTCCAACGAGCCCCGCTCACAGGCAATCGTTAAGCGGCTTTCATATGTTGCTTTGCCGTCGCACACCATATGAATGGGTATACCGCCGACGCTCATATGGATCTCGTCGGCCCAATCGACGCGGCCGCCCGATACGTCACGCCAGCGAACTTCACGAGACGAAACCTCGCAAGCGCCCGCGAGCAAATCCTCAAACCAACCGACTGCATAGCAGCCCATGTCATATAGACAGCCGCCCTGCAATGAATCAAGCAGATAGCCCGAAGGAGACTCGCCGTAATCGAGCTTTTGCACGCTTTCAATCGAGACAATACGGCCAAGCTCACCCGACGCAAGCAAGTCCTTCACGCGAGTGCGCATCGGGCAAAACCGATTCTTCATCGCCTCCATAAACAGCACGCCGCGCTCGCGAGAGGTGGAGGCAATCGAGAGAGCCTCTTCCTCACTCAAAACGGCCGGCTTTTCGCACAGCACGGCCTTTCCGGCGCACAGCGCGCGACAGGCCCAACGCGTATGCATGCCATGCGGAAGAGCCAAGTAAATTGCGTCGACATCGGGGTCGGCAATCAGCGCGTCATAAGCCGCATCGCCGTTATCGTCGACCGAGGCATGGCCATGCGCAGCATCAATCGAAAACGCTCGGCAAAATTCCTCGACATGTGCAGGAGTGCGGCCGGCCGCAGCCACCAGCCGTGCCCCGTCGACCTTCTTGAGCGACGATGCAAATCGATGAGAAATGTGCCCAGCGCCCAAAATGCCCCAACGAACCTCACGCGAATCATCCCATGAATCCCGATGGCCCACGACAGCCCCCTTCAGTTGCGGTGGAATAGTCCCTGTTTAAGCCCTATTCTGCCGCAAGCAGGAACTATTCCAGCGCAAGTTATAAAAGGGTCACGAGGAGCGCGTTTTGCCGAAGGCCTTAAGCACTGCCGTCACGGGGCCAGGCTGGAAACGTCGGCGCACGTCATCGAGACGCTCGGGGATATCGATATGCTGTGGGCAGTGGCGCGCGCATTTGCCGCACTTGACGCAATTGCTCACCAGCTTGGCCTCGCTTGTGCGCACCGCGCTCGCCGTAAAGTACTGCGATAGACCCGTAAACCAGCTGTGCGCATAGCTTGCGTTGTAGGCGGCAAAACATCCAGGGATATTGATGCCTTTAGGGCACGGCATGCAATAGCCGCATCCCGTGCAGGGCACGCGATTCGATTTTTCAAACTCATCCAGCACGTGCGCGATCGTGTCGAGCTGGTTGGCAGTCATCGAATCCGGCAGGGCCCGATCGGCCAACACCGCGTTCTCATCCACCTGCGCGATATCGGTCATACCCGAAAGCAGCATCGTCACCTGAGGATGATTCCAGACCCACGAAAGACCCCAGGCGGCAGGAGTGCGCAAATGCGGGTCACGGGCACTATCGAGCACAGCGCGGGCCCGTGGCGGCAGCTTGCCCGCTAAACGCCCGCCCAGCAGTGGCTCCATCACAAACACCGCGAGGCCTCGCTCGGCGGCGGCCATGAGCCCCGCTGTTCCCGCCTGATATCGCTCTCCAGCGTAATTGTACTGGATCTGGCAAAAGTCCCACTCATATGCATCGAGCATCGTCAGGAAATCCGCCGCGCTGCCGTGGTACGAAAAACCAATCTGGCGAATGCGCCCCGCCGCCTTTTGACGCGCGATCCAGTCCTCGATGCCCAACGCCACCACACGTTCCCACTGGGCGGGCGAGGTAATGTTGTGCATGAGGTAATAGTCGATATGGTCGGTCCGCAGGCGGCGCAGTTGCTCGTCGAAGAACCGGTCGAAATCCTCCGCGCATTTGCACGAAGCATGCGGCAGCTTGGTTGCGAGCAAAACCTGGTCGCGCAAGCCCAGGCGCTCAAGCGACGCACCCACACAAGCCTCGTTGCCGGGATAGAGATAGGCCGTGTCCAGGTAGTTAATCCCCTGCTCCACCGCACGGGAGATGATGGCGTCGGCAGTCTTCGCATCCGGGCGTCCCGGCGCACCGGGAAACCTCATGCAGCCCAGCCCCAACGCCGAGATACGGTTGCCGCTTTTGGGGTCAACGCGATATTGCACGGCCCCTCCCCTCCCATCGAAGCCCTGACAAGGCGAAACAAACCCGTCACGTCATCGAAACACATCGGAATCGCAATTGAGAACGTATCGTAACGCAGCAGAAATCAGGCCGTCACGGCACCGCTTTAACATCAGCAAAAAGCCCGATGAAAGGAGCCGGGCATGACCACGCGCATGTCTTTGCGGTCTGCCCTGCAGCGTAGCGTCCAGGCAAACGTTTCTTTTTTATAACAGCCGCCCCGCGCACCCACCAATCACCCTGGCAGCATACAATCCATCAGGCGCCCCTTACGCGGGCGCCTTTTACATGGGGAGATGATTCACATGCAGATCAACAAGGTCGCTTTTATCGGCAAGGGCGGCGTCGGCCTGCTCTACGGCAGCATGATTGCCAAGGCCCTCGGCAATGACGCCGTCGAATACGTTATGGATGACACCCGTTTTGAGCGTCACGCGGGCGATGCGCTCACTGTCAACGGCAAGCCCTGCGATCTCACGTCCGTCCGCGCCAGCGAGGCGACGCCCGCCGATCTGGTCATCCTGACAGTCAAGACCACCGGTCTCGACCAAGCACTCAAGACTATGGAGCGCGTCGTGGGACCCAACACGCTCATCGCCTCGCTATGCAACGGCATTACGAGCGAGCAAAAGATTGCCGAACGCTTTGGCTGGGAGCATACCGTTCTTGGTATCTGCCAGGGCATGGACGCCGTGTTCCTCAACGGCGCGCTCACCTTTACCAATGCGGGCGAGATCCGCTTTGGCGCGGCGGCCGGCACGGACCCCGCGACCGTCGCCGCTATCGACGAGCTCTATACGCGCTGCGGCATCGCCCATACCGTCGAGAGCGACATTGCGCACCGCATGTGGGCCAAACTCATGCTCAACGACGGCATCAACCAGACCTGCATGGCCTACGGCGGGACCTACGGAAGCGCCACGGAGCCGGGCTCCGAGCAGCGCCGCTGTTTTGTCTCCGCCATGCGCGAGACGCTTGCGGTTGCCAACGCCGAGGACGTTGAGCTGACCGAGGCAGATCTGACGCAAATGGTGCACCTCATCGAGGGAATCGACCCCGCCGGTATGCCCTCGATGGCTCAAGACCGCATCGCAAGGCGCAAAACCGAGGTTGATGAGTTCGCGGGCACCATCTGCCGCCTCGCAGCCAAACACGATATCCAGGCACCGCAAAACGAGTGGCTCTATCGGCGCATCCGCGATATCGAGAAAAGCTGGTAGCGCCGACGCGCCGCATTCAACAGCCTTAACAGCAAAACCGCCGCAAGGGAACCTTTCCCCTGCGGCGGCCTTCATCTTCGTCTATGACCGGCGGCCGATCTCACAACAGTTAGCGTTGCGACCCCGGCACCTCGTCCTCATCGTCGCGGCAAAGAACCACGCCTGCGCTTCCCAGCAGCGTGGCCGCGATCAGCGCGCCGACCACAATAGAGGCAGCCCCACAAGGCCCCTGCACACCTGCGACGAGCGCGGCCGTAGGACCAAGGCAACCAAGCGTCAATGCAATGGCGGCAACGGCGATATCTCGAGCGTTCACAAGACCACTTCCTCCACGAGAAAGACCTTATTTCTCATGAACTAGTGTGCCCCGCATCCATACGCCCAGCGTACCGCCACGGTAAGGGCTCTGTTAACTCGAACGCACATAAAGAACGGGCGGCTTTACGTTGCCTAAAAGCTCAGTAAAGACGCCCGCCCATCATGTGCCTATTTTGCTTATGGCAGATTACCAACCGGTGTAGTAGTCGGTGGTTCCGGCAGCGCAGCCGGAGTCATAGACCTTGCAATCACCCTTGGAGCCCGTAAAGGTCGAGCCCTGGGCCATATCGCCCGCGGCAACAACGTAATAGCCGTCGGAATCGCGCCAGAAGCCCTCAGAATCCTGAGTCCATTCGCCCGTGCGATAGTGATAAAGCACATTGCTGCTGTAATAGGTCTCGCGGCGCCCGTTGTAGTTATTGACACCCGCAGAGCGCGTCAGGCCCGATCCGTTCGCGTAGGACGCGGCAGACGCGTAAGGCGGAGTATAACCGGCGTTGTAGTACGAAGCCTGGGCGGCCTCGGCAGCCTCCGCCTCGGCGGCAGCCTCGAGCGCTTCGCACTTGGCATCCTCAAGCGCAGCGCGCAGCTCATCGAGCTCGGTCGACTTGGCGTCGACCTCCCCCATCGTCAACAGGCTACCCGCACCGTCGATGCAACCCTGCAGCACAGCGCGCTCGTCATCGGTGGCATAGTCGCCATACATATTCATGATGATCTGAGCGCGCATCTCCAGGGAATCGCGCTTGGCCTCCATCGAGGCGTTCCACTCCTGCATGGAACCATAACCATCGCCACGATAGTCAACGGGCTGCACCAGCGTCGTCTCGGACGGAGTAGATCCAACCGTATCGGACAGTGTTGCGGCGTGGGCATCAGTTGCACCGGCGCCCGCCAAAAGTGCCACGGTCAGAGCGGCGGAAAGGGCGGCGGCTTTCGGTTTTCGTGAATCGATCCTCATGTAGCTGGAAACCTCCGTAGTGCGTTTTTGCTGCGTTTGAGCTGCGTGTGATTCGATCGCGCTGCATAGTACCCCGAGCAAATCGCGACCTGCGGTTTTACTCAAAAGGCGCACGTCAATTGCGTAAAACTCACATCCTCTCAACAGGAGTTTTCCACAACTCGAATGCATAAAGCGTGTCAAAAACCCTGTTTTTGCGCCCTCTCTATGCAAAAAAGACGCCTATGCAACCATTGTTCGCACAGGCGCCTTGAGCAGGCATTTTATGCAGTTATACCTATCGAGTCGCAAGGGGTCCTTGCACAAGTCGCCTTACTCGTCCAGCGCGGCGAAGGCCTGCTTCAGATCCCAAATGATATCCTCGGCGTTCTCGGTACCGATGGAAAGACGGATCGTGGAGGACGTGATGTTCTGCTCGGCGAGCTCCTCGGCAGAGAGCTGGGAGTGCGTGGTGGTAGCCGGGTGCACGACGAGCGACTTGACGTCGGCCACGTTGGCGAGCAGCGAGAACACCTGCAGATGATCAATGAACTTCCAGGCGGCCTCCTGGCCACCCTTAATCTCAAAGGTAAAGATCGAGGCACCGCCGTTGGGGAAATATTGCTTGTAGAGCTCATGGTCGGGGTGCTCAGGCAGGCTCGGGTGGTTCACCTTGGCAACATGGGTGTCACCGGTCAGGAACTCAACGACCTTCTTGGTGTTCTCGACATGACGGTCAACGCGCAGCGACAGAGTCTCTGTGCCCTGGAGCAGGACCCAGGCGTTGAACGGGCTGATGCAGGCACCCTCGTCACGCAGAAGGATAGCGCGGACATAGGTTGCGAAGGCGGCGGGACCGGCAGCCTCGGCAAACGAAACGCCGTGGTAGGAGGGGTTGGGCTCAGCGATCTGGGCGTACTTACCGCTCGCCTTCCAGTCAAAGTTACCGCCGTCGACGATCACACCGCCCAGCGAGGTGCCGTGGCCGCCGATGAACTTGGTTGCGGAGTGGACGACGATGTTGGCACCATGCTCCAGCGGACGGAACAGATACGGGGCGCCAAAGGTGTTGTCGACGACAACCGGCAGACCGTGCTTCTTGGCTATCTCGGAGATGGCGTCGATGTTGGGGATGTCGGAGTTGGGGTTGCCGAGCGTCTCGAGATAGATGACCGTGGTGTTGTCCTTGATGGCCCCCTCGACCTCTTCCAGGTTATGAGCGTCGACAAACGTGGTCTCGACGCCAAACTGGGAGAGCGTATGCTCCAGCAGGTTGTAGGAGCCACCGTAGATGGTCTTCTGAGCCACCACGTGGTCACCGGCCTGGGCAAGAGCCTGCAGGGTATAGGTGATGGCAGCAGCACCGGAGGCGACGGCGAGACCTGCCACGCCACCCTCGAGTGCGGCGATACGGTCCTCGAAGACGCCCTGGGTGGAGTTGGTCAGACGGCCGTAGATGTTACCGGCGTCGGCAAGACCAAAGCGGTCGGCGGCGTGCTGGGAGTTGCGGAACACATAGCTCGTGGTCTGGTAGATAGGCACGGCGCGGGAGTCGGATGCAGGATCGGCACTCTCCTGGCCAACGTGAAGCTGCAGGGTATCGAAACCAAAGGCGTGCTCGGGGTTGTTGATGAACTGGCTCATGATGATCTCCTTGATCGAACAAAAGTAAATAAAAAGAGAGAAGTAAGTCGCTGTCTCCTGATCACGCCGACGGGCGCAAACAGGAGCCCGGCATTCGTCTTAGTAAGCAGTTCATATGCGGTCCTCCTTTTGACATCCCGGTTCCGTGGTCGGCTTAATTACCTACCGCCTTTGTGTGTTTTGAATAGTACGAGCATCGTCTCCCCGGGTCAATCACTTAAAAGCGCTAACCTGTTATCGGTTTTGTAGATAACACTCGAAAGGATGGGCGCCGATGACCCTCCAGCAGCTTCGCTTTTTGATCGCCGTTGCAGAGTCCGGTTCGATCAACGCCGCAGCCCAGCGCCTCTATACGGCACAGTCCAATATCTCCAATGCCGTCAAAAGCCTAGAGCAGGAACTTCATATCGAAATCTTTACGCGCTCTAGCCGCGGTGTTGCACTCACCAACGACGGCACCGAGCTTTTGGGTTATGCACGCCAGGTCGTAGAGCAGGCCGACATGCTCGAGGCCCGCTACGAGGACGGCGGTACACCTCAGGCCCGCCTTGCCATCTCAGCCCAACACTACGCGTTTTCGGTCGAGGCCTTTGTCAACGTCGTCGAGCGCTGCCGCGACAGCAAGTTCGAGTTCATCATGCGCGAGACCACCACAGCGCAGATTATCGACGACGTGCGCGCGTTTCGCAGCGACATCGGCATCCTCTATCTGGATGACTTTAATACCCGTGTCTTGCAGAAGGCCTTTACCGATACCCGAGCGAGCTTTCATCCCCTCTTTGATGCAAAAGTCCACGTGTTCGTGAGCGAGCGCCACCCGCTCGCACGCCGCTCGCAGCTGTCCCTTGCCGACCTTACGCCCTATACGCGCTACAGCTTTGAGCAGGGAACCTCAAACTCCTTCTATTACGCCGAGGAGCCGTTTAGCTACATCCCCTGCGATCGCAACATTCGAGTCTCTGACCGCGGCACGCTCACCAACCTGCTGATCACCTCGAACGGCTACACGCTCTCCACCGGCGTGCTCTCAAACGAAATGCAATGGGGCATGGCATCGATTCCGCTGGCAGATGCCCCGACGATGCACGTAGGCTATATCATGCACGATGAACGCAAGCCCTCTCCCCTGTTGCAGCAATACCTCGACGAGCTCGACCGCATCATCCAAGAAAACCAGCCATCAGAGGACGGGGTAGATATGGTAGATTGCTAGCCCTCGGCGAACGCGGCGCTACAATGGTCACTCACACGAAACGTACCCAACGAAAGGAACCATGTGAAGGTCATCATCTATACCGACGGCTCGGCCCGATCAAATCCGGGACGCGGCGGCTACGGCGCCGTGCTCAAATACACCAACCCCGCCGGCAAGACCTTCACCTCCGAGCTTTCGCGCGGCTACGCCAAGACCACCAACAACCGCATGGAGCTCATGGCGGTCATCGTGGCACTCGAGGCGCTCAACCGCCCCTGCGACGTCGAAGTCCATTCCGATTCGCAGTACGTCGTCAACGCCTTTAACAAGCACTGGATCGACGGCTGGAAAAAGCGCGGATGGAAAACCGCCAACAAGCAGCCCGTTAAGAACCGCGATCTGTGGGAGCGCCTACTCACCGCCAAAAGCAAGCACAAGGTTGAGTTCATCTGGGTTAAGGGTCACGCCGGCCACGAGCTCAACGAGCGCTGCGATGAGCTTGCCACCACGGCGGCCGACGGCAGCAACCTCGATATCGACACCGGCTTTAACGAGAGCGACCTGTAACGGCGTTTTCGCACGCTTTTGTGTCCTCCCGCGCTACACTCGTCCTGTAGGCCAAACAACGCAAGGGGGACACATGCTGCGTATAGCGACCATCGGCACATCCATGATTACCGACGACTTTATCCAAGTCGTCAACGCCAACGACCAAGCCGCGTTTGTGGGCACGCTCTCGCGCGATGCCAATCGCGGTGCTGCCTTTACCGCCGAGCGCGGTGGCGAGCGTAACTTCACCGCACTTGATGAGCTCGCGTCCGCCGCCGACGTCGACGCCGTCTATATCGGCAGCCCTAACGCACTTCACTACGAGCAGGCCCTTGCCTGCATCGCCGGTGGCAAGCACGTCATCGTCGAGAAACCCTTCTGCGCCACCGAAGCGCAGGCGCTGGAAGTCTTCCGCGCTGCCGAGGCAGCAGGTGTCGTGGCCCTCGAGGCCATGCGTCCCCTCCACGATCACGCCTTCCACGCCATCGAGGACGCCCTGGGCGAGATCGCCCCCATCCGCCGTGCCTCATTGCGCTTTGGCAAGTATTCCTCGCGCTACAACGAGATTCTCGCGGGACGCGCCACCAATATCTTCGACTGCAATATGGCATCGGGTTCCCTCATGGACATTGGCGTCTACGCCGTCGAGCCCATGGTCGAGATTTTCGGCATGCCCTCCGGCCTTACGAGCATGACTACTCTGCTCGACCCCACCACGCGACAGCTCACGCACGGCCCCATCGACGGCTGCGGTTCCATCCTCGCCAGCTATGGCGGAGGCCGCATCTCCGTCGAGCTCGCACACTCCAAAATTACGAATGACCTGCTGCCCTCGCAGATCGAAGGCGAGCGTGGCACTATCCAGATCGACCATCTGTCCACGCCCCGCAACGTCCGCATCGACTATCGCGGCGATGTCGTACGCGGCTCGGCGACCGAGGCACCGCGCGAACAGGGCGACAACGGCCGCGTGCTCGACCTACCCAAATCGAGCAACACTATGGAATACGAACTCACAGACTTTATCACCGCCATCGGCGGCATCGATAACGTTAAGGAAGAGATTTGGGAGACCCCGGCGGGACGCCACGAGCTTGGCCACTACCGCGATGTCACACTCGTCTCACTGCGCATCATGGATGCCGTGCGCCAGCAGGCCGGCATAACCTTCCCAGCCGACGCAGGCAAGCAGGCATAGCTATGGGTCTCTTCGATACGTTCTTCTCCAGCGTCACCGGCGGCAGTCGAGAGCCTCAAAAACCATCAAACGTCGAGCTCGAGCTGCGCCGCAGGCTTACTGTGCTCGCAAGCGACGAGGCCACTCAAGACACTCCCCTGCGCTATTTCCTGCGCTGGGCGGGGCAAGTCCAGGGCGTTGGCTTTCGCTTTACCAACACCAACCTCGCGCAGGCACGCGCGCTCACCGGCTGGGTGCGTAACATGGAAGACGGCTCAGTCGAGATGGAGATACAGGGGGCTCCGGCAAATATCCTATCTCATCTCGAGGCGCTTCATGCCTCCTACGAGCGTATGGGAACGCGTTTTCGCCTCGTAGACGCCCAGGCCCGAGCCCCACTTGCCAATGAAGACGGTTTCACGCCTCGTTATTAGTATTGTGTGCTAAATACGGTATCATTTACCTACGACCGTTGATAGAAAAGAGGCGAGGCGCATGGCGGTGCAAAGAAGGAATACCAGGCAGCGAAAGCTGGTTCTTGACGCCGTGCGCCAAAGCTATAACCATCCCACCGCCGACGAAATCTACAACGTCGTGCGCGCGCAGGATGACAAAATCAGCCGCGGCACGGTCTACCGCAACCTCAATCTCTTGGCCGACGCCGGCGAGATTCTCTCCATCAAGACGCCGGGCGGCAGCCGCTTCGATCGCACGATCGAGCCGCATGCGCATATCATCTGCACCTCGTGCAGCCGCGTCATCGACGTACCGCTCCCCTTCGATGCCCAACTCGACGCCAAGGCATCCGAGCAAATCGGCTGGCACGTCACGTCGCACTACACCATCTTCGAGGGTCTCTGCCCCGACTGCCGGTAGATGTTCGGGACATGCCTTAAAATCCACCTTTCTGCACTCTGCAGCAAAAAGAGATTCCTAGGCATGCCACATATATCTACTCGGCGAGCAGGCGGCGCAGTTCTTCTTCGACCGTGCGCACGTAGCGGACGCGGTCGTTGATGCCACGCATAGAGGGATTGCAGCTCTCCATTAGATAAGGATGGCCCACGACGTTGAGCATGTCGCGGTCGTTTTCGTTATCGCCAAACGCCATCATCTCGTCGGGCGAAATTCCCAGGGCACGACCGTAATCGGCAAGCGCGGAACCCTTGCCCGAACCAAAGCCGATAAAGTCCGTCCACTCGGTTCCCGACGTCATCACGTCGACACGGTCGCTAAAGAGGCGCTCAAAATACTCCAGGGCCGCCGGCTGATCCACCTCGGGCGTCTGGAAGGCAATCTTAATGACGTCCTCGTCGATGTCCTCAGGACGGTCGACCACCGCCACATCGCAGTGGACCTCATAGCGCAAATGGTCGACGAACGCATCGTTGCCGCTCATGGTGTAGAGGTGTCCCTCACACGAAAGGGTCACGTCGGCATGGGGATACGCAACCACGGCATTCGCGATATCCATAGCAAGGCTACGCTCCATGGAACGCTTGACAACGGCACGCCCCTCGTTCATCACTAGGGCTCCGTTTTCGCATACATAGGCGAGCTCATCGGCCACCGGGGCAAACAGGTAGCGCAAGCTCGCATATTGACGACCGCTCGCCGGCATAAACACGATGCCGCGACGATGCAGTTCATCGATGAGCTCAAAGGCCTCGGAACGCGGCTCGTGCTCCCCCGGATGCAGCAACGTGCCGTCCAAATCGCATGCAATCAGCTTGATTCCCTCAAGACCCATATGCTTCCCCAAAGCCTCCTATCAACAGCAAGACGGACCTTGATTGGTCGCCCCTCAAAGCCCGCCTTGCGTATACACGCGCTTAGCCGCGCGTCTTTTTTACGATGGTAAAGTCGGGAGCCATGCTCACGACGGCATCCGCCGCACTCGACGCAAAGCGCCGGTCCGCATCGAGTTCACGGGTAACCACCGAGAGCCGAACGCCCTCGACGCCCCGGAGCATGCGGCCCAAAACAGGCTGCACCGGCGTATACATGCGCACGGTATACTCGTCCGAATCGCCTCGGAAAAGCGGCGCGTGCATATTGCCGATCTCCCAACACGCACGCGCGAGCGCAATCGGGTCCATGCGGTCAACTTCGACCAAATAAACCTCGGCACTGCGCAGGCGCACGACAACCGCCACGGGCACCATGCCCGAACGGTCGATGGCGAGCACGTCGCCGTCGGTAAAACGACCGCCGTCGGCAGCATCCAGCCGAACATCGACCGTGCGCCCCAGCTCCGTCACGCCCACAAGCGCGCATACATCAGCCTGGTCCCAATCGAGCAGCAGCTCGTCAACTTCAAAGACGCCGCCCAACTTCCGGCGAAGCAGGAGTTCATAGGACGGATCGTTGAGATTTCCCAAGCATGTCGTCGAAACCAAGCGTTCAGGCATACTCTAACCCTCGACCTCAACGAGCTCGATATCAAAGTTGAGGTCCTTGCCGGCCAGCTCGTGGTTGGCGTCGAGCGTCACGGCCTCGGGCGTTACGTCTATGACCACGGCGGGGACGGGCATGCCGCTCGGCGTGGACAGGAAAAGCTTCATGCCCTTCTCGATCTGCTCGATGTTGGGAACCTGTTCGGCCGGGAAGGTAATAACCATCTCGGGGTTGTGCTCGCCGTAGGCATCGGCAGCAGGAATGTGCACGGTCTTCTTCTCGCCCACCTGCATGTCGACAACAGCGGCGTCGAAGCCCTTGATCATCTGACCGGCGCCGCAGGTGAACTCCAGCGGCTCGCCGCGATCGTAGGAGCTATCGAACTGCGTGCCGTCGTCGAGCGTGCCGCGATAATGAGTCTTGACCTTCTTGCCCTGGTTGGACATGGTAACCTCCGTGATAAGGGCGGCGCACAACGCGGGCCGCCGTGAACATATGGCGCTAACTATACCCTAGTCATACAATTCAAAGACAGTTTGCAAAGAAACGCTGCAACCGGAGGAACCATGGCATATCCCGTATTTGACCTACACTGCGACACCGCCGACCGCATCGGCTGGGCCACGCTCGATCTCGACCTGCGCTTTACCGCCGGCACCGACGGTTATTTCCCCGGCGACGAAACGCATCCGCAAGATTTCGACCTCATCGAGGGCAACGCCTGCGCCATCTCGCTCGCAAAGATCGGCAACACGCCGTGGGCACAGTGCTTCGCCACGTTTGTCCCCGATGAGATTCCCACCGCCCACGCTGCGCGCTTCCAGGCGCAGATCATGGCGCACATGAGCGGCCAGGCAATGCTCAACCACGACCGCATGGTCAACGTACGCAGCGCGGCAGACATTCGCCCTGCGCTCAAGGACGGCAAGGTCGCTTGCATCCACACCATCGAAAACGCGACGTTCTTTGCCGAAGACCCCGCGCTGATCGAGGTGCTCAAGAGCCTGGGCGTACTCATGTCATCACTCAGCTGGAACGCGCAGGGACCGCTCGCGAGCGGCCACGACACCCACGCCGGCCTCACCGCCGCCGGCATCGAGGCGCTTACGCAGATGGAGCACGCCGGCATGGTACTTGACGTCTCCCACCTCAACGATGAGTGCTTTGACGAGGTCGCCGCCCGCGCCACGCGTCCCTTCGTCGCCAGCCACTCCAACTCCCGTGCGGTTTGCGGCGCCAAACGCAACCTTACCGACGACCAGTTCCGCACCATTCGCGACATGGGTGGCATCGTCGGCCTCAACTACTGCAGCGAGTTCCTTTCCAACGACGCAACCGACAAGACCGCCGCAGACGTCACCTTCGACCAGCTGGCGGCACATATCGAGCACTGGCTCGACCTGGGCGGCGAGGACGTCATCGCGCTCGGCGGCGACTGGGACGGCGCCACTGTGCCCGCTTTCCTCTCCGATGCCAGCAAGATGCCCGAGTTCCAGAACATGCTTTCCAAGCATTTTGGCAAGACCGTGATGCAAAAGCTCTGCAGCGACAACGCGCTTGCCTTCTTCGAGCGTTATTAATTTCACATCCCTTGAGCGGGCCGGCATGCCGAACGGTCGACATGCCGGCCCGTCCCCAATCTGAAGGACCGCTTTTGACGCAGCAGTTTACGATTTCCGTATCCCGACCGGATGGGACGCCCATCCCCGTCGTAGTTACCAAAAAGCGCGTCAAGAACTTCAACCTACGCGTCACATCGAGTGGTGAGGTCCACGCCAGTGCACCGCTCGGCGCCAGCCGCGAGCGCATCGAAGCGTTTGTAAAGCGCAACAGTGCCTGGATTGTCAACCGACTTGCCCAGCGTGAGCGACGTCAGGCGACGGCGCGAGAGCCGCTCAGTCCCTCGTCCATCATTGCACTTTGGGGCAAGCCCATCACGGTACAGGATGCGCTCGATCACAACTTTGCATCACCCGCACCGCGACCCAAACAGGCCACCTTCGCAAGTTTTATGGGTACCGATAAATCGGATGAAAGCCCACAGACCAAGCGGCACGCAATCCTCGACGGCCTAACGTCCGGTGAGCTCCAAGCCCACATCGACCAGCTCTATACGTCCGAAGTCACATCGGCGCTGCGCGATATGGTGCACGCATACGAAATCGCAATGGGTGTCGCCGTTTCTCGCGTTTCCGTACGCAGCATGAAAACGCGTTGGGGCTCATGCACTCCCAAATCCGGCGCCATTCGCATCGCACGCGAACTTGCCGCCTATCCCATCGAATGCCTCGACATGGTTGTCGCCCACGAGCTCGTCCACTTGCTCGAGCCAAGCCACAACCAGCGGTTCCACGTCCTGCTCGACACATACTGCCCCAACAATAGAGCACTGTCCCAGCGGCTCAAGCAGCCACCCATAGAGACATATTAGTACCGGTTAGCGCACGCGCTCGATCTCGACACCGCAGCTTGCCAGGGGAAGACCGACGGGCGCCCAAGGCTTATCGAGCTTGATGCGCACACCAAGCAGCGAGGGATAACGGCGCAGCAGCATCTGGGCCGTACCCTCAGCTGCCGCCTCGATGAGCCTAAACGTATGCTCGCGCAGATAGCCATCGACATCGTGGCACACCGAGCCGTAGTCAATCGAGGCGTCCAGGTTATCGTGCTCCCCCGCAGCGCGCAGGTCGGCATAGAGCACCAAGGACACGATGAACTTCTGGACCAGCGCGTTCTCCTCGGGATACACACCATGGTTGGCAAAAACCTCAAGCCCGTCAATGACAATACGGTCGGCATGGCGCAGATCGTCATAGCTCACGTGGGGCACCGCCGTTGCGGTGGATATTTCGCCCCTGACACGGCGGGCGAGCTCGGCGCCTTCAGTCTTGGTTGCATTCTCGGGCAGCTTTTTGTTACTCATCGCGATCGTCTCCTTCGTTTAGAACCCCGACCGCGCAAACTAACTACACGCGAATCGACAGGTTCTTTTTATCATCGCTCCAGTTGCAAGCATTGCGCGCGGGGCATGCGAAGCAGGCGCGCGAGGCCTTGTCGGCCGCATAGAGCAGACGCTCAAGCGGTTGGCTGTTCACGCGCAGCTTTCGATGGCCCAGAATGGCCGTCTTAATGGCTGCGGCATCGGCCGGCTCAAACGCCACGTCATCGGGCATGCCGCCGAGAATTGCATCAGCGACGCGCTCGCTTGCAACATCATGGGATATACCCGATTCATACTGTTCATCTTTGCCGATATCGTGAAGAAGTGCCGTGGCGTAGATGACCTCGCGGTCAAATTCGAGCTGCTCCTCGAGATTCTTGATCCACATAATGCGAGCGACATCGAGCAGATGGTCAATACCGTGGCGGCAGAAGATGCGCCCCGATTCCAACTGCGCAATGTTGCCCAGGTGCCGCCGAAACAGCCCGTTGGCACAAATGTAATCAATGCGAGGCATGGCACCAAAGGGGGCCAGGCCCGAAGCCATGAAGCCGCGACGCGACGTCCCCTCATCGGTCTTCGATGTAAAGTCGTTGACGACCCTCATGCTATCGGCCCAGCATCCTAAAGAACCGCTCCTCGAGCGCGGGATCGGTCTCAAAGACGCCGCGGCGAGCGAGCGTCACGGTCTTGGTGCCGGGCTTTTGCACGCCGCGCATGGTCATGCACATATGCTCAGCCTCCATGAGCACAATCGCTCCCTGGGGAGCGAGATAATCCATGAGAGCGTCGGCAACCTGCGCACACAGCTGCTCCTGCAGCTGCAGACGACGGGCATAGACTTCAACCGTGCGAGCGAGCTTAGACAGACCCGCCACGCGACCGTTAGGGATATAGCCGATCGCAGCCTTGCCATAAAACGGCAGCAGATGATGCTCGCACAGCGAGTAAAACGTGATGTCGCGCTCGATAACCAAGTCGTTCGAGGCGACGGCAAAGGTTTTGGACAGGTGCTCTTCGGCACTCTGGTCCATACCGCCGGCGATCTCACCATACATACGGGCAACGCGCGCCGGGGTCTCCAGCAGGCCCTCACGAGTTGGGTCCTCGCCTATGCCCTCAAGCAACAGCTTAATGGCGGCCTCGACTTTTTCCTGATCGACCATCTGGGCCTCACTTTTCCGATTTTGCGTTCGCGCTATGGTACCACGCTCTTCGGCATCGACCACAAGCTACATAGTATGGGTCGAATAGACCGGATCATCACGCCAAAGTTCAACCGCATCACAAAGCACAACGCCCTCGCGCTCAGCACGGTCGCGCGTAGCGTTCATATCGATTACACGCTGGTTACTCGAGCCCCTAAAGCGCAATGAGATATCGTACAGATCCTGAACAAACGGGCCATCCACCAACATATCGAGGCAGGCAAGGATACGGTCCGTGACCTCGGTATGGTGACGACCACCCGGCATAAGCTCCTCGAGCACGTCGCCGGTAAAACACCAAATGGTCTTTCCTGACCCCGCAGGATAAGCGGCACGAACGCGCTCGACAAACTCAACGAGTCCCGCCTGATTCTCGGGCTCCATAGGTTCGCCGCCCAGAATCGTCAGGCCGTCAATAAAGGGATGATCGAGGCTCTCGATAATCTTGTCCTCGACGGCACGATCGAACGGCTCGCCCGCAGCAAAGTCCCACGCGACAGAGTTAAAGCAGTTCTTGCACCCACGACGGCACCCGCTCACAAACAGAGAAGTACGAACGCCTTCTCCATCAGCAATGTCGAAATACTTAATGTTCGCGTAGTTCATAGGTAACTCTCCCGGGAGGTCGGGACATATCATCCCGTCCTCAAACATTCTCGGCCTTCGGCCTGCGAAACTGCGGGCGGGACGATATGTCCCGACCTCATGCAAAGGGTAACTCAATGAACGAAGCGAACATCGAGTATAGGGTTCGAGGTCCAATAAATACTTCGTTGCAGCTCAACCGTCATCGCAAGCAAAGCGTTGCTGCAAGTCAACTCATTTCCACTAAGAACTTCGAGGAGCGAGCAGACCGCATGCTGCATCTCAGCTACGTCAACTTGGCCGCCCCGTAGCGAGGCCCCGGACCTTTGCTCGATATAAGTTTCGCACGAACAGGAGGCGCCAGTGGCGCCTCCGTCGTGAGCCAGGACTGTCCGAAATAGCGAGTAAAGGTCCGGGGCCTCGCTACGGGGCGGCCTGGGATGGTTATTAGAGATGCAGCACGCGGTCGCGGATCTCCTCGGTTCGACCCTGGTTCCAGAACTGGGTACCGATGTAGCCGCACGTACGACGGGCGACGTTCATCTTCTCCTGATCGCGGTTGCCGCAGTTGGGGCACTCCCACACCAGCTTGCCGTCATCCTCGACAATCTTGATCTCGCCGTCGTAACCGCACACCTGGCAATAATCGCTCTTGGTGTTGAGCTCGGCGTACATGATGTTGTCGTAGATGTACTGCATCACGCGAATGACAGCCTTGAGGTTGTCCTGCATGTTGGGAACCTCAACGTAGGAGATAGCACCGCCCGGCGAAAGCTGCTGAAACATGCCCTCGAACTTGAGCTTATCGAAAGCATCAATCTCCTCAGACACATGGACGTGATAGCTGTTGGTGATGTAGCCCTTGTCCGTCACGCCCGGGATGATGCCAAAACGACGCTGCAGGCACTTGGCAAACTTGTAGGTCGTCGACTCCAACGGCGTGCCGTACAGCGAGAAATCGATGTCGCTCGCAGCCTTCCACTCCGCGCACTTGTCGTTCATGCGCTGCATGACGGCCATGGCAAACGGCGTGCCCTCCTTCTCGGTGTGGCTGTGACCCGTCATGTACTTGACGCACTCATACAGACCGGCATACCCCAGGCTGATGGTGGAATAGCCGCCCACGAGCAGCTTATCGATCGTCTCGCCCTTCTTCAGACGCGCCAGGGCTCCGTACTGCCAAAGAATCGGCGCGGCATCCGAAAGCGTGCCCATCAGGCGCTCGTGACGGCACAGCAGGGCACGATGGCACAGCTCAAGGCGCTCATCGAAGATCTTCCAGAACTTGTCCATGTCCTGATGCGAGCTCAGCGCGACATCGGGCAGGTTGATGGTCACAACACCCTGGTTAAACCGACCATAGTACTTAGGCTTGGCCGGGTCATAGTTCAGCGCGTTGGCGACATTGTTAAAGCCGTTGCCCGAACGGTCGGGCGTCAGGAAACTACGGCAACCCATGCAGGTGTAGCAATCGCCGTTGCCGGCGGTCTCGCCCTTAGACAGCTTGAGCTCGCGCATCTTCTTCTCGGAGATGTAATCGGGCACCATGCGCTTAGCGGTGCACTTGGCAGCCAGCTGGGTCAGATAGAAGTACGGCGAATTCTCGTGAACGTTATCGTCCTCGAGCACGTAGATGAGCTTGGGGAACGCCGGGGTGATCCACACGCCGGCCTCGTTCTTAACGCCCTCATAGCGCTGACGAAGTGTCTCCTCCACAATCATGGCAAGGTCGTGCTTCTCCTGGGGCGTACGGGCCTCATTGAGATACATAAAGACCGTCACGAACGGCGCCTGGCCATTCGTGGTCATAAGGGTCACGACCTGATACTGAATCGTCTGGACGCCGCGACGAATCTCATCGCGCAGGCGATCCTCAACGACCTCGCGAACCTTTTCGGGAGATGCGGAAACGCCGAGCTCCTCGAGCTCGCGGGCGACCTCGCCGCGAATCTTTTGACGGCTCACCTCGACGAACGGGGCAAGATGGGTCAGCGAAATAGACTGGCCGCCGTACTGGGAGGAAGCAACCTGGGCGATAATCTGCGTCGCAATATTGCAGGCAGTCGAGAAGCTATGCGGTTTTTCGATCAATGTGCCCGAGATAACGGTGCCGTTCTGGAGCATGTCCTCCAGGTTCACCAGATCGCAGTTATGCATGTGCTGGGCAAAGTAATCCGAATCGTGGAAATGGATCAGGCCCTCATTATGGGCATCCACGATCTCCTGAGGCAGCAGCACGCGCTGGGTCAGGTCCTTGGAAATCTCGCCGGCCATATAGTCGCGCTGAACGGAGTTGACGGTCGGGTTCTTGTTGGAGTTCTCCTGCTTGACCTCTTCGTTATTGCACTCGATCAGCGACAGGATCTTGTCATCGGTCGTGTTCTTCTGGCGCTTCAGGCTCTGAACATAGCGATAGATGATGTAGTGGCGGGCAACCTCGTAGCAGTCGAGACGCATGATCTCGTCCTCGACCAAATCCTGAATCTCCTCGACCGAAACAGTGTGGCCCGCGTTCTCGCATGCCTCGGCGACGTTTTGCGCCGCGTAAACCACCTGGCGGTCGGTAAGACGAGAGCTCTCCTCGACCTCCAAGTTTGCGGCACGGATGGCATTGACGATCTTATCGATGTCAAAGACAACCTCGGTGCCGCTGCGCTTGATGATCTTCATCCTCTTGCCTCTTTCGCATCGTAGCCTCATCGCGCTTCAGAGCCAAACGATACCCGGCAGGGCTTGCCCCTGTCTTGCGGCGCCGTCGCGCAATCTGTGTTCTCGATAAACCATAAGTCCTCATGCGGACAATCCTCGCGGCCGATCAAGCGGCTCAAAGACGTGTCCAAATGGGGCGAATAAGGTTCTCGTTCTCTGTCCGCCATCTATCATACGACAAAGAGGCATCTATATCCTGTATTCTTTTTTTAGGTCAAACACAACATATAGTGTTTCAGCAGGTCAAAGCAATTAGTCATTTTGCAGACGCATTAATTATGAGGGGTTCTTGGCAAGTCGGTAAAACGTTACCAACACGGCTACCTGCATGGCAGTTATAAAACCCCCTTAGTCAAGCCGCTGACAAATCCTACCAAAACCAAGCCGCTCACGCCAAAAGATTCCAAAAGATTGTGCTTGACCTACATGTTGCGGTCACGATCGGCCAGGACGTATGCAATCTGCCGGCACCTCTACGGGGACCTTGGATCAATATTTGCTGGCATATTTGACGGCGTGCTTGGTAGCAAAACAAAACAGCTCAGAGGACATAGCCTCTGAGCTGCGAACATTTGGTGGGCGTTAGAAGATTTGAACTTCTGACCTCTTCCGTGTCAGGGAAGCGCTCTCCCCCTGAGCTAAACGCCCAAATGGAGCGGACAACGGGGCTCGAACCCGCGACCCCAACCTTGGCAAGGTTGTGCTCTACCAACTGAGCCATGTCCGCTTACGAGGATTAATCTTACGTGATGTCCGCATCCTATGCAAGAACTTTTTTTGAAAAGTTTTGCGACGCTCTCGCGAGGGCATCAGTCGTCACGAAAGGCGCGGACAAACGCAGGCTCGCAGCGAGATGCCCCCTACATCTCACCGAGCATGATCCAGGCAGAGCTGTCCTGTGCGAGCCTGCCGTCTGCAAGCGGTGATGAGGTGAGCAGGACCCTGCCCGCCGGCAGCTCCACGGGTGCTGCACCGAAGTTCGTCACACACGCCCAGCCGTTATCGCGGCGATAGGCGATGACGCCGCCCTCAGCGCCCTCAGCACCATCCGCAAGACCGGTGCGCCCGTCAAGATCGAGCCACGCAAGATCGTTGGCGCACCCGCGCAGCTTGCGCCGCAGCCAGAGGGCGTCACGATAGAGCGCAAGCATCGATGTCGGGTCCACTTCTTCCCTATCGGCAGCATAATCGGAAAACCATGCAGGCTGCGGCAGATGGGGCGCCGCATCGGCGTCTGCCGGCGAAAACCCAAACGATCCGCCATGCGCGGGATCGTCCGACGCCACCCACGGCAGGGGCACACGACAGCCGTCGCGCCCCTTCTCGCGCTTCGGTCCGTGCGTATTGGTCGCAGTAGGGTCTTCGAGTGCAGCCCACGGGATATCAGCCACCTCAAAAAGGCCGAGCTCCTCACCCTGATACACGTATGCCGAGCCCGGAAGCGCCAGTTCAAGCAAAAGGGCCGCCCGCGCGCGGCGCTCGCCGAGTTCACGGTCCTCGTCATAAGACGACCCGTCGCGTAAGAGCCAGTCGAGCGCAATCTGATGGTAGCGCGTCGCCTTGATTTGCGGCAGGGCATAGCGTGTCGCCACGCGCGGCACGTCGTGGTTGGAGAGTACCCAGGTCGAGGCGGAATCGGATTCGACGGCTGCCTTCAAGCCCTTCTCGATTGCAGTGTGCATGTCATCATAGGTCCAAGTGGCCTTGGCAAACTCAAAGTTGAATATCTGGCCAAGCTCGCTGGGACGCGCGTAGAGATACTGGCGCTCGGGCAGCACCCACGCCTCGGCAACGGCACTGCGCGGCGGATTATAGCGGTCGAACACGCGGCGCCACTCGCGATAGATCTCGTGGACCTCATTGCGGTCCCACAGCGGATGGGTGCCGTCGTCAACCATGTCATCGCCCTCGGCGAGATGCCACCGGTCGAGGTCATCGCGGTCGAGATCCTTGGCGAGACCCTGCGCCACATCAATGCGAAAGCCGTCGACGCCTCGATCGCTCCAAAACGCCAGGACGTCGCAAAAGAGCGCATGAACCTCGGGGCATGACCAGTCAAAGTCCGGTTGCTCGGGCGTAAACATGTGCAGATACCACTGACCGTCCGCAACACGCGTCCATGCGGGGCCGCCAAAGTTGGCATTCCAATTGGTGGGAGGCAGCTCGCCATGCTCGCCGCGACCATCGCGGAAGATATAACGGGCGCGCTCGGGCGATCCGGGGCCGGCGGCAAGAGCGGCTTTGAACCAGGGGTGCTGGTTGGATGAATGGTTGGGCACGATGTCGACGATGACCTTGATGCCGCGCGCGTGAGCCGCAGCGATCATGTCATCGAAGTCGTCAAGCGAGCCGAGACGCGGGTCGACATCGCAGTAGTCCGCCACATCATAGCCGCCATCGACAAGAGGCGATGGATAAAACGGGCTCAGCCAGATGGCCTCGATACCCAGTCGCTCAAGATAGTCCATCTGCTGGGTAATGCCCGCGATATCGCCCAGACCCGAACCAGTCGAATCCTTAAACGAGCGCGGGTAGATCTGATAGATCGCGGCATCGGACATCCATGAGCGCGAAGAAGACTTTTCTGTAGCCATGGGGCGTATCTCCCTTGCAACGAGGTTATGCGAGATGCCCACGATGATACGCCCAAAGCGGACATTCGCGACAAACAACGCCACAGCCACGCCCCAAAACGATCGCCCCCTCTCGGGTTCGAGCCCATGCGATGGATACAAAAAAGCCCGGCTACCGTGGTAGCCGGGCTGTTGCGTTTGGAGCGGACAACGGGGCTCGAACCCGCGACCCCAACCTTGGCAAGGTTGTGCTCTACCAACTGAGCCATGTCCGCATATGTAAAACAAAACGGGCGCCGGAGCGCCCGGATGTTGCCTGGAGGCGAAGCCCGGATTCGAACCGGGGGTAAAGGCTTTGCAGGCCTCTGCCTTACCACTTGGCCACTTCGCCGAAAAAGGACCGCCTAAACGGTCCGGAAATGCAATGGAGCGGACAACGGGGCTCGAACCCGCGACCCCAACCTTGGCAAGGTTGTGCTCTACCAACTGAGCCATGTCCGCTTGCGGGTTATTAATTTACGCGAGTTGTCCAAAAGACGCAAGTACTTTTTTCAAAAAACTTGTCTGCCGCATGTTCTTAGTAGCTAAACGCGCTAAAGCGATTGGCTAGGCACACGATTCCAGCGCTCCGCTAAACAGCTTCACCATCTGCACGCGCGTGCCGGCGCCGTCCGTACGACGAGCAACCTCCACGTTATCGACGAGCATACGCATAAGCTTGATGCCACGACCGCGTTCCTCGGATGCGACCGGTTCGCTCGTTTCATCGATAGAATAGCCGGCACCTCGATCAAGCACCTCAACCACAACGCGATCGCCATAGGCCTGAACCGTCAGGACGCACCCGATACCGCCCGCATGGTCATAGGCATTACCCAGCGCCTCCCCCGACGCCAATGCGACATCGTAGCGCTCGTCACGGCGCAACGGAAGCGATTCAAGGAGTTCGGCGATGCGATGTCGGTAGTATGGAAGATTCTCGATACCCTGACGGACCTCGACGCTCTTACTCCAGCGAGGCAGCTCCCCCACCGGAATGGCGGGAATAGACTCCCGTGCCGGCCCCGCGACATGAAGGATATCGACAAGACGAGCAATCTCCAAAAAGCGAACAACTTCACCTGATGCATTGACGAGCGAAAGCAGGCCTTCTCGCCTCATGAGCTCACGAGCGCGCGTAAGCAGGAATGCCAAGCCCGTCGAATCGATAAAGCTAACAGCCTGACAGTTGATGACAACACGACGCACGCCGTGGCCAATCAAAGCATCCAACCGCCGACGCAGCGCAGGCACCGTGGCGATGTCGATATCGCCTGGTGGCGTCAAAACCGCTATGTCATTCCACTCATTCATACGACCATGGTTCCCCAAAAAAGCCCACTCGATGCATTCGTTTCCCCAACCGTGCGGATTCAGCCCGCCCAGCGTCGTCTATGAACGACCCCGTAAAAACTCAAGGGACACCAATGCGATGTCATCGTCCAGCGCCGATTCGGTAAATCGGTCAAGCTCGCCCAAGACCTTGCCGCAGATTCCCGATACGCCCTCCCCCGAAACAGAAAGCAGAAGATCGCGCAAACGCTGCTCGCCAAAGAACGCTCCGGTGCGGTCGCGGGCCTCAATCGTTCCATCCGTATACATGAAGAGCATGTCACCAGGAGCGAACGTAAACACGCCCGTCTCGTAGACCATGCTCTCAAAGGCACCGATCACGCCCGATTGGCACCCAAGCAGCTCGACCTCTCCCCCACGAGCCTCGCCGCCACCCAGCGGCATCGACTCTGGCCTGATGACCATGGTCGGAGGATGGCCCGCCGAACAATACGTTGCGCGTCCGGCTTTAAGGTCAATCTTGGCGATAAAGGCCGTCACGAACGTCTCGACCCTCGAGAAGCCCATGAGCATGCTGTTAAGGGAGCGTGCCATGCGGGCCGGTCCAGCGCCCTCCCAGGCATATGCCGTCAGGGCCGTCTTGACGAGCGCGGACATCGATGCAGCCTCAATGCCTTTGCCAGACACATCGCCCAGAATCATGACGGCGCAGTCGTCGGGAAGACGGATGAGCGTATAGAAATCGCCGCCGACCAACGCTGAGTTCGTGGCCGACAGGTACACCGAATCGGTTGCGATACCCGGAACATCCCCCAGGGAATTTCTCATGCCGATCTGAAGGGTCTGAGCGATATGGCGCTCCTCGCGTTTTTGAGATTCGCCTTCGTAGATCAGTTCAAAGTCATGCGCCAAGTGCACCAAGTAGTCATATTCAAGATCATCAATCGGCTCTTGGCTACCATCACGAAGCAGCAGCGCGCGCGTCGTCGGGCTCTTCGCAACAGAAGCAGGAACAATCGCGTCGTTACTGTGCTTGCCATCACCCTCAGAGCGCGGGCGCCCCGCCTCGATGCCGGAGTCGACGTAGAGACCTTGACAAGGCAGGCCATGCGCCCTAAGCCAGCCTCCCATAGGCATCGATTCATCAACGCGAGTTATACGGACGTGTTTAAGGTCCTCGGCACTCGTACCTCCTAAAACAGATGCCTCAAAGCCATCAGGGCCAGCCCCCAGACGTGCCGCTGGCGCCGTCGTGGAAAAGAAAAGCCTCTCGGGATCGTCCGGCAAAGCAACGCGACTACCGCCTTCAAAATCTATGACGTAGGAATCCAGACTGGCGTCATACTCAACAGGGCAAAAATGGCAGTTAAGCATATTGCAGATCTCGGACGATACCGCCTGGGTAGCCGCGGCGGAATCGTCTAGAAAGGTAAACAACTCATCACGCAAGACATTGAGCGAGCGGCCAAGCTCGGCCGTGCGACGGGAGCGAAGACTCGATGCCATGCCGACCAGCTGGATAGATAGGTAATCGCAAATGACCTCGAGCACATTAACGTCATAGGCGAGCGGTGCCTGAGGGCGTTTCCAACCAACTTCCAGCACGCCAAGGATCTGCGTACCGTAAAAAACGGGAAGACAGATCTCGCTGCGATACGGAGGCATATCCTGCACGCGCAATAGGTGCTTAGAACGATTGTCCAAGTCCATAAACATACCGGAGGCGGCCCTATCGCCCTCAAGGTCCTGTTGAATCGACAAGCGACAGGCACGCGACTCACGAAGAACATACGTCGGAATGCCAGCGCCATACGGCAAAAACTCAGGTAGGTAGCTGTCGTACAGCTCCTTGGAAACACCACGAAGCTTAAAACCGCCGCTCTCAGAAAAATAGATAGCAGCACCCGAAGCATCGAGCGTTCCTACAAGCTGGTTCAAAACGGTATCAAGTAGGCTGGGCAGCTCATCGG
Organism: uncultured Collinsella sp.; assembly: GCA_958346515.1. Lineage (GTDB taxonomy): Bacteria > Actinomycetota > Coriobacteriia > Coriobacteriales > Coriobacteriaceae > Collinsella. The sequence goes on from CATVRV010000005.1 coordinate 91,041, forward strand.
AGCCCACGGTACTCATAATGACCGAGAGCGTGCCAGAGAGGCGCTTGTTAGCCACTCTAAGCTCCGAAAGAGCACGCTTGAGCTGACGGTCGTGCGAATACTGTTCTTCGATGCTATGGAGCGCCACCAGGACACGTGGCGCGCGGCGCCCAAAGATGCGTGGAGGCGTTACGGAGCCCGCACGAACCAAGACGGGGATAAAGGAGCCGTCACTCAGCTTGAGCATCAGTTCGTTCTCGGAGCCATCAGTTTCAAATGGCAGACGATGTTCCGTCGCACGTTCAAAAGCGGACGAGTACAGGACGTCTTTAACATCTCCACCAATGACGTCGGCGCGTTCCTCGCACATCAAACCAAGTAAGCGATTATTCACATGCAGAATGGTTCCGTCGAGCTCGCAGATGATGACAGCATCGCTCGTGATCTCGACTAGTTGGGCAACGTCTGCCCACTCGTTGTGTTCAAGCGTTTCCATCGTGGACCCCGCCGTCTATCGGTAACAAAAAAGCCTCCGAAGAGGCTTCTCAAATGCGATGGTGTCGGAGGCGGGACTTGAACCCGCATGACCAAAAAGCGGTCACTAGCACCTCAAGCTAGCGCGTCTGCCAATTCCGCCACTCCGACATGCTATGTTGTTGATTCACGGTTCGTTTTGTTGGACCCGCGCGTTCAACGTGGAAAATAATAACCTATGATTCGAGAACTGTGCAAGCACTTTTTTCAAAAAAGTTTACGAATTTGTAAATGCGCAGGTAGATCCGTGTGTCCGGCCCCGAATCGGTGTTGCCTCCCGGCGCGTCCTCGGGCATGAGCGATATTTTGCTGCGCACTTCGTGCTGCAAAATATCGCTCCCCCTGCGGAATGCGCCGGGAGGCAACACCGATTCGGGGCCTGCAAATACGTACTTCAGGCACAGTTCTCAAACATGTTCTGGGAGCTGATATAAATTTAGTGGCTCGGCTTTGCCTAGCCCTTATATAGCGAGGCCGGAGCTAAAGCTCCGGCCTCGCTATCTTTCCCATTAGATTAAGTGAGCGATCAAGGAATCGCACCCCCTCTGCAGTGGTAACACAGGGCCCGTGCTGGACTTAGTTTTCAGAACATTCCGCACTGATATTTTCTGTATTGAAGACGTCGATGATGCACCCGTATACCATTGACGTCGACACCATCAGATGCGGACCGCGCGGTGACCCCACATTCCGCTGGCGCCCACAGGGCTGCCCTCGTTTCCTGACATGTCCCGCGCGGGCCGCGGCGAGCCGAGACCGCCGCATGACCTAATAGGAGCATGGAGCGATACCGCGGACCCGAACAACCGCATTCTATCGCGCCCCGTCAGTGTGCCGTCTGCCCGGTCCAGGCGAGCACGGAAAGAACGGAGCGACCTTGATTCTCATTTTCATTGCAACAGCCTCAGGACTCAGCGCAACGCGTTGC
>CATVRV010000006.1:0-86961 GCA_958346515.1 uncultured Collinsella sp.
TGCAGCAGGGGCTCTCAATGTTTTTATGTCCTGCTCATATCGTCTGTGCCGGCACTTTGGGACACTCCATGGCGAGCCTGGCAAGCGCGCAGGAAAAAGTAGTCATAAGAGGCCCGTCCCAAATGGGCTGGCTTCAAAAGTATGGCGGATTACGGGGCTGGATCTGTATTACTTGACCATGGGAAAAATCGCGAAATTAAAACCGCAGGTAGAGGGCTTATCAAAAATCGAAAATTGCCGGTATGGATGGGGGTCTCCGAATCAGCCCCGTAATCCGGTATAGTTTTGAAATGGCACTAAAGTGGGCACAGGCTAAATACCGATCCCAAGGCAAGTTGCGGTGGAATGGTTCCTGGATGCCGGGGTTTTTGGGGGAAATCAGGAACTATTTCACCGCAATTGAGGAGGGGCGGGGTGGATGGCGGGGTAGCTAAAAGAGCCCCGTCCCAAATGAGCTGCTTAGGCTGGGTCGATGTCCATGCTGGCGATAAGGTCGATGCTCGTGTTGAGGAGGTTGGGGAGCACGACGTCGCCCATGCGGATGGGGGCGTCGACGACGAGGCCACGGATGAGGTCCATGGCTTGGGCGTGGAGTGCCAGCGGGATGGCTTCGCCCGTGCGCACGGGCAGCAGCGCCTCATCGCCGCCGGATACCGCCACAGTGGTGGTGAGCACGCGCATAGGGCAGGCGAGTTCCTGATGCGCGAATTTATCACCGCGCGGGCAACTGTTGCCGGTCACGGAGCGCACCTCTACCACGGCACCGTTGGCATCGCGCTCCACCTCTACGGTCAGGAGGCACTCGGATGGGCAGGTGGTGCAGTTGAGCTGCAGCGTTTCGATCGCGTTTATGCTCATGGCCCTATGCCTCCTCAATGGGATCGACGGACAGGACAAGCTCACTAGCACCTAGGTCGAGCGCGCATTGAATCACCTTTGCCGGCAGCGGGAAGCTTTCCATGACGCTCGGTTTAAACGGGCGGACCTTGCCTTCAAACAGTTCCTCGTCGCCTGCCAGAATACGCACGCGGGCGGTATCGACCGGTCGGCGTACGCGGAAGTTGAGCTTGGTGAGCGCCACAGCCGTAATGCGTCCCGGCAGCGCGTAGCCCGCGATGCCGGCAGGGGAGACCGTGAGCTCGCAGCCCGTGCCCGCCGCGCTCGCATCGGCCCCAACACCGAAGCCCAGCGCCCATGCCGCCGCAGCCGCGCCGGCGCGCTCGGACTCGGTCGTCACGTTGTCGGCCAGGTCGTGCACGTGCAGCACGTTGCCGCAGGCAAAGATGCCCGGCACGCCCGTTTGCAGACTCTGGTCTACTACGGCGCCGCGCGTGCGCGGGTCAAGCTCCACGCCTGCGGCAACCGAAAGCTCGTTCTCGGGAATCAATCCCACCGATAGCAGCAGCGTGTCGCACGGAACGATGCGCTCCGTCCCGGCAATGGGCGCCAGGTGCTCGTCGACCTGGCTTACCTCGACGGCCTCCACGCGGTCGTGGCCGATCACGCGCGTGACGGTGGTGGACAGGTGCAGCGGAATTCCAAAGTCGTCCAGGCAGTTCTTGACGTTGCGGCGCAGGCCGTTGGCATACGGCATGAGCTCGTACACGCCCTCGATGGAAATCCCCTCGAGCGTGCAGCGGCGCGCCATGATAAGCCCGATGTCGCCCGAGCCCAAAATGACGGCGCGCGAGCCAGGCTTGAGGTTTTCGATATTGATGTATCGCTGCGCCAGGCCGGCCGTAAACACGCCGGCGGGACGGCTACCGGGAATCTTGATCTCGCTGCGGGTGCGCTCACGGCAGCCCATAGCAAGGACGACCGCTCGTCCAGTGAGCTGTAACATGCCGGCACGGCTCATGAGCGTGACGGTATGGAGTGAGGCGTCGGCCACGGTCTCGTCTGCACATGACGAGCCCCATCAATTCCGATCACCATGCTGCCCAAGAACAGCACGATGTCGGTCGCGCGTACCTGGTCGATAAAGCGCTGCGCGTACTCGGGACCGGTAAGTTCCTGCTTAAAGTGCGACAGGCCAAAACCCGGGTGAATGCACTGGCGGAGGATTCCGCCCAGATGCTGCTCGCGTTCCACGATGGCTACACGCGCTCCAGCCTTTTGCGCGGCAAGCGCGGCCGCCATGCCGGCGGGGCCGCCTCCGATAACGATCACGTCGAAGGCCTGCGTTGCCACGGCCTCAACGGAATCGCTATCAATCGCGCTCGATTTGAATTTCGCCATCCTAGCGCACCCCCTTCAGCGGTCCCTCAACCAGCCAAGAACCGGCATCCTCCAGCAGTGCCTCGCTGGGGTCGCAGCCCAGTTCGCGCGCCAGGATTGCCACCACGCGGCTCTGGCAAAAGCCACTCTGGCAGCGGCCCATGCCTGCACGGCAGCGGCGCTTGACGCCCTCGACCGAAACCGCCCCCGGCTGGCGTCGGATTGCGGCAACAATTTCGGCCTCGGGCACCGTCTCGCAGCGGCAGACGATCTGCCCCCACGCGGGATCGGACTCAATCAATTCCTCTTTGTGCGCGAGCGGCGCACGGTCAAAGTCGTCCGGTGCGCGGCGAATCGGGTTCCAGTCAGCCCTTTCGTTCAGCTCAACGCCGGCATCGCGCATCACGTGCTCAGTGCGCGCGGCAATGGCCGGGGCGCTCGCCACGCCCGGCGACTGAATGCCTGCCGCCTGGAACAGCCCCGGCACCACGGCCGACTGTCCAATAAGGAAATCGTTCGTCCCCTGAATGACCGGACGCCCGCCGGCAAACGCGCGCACCACGCGACGCGTATCCAGATCGGGCACCAGCTTGCGCGCACCGGTCAGCAGCGCGTTGATATCGCTCGCGTAGGTCTGTGTATCGCCCGGCTCGCGCACGGCGGCGGTCGCGGTAATCACGGTGTTGCCGTGCACGGTACCCGTGACGATAACGCCCTTGGACACCGGCGTGGGAACGGGGTAGAGCGGCATGAGCGCACGCGGTTCCTTGTCGAGCACCACGATGTTGCCCTGGCGCCAGACCATCTGGAACTCCTCGGCGCCCGCCATGTGCGAGATGTCCGCGGCACCATTGCCCGCGGCGTTGATGAGGTAACGGCAGCGTACGTCTCCAGCGGGCGTTGCCAGCGTAAAGCGCGCGGCTCCGTCATCCGAGCCGGTAACTTCAATGGCCTCCACCGGTGCGGAGCGCATAAACGTCACGCCGTTGGCGACGGCGTTCTCCAGCGCAGCAATGGCTACTTCAAACGGGTCAACGTAACCAGTCGAAGGGCACCATAGCGCGCACGTGGCCTGGGCACTCGCACGCGGCTCCAGCTCGTGGATGCGCTCGGGGCCGATAATCGACAGCTCGGGCACGCCGTTGGCCAGGCCATTCTGGCGCAGCTTCTCCAGGTGCGCGCGGTCTTCGTCGTTAAACCCCAGCACCATCGACCCGGTACGGCGGAACAAAAAGCCCAGCTCCTGGGCCCATGTGCCATATAGCTCGCAACCACGGGCGTTGACCTGCGCCTTTACCGTGCCTGGTGCCGGATCGTAACCGGCATGCACCAGACCGCCGTTGGCCTTCGAAGCCCCCGGCGCGATATCGTTTGCTGCCTCGACCACGCAAATGGATAGGTCATAGCGCGCGAACTGCCTCGCGATAGCGCACCCGGTAATGCCCGCGCCCACAATTGCGATATCAAACGTTTCTGCCACGGTGCCTCCCAGACAAGTTGACAGGATGTCAATAAGACCATCCTACGGTCTGCGTGCGTCCAGCACGGCGGCAATGCGGCGAACAGCCCCGCAACACCCGCCAACGGCAGACGAGGGGAGGCTCGGTAGCGTCGACGTCTTTGTCTGCTGACCCCGGTGCCGGAGGTTTGTCTCGTTCTGTAACAGTAAGAGGGGTTTTGGAGTCCAAGATGTTACAGATCGAGATTGAAGCCGGGGAGAGATTCTTCTGTCTCGATCTGTAACATCTAGGGACCGTTTTGGGGTCTAGATGTTACAGATTTAGATGAACCTATCAGTCGGTTTCGAATGTCTAAATCTGTAACGGTAAGACTTGTATTTACCGAGTTGTTGTTACAGATTGAGATTTAAGTCGGGGAAAGAATAGTTTGTCTAAATCTGTAACATCTGGGACTGTTTTTGCCGAGTATCTGTTACAGATTGAGACATTCGGCCTGGACGTTTTCCTTTGTCTCAGTCTGTAACAGTTAGCTGATGATTTTGGGTCTAGATGTTACAGACCAAGACAAACCTTCTGACGGAATTTGAATGTCTCGATTTGTAACAGTAAGAGAGGTTTTTGGGCCCAAGATGTTACAGATTGAGATTGAAGCCGGGGAGGGACCCTTGTGTCTCGATCTGTAACATCTAGACCCGGATTCCGCTCCCACCTGTTACAGATTGAGATGTTTGTGTCCGCGCCAGCCCCGTACCCAGCCGTAGTCCCATATAAACAAACCCCGTGGTAAACTTGACCGAACTGTAAATATTCCGAAAGGTACACTTCAATGTCCAAATACATCAACGAGCTCATGTCGCCGCAGCTTATGGGCGTCATCTATGCCTTCGTCGGCTTCATCATCGCCCTGTATGTGCTGTCGGTCGTCTATGTGTTCATCGACGCTCGCCGCCGCGGCGCCAGCGCCTACGTGGCATGGGGCATCATCGCCCTCATCCCGTTTGTGGGCCTCATCGCCTACCTGGTCCTGCGCCCGCACTCCTACGCGGCCGACCGCGAGGAACAGGAGCTGGACATGGCCCTGCGCGAGCGCCAGCTTGCCCAGTACGGCACCTGCCCGCAGTGCGGCGCCCCCATCGAGAAGGACTTTGTGGTCTGCCCCGTGTGCGACACCCAGGTTCGCAACGTGTGCCCCAGCTGCCATCGCCCGCTCGATGCGCACTGGAAGGTCTGCCCCTACTGCCGAACTCGCATCCAGTAACGCATCCATCGCCGGGCCGGCCGCAGGCCACGTGCACCGCGCGTCCCGCGCAAGCCGCGCGCGCCCCGCAGCCCCGCCCCCCCACACGATGAAGCATGCGTAGAAAATCGCCCGCCGTGCCATTAAGGTGCGGCGGGCGCTTGTATACCAAGGCAACCTGCCTATAATGATGCAAGTCAAAAACGCTGAGCGCATCGCACGCACTTGCATCAGGCATCCGAGAGGAGAAAACATACCCATGAAGGCACTTTACAATGATGGTTCGGTGGCCGAGCTCCCGCAGGACGAGGTCACGCACGTCATCCGCCACTCTGCCGCGCACATCATGGCGCAGGCCATCAAGCGCCTCTATCCCGAGGCCGACTTTGCCTACGGCCCCGCGACCGACAACGGCTTCTACTACGACGTCGACCTGCCCGAGGGCGTCAAGATCAGCGAGGACGACTTCCCCGCGATCGAGGCTGAGATGAAGAAGATCGTCAAGGAGAACCTCAAGTTCTCCGTGTACGAGAAGCCCCGCGCCGAGGCCATCGCCCTTATGGAGGAGCGCGGCGAGAAGTACAAGGTCGAGCACATCGGCGACCTGGATGACGACGCCCGCATCACCTTCTACCAGCAGGGCGACTACATCGACATGTGCGTCGGTCCTCACATCTGCTACACCAAGGCCCTCAAGGCCTTTAAGCTCACCGGCGTCTCGGGCGCCTACTGGAAGGGCGACAAGGACAACAAGATGCTCACCCGCATCAACGGCGTCGCCTTTGCCACCAAGGAAGAGCTCGACGAGCATATGCACATGCTGGAGGAGGCCAAGAAGCGCGACCACCGCAAGATCGGCCGTGAGATGGACCTCTTTATGATGCGCGACGAGGCCCCCGGCTTCCCGTTCTTCCTGCCCAACGGCATGATCCTTAAGAACACGCTGCTGGACTACTGGCGCGAGATCCACCACAAGGCCGGCTACGTGGAGATCTCCACGCCGCTCATCATGAACAAGCAGCTGTGGAAGACCTCGGGTCACTGGGACCACTACAAGGACAACATGTACTCCACCGTCATCGACGACGAAGAGTACTGCATTAAGCCTATGAACTGCCCGGGCGGCGTGCTGGTGTACGCCTCTAAGCCGCACTCCTATCGCGAGCTGCCCATCCGCGCCGGCGAGATTGGCCTGGTGCACCGCCACGAGCTGCGCGGCGCCCTGCACGGCCTGTTCCGCGTGCGCTGCTTTAACCAGGACGACGCCCACCTGTTTGTGCGTCCCGATCAGCTGACCGACGAGATCGTGGGCGTGGTCAACCTCATCGACTCCGTGTACCAGAAGTTTGGCTTTAAGTACCACGTTGAGCTTTCCACCCGCCCCGAGGACTCCATGGGTTCGGACGAGGATTGGGCTCGCGCCGAGGAGGGCCTGCGCACCGCTCTGGAGAAGCTGGGCATGGACTACGAGGTCAACGAGGGCGACGGCGCCTTCTACGGCCCCAAGATCGACTTCCACCTGGAGGACTCGCTCGGCCGTACCTGGCAGTGCGGTACCGTCCAGCTCGACTTCCAGATGCCGCTCAACTTTGACCTGGAGTACGTGGACGCCGACGGCACCAAGAAGCGTCCCATCATGCTGCATCGCGTGTGCTTTGGCTCCATCGAGCGCTTCATCGGTATTCTGATTGAGCACTTTGCGGGCAAGTTCCCCACCTGGCTGGCTCCCGTGCAAGTCAAGGCGCTTCCGATTTCCGAGAAGAGCCGCGACTACGCCCACGAGGTGTGCGCCAAGCTGGAGGAGGCCGGCATTCGCGTGGTCTGCGACGACCGCGACGAGAAGATCGGCTACAAGATTCGCGAGGCCCGCAGCATCGACCGTGTGCCCTACATGCTCATCCTGGGCGAGAAGGAGGTCGAGGCCGGCAACATCTCCGTCCGCGATCGCTCCAATGAGACCGTTCAGATGAGAGTCGACGAGTTTATTGCCAAGGTGACCGAGGAGATCAAGACTCGCGCCTAAGGCAAGCAAAACAACAATTCGTGTAAGGCGACCGTCCGCAAAGGGCGGTCGCCTTTTTTCATGCCCAAACGAGAAAAAGCCGCTGGATGAGCGGTTTTTTTGTTGCACAAAAAGGTACAGGTTTTTGTATCTTTCGACACAGGCCATTATACGAGCAATTTATTAACGTTTGCGCAGATTACGCAAAATGTACTGCTGGTAGATACATCTCCATACGCCTCTACAGAAACCTGTACTTTTGCGACTGCGCCTAGCTGTGAGCGAGAAGCCTGTTCTAAACGCCCCTGCATTTGCGTGCGTCGTAAAGCAAGAGAAGGGGGCGAGAACATGGAGCAGACGGCACGGCGCCAAGAGCAGCTGCCGGGCGCATTTAACGGTGCCACCAATAACAGCCAGCACGGCCGCGTCCGCTGGTATCTGGTTCACACCCCCCATGGAAAAGAGCGCGAGACCTGCGAAAAGGTCCGCCGCATTATCCCGCACGAGCTTATGAAAGACGCCTTTGTGATGCAAAAGGAGTTCTGGTTTAAGCGGGACGGCGCCTGGTCGCTCCAGACCAAACCTATGTACAAGGAATATTTCTTCGTCGCTACGCACGATGCCCCCGCGCTCGATAGGGCCCTGGCCCAGTTGAGCTTTGGCTGTCGCATCGCCGGCAGTAGGGAGCGGGCGTACATGCCCATGCCGGACGACGCACAGGACTGGTACCGCAGCGTACTGGACGACGACGGCGTGGTGCGCAACAGCGTCGCGCGCATAGAAGACGGCGTGCTGCACATAGAGCAGGGCCCACTTGTGGGGCAAGAGGCGCGCGTTAAAAAGATCGACCGTCATAAGCGCTGGTGCCTGGTCGACTTTGGCGAAGGCGACTCCGCATTTAGGGAGCTGCTTGCGCTGGACGTCCCCAGCAAAACGTAGGGGAGACGTTGCACTGGCAATTTATTTGGTTTTTGAATCCGTGGATGGGGGGGGTTCCTGGGGACAGGAACGTAAGTTTTATTGTGGCTGCTAAAGAAGTAACAGAAAGTAATACGCCCGTGGGGGTGCCTGCTAGAGGCATTTCCCACGACTATTTCCTTGGTTGGGTGCTAGCCCGTGCCTAGGAAACCGACGGGGACCCTCTTCTACCGCATATGCAAGAGAGCGTTCGACATAGCCTTCAGCGCCGGGTGCACCGTGGTGCTGGCGATTCCCATGGCCTGCGTCTGCGCCGCGATCTGCGCGGAGTCGCCGGGCTGCCCGGTCTACACGCAGGAGCGCGTGGGCAGGGGAGGCCGGGTGATCCGCGTGCTTAAGCTCCGCAGCATGGTGGCAGACGCCAGCGACGTACACAAGTACCTTAGTCCCGAGCAGCTGCACCAGTGGGAAGTTGAGCGCAAGGTCGACGATGACCCACGCATCACCAGGGTGGGCAGGTTCATCCGTAAGTGCTCCATCGACGAGGTGCCGCAGTTCCTCAACGTGCTCAAGGGCGATTTGTCCGTTATCGGACCACGTCCCATCACACGTGATGAGCTGGAACAGCACTTCTCCGACGAGGAGAAGGAAGAGCTGTTGAGCGTTGCCCCGGGCATCACGGGCCTATGGCAGGCCACTGAGCGCAACGGCGCGACCTTTGAGAGTGGCCTGCGCCAGAAGATCGAGCTCCATTACGTGCGGAACCGTTGCTTCGGAATGGACTGGAAATGTTTTACAGGCACTTTCGGTGCCATGTTTGGAAAAAGGAGGACTGGGCGATGACCATGGATGCAAAGCCCTTGGTGAGCGTGATCATCCCGCTCTACAACTGCGAGAAGTATCTTCCCGAGGCCTTGGACTCGCTCGTCGCGCAGACGGTGCCTGACTGGGAGGCCATCCTCGTGGACGACTGCTCCGCGGACGGCTCCGCGGCGATGGCCGACGCCTACGCCGCCCGCGACCCGCGCTTCCGCGTTTTTCGACAGCCCGAGAACGGCGGCGCTGCCAAGGCCCGCAACAGAGCCCTCGAGAACGCGCGCGGCCGCTTCATTGCCTACCTCGACTCCGACGATTACTGGATGCCGGAGAAGCTCGAGCGCCAGCTCGGCTTCATGCGCGACCGCCGCATAGGCGCGTGCTTTACCTCCTACGAGACGGTGAACGAGGACGGGGATCATCGCAACTACGTCCACGTGGACGCCGAGGTGGGCTACCACCGCTTCCTCACCAAGCCGCCCACGTGCAGCCACACCGTCATGTTCGACACCGCCGTCGTGGACCGGGCGCTTCTCGTGATGCCCGACATCCGCAAAAGGCAGGACGCCGCCACATGGCTCCAGGTCATCAAGGCGGGCCACAGGCTGCACGGCCTCGACGAAGTACTCGCGGCGAACCGTAAGCGGGCGGGCTCGCTCAGTTCGAACAAGCTCTCCGCCGTCCGCAACACATGGATGCTCTACAGACAGATCGAGCGGCTGTGGCTACCGTACGCCGCCTACTGTCTGTTCTGGCAGATGTTCCACGCAACCCTCAAGAGAATAGGAAGTATTTAAATGTTCACAACCCTTTACGAAGATTTGCTCGCAGGTGACGCCAAGCTCTCGCTCGTAGGCCTCGGCTACGTTGGCATGCCCATCGCCGTCGAGTTCGCCAAGCACGTCCCCGTCATCGGCTTCGACATCAACGAGGCCAAGGTCGAGCAGTACAAGCAGGGCCACGATGCCACCAATGAGGTAGGCGACGAGGCCCTGGCTCACACGACCGTGGACTTCACGGCCGACCCGACGCGCCTAGAGGAGGCCCGCTTCCACATCGTGGCCGTGCCCACGCCCGTGAACCAGGACAAGACGCCCGACCTAACGCCCGTCATCGGCGCGTCGGAGACGCTGGGCAAGCACCTGAAGCCCGGCAGCATCGTGGTCTACGAGTCCACCGTCTACCCGGGCGTCACCGAGGACGTCTGCGTGCCGATTCTCGAGCGTGAATCCGGCCTCAGGTGCGGAGAGGACTTCAAGGTGGGCTACAGCCCCGAACGCATCAACCCCGGCGACCGCGTGCATACCCTTACGACCATCCGCAAGGTGGTCTCGGGCATGGACGACGAGTCCGCCGAGCTCATCCGCAGGGTCTACGACATCGTGATCGCCGCTGGGACCTTCCCGGTCTCGACCATCAAGACCGCCGAGGCCGTGAAGGTCGTCGAGAACTCGCAGCGCGACATAAACATTGCCTTCATGAACGAGCTCGCGATGGTGTTCGACCGCATGGGCATCGACACCTCCGAGGTCATCGAGGGCATGAACACCAAGTGGAACGCCTTGGGCTTCCGACCGGGCCTGGTGGGCGGGCACTGCATCGGCGTCGACCCCTACTACTTCACCTACGAGGCCGAGAAGCTCGGCTACCACAGCCAGATTATCCTTTCCGGCCGCAAGGTGAACGACGGCATGGGCGGATTCGTGGCCGACGCGGCCATCCGCGAGATGGTACAGGCCGGGCTTGCCCCCGCGAAGTCGCGCGTGGCCGTGCTTGGACTCACCTTCAAGGAGGACTGTCCCGACGTGCGCAACTCCAAGGTGGACGACATTCTCGCTCGCCTGCGCCAGTACGGCATCGCGCCCCAGGTCTGCGACCCCTGGGCTGACCCGGCTGACGCCAAGGCTGCCAACGGGGTTGACCTTGTTCCCATGGAGGAGCTGCGCGACCTCGACTGCCTCATCGTCGCGGTGGCGCACCGCCAGTTCCGCGATATGAGCAGCGACGACGTGAAGGCCCTCTTCGCCGACAAGCCCGACGCCGAGAAGGTGCTCGTGGACGTGAAGAGCGTCCTGCCTAAGGCGGAGTTCGCTGGGTACCGGTACTGGAGGCTGTAGTGCGGCAGAAGACCACGACGATATGTTACTTAGCGAATGCCGACAACTACCACACCTACAAGTGGGCGTCCCAGTTTTCGCTCCGGGGCTACGGGGTTCACGTCCTCTCCCTTGAGGAGTGCCGCTCCGAAGCCATCCGCGAACTGAAAAACGTCACCGTCCACTACCTGCAAAACCCCAGCGCCCGCCAGGGTTCGGAGTTGCAGAAGCTCGGCTACCTCTCCACCGTCGGCGTGGCGCGCCGCCTCATCGAGGAGCTGGACCCCGACGTCGTGCACGCTCACTATGCCTCGAGCTACGGGCTTGTGGCGTCGCTCGCGTGCAGGCGCCCGTACTACCTCTCGGTCTGGGGCTCCGACGTCTACGATTTCCCGCGCAAGTCCCCACTGCACCGCGCCGTCGTCCGGCGCTCGCTCGCCAAGCCTGCCTGGCTCATGTCCACGAGCCGCGCTATGGCCGAGGAGTGTGCCAAGTACACGGGGCGCGACTTCGAGATAACGCCCTTCGGCGTGGACATGGGGCTCTTCTCGCCTCGCAAGCGTGAGCCCCACGAGGGCCTCGTGGTGGGCACCGTGAAGGCGCTTGAACGCAAGTACGGCATCGACACGCTGCTGCGCGGCTGCGCGCTCCTGCATGACCGCAGACCAGACCTGGGCGTGCGCGTGCGCATCGCGGGCAACGGCACCATGGAGGCCGAGCTGAAGGCACTCGCCACGAGGCTAGGCATGGACGGGTACCTCGACTGGCTCGGCTTCATCCCGCAGGAGGAGGCCGCGCGGGAGTGGGCGGGCCTCGACATCGCAATAGTAGAAAGCGAAAGCGAAAGCGAAAGCTTTGGCGTCTCCGCGGTCGAGGCGCAGGCGAGCGGAACCCCACTTATCATATCGGACATCCCTGGCCTTATGGAGGCCTGCGACGGCGGGCACACGGCCGTCGTCACGCCCCGGCGCGACCCGGCGGCCCTCGCCGATGCCTTGGAGGCGCTTGCCGACGACCCGGCTCGCCGCGCCCGCATGGGGGCCGAGGGCCGAGCCTACGTGGAGCGCGCCTACGAGGTGGGCGCCTGCTTCGACCGCGTGGAGGAGATTTACCGTAGGAACATGGAGGAAGCGCGATGAGGGAGAAGGTCGCGAGGGGCCTGTACTGCATGCTTGCGAAACTGCTGCCGCGCTCGCGCCGCTTCCCGCCGGCCAAGAAGCTGCGGGGCGGGGTGGCTCGATTGATGGGCTGTAAGCTGGGCCGTGACGTGAACATCGAGCACGGCGCGGAGTTCGACTCTCGCCTCGTTGTGGGCGACCGCTCGTCGGTGGGCATTGACTCGGAGTGCTTCGGGCCGGTGACCATCGGTCGCGACGTGATGATGGGGCCGGATTGCGTTGTGCTTACCCGCAATCACAGGCACGACCGCGTTGACGTGCCCATGATTGAGCAGGGTTACGAGGACTACCGCCCCGTGACCATAGAGGACGACGTGTGGATTGGTCGGCGCGTCACCATTCTGCCCGGCGTGAACGTGGGTGCGCACTCCATCCTCTCCGCTGGCGCCGTCGTGACCAAGGACGTCGAGCCGTACTCCGTCGTTGGTGGGGTTCCGGCACGGCTCATCAAGAAAAGGGGCGCGGATGCGCGGTGCTGCTGACATATCTTTTTGCGGAGCGGGCCCGAGGGGGTCGGGCCTGATCCCCTCGCGAGAAAAGGGGCGCGTGCGCGCGCTGGTGAGGGCGCGGGAGGTCGAGCGGGAGGAGAACACGATAGTCTTCCTCCTCCTCGTATGCTTGGTTTGCCTGCCGATCGCCGCGCTCTCGTCGCTCAAGACGCCCCTCTACGCCGCAATCCTTGCGCTGGACCTGCTCTTGCTCCTCGTCGCCTCGGCCGGGGCTACCAAGATGAGGCTCGACGGGGGGCTTGTCTGGACATCCGTCGGACTCTTCTGCTATCTAATCATATGCTGGCTGCTGAATGGCGGCAGCGCGGCGGAGCGCCTCGTGCAGACTGCGGTCTATCTCGCGACACTCCTGGCCTTCTCGAGCTATGAATGGACGCCCGCGCGCGTGTCAAAGGTTAAGAGGCTCTTCGCCGCCCTGCTCTTCGCTGCCCTGGTCTACTGGTTTGTGTCCGGACGGGTCACGAACTACTACGCTGCATTCTATGTCCACAGCAACGCGTTCGCCGTCGTGCTTATATGCGCCTGCGCCCTTTCGCTACTCTCCATGGATGGGCCGAAGCCGAAGGTCTCCGACCTATGCGTCTTCGCCATGGCGCTCGTCCTGCTCCTGTTCGCGAACAGCCGCTCGGCGATGCTCGCGCTTCTCGTGGTAGTGGCCTTACCCTATCTGCTGCACGCAGTCTCCAAGAAACGGTCGTTTCTCGCAGTGGCGCGCGTTGCCTTCTTCGTCGTGCTCGTCGCGGTGCTTGCCTTCACGGTCGTCTACCCCTCGCTGATCGGCACGCAGCTGGGTTACTCCCTGGAAATGTTGTCGCGCGAGTGGCTGAACAAGAACTTTTTCTCGGGCCGCGAGGTCGTCTGGAAGATGATCTTGGACGCCGTGAAGGGGCACGAGGTGTTCGGCCTGGGGCTCTCCATGGTCCCAAGCATGGTGTACGAGACGTCCTTCTCCTCGCACAACCTCTACCTGCAGACCATCCTTCAGTCCGGCGCGGTCGGCCTCGTGTTTGTGCTCCTCCTATGGCTCGTCTTGGAGCGCCTCGGGAAGGAAGGCGGCTGGCAGGCGTGCGTGGGTGCCTCCCTGCTGGTGGGCGTGCTCGTGCACGAGTGCCTCCAAGTGTCGCTCACGCAGAACAACTTCGACGTTGGATTGCTCTTCTGGGTGGTGCTGGGGATCTCGGTCTCGGCCTCCTCACTGCGAACTGCGCGCGGGGGTGACGGCTCATGAGTCGCGGGGGCCTGCTCGGCAAGATAGTCGGCTTCTCGATGGTGAGCGTCGTGAGCGCGGTGCTTTCGCTCGTCGTCGTTCCGGTGTCGACGCACCTGTACGACCAGGACGCGCTCGGCAAGATCAACTTCTTCTTCTCGGTAACCAACGTCCTGCTTACCCTGTTCTGCCTCGGGCTCGACCAGGGCTACGTGCGCTTCTACCCACTCGCGAAGGACGAGGGGCAGCGCAGGAGGCTGCTGACGTTTAGCGTCTCGGCGTGCTTGTGCGTCGTCGTGGCCGCGGGCCTCGTGGCGTGGGCGTTCGACGACTCGCTGTCGGTGTGGTTGTTCGGGGAGGCCGGCATGCCAGCGACGGCGATGATCTGCTTGGTCACGCTGTGCGTCGTCGCGCTCAGGTTCTTCTCGCTGCGCTACCGGATGGCGGAGGACGTGTGGGGCTACACCATCTTTGCCGGCGCCGTATCGGTCATCCAAAAGGGTCTTTACATCGTCTCGGCGGTCGTGTCCACGAGCTACGTAGTGGCGGTCGGCTGGGTTGCGCTCGCCTGTCTGCCGATCCTGGTGGCCGCCGCCGCGCACGAGCGCGCGCAGCTCGCCGCCCCTGACCTGCGCGGGGAGGCTTCCCTCTACTGCGACGAGGCCCGCTTCTCGCTGCCTCTCTTGGCGTCGGGGCTGGTCGCGATACTCACCAACTATGTGCCGCAGTTCGCTATCCGCTCCCTCATAGGCTTCTCCAACATCAGCGTGTTCACGGCGGCCCTCACCGTGTCACTGGCCGTCAACCTCATCCAGAGCGGCTTCAACGCCTTCTGGGCTCCCTACGTCTACCAGCATGCGCGCGACGAGCAGGGGAAAATCATGCGCGTACACGAGGCCGTGGTCATGGTGGCTGTGAGCGCCTGCATGCTGCTCGCCATGATCGTCGACCTCGCGTTCCTGCTGTTCAAGCCGAACTACGCCGCGGGGGCGCGCCTTGTACCGTTCCTAGCGCTGGGGCCTCTGTGCTACACCATCGGCGAGACGGCGGGGGTGGGCATCAACCTCAAGATGAAGTCGGGGCTGAATCTGCTGATCTCTGCCGCCACGCTCGCCTCGAGCGTGGCGCTCTCGCTGGCGCTCGTGCCCGTGCTCGGGCTGGGCGGCGGAGCCGTCTCGGTCGGGGGCGCGGCGGCCGTGGGCCTCGCGCTCAAGACGGCGATAGGCGAGCACTACTACCAGAGCATACGCGACCGCTCGTTCATGCTCAGGGGGCTTCTGCCCTACGTCGCAGTCTGCGTCGTCGCACTCGCGCTGCCCGATCGACTGGCCCTTCGGCTCGCTATCGATGCTGCGCTGCTCGTCCTGTCACTCGCGCTGTATGGCCCGTCTAGGCTGCGCGCGCTCGCAGGCTACCTCAAGTCCTTCGTCGGGAGATGATTCGCATGCTGCTTCGCGCCCTCGGCTGGCTCTTCTACAACCTCGAGAGACTCCGCATGAGGTGCCTAGGGACCTACAAGACCTCGCTGTGCCGCTGCGGGGAGAATAGTTACGTGGGGGGGGGTGTCTCGCTGAGCCATCCTGAGAACATAACAATTGGACGCAATTCCTACGTGAACGGTGGCATGCTGTGCGCCTCGCCCGGGGCTAAGATCGTCATCGGCGACGACTGCCTCGTGTCCTACGCCGTGCACCTGCGCACCGACATGCACCGCCACTCCGACCCCGACGTCCCTGTGAACCGCCAAGGGCACGACGAGGCGGACATCGTACTCGGCGACAACGTGTGGGTGGGCTACGGTGCGCAGGTCATGAGCGGGGTCACGGTGGGGTCGAACTCCATCGTGGGCGCAGGCGCGGTCATCACGCGCGACGTACCCGAGGGCGTGGTCGTCGCGGGCGTGCCTGCGAAGGTGATCAAGAAGCGATAGAGGTTCCATCTTCAATGAAACCGTGCCAACGACAATCCTCGTCAGCGGGGGCACCGGGGGACGTTATGTTCGGTAGCGCCTGAACTCAAGGGCTCGGCGCTCCTCCGCTTGCGCTGCAGTCCGCTTCGCATGCTGGGTTCGTCGTTGTTGACTTAGGCAGAAGCGTGCATGGATCGCCGCTCACCTGGTTATCGCTCAAAAGCTTGGCATGTCGTTCGATTATTTCGCTGAAAGAAACAGCAGATGAACGCTGTGCTTTTTTCGTCTGGAATTATTGATCCTTCCTTTCACCGACTGGCAAAACGATTTACACCTAATTGTGGACATCGTCCACGCGATTTCTCTTTGCCCCCTCATCGATCTCGCTAAACTAATAGTCGCTGCCACCAGGGCATTTTCTGGTGCACATTCTATTGGCTCCTGCGAAGATCGGAGCGGGTATGTTTGCCGCCGAGTCCTACATCAGCCGTCATTACATTGCGATCGTCGCTATGGCCTGCCTATGCGTCTTGCTGGGCGGGCCTTCCTGTGCCGCGGGCGCGGAGAGCCTGTTCATCGCGGGCGCGACGTACCGCGAGCCGGGCGTGTCGGGCCCCGGTTGGTCCTGGACCGATGCCGGCCATCTGGAGCTCGACGGCTACGCGGGCGATGCTATCGGCGCCGGCGGCGACCTGGTCGTGACGCTTGTGGGGCAGAACTCGGTGACGGAGTCGCATGCGCCCGATGCGGACATCACGCAGTGCGGCATGGAGGTGTGGGGCGACCTGACGCTCCGCGGCACCGGGTCCCTGGCGGCATCGGGCTCGCAGTGCGCGATCCACGTCTCGCAGGCGCTCGCGGTGGAGGGCTGCGCCGTAGATGCCCGGGCGGACGGGGCAAACGTCACGGACGAGGCCGTGGCCGGCTTGATCGCCGGCGGCATGGCCGTGCGCGGCGGCGGGCGCGGGAGTTGGCTCGGCCGGGTGCACGCTTTCCGTCGACGCCTCGTGGCTTGATGCGACCGGTACCGATGGCGGTGTCGCATGCACGGGCGGGTCTCTTGTGTCCGCGCGGTTTGTGACGCCCGTGGGCGGGGCCTTCGGTGCCGGCGGCGTGGTGGACGCCTCCGGGGGCATGGCTCCGCATGTGGTGGTTGAGCCCGAGGGCGCCACGGCGCCGGCGGGGGAGACCGACGGCGCGGGCGAGCTGGCTGGTGGCGCGGGCGAGCCGGCTGGTGGTGCCGGCCCCACCGTTGAGCAGCCCGGTGCCGGGCCCGCGACGGGCCCCGTCCCGAAGCCCGCGACCACAACGCCCAAGACGACCACGACAAGCAAGACGACCGTGACCAAGGCCACGGCGCCCACGCCATCCAAGGCCAAGACTGCTAGCGCCGCCACCGCCACGCTCCCCAAGACCGCCGACAGCAACTGGCCCGCCGCCTCATTAGCGCTATTCCTGCTGGGAACAGCGATTCTAGGTAGGCCAAAGCGCAAGGGCGATTGACCGAGCTGCCATGCACTTTCTAGGTAGGGGCAATTGCGACGTGTATGCCGCAAAGTAGGGGCGCACGCGGCGCACAAGAAAGGCGAGAAAGCCCCGGCAAGCTTGACGGACGGCCGAGCATGTGGTACTTTCACGAATGCACTGATACGGCTTGGGTACTCTACGGAGCCCAAGACTGAGGAAGGTCGTTCGCCACGAGGCGGGCGGCCTTCTCTCATTTCAGAGAGGAGCCGGCATGGCCCGCAAGCCGTTCAAGACCCTCGAAGAGCAGGTGGCCATCCTCGAGTCCAGGGGGCTCTCCATGCCGGAGTACGCCGCCTACGCCCTCCTCGGCGAGGACTACTATTGCGTTGTCAACGGGTACAAGGAGCCGTTCCTCGACAAGGAGGCCAGCGCCGAGGCGGGTCACGACGTCTACGCCGAGGGAACGGGATTCGGAGACCTCTACGGCCTTTTCCTCTTCGACCGCGACCTGCGCAACCTTACCTTCAAGTACCTCCTCAAGGCGGAGGCCCGCGTGCGCTCGGTCGCCGCCTACACCTTTTCGGAGGCCTATCGGGAGCTCGATGCCTACCTGAAAATCGCCAACTACACCGATGCCAAGGACTACATGGTGGGGCCGAGCCATTACGACGAGGACCTGGCCGGGCTCATCGTCCTGCGCACCCTCGTGGACTTCCGCAACATCTGCGCCCGCGACGAGCGGCTTTGGTGCGCCAGGGTCGGGCCCGTGAGGGACGAGGACTTCTCGACAATGGTGGCCAAGCTGGCTCTCATCCTCGACTCCGAGACGATCAGCTCCTTCAAGTTCGAGCTCGCGTCCCTTGTCGGGGGCTACGCCGCCGAGAGCCAAAGGCTGGGCGAGGTGCTCTACAACTCTGACCTCGGTGTTCCTAGACCGGAAGGCGACAAGTGAATCGCAATTTGCTCCCTGGTCAAAAGGTCGCGTGTCTTTCTCGCGTCGGGTATGCGGGCCAGAGGGCCGCTGCCGCCTTTGAGCACGAACCGCTCCCCGACGCCGGCGAACACGCGGCAGAGGAACCGGTCGCGCAGCATCTAACGATAGGCGTTACCGGCCACCCGGCCCGACTTCCGTATCGCCTTCTTGGCGGCGCGATCGAAGCGCGTCGGCCCGGCCGGGCGCGGGCTGTCCGTCGACGCCTCGCGGCTCGATGCGGCCGGTGCCGATGGCGGCGTCGCATGCACGGGCGGGTCGCTTATGTCCGCGCGATTTGTGACGCCAGTGGGCGGGGCCTTCGGCGCCGGCGGGGTGGTGGATGCCCCAGGGGCCATGGCGCCGCATGTGGTGATCGAGTCCGAGGGCGCCGCGGCGCCGGCGGGGGAGGCCGACGGGCGCGAGGTGCCCGGTGGCGCGGGCGAGCCGGCCGGTGGCGCCGGCCCAACCGTTGAGCGGCCCGGCGCCGGGTCCGCGACGGATCCCGTCCCTAGGCCCGCGACTGCGACGCCCAAGACGACCACGACAAGCAAGACGACAGTTACCAAGACCACGGCGTCCACGCCATCCAGGGCCAAGACTGCTAGCGCCGCCGCCACGCTCCCCAAGACCGCCGACAGCAACTGGATCGCCGCCTCCTTAGCGCTATTCCTGCTGGGAACAGCGCTTCTAGGTGCCACGCGCTGCTGCTGGGACACCCGTCCAAGTTACTGACGAAGTGGGGCTTGCTTTGGCAGTGTTAGCAATAAGGGCGGCTCCGCTAGTCTCGGGAGACCGCGGCATTCGGCTGGCTTGCTGAGTGCCGCGGGCAGTAGCGGACAGTAGCATCAAACCCTCAATTCAATCTCCCTCGTACGTAGGAAGGCCCCGCCATGCTGTCCACCGCCGAGCCCCTCACCAAGGCACTCGATACCCTCTTCAGGCGCAAGACGGTCAATGTGGCCGCGTTCGCCAACGGCGACGGACCCGTGAGCGAAATCTCGTTGGGCTACTTTTCCAGCGACCACGTCAAGAAGCACCCAGAGAAGTCGAATAACGGGTTTGCGGTCGAGCACGTCGTGCTTATGGCGAGGGCCCTTGCCGACGAGATCGCGGACTATCGCGCCGCCGCCGGCTGGCGCGGCCTGGACGAGGCGCCCTTCGAGGGCTACGCGTACGGCGTCGACGACTTCTACTCGGTCAGCTTCTTGCATCCGTGCCAGGACAAGGGGAGGGGCAGCCTGTAGAACGAGGTCGGCTCCATAGAGATCTCCTCGAGCCTTCCGTTGCCTCGCCGAACCCATGGAATCCCATTCGCGTCGACGAAAGCCGTTTCGGGCGCCGTGCGCACTCCCATTCCGTGCCCTCCCGTTGGGAGCCATATGTACCATGCTCCAGGAGGAAGCGTGCCGACGCAGACGCGGTCGGGAAAAGCGGGACCGTTGTCCTCTCCTTTGAAAGAAGGGCCGGCTCCGCTAATCCCGACGCAGGTGACGATTGCGTCGTAGACGGGGGACTCGCTTTCGTTTCGAAGCACGACGAACTGCCAGAAGAATCGGTTGTCATCGGGCTGATCGATTCGGTTTCGACCTTCTTCGTACCATGCCGATATGCGGGATGGCTGATGCCGCTTGAAATCGTCCTCCCTGTTTCTTTTGGTCTGGTTGTTTTGACAGAATGCGGCAATCAAGGTCCCCAAGGTAGCGGCTCCGATGAATGCTTGGACAATCAGATTGGCGGTGTCTATATCGATGCCAAAAATCATTGGATGGTCACCGGCTTAGTATCGTGGGGCGAAAATTCTAACTCTGAATAATACGGCATGATTGATGGTTGGCGTTGACCGAATTCCCATTGACGGTAACAACCCACCGCACTCCTCGACCACCTCGATTGCCTTGCGATTCTGCTTCTCGAGCGCGGAGACGATAGCGAGGAAGCACCGCTCTTTCTGTCGGGGGCTATAATTAACCGTTCAAGCCAGATTCTGCCGTCTGTGGTAAAACAGCATGCTATTAAAGATTCTGGCCTTGATTAGAGTTTTTTATCCCAGTCATTGTCGCCGGATCTCCCTATGCGGCGGGGCTCGACTTCGAGGACGTCGTCGACTCGGCCCTCGAGCGTGCAAGACTTGCTGAGCTAGGTGGACTAGAGTAAGAAAAGAGAAATCAAAAGGCGAATTTACCGCGAGGAGCAAAATGTCCCATATAAATCAGATCCAAGAAGAGCTAAGGCAGATCGAAGGCGGGCGTTTTCAAACACTAGCAAATCAGTATCTATATAGGAGATATTCGCTTAACAACATCATTGAATTGGGATCCCAATGCGGCACGGATAAAACTACGACCGGAGTGCCAGATATGTACTCCGTAGGAGAGAATGGACACTACATCTTCGCGGCATACACAACCTCTAAATCCGACATCCGCAATAAGCTGCTAAATGATGCTATAGACTGCCTCGACAGGAGCAAAACCGGCATCGATCCGCAACTCATAGATCGAATCATCCTGTGCCACACATACTTTCGCCTTTCACCTCTGGTACTCGAGGAAGTCCGCGCCATCGATCCACGGATAGAAATAATCGGGCCAGAGACAATTGCGAGCGACCTTGATAGAAAATTCCCTGCGCTAGCGCATACGGTTTTGGGCATTCCGCTCGGAAAGGGGTCATTCATCGCCCCAGACCGCTTCATCGAGCGAAGCCTGAACGGCCGTTTCACAACCGACCTGTCGAAGCCCCTCATGCACAGGGATTCCGAGTTTTCAGGCATCATCGAATCGATAGAGCAAAGTAGGGCAGTAGTGATTCAGGGGCAGTCTGGATCGGGGAAAACCAAGATCGCCCTCGACGCATGCCTCTCATTCAGCAATCGGCATCACTGGGATCTTCTGATCTTGGACTCTAGGTATTCGTCGCATCTCGACGATGATATTGAGCTGATTTTGTCGGAGTCGGAAAACATTATCCTTCTGGTCGATGATGCAAACGGCAACCTGTCACTTGAGCACTTGCTGGGAATCTGCTTGGAAAACAAAAAGCTAAAGATTGTCCTCACCTGCAGGAAGATGCACCGAAGCGAGTTGACCGCGAAAATCGGCAGCTATCTAAATTTCAAAGAAATAGAGCTGGAGCCTCTAACCGCGGAAAACACTGAAGCGATACTCGAGACCGAATACAACATAAAAAACCTAGCACTGAGGGAGAGAGTATCGGCAATCGCAAACGGAAACCTGCGCTTGGCTATCATGGCAGCAAGCCCCATAGCAGACGGCAATTTCGAAGCCATCCAAGAGCCATACGATCTTCTGAACATCTATATGAATTCCGCCTTAGCTGGGTACTCCAGCAGGGAGCAGCGTCTCGCAGAGGTCCTTGCAATCTACGATTGCTGCGATCTTATTGAAGGAGACCCTTGTTACGAGGAACTCTTGGGCCTGGAGTACGACGATGCCGAGATTCGGGATTTTGCATCCAGATTGAACGACCAGGAAATCGTCACGATCCTTACCTCCGCTGGTGGCGTGCTAGCCATAAGAATGGAAGAGCAGAATCTTCGTGACTTCTTGATATGCCGCCACTTCGCAAAAGAAGGGAACGGCAGTTTTGCGGATTTCATTCTGCATACCGCAGAAATGCCGAACGCGCCGTATCTCAAAGCCGCCAAGTCAATGGCTGAAGTGTGCGGAAGTGCGAGCGTGTACGACTACCTTCGAAGGGAATGCGGGAAAGCTTGGGATGAAATTAAGAATCGGGATGCGCGAATTGCCGATCAGTTCATAATCACATTCAATCAACTCCTTCCCATACAGGCGCTCGCCTTTGCCTCAAACCGCATCGAAAGCGCTGCTTGCGCTGACGTATCGGAAGATATTCTCGGCATGAATTCGACATCCGACGGATCTATGCCCCTGCATATTTCCGTATCCTTGATGAGCTCGAGCGAGTATTCGCAAACAGCCTCCGAGTTGTTCGTGAAGTGTGTAGAAAGAGGCACCGAGCGAGCGGCCGAGTACAACTGGGCATGCGGGCCGGACGGCGCTTTCGCTTACGATCTCGATCGTACGGGATTCGATTTGGAAAACAGCAAACTCGATGCCCTCGCTCAAAAATATCAACAATCGGATTCCCGTAATGTTGCAGCATGTCTGATCGTCTTGACGAGTTCATACCTCTCTTCAAGGGCCCAGCGCGTTTGTCAAAACGGCATAACGTACACATACAACACTTTGACCTTCAATTTCACATCAGAGCTGGCCGAGCTCCACGCCCATTGCTTCCGGGCGCTCTCCGTTCTGGTCGAAACCGAATTCAGCAGGCAAGTTAAATCCACTTTTCGGCAGCACTTCTCGTTCTATGGCAAAGAACCTGAAGCGGAGTACGCAGAAAACATGTATTCGGTGCTCTCGAGGATTGAAGAGCTATTCCCCAAATATATAACCGAAGACTCGACAATCGATCTCTTATGCAGCTTAAGCATCAACCAGATTTACGAAACATGCGCGCAGAATCCCCCTCTGAGCCTCGATGGGTTCCGCCAGAGCGCATTCGACGCACTTGGTCTGGAGAACTCCGAGTCTCTCGTAGAGAAAGAACCGAGGATATCCGCGGAAGAGTTACCGCTAGAACGACTGACCGAAGCCCTGGGAAAGCTAGCCGAAGATTATGAGATTTCCGATAAAGAGTGGGAGTCGGGCAGGGCTATCGGAAAAGTCCTTCTGGAAATCGCCAAAAGGACCCCAGATACTGCCTCAAGCATAATCGCACGCAATATCGCTTCGTCGCCCTCGACGATCCCTGTCCCGTACGAAGCACTTGATCATCTTGCTGAAACCATCGGCAGGAAGGTCCTTAGAAACGAGCTGGGCGCGGTGATCGACGTGAGTGACCATCCGGCCCTGTTTGACTATCTTGATTTGCTAGCAATAAAGAACGGGCCCGACAAGGAGGAGCTCGACGAAATTCTCGCAAGACTCGATGACGGCAGAACGCATCTCTGCTTGGAAGATTTGGAGATAGTCGAGCCAAAGCATCCTGGCTATATCCTCAAATATGCTTCTTGGCTTTCCGAACATATACACAATGATGGGGTTTGGCGGTTTTTCGGCAACTGCGGAGACGAAAAGCGCGTCTCCGCTCTAGATTCGTACTTCGAATCCAATCCCTCACCGGCCGTCAACCTGTATTTTCTCGCACTTGAAGGATATCCTACTTTCGACTATAGCCTCGCTTTCCTACGCTGCCTTTTACGCCTTGACAGCTCAATGATTGACCGTTTTTTGGAGTACGTTGCCAACCTCGACTACCGACAAAGGCACGATCTCCTGCGAAGAATCAGCTCGTTTTGGACCGTCCAGGATGATCATGCCTGGAATCTGCTGAAAGCAATGATCGATGAAGCGCTGAGCGAACCACTCGGCAGGCTTGAAATAGCCGTTTTGTTTCCCGTTCATGACGCAAATGCGCTCTCGAGCGATATTTTTTGGGAGCGCTTGGAATATACCATCCGCGAAAGGATCGCCGACGCAAATAGCCTCGATAGAATTAGCTGGGCCTTGTCCGATTGCAATGACGAGACGAGGATTAGGGCTATCACCCTCATTCTGACGCTCGATAAAGACGGGATATCGATCAACCATTTGGATCTCCGTCGATCTTCAATGAGCGGGTCCCCTGAAAAAGGCTTTATTCCAGCAAAGCTCAAGGAGATTGAGGCGATTGACTCGATTGCTGCTCAGCTGCCCGCAGGTGTTGCATATTTAAAACACAGAGAATGGCTGTCAAAAGTGAAGTCATCAATTGAAAGAGACATCGAAGACGAAAAGTGGAGGCTATTCCACGGCAGGCAGTAATCGACTTTAACACCTAGAATTAGGAAAAGCCTCGGGGCTCCTGCCTAGCCCTTCGACCTGCACTGCGTGCAGAAGACGGTCGAGGGCGAACCGTGGTGCAGCTCCATGAGCTCGAGCTGCATCGCCCTGAACAGGTCCTCGGGCTTGTTCAGCAGCCGCTCGTCGATGTTTGTGTCAACGGCCTACTGAATACTGTTCAGTTTTACGCTACCACTGACAGCGAGGTCGAAGTGGCTCGTTGCTATTTCGAAGCCGCGCGCGCGGCGCGGAAGGGCGGCGTGGACCCCGAGGCCACTGCCTACAAGCTCGACAAGATGATTTGGTTGCTCTGCACAAGCGACTTTTACCTCGAAGGGGGTCTAAAGCTCTTTTCAACCAATGCACTTGTTGAATCGAACCTGAGCGCTTATTCGGGGGATGGCATTTAAATCGGAGCCACTTTCAGAAAAGCGGCGCTGCAAACGCATGCCAAAACTGGCAAATTATTATGAAAGGTAATCTTATGGCAAACGCAGAGGAATCAACTAAGGCCGGTCTATCGCGCTTGCAAGACGACGCAAGGCCGACTATTTGCAGCGACTCTCTCGAACTTATTTCGAATATCGCAGAGGTTGGCCTGGACGAAATTCTCCAAAACGAGTTCTTGAAGGACATCCCCGTCATCTCAAGCCTAGTGAGCATCTACAAAATCGGAAACAATATCCACAATGCGCATCTGCTGAAGAAGTATGCGTGTTTCCTCGATGAGTTCAACCGCGACTCTTTTGAAAATGGCTCATGGAACAAGTACAAGCAATACTTTGAAGAGTCAAATAGGAAGCGCGATATTGAGTACCTGCTTATCCTGCTCGAAAGATACATTGAGGAGGACAAAGCGCGGCGACTAGCAAAGATTTATGAGGCCTACCTAGATAAAGAAATTAGCTGGGACGATCTTCGTTTGTTTGCAGAGACTTTGGACAGATTTCTACCTGGAGACTACGAAATGCTTCGAGAAAAGGAAACTTTTCAGACGCTCAGAGGCAGAGATGCAGAAGTTCTTCTTCGATTAACCGGACTGGGATTGCTGATTGAGGATATCCATCGGCAGCAGTGGGACGTAGTAGATACGACGCTCATCTTCGACGATCCCGACGAAATTGAGAAAGAAGAAAGGGTTTATCGTAGGACCGAATTTGGAAACAGGATGGTATCTATACTTGGCTAGCTACTGCAGACAGCAATCTGAGCGCGCTCTTGTCGTCTTGGTTAAACTGCTCGGATCTACCAGTGATTTTTACTGCATTAGGCATTCGTAAAGGGAATCGGTTCTTCACGATTCGCATCCTTTCTAGTGCTGCCTTTATTTAATGATCGAGATATGCTCGGCGACTGCGGTGTTCTGCCCCTTAGGTTACAGACGGTTGTTTCTATTGAGCTTCCAGAGGAAATACATGGGGTTCTCTTTTGCCTTGGCTTCTCGCAAGAAATCTGCGGATTGAGATGCAACGGCCCCTATGCCGGCAGCCCCGAGGAAGGCCATGGCATCAGAAGGTGATGCGATTCCGTATTGCCCCAATGTAAAGCTCGCAATTCCGATAGCGGCTTCAATGCCTGCGGAGGTGACTAATCGGGATCGCTCGTTTTTCATCACTAAAGATATCTTGTGAAGCTCGGGCTCAATTAGATCGTTCTTCAGGTCAGCTAATGTCGAGGTGTCGATGGGCCTTTCGCTCAGGCCTTTGGACAAGGTATCCCTAAACACAAGAAACGACTCTTCGTTTCTAATGCGGCAATCAAGGATGCTACGCAACGTTGCATTTTCAGCAATGGGGAGGGGGCAAGATAACCGGCGAATGGGTATGGTCTGATCTTTTCGAGGATAAAGGGTGGAAGTTGCGGACTCGAGGAACTCAATCTGAGCTGGACGAGTGGTTAAATACGAGCTATTCGAAAAATAGGGATTGACGAGGGCTTGAAAGCAATCGTCCAACAATGGCAGTAGGATAGTCAAGATGCCGCCTTTCTCCAGCATGTCTCTATCCAATCGCGTTTCGCCTTGGCTTGCATAGAGCGATTCGTATTCAGACGGGATTACCAGGAAATCGACATCCATCTCATCATGGGACCCATATGCATCCATTCCCTCAATCGCTACATACAGATTCCCATCTGGTGCTTGTTTTAAAGTGCACGAGGTAGAGGAACAGAATTGTCGTACGAGTTCATCCCAATAACTCGATATCAATCCTTTTGCTTTTGATTCTCTTTCGATTTGTCGCGCTAGGCAATCTTTGCAAAGAGGAATGTAATTGCTCGAAAATCCGAGTATTCCAGCTTTGACTATGTCTTCGACTCGCATGGTCAAATAGATCCCGAATGCAAGTTCATCGACTGAGACATAATCATCGTGCCCCATTTCGAATGCCGATTCTATAGGGCAATGAATCAGTGTTTTATCTGCATACAATGCTGAGAACTTTGCCAAATGGTAAATGTTTTGCTCTCGACAGGCATAGTCAGTGCAGGGGAATTTGCCTCCTTCAAGGGTGGAGTCAACAGAAAAATTGAACAGGGATTGATTTTCGATTTTTTCGATTGGGATAAGGGGTGCAAGGCCCCTAATAAAGGCGTCGAACCTCCTTTGCCCCAGTTCTTCTAGGTACGCAATTATTTCGGCAAGAGAGCTGTTCTTGAATGCGGCTAGATAAGAATAAAGGTCATCGTATGCATGAGTCGCCATTTCGCTCACCTACACTTTCGGAAAGAGTTTTGCGTCGTTATTTCCGAGGCGTCGTTGGGCTCGCAATCGACTCTAGTGTGCAGCTGCTTCTCGACGTACTCCCTCATGTTCTGCCTCCACATGTAACTAATTGATTTGCTATGTGCCATTATGAATGGTATATAGCAAATCAATTAGTTACATTTAATGGAGCATTGCGAGCGTGGCGCGCGCAAAGAAGAGTCGTTGTATGGAGGCTTCCGGCAACGGCCTTTTGTACGTCCGTGACTGTTGGGTGCTATCGCGGATGACGTCATTGTTGCCTGCACTCTCGATCCAAGGATTTAATTACGGAAGTGCGGGGAAAATCGAGAACCTTCGAGCACAACGCGATTTTTAGCACCAAAACCGCAGTTCGCGGAAGCGAAAACTGGGGCCTGGTTAGCATTTCTTCGATTTTCCCCGCACTTCCGAATTTGACCCCTTGCCGCACCTTGATCACGTCTTCAAGTGGCTGGTTCATCGCTAATGGAGTTTTCTGCGGTGCTTGAATTGCGGTGTTGTGATTAGGGCAAAAGGCTCTTGGCTCCGGGGAGGCTCATCGCACGAAAATTCAAGTTGCTGCTGAAGTAGGGCTTGCTTCGGCAGCGCTAACAATAAGGGCGGCTCTGCTAGTCTCGGGAGACCGCGGCATTCGGCGGGCCTGCCGAATGCCGCGATCAGTAGCGGTCAGTAGCGGTCAGTATATTCTTCGGAGCCGTTTCTCTGGGCTTCGGCGGACTTGCCAACTCGCGCTTGGGCACTACTCAGTAGATTACTCAGCAGTGCCCAGTAGATTACTCAGTAGTGCCCAGCAGGGGGAGGGCAGCAAACGCAATGGGCCTGTTTCCCGGCTAGGACCTGCAGCCTGAAACTTCGCTTGGCATCCTGTAGAACTGGTGCGGGTCTTTCGGGCTTTTCCCTACCCATTCCAACAGGCCTCGCCCGGCAAGGTCTTTCAGAGTCTTCGAGGCCGTTTTCCTACCGACATTGGACTCCCGCGCGAGGTCGGAGGTCGTGATTTTCCCCTGAGCGGCGGCAATTGCCATCGCTGCTCGTTCGCGCTCGCTGAGGAGCGGTCGGTTGTCGGCCGCGGTTCTCCTGAAGGCCGCTTTCTGTAACCCAGGACGCTCGAAGACGACGACGGTGCTGTTGACGGTCTGCTCGAAGCGGAACCTCACGCCGGCTGCCTCGCAGGCCTCCTTGATGCGCGGTATGCCCGTGCCGTACTGCTCGATGACGCCGGCGCGGAACAGGGTGCGCGCGATCGCGGGGTTTCGGAGGCCGAACTCGCTCGCGGTACCGTCTAGGTGCTCTTGCGGCGAGTCGCCCTCGGGGAACAGGCCCGGGCTCACGATCTGGACGGTGTCCATGAACACGTTGACCTCGACGGCGGTGCCGGTGGTGTAGTCGCGGTGGCACAGCGCGTTGGCAACCGCCTCGCGGATGGCCTCGGCCGGGATCTCGGGGATCTCCTTGCGGTACATGCCCGTCTCGCCGATGACGAACTCGCGCCTGATGTTCGACGTCACGAAGTACTCGGCGAAGTCGAGCAGCTTGAGCATGGTGCCGCACTCGCGGCGCAGGTCGAGGATCTTGGCCTTGGTGTTGCCGCCCAGAAGCCCCAGCTTCATCCTGGGGTAGGTGTCGGATCCCTCGCAGAACAGCTCCACCGCGGCGTTTCTTAGGCTGCCGTCGGGCGCGACGAGGTCGAGCCTTGCCAAGGTGTCCTCCACGCCGGCGAACCCGCCGCCCACGCGTCCGGCCCTGCCGCCGCGCGCGACGAAGTCACGCACCGCCTGCTCGTCGGCGTCGGAGACGGGCCTGCCGGACGGCAGCGAGTCCCACGGGCTACGGGCGCGCTCACGCTTGACGACCATGGCGCTCAGCTCCGAGGCCGACAGCGCTTTGTTCGAAGTCCCCACGCGGGTGAAGTAGCGTCCGTCGGCGGAGTAGGGGGCGTCGGCACCTGAGAAGGCAATTTTGATGTATCGCAGCCCATCATCGGCGTCGAGGCACTCGACCGTCGGGAACACCGCGGGCTCGATCTTGTCGGACACCCACGACGTCACCTGGCGCAGCGTTGCGTCGCTGACATCCTGGCCGATGACATCGCCGTTGTCCTTCACGCCGAAGTAGAGCTCGCCGCGGCCGTGCTTGTTCAGCATGGCGCTGATGGCTTGCAGTGCTTCTTTATGCTCGCCAGTGGACTTCTTGAACTCGACGGTCTCGCTCTCGCTGCCCAGGTTCATCCGCGCTGCCTTTCCCGTTCGTTGCTTGTCTCGTTGGATTATACCGTGGTCACCATGGGCGAAAACGTGGAAGCGCGCTTGCTTGCCTCTACCATGTTCTCATGCGCCTTAATGCCCTTTGTGAAGAATCATCCCATTGGGAAACGGGTCCCTATGGAACGATTTTGGTATCAGGCATAGGGGGGCGCTATCGTGGATGTCGTCACCATTGCCTGCGCCCTCGATCCAGAGATGTAATTACAGAAGTGCGGGGAAAAATCGAAAACCTTCGAGCACAACGCGGTTTTTTTGTATCAAAACCGCAGGTCGCGGAAGCCTAAAACGGGGGTCTGGTCAGCATTCCTTTGGTTTTCCCCGCACTTCCGAATTTGGCCTCTCGCCACATCCCGATTACGTCTTAAAGTGGCGCAAAAAGCCGTGTGCTCTGCTTGATTTTGCTCAGGAATTATGCCTGAGGGGTAGTGGATTCGCCTTTCTCCGCCGTGCAGCGGCACGTGTAGGGCTCTCTGGCTCAGGCGCGAGTCGCTTCCCGTCTGAAAAAGTTCTTAAAACAGCTTTAAAGTTGCCTTTGGCCTACATTGACAGCGTACAATACGCATGTTTACCATGGCAAAAGCTAAATTTGGGGAGGGGGAGCGCACGGTGGAAGTGCTGGTTGTTGGCAATACCGCGTATGTCGATGACGACTTTTGTGCCAAGGCGTTTCCCGGTGACCATGTTCAGGTCGTGGCGGCCAACGAGGCGCGCCGCGACGGGTCGTCGCTCCATGCGTCTTGGAAAGAGCTGCTGCAGCACCTGGACCAGGCTTACGAATTCGACCGTGTGGTCTACCTCTCTACCTATCTCACGCCGCATACCGAGGCCGTTGGCGACATCGAGCTGCTGCGCTCCGTCTTTCGAGCTTGCATGGGTCGCCAGATTCAGCTGCTGTTTGTGACTGGTCCCATGGGAGCGGACGGTGCGGTGGACGTTGCGGGGCAAAACGGCAAGGGCATCATTGCCCGTGCGGCCAACGACCTGTGCCGCTACTATGCGGTCCGCGACGGCATTCAGGCCAAGATCTTGCGCGTGCCGTATCTGTACACCGCCTCGCCCACGCTGGAAGACCCGATTTTGACCCCGCTGTTCGAGGCGTGCTCGCAAGGCTCTGCTGTCATGAGGGCTGGGGCGGACTCACCGCTCGGTGCCCTCTGCGCCGAGGAGCTGGCCGTTCTGGTGCGTCGCATCTTCGACAGCTGGGATGCCACATTCGAGGAACTCGAGGTTCCGGATAGCTTTGCCCACACCGTGGGAGACCTGGGCGAGGCGCTCAAGGGCTTGTTCCCGGGGCTCGACATTACCTACGACGGGGACGCCGTCGTCTCCATTGCTCCGAGCGATACCGTCCGCACGCGCTACGGGTGGTTCCAGCGCTATGACGTGCTGCGCGATCTTTCGACCATACACGCCCGCTGGGAGCAGACCCTCGCGGGCAAGCGCCATCCGCTGCGTGCCGCCATCGACCGCATGCGCGGGCGGACACTGCCCATCAAATGCCTGGAGACCGCGCTGGCCTGGGTGCTCTTTGAGGGCCTGGAGCTGGTGTTTTCGCAGTCTGCTCAGCTTAACGTGCTCGACTACCGCCTGCTGTACGTGGTACTGATCGGCACGCTGTATGGGCTCGATTTTGGCCTGGTTGCGGCGCTGCTGGCGTCGGTGGGTTTGGCCGCGAGCTACTTTACTCAGTACGGTTATACCTTCCAGGGTCTCTTTTACGAGCCGTCCAACTGGCTGCCGTTTATTGCGTACTTTGTGGTGGGTGCCGTGTGCGGCTATGTGCAGCTGCGCAACAGCGAAGCCATTAGGGCGGAGCGCGATCAAAACGAGCTCGTGCGTAATCGCAATACGTTCCTCACACAGCTTTACCACGACGCGATCGAGGACAAGCGCGCGTACAGGCGCCAGATTGTGGGTCGCCACGACAGCTTTGGCAAGATCTTTGCCGTGACGCAGGAGCTCGACGTACTCAACCCACGCGACATCTATCGCAAGTGCTGCGAGCTTCTGGGCGAGATCCTCGAGAACGATTCGGTGGCGATCTACCATGTTTCGGGCGGGGCATTTGCACGCCTGGTGGCAGCAAGTCCCGCGATTGCCGAAAATGCCGCACGCTCGCTCACGCTTGAGCAGCTTGCACCTCTTTTGGGCGACGGGGGTCGTTCGAACCTGTGGGTGAACCGTGAGCTGACGCCGGGGTTTCCCATGTTTGGATACGCGATCGAGCGCGACGGGGCACCCGCCGTGTTGATCTTTGTGCGTAGTGCGGCCGAAAACCAAATGACCCTCTATTATCAAAACCTGTTCCGCATCTTGTGCGGGCTGGTCGAAAGCGCGCTGGGCCGTGCCTTTGACTATGAGGCGGTGGCGCAGGATAAACGCTGCGTTGACGGCACTTGCGTGCTCAAGCAGGCGGCCTTTGGCCAAGAGCTCGCGGCGGAGCAGGCGCTGGCAGATAGCAAGATGGGGAGTTTTTTGCTCCTGCGCGTGGTACCGGGCATGGAGCCTGTCGGCGAGCTGGTGGGCGCAATTGGGTCGGCAATCCGCGAGAGCGACGCGGCGGGCTTGGTCGACGGCAACGTGCTCTACCTGCTTATGCGCCAGGCAAAGGCGTGCGATCTTCCCATTATCCGTAAGCGCCTGAGCGCAAAGCATATTGCGGTGGAGCCCGTCGACGGCGAGGGCATCGTGGCGCTGCTGCAGCGCATCGCTTACACCGGTGACGGTGAGGGGGGTGCCGCTTGATCTCGCTTGTCGTTGCTGCCGTCTTGCTGCTGATTCATTCGCTGGTTTGCCTGATGCTGTGGACGCTCATGAAGCTGGGCCTGCTGCCGGTGCGCGGGCACATGCTGGCTGTAATAGTGCTGGTGCCGCTGTGGGGCCCGTTGCTGGTGGTTTTGCTATCGGTGCGCAGCGCGGTGCTTGGCGAGTGGCTGAAAGAGTCTGCGCTGGAGTCGCTGCGCTTCAACGACGACCTGCATCGTAGTATGTCGGTACCGAGCGGTGAGGACGATGCAGGCGTAGTGCCGCTCGAGGAGGCGCTTATCGTCAACGACCCGGCATACCGGCGCCGCCTAATGCTCTCCATGCTCACCGAGGAGCCCGACGCGTACCTGGCGCAGCTGCAGGCGGCTAAGCTTAACGACGACGTTGAGGTGGCGCACTATGCCGCGACGGCGGTGGCGCAGATCTCCAAGGAGTCCGACCTTAAACTGCAGCAGCTGGAGCGTGCCTTTAAGACGGACCCGAGCGCGCAAAACCTCAACGAATACTGTGATTTTCTTGGTGAATACTTGGGCTCGGGCTTGGCTGAGGGGCGCGTTGCTCAGATTCAGCGCCAACAGTACGCGCGCCTGCTTGCGCGTCGCTGCGAGCGCGAGGATACCCTTGAGCTGCGCATTCGATACGCGACGGCGCTGGCCGATGTCGGACAGATCGACGAGGCGCAGGCCGTGACCGACCAGCTGGTACTCGACGTGCCCGAGGAGCAGGAGGTTTGGATGCTTTGCCTGCGCCTGGCCGTGATGCGCCGCGACGGTGACGAGGTCCACTGTGTGATCGATGCGATTGACAAGCAACATGTGTATTTGAGCGCCGACAACCGCGAAAAGTTGGCGTTTTGGCGCGATGGGGAGGAGGCCCGATGAGCGTGGCGCAACATATCCGAGACCGTGTGGGCCGCTTTCGTTGGATGGGACTCCTCGTGGTGTGGGCGGTCTTTATTGCCATGGCCGCCGTGCTGCTGGTGGAGCGTGCCGGCGTGCAGTACAGTGCGGGCCAGCATAGGCTGGGGATGCTTGCCGCCAACGACGCGGTGCCGGCCTCCTCGGCAATCTTTGGCCAAAAGCCCACGTGCCTGGTCATTACCGATTCCGATCAAGCTGGCGTCGAGGACGTAAAGGAGCAGCTCGACCAGATCCTGCTCGACATGAAGATCGCGCACCGCGACGTGGACCTTGCCCTGGATGGTGCGGATGCCATTCCCTCGCTGACCTCCTTCGATCGCGTGATTTTGCTCATGGCGTCGCTCGATGGGCTCGGTACGCACCTGAGCGACATTATGAGTTGGGTGAGTGCCGGCGGTTCGCTTATGCTCGCTATGCCGCCGGATAACTCGAGCTATCTGCAAGTGATTGCCTCCAAGCTTGGCATTGAATCGGCCGGATATGACTATGTAAAAGCCGAAAGCATTGTGCCGAGCGAGGACTTTATGCTGGGCGGTGGAGAGCGCTACGAGCTCTCGGACCCCTTTGATTCGTCGCTTTCGGTATCGCTGCGCGAGACGGCTCGTGTGTGGGCTATGACCGGCGATGCGGGCGCCCCACTCATTTGGTCGAATGACTGCGGTAGCGGGCGCACCGTGGTATGCAATATCGGTATCTATGACAAGGTCATGCGTGGCTTTTACGCCGCGGCGATCAGTCTGCTGGGTGATACCACGGCCTATCCGGTCATCAACAGCGCCGTGTTCTATTTGGACGACTTTCCTAGCCCCGTGCCCTCGGGCGATGGTACTTATATCAAGCGTGATTACGGCCTTTCCATTGCCGATTTTTACACCAAGGTCTGGTGGCCCGATCTGCAAAAGCTCGCGCAAAAATATGGCATTCGCTATACCGGCGTGATGATCGAAAACTACGAGGACGCGGTCAACCAGACCGAGCCCGCGCGCCAACCCGATACCACGCAGTTTCGATATTTTGGCGGCATGCTGCTGCAGATGGGCGGCGAGCTGGGCTTTCACGGCTACAACCATCAGCCGCTTGCGCTCTGGGACACCGACTATGGTACGTTGTACGTCTACAAGACCTGGAAGAACAAAGAGACGCTCGTCGCTTCGCTCAACGAACTTTTCGCGTTTCAGGACGAGGTCCTGCCCAACGCTCATGGCTCGGTTTACGTGCCGCCGTCGAATATCCTTTCGGCCCGCGCGCGCAAGCTTATCGGTACCGATGTTCCGCGCATTAAGACCATTGCCAGTACGTATTTTGAGGACGGTACCGACCTGCCGTACGTGCAAGAGTTTGGCGTGGCGAGCGATGGCATTGTGGAGCAGCCACGTATTGTTTCGGGCGGCATGGTCGACGATTCCTATATGCGCCTGGCAGCCGTGTCCGAGCTCAACATGCACTACGTGAGCACGCACTTTATGCACCCGGACGACCTTTTGGACCCCGATCGCGGAGCCAAGGAGGGCTGGGAGGTCTACAAGGGCGGCCTGGTCGACTTCCTGGAGTGGCTTACCAAATCCGCGCCCGACCTGCGGCACCAGACGGCGTCGGAGTGCTCCGGTGCCATCCAGCGTTTTTCGTCCGTGACGGTGAGCGTGGATACCAGCGCGGATGCCTGGACGCTCAGCTTGGGCAATTTCCACGACGAGGCGTGGCTCATGTTCCGCACCAATAATGGCGAGCCGGGTGCGGTGACGGGTGGCGAACTGACGCACCTTACGGGCAATCTGTATCTGCTCAAGGCAAATGATAAGACCGTGACGATCGAGCGCAAGGAGGGTGGCGATAAATGAGAATCTGCTTGGTACTCGAGGGTTGCTACCCCTATGTGCACGGCGGCGTATCTACCTGGATGCATGGCTACATTACGGCCATGCCCGAGCACGAGTTTGTGCTGTGGGTGATCGGCGCGCATGCTGCCGACCGTGGCAAGTTTGTCTACGAGCTGCCCGGCAACGTGGTCGAGGTGCACGAGGTGTTCCTGGACGATGCCCTGCGGCTTTCGGGCGAGCAACATGAAGCCAGTTTTAACGACCGTGAGCGCGAGGCGCTACGCCGTCTGGTGTCGCTCTCCAATCCGGACTGGGACGTGTTATTCGATATCTTCCACCGCCGTCGCGTGCATCCGCTCTCGTTTTTGCAGAGCCGCACGTTTATGGATATCTTTCGCGACGTGTGCCTGGCCGAGTATCCCTACACGCCCTTTGCCGATGCATTCCACACCATGCGCTCCATGTTGCTGCCCGTGCTCTACCTGTTGGGCAGCGAGGTGCCGGTGGCCGATGTGTACCATGCCATCTCGACCGGCTACGGTGGCCTGCTCGCCTGCCTGGGCTCAAGCGTTCACCATGCGCCGGTACTGCTGACCGAGCATGGCATCTATACCCGCGAGCGCGAGGAAGAGATCATTCGCGCCGATTGGGTGGTGCCGTCGTTTAAGGACCGCTGGATTCGCTTTTTCTACCTGCTTTCGGAGGAGATCTACCGCCGCGCCTTCCGCGTGACGAGTTTGTTCCATAACGCCCGCAAGACGCAGATTGATATGGGCTGCGATGCGGACAAATGCCTGGTCATCCCCAACGGCATCCAGTTCGATCGCTTTAAGGATATTCCCTTAAAGACCGATGACGGCTGGGTGGACATTGGCGCGGTGGTGCGCCTGGCGCCCATCAAGGATGTCAAGACCATGATTTATGCCTTCTTTGAGCTGCACGAGCGCCTGCCCAAGGTGCGCCTGCACATCATGGGCGGCGTGGACGACGAGGAGTACGGCGCCGAGTGCCACGCGCTGGTCGAAACCCTGGGCGTGCGCGACCTGATCTTTACCGGCCGTGTCAACGTGGTCGAGTACATGGAAAAGCTCGACTTTACCATTTTGACGAGCATCTCCGAGGGCCAGCCGCTCAGCGTGCTAGAGTCCCTTGCAGCGCGCCGTCCCTGCGTGACGACTGAGGTGGGCTGCTGTCGCGAGCTTCTCGAAGGCGCCCCGGGCGACGACTTTGGCGTAGCGGGTTTTGTGACGCCGCCTATGTATCGCAAGGGCTTGGCCGATGGCATGGAACGCATGTGCACAAGCCGCGCTCGTCGCATTGAGATGGGGGAGCGCGGCCAGCGTCGCGTTGCCACGTACTTCTTGCACGAGCAGATGCTCGCCAACTATCGCGCGCTGTACGACGAGACGGCGCAAGCGTTTGACCTGCCCAGAGAGGGGGAGTAGCCGGTGGCCGGAATCGGTTTTGAGCTCAAGCGCCTGTTTAGGCGCAAGGGTCTGTTTGCCATGATGCGCGCCTATGGCTACGCTGGCATTGTATGCACGGGCCCCATGCTGCTGGGCGTGCTGCTCCAGGTGGGTATCTTGGTGCTGTGCGGTCTGTGGGGTGTGGGCCGTGCCAACCAAGATCTGCTGGTGTGCATGGTGACCTATACGCTGCTGGCGTCGCTCACGCTCACGAGCTTTTTCTCTATGCCGGTCACGCGCTTTTTGGCCGATATGCTTTTTGCCGAGCGCGAGGATGAGATCCTGCCTTCGTTTTGGGGATCTAATGCCATCATGCTCGTTGTGGGCACGGTGCTCTACGGCGTCTTTTTGCTGTTCTCGGGCGCCACGCTGCTGCAGGGGCTGCTGTGCCTGTGGCTGTTTAACATTATGATCGTCAACTGGAACGGCATGAGTTACCTCACGGCCATCAAGGATTACCGCGGTATCCTATGCAGCTTTGCGGCTGCCATTGGCGTGGCGTGCCTGTGCGCCCTGGCCGCGCTGGCGCTGGGGCTGCCGCCGGTCGAGGGCCTTTTGGCGTCAATTGCTCTGGGCTACGGCGTCATGCTCGCCTGGGACGTTGTGCTGCTGTACAGGTATTTTCCGCAGAGCGACCGCAGCCCCTGGCTCTATTTACGGTGGCTTGATCAGTTTATGCCGTTGGCGCTCACGGGCTTGTTTACCAACCTGGGCCTCTTCGCGCACTTGGTGATAATTTGGGTCGGTCCCATTGGCGTGCAGGTCAAGGGCTTGTTTTATGGTGCGCCCTACCACGATGTGCCGGCGCTCATCGCGTTTTTGACGATCCTGGTCACGTCCGTCAACTTTGTGGTCTCGGTCGAGGTCAACTTTTATCCGCGCTACCGCGACTACTACAGCCTGTTCAACGACGGTGGCGTGGTGGGCGACATTGTGGTGGCCGAGGAGGAAATGCTTGCCACGCTCAACCGAGAACTGCGGTTTTGTGCGCTCAAACAACTGTTTGTGACGGCGGCGGTCATCTCGCTCGAGACCACGGTGCTTTCGGCCCTACCGTTGGGCTTTAACAACCTGATGCACGGGTATTTTCGCACGTTGTGCGTGGGCTACGGCCTGTATGCCGTGGGCAATACGGTGTTGCTCATCTTGCTGTACTTTACTGACTACAAGGGGGCTGTGCTGGCCTCGGGGCTGTTTGCCGGTGTAGCCGGGCTGGCGACCGCCGTGTCGTTGCTTTTGCCGCAGCAGTTTTACGGCTTTGGCTTTTTGTTGGGTGCGGCAGTGTTTTTTATCGTGGCGCTGCTGCGGCTCGATACCTATACCGCCAACTTGCCGTATCGTATCCTGAGCCAGCAGCCCATCGTGGCTGCTGACAAGACGGGCTGGTTTACACAGCTGGGCCGCTTGCTCGACCGTGCCGAACAGCGCTATGAGGAAGGTCGCCATAAGGGTGAGCCACATGGCGCGTTTGAGCGCGCAGTAGTTCACGTGTATCGCAAGCATTGGGGAGGTTCTGATGACCGATAGGATGATGTCTCGCCGTCGCCTGTTTGAGGCGGCTGCCGGTGCGCTGTTGCTTTCGGGCTGCTCGGTGCAGGAAGACTCCTCGACCAAAAAGGTCAAAAAGCAGGACAAGATTAAAAAGGCCGAGGCTTTCGACCAGTCCAAGCACCTGCGCGATGAGGACGAGCTGTACGAGGTCTACGACGACTCGGGTATTGTGACCATGTACCTGACGGTCTCGCGCGGTAACAGCTCCGAGAACACCGACCACAGCTGGGCCGAGATCAACACGTACTCGGTGTATGACTATGCCGACATGGGCGTGACGCGCTATCAGGTTATGGGCCTGCTGCAGCCGGGCGACGAAGACGGCCCGGTGGCCGGCGAGGTTGGCTATGGCGAGGAAGCGCCCAATGCCACCGTGCAGGTGCGCGGTCAGACATCGAGCATGAACTCGCAAAAGAATTACAAGGTGGAGCTCAAAAAGGGCAAGGGTACCTGGCGCCAACAGCGCGCGATTGCGCTCAATAAGCACATGGGCGAGGGTATGCGTTTTCGCAACAAGATGGCCTACGACCTTATCCGTGGGATTCCCCAGATGATGGGCCTGCGCACGCAGTTTGTGCATCTGTGGGTGTGCGACCAGACCGAAAAGTCCAACGATACCTTTGAGGACTACGGCCTGTTTACGCAGGTGGAGCAGCTCAACAAGATGGCGCTTAAGGCGCATGGCTTGGATAAGAACGGGCATCTGTACAAGGTGAACAGCTTCGATTTTCATCGCTACGAGGACACCATTAAGCTTGCCGATGATCCCGACTACAACCAGGTGAACTTTGAGGGCATGCTCGAGATTAAGGGCGATTCGGACCACACCAAGCTCATCGGGATGCTCGATGCGCTCAATGATGAATCGCAAAAGATCGATGATGTGCTCGATACCTACTTTGATACCGAGAATCTGGTCTATTGGCTGGCGTTTCAGATCCTGACGGGCAACTGCGATACGCAGAACCGTAACTGCTATCTGTACAGCCCTCTCAACTCAAATACCTGGTACTTTTTGGATTGGGATAACGACGGCATGCTGCGTAAGCTTGAGCTTTCTCTTACCGGGTTTTCGGACTATGCGAGCTGGGAGCGCGGCGCAAGCAACTACTGGGGCAACGTGCTGTTCAATCGTGCGCTGCGCAGCAAATCGTTCCGCAACGAGCTCGACCGCGCCGTCAAGGACCTGCGCTCGTATATGACCGAGGCACGCCTGAGCAAGATGATCAAGCACTACCGTGAGGTTACTGAATCGCTGGTCTTTGCTTCGCCCGATATCGATCATCTGCCTGTCACCAAGGACCAATACGAGCAGATCGCCGCGGCGATTCCCTCCGAGATCGAGGAGAACTACAAGAGCTTTCGCGAGAGTTTTAAAAAGCCTATGCCGTTCTACATCGGCGTGCCGCAGATCGATAACGGTAAGCTGCGCATTAACTGGGATGCGTCCTACGACTTTGAGGCGCGCGACATTCGCTACACCGTGGAGCTGGCGCGCGACTATGCCATTGGCGATGTGGTCCTTAAGGCCGAGGACGTGCTGCTTCCCGAGGTGACCTGCGATGCGCCCGATACCGGCCAGTATTTTGTGCGCGTGCGTGCCACCAACTCCGACGGCTATACGCAAGATGCGCTTGACTACTATGTGACCGACGACGGCAAGCACTACGGCATGAAGTGTTTTTACGTGCAGGACGGCGGTAAAGTCGTGGAGGATACGTATGAGGAGGGCTAGCGCGCTGCTTGAGCGCCTGGCGGCACCTCCTGCGCGTACCACGCAGGAGCGTTACCGCCACGAGCTCAAATATCTCATTAACGAGGGTGAGCACACTGCGCTTGCCTGTCGCATGGCGCCGGTGTTTAAGCTGGACAAGCATGCGCAGGCGGGCGGTTACACCATTCGCAGCCTGTACTTTGACGACTACTGCAACTCGGCCTACGAGGAAAAAGACGCCGGTATTCTCATGCGCAAAAAGTATCGCGTGCGCATCTATAACGGCGGCGACAAAGTGATTAAGCTCGAGCGCAAAAAGAAGTACGGTAGCTGGATCTACAAGGAGGACGCACCGCTCACGCGTGGCGAGTTTGAGCAGATTCTGGCTGGCGACTACGACTTTTTGCTGAGGAGCCCCTATCCGCTCTGCCGCGAGTTCTACATCGAGTGCATCTGCAACGTGATGCGCCCACGGACCATCGTGGACTACGAGCGCGAGCCGTGGGTGATGGATGAGGGTACCGTGCGCATCACGTTTGACATGAACGTGCGTGCCGCGGTGGGAAGCTACGATATCTTTGACGCGACGCTGCCCGCGCTGCCGGTCCTGGAGCCCGGCAAGCTGGTGATGGAGGTCAAGTTTACGGAGTTTTGCCCGCAGCTGGTGCGCGATATGGTGCCGCCGGGCGCGGCCGAGCTCACGGCGGTCTCCAAGTACTGCCTGTGTTACGAAAAGACCGCCTACTTGCGCGGATTTAATTACTGGGGATCGGATTTTGAGAACCGAGGGGATATTTAGACCATGAGCACCAGGGACTTTTTTAAGAACTCCGTCTTGGAGGCGTTTGGCCAGGTCGACCCTGCCAAGATCGGCCTGTCGCTGCTCGTGGCGCTCGCCATGGGCATCCTGATCTATTACGTGTACAAGCGCTTTTTTACCGGCGTGGTGTATTCGCGTAGCTTTGCCGTGACGCTCGTGGGCATGTGCGTGCTCACCTGCATGGTCACGCTCGCGATCTCGACCAACGTGGTTATCTCGCTCGGTATGGTCGGTGCTCTGTCTATCGTCCGCTATCGTACGGCGGTCAAGGACCCGCTCGACCTGCTGTATCTGTTTTGGGCCATTACCACGGGCATTACGGCAGGTGCCGGCATGTACGCGCTCGTGGGGCTCACGGCAGTGGTGATCGTGGTGATGATCGCCGGCTTTGCGAGCCACCAGGACAAGGCGCGTGTGTACATGATGGTCATTCACTATACGGGCCAGACTACCGGCGACGATATTGTGCGCGCGTTTGGGCGCACCAAGTTCACCGTCAAGTCCAAGACGATGCGCGGCGACAAGGTCGAGATGGCTGTCGAGGTGTTCTCGGACGGCGTGGATATGCCCTATGCCGACGCCATCCGCGCGCTCGACGGCGTTGAGGACCTAACGCTCATCCAGTACAACGGCGAGTACCACGGTTAATTTTGTTCCGGCGTTCTAACGAACGCCGGACCGCTCGACGCTGCGCGGGCATCTGCCGGGCGATCTGCCGCTCAAACCGTCGCTCGCGTACATAAAGTACGCTTCGCTCCTCTGTCGTGGCACCTCGCCACGACAGCTGCTCGCTCGCTGACGTTTGCTCGACCTGTGTGGGCCGATTTGGTTCGCAGGCCGTCTTCACGGGTATTATGGTGAAAGCGATTTCAACGACAGGGGTGCTCGTGGTAAAGATGAAGGATGTGGCCGAGCTGGCCGGCGTTTCGAGCGCCGCCGTCTCGCGCTACCTCAACGGTGGATATATCTCGGCGGATAAGGCCGAGCGCATTAAGCAGGCGATTGAGCTGACAGGATACGTTCGATCCAGCCAGGCTCGCGCGCTGCGCACCGGCTCCACCAAGCTTATCGGCGTCATCGTGCCTAAGATTAACTCGGAATCCGTGAGCCGCATTACCGCCGGCATTGGCCAGGTGCTCGGTCGCCGTGGCTACCAGATGCTGCTTGCCAACACCGACAACGCGGCCGATCGCGAGCTCGAATACCTCGATTTATTCCAAAACCACCCGGTCGATGGCATTGTGCTGGTGGCAACCATGATCACCGACGAGCACCGTCGCGCGATTGAGTCGTGCCGCGTGCCCATCGTGCTGATCGGTCAGAATGTTGAGGGCGCGGCGTGCGTCTATCACGACGATTACGAGGCTGCCTTTGAGCTGGGCCATGCGATTGCGGGCCGCGTGGACGGCAAGATCGCCTACATTGGAGTTACCGAGGAGGACCGCGCGGCCGGTTATGACCGCCGTCGCGGTATTGAGGCCGGCTTGCGCGCCGCGGGTAACCCGCTCGATGCCGCCTTGATTCGCCTGGGCTCGTTTACGCTCGACTCGGGCTATGGTGCGGCACGTGAGCTGCTTTCCGTCGCTCCCGATGTTTCGTTTATCGCTTGCGCGACCGACACCATGGCGGCGGGCGCGCTGCGTGCTATCGATGAGGTTCGCGGCTTGGGCGAGGGCATGCACCGCGTGAGCGGTTTTGGCGACAACGCGTTTTTGCGCGCGCTGACGGGCGGCATTCCTACCGTGCATTACGGCTACCTGACCAGCGGCGTCGAGGCGACCAATATGTTGCTCAACGCGCTCGATGGCGAGGAGGGGGAGAGCGGTCTAAAGTCGCTCAAGCTCGGCCATCAGCTTATGAATGTCTAGGCCTTGGGCACGTCCGCCTGCCTCTGAGACCCCTGTTTTTGCTTCAAAACTACCTTTCGCCGGCTTTTTCCTACCGTTCACCCTACTATGAAAACGATTACAGTCATATCA
Source organism: uncultured Collinsella sp. (assembly GCA_958346515.1). Lineage (GTDB taxonomy): Bacteria > Actinomycetota > Coriobacteriia > Coriobacteriales > Coriobacteriaceae > Collinsella. The sequence goes on from CATVRV010000006.1 coordinate 41,903, forward strand.
AACTGAAAACGATTACAGTGTATGTGTCAAAGATGGCCGGGTGCACATGCGCCCGTTGGAGGAAAGGGAAGTTATGGACTACCGCAAATCAGCCCAAGAGGTGCTCGACAACGTCGGTGGCGCCGACAACGTTGTTTCGGCCGCACACTGCGCCACGCGTCTACGCCTGGTGATTGCCGATAATTCCAAGGTTAACAAGGAGGCCATCGAGAGTGTCGATGGCGCCAAGGGCGTCTTTGAGGCCCAGGGCCAGCTCCAGATTATTTTTGGCACTGGCACCGTCAACAAGGTCTACGAAGAGTTCATCGCGCTCAGCGGCGTCGAGGCTGCCACCAAGGCCGAGGTAAAGGAGGCTGCGGCTCAGCAGCAGAACATCTTTATGCGTGCCATTAAGGTGCTCGGCGACGTCTTTGTTCCCATCATCCCCGCCATCGTGGCTTCGGGCCTGCTGCTGGGCATTATGAGCGCCCTCAACTTCATGGCCTCCAACGGCTTTATCGCACTCGACACCAATAACTTTATTTATAAGATCGCCAACTTGGTCTCGGGCACGTCCTTTGGCATTCTGCAGATCCTGATCGGTTACTCCGCCGCTAAGGCCTTTGGCGCCAACCCGTACCTGGGTGCCGTCGTCGGCGGTGCGTTTATCAACTCCTCGCTGCAGAGCGCCTACACGGTTGCTTCCGAGGGCGTTCAGACCATGGTTACTGTTATTCCCGGTGTGTACAGCTTTGAGTGGGTCGGCTATCAGGGCCATGTGATCCCCATCGTTATCGCCTGCGCCATTCTGGCCTTCCTCGAGAAGCGCCTGCACAAGATCGTTCCCGAGATGTTCGATCTCTTTGTGACTCCGCTTGTCTCGGTGTTCGTGACCGTGCTCGTGACTCTCGTTGCCGTCGGCCCCATCTTTGTCTGGGCCGAGAACGCCATCCTCGGTCTGATCCAGACCCTGCTGACCCTGCCCTTCGGCATCGGTTCCTTTATCGTCGGCCTGTTCTATGCCCCCACGGTCGTTACCGGTATCCACCAGATGTACACCGCCATCGACCTGGGCCAGCTTGCCCAGTACGGCGTGACCTACTGGCTGCCCATCGCCAGTGCTGCCAACATCGCTCAGGGTGGCGCCGCACTCGCCGTTGCCTTTAAGACCCGCGATGCCAAGATCAAGGGTCTGGCGCTTCCTTCGGCCCTGTCCGCCTTCATGGGCATTACCGAGCCTGCCATCTTTGGTGTGAACCTGCGCTTCTTTAAGCCCTTCATCGCCGGCTGCATCGGCGGCGGTTGCGGTGCCCTGGTCTGCGCGCTCACTTCGCTGGCTGCCTCCGGCACGGGTGTTACGGGTATCTTCGGTATCCTGCTGTGCCTGGCCCAGCCCGTGCAGTACGCGATCATGTTTGCGGTCGCCGCGCTGGTTTCCTTTGCCGTCTCGTTTGTCCTGTACAAGGACGAGCCCAAGGCTTCCGAGCAGGCCTAAGAGCTTTTGATTGAGGGGATGCCCGCGGGTTGTATGCTCGCGGGCGTTTCCCGTATCTGGTGCCGATCTCTGGCGCCTTGTTACTTTCGATCCGTTAGGACTTTGATATGTCTAATGCACTTGGCCGCGACCTTGCAAAGCTGGTTGCCGCTGTTGACGCCGCCGCCTCTGAGTGCGGCCATGGCGCGTATGGCCAGCGCTTCCATATAATGCCGCCGGCGGGCTGGCTCAACGACCCCAACGGTCTTTGCCAGGCAGGCGGCGTGTTCCATGCCTATTTTCAGTATGCGCCGTTTGATGTCGAGGGTGGCGTTAAGGCCTGGGGCCATGCGACGAGCCGCGACCTTATGACGTGGGACTATGTTGGCGCTCCGTTGCTGCCCGACGAGCCGTTCGATTGCCACGGTGTGTATTCGGGCTCCGCGCTTGCGGAGGACGGTCTCATTCGCGTGCTCTATACGGGCAACGTTAAGCTTTCCGATGCGGACGGCACGTACGACTACGTCAATACCGGCCGTCGCGCCGATACTGTTTATGTCGAGAGCGTTGATGGCCTTGCCGGTCGGGAGTTCAGCCAAAAGCGCGTGGTGCTGGCGTCCGAGGATTATCCCGACGATCTGACCTGCCACGTGCGTGATCCCAAGGTGTGGCGCGATGATGATGGGCGTTACCACATGGTGCTGGGCGCGCGTCGTCGCGTGGACGGGCCGCATGTCGAAAGCCGTTTTTGTGCGATGCACGGCGAAGGTGCCGGGCGCGATGTGGGCGAGATCTTGGTGTATGGCTCGGCCGATATGCTGAGCTGGGAGCTCGAAAGCCGCGTTTCCACGCCCGAGCGCTTTGGCTTTATGTGGGAGTGCCCGGGATACCTTGAGCTTGAGTCGGATGGCGGTGTGCCGGCGAAGTGGCTGTCCTTCTCGCCCCAGGGCCTCGAGGGCGGCCGTTGGGACCGCGGCAACGTGTATGCCGCTGGCTACATGCCTGTATCGGGCGACATCACTGGTGGCAAGGACGCTTATGAGCTGGGCGAGTTCCGCCTGTGGGACGCCGGTTTTGACTTCTATGCTCCTCAGGAGTTTACGTCCGAGGATGGTCGCCACATTTTGATCGGCTGGATGGGCATGCCCGATGAGCCGACCTATGACAACGCGCCCACCGTAGCGTGCGGCTGGCAGCACTGCATGACGGTGCCGCGTGAGCTCACAGCCGGTGTCGACGGCGTGGTGCTGCAGCAGCCGGCGCGCGAGATTGAGCACCATTATGCCTCGGTGCGTGTGGGGGCGGGCTCGTTGGAGGTTGCCGGCGATACCTGCTTTGATGTTGTTGTTGACGGTGTCGACGGCGCGTTTACCGCGACCGTTGATGGCGAGCTGAAGCTGGCGTTTGTGCCCGCTGAGGACGAACTGCCCCCGCGCTTTGAGATGCGATTTACCGATGAGGGCCGCGCTTCTGCCGGCTGCGGTCGTACTGTGCGCTGGGAGTCCGTCGACGAGGTTCGTAACGTGCGCATTGTTGGCGATGTCTCGTCGGTCGAGGTGTTTGTGAACGATGGCTCGCTCGTGTTTTCGACGCGCATCTATCCCGAGGCCTATGGCGTGACCGTTGACGCTCCGGGCGCGAATGTGACCTACCACGCGCTCAACATCTAGGCGATTCGTCGCATATCGGCGCTATACTGCAGCCGTAGCCTACGATGTGGGAAACATCCGCATCGTGGGTTTTTGTTTTGGAGGGAAGGTGCCGTATGGGCGTACAGCAGCTAGAAGAGGCCTGGGCTTTGAGGGCCAGCGCGCGTGAGGCGCGGTTGCTTGCGGCGTCGCATGTGCCGGCAGCGCTGTCGTTGCTGGGGATTGTACGGCCCGGCGATCGCCTGGTGGCCTTTGCGGATGACTTTGCCGATGCGTTTGCGAGCGGCTTTGATGGCTGCGATGTTGTGCTCGTGGGCTCGCCGTCCGCCGAGGCGTTTGCCGCTGCGTCCGAGGGCTTTGATGCTTCGTTTGAGGTCGAGGGGCCGCACCTGTGGTGGTTCGTCAACTCTATTGGCGGGTTTGGACTGCGCGTGCCCGATCTGCGAGCGTTAGGACGCGCCGCGCGTGAGGCCCATGCGCTGCTGGTTGTGGACAACACCGTGGTATCGGCTTTTGGCTGCGATCCGCTGCGGCTAGGTGCTGCGCTGTTGCTCGAGGCGCTCGACCGCGTGTGTGCTGGTAAGGCGCCGCGCAAGCTCGTTGCCGCTTCGGTGGCGCGCTCGCAGCTCAAGCGCCATCGTGTGGATGCTGCTGCCGAGTGCGCGCATGCCCTGCTTGAGGGCTGTGGCTTGGCCAAGCTTGATATGCCTGCTGACGAGGCCGGTGTGCTGGAGCGCGGGCTGGACTCGCTCGATGTCCGCATGCAGGCGCATTTCGACCGCGCACGTGCGCTGGCCGAGTATCTGGCCGCCAATGAGATGGTGCGCAACGTGCGCTATCCCGGGCTGAGCTCGCATCCCGACCATTCGGTTTCAACGGGAATCCTCGAGCACGGCTTTGGCCCGGCAGTTGAATTTGATCTTATCGAGCTTAGCTCGGGGGAGCTGTTCGGTGCTTTGCCGGGGGAGTTTCGCACATCGTCCGCCGGCGGCGCAACGACGCGCCTTTCGGCCCCACGCGGCAAACAGGGGAGCACCGTCCGCCTCTTCGCCGGCACCGACGACCCCTTGATCGTGGCCGCCACCCTAGATAACGCCCTCCGCAAGTAGCTACTTTTTAGTGATGCTGGCGATGAGGTCGTTTGCTTTGGTGGCAATGACGTTGTTGATGTCGGCCTGTAGCTCCTCGTAGACCGCTATGGCTCGCTCGCCGGCGGGGGTGAGGGTGGATCCGCGGGCTCCGTCGCGCTCGATGAGTTTGCATCCCAGCTGCCCTTCGGCCTCGTTCACAATGCGCCAGGCCTTGGAATACGCCATGCCCATGCTTTTAGCGGCTCGGTTGAGCGAGTGTTCGCGGGCGATACCTTGCAGCAGCAAGACGCAGCCGTGGCCGAACACGCCTGGCAAATCCTTGTCGCACGCTTGAATGACCAACTTTGCCGTCGTCTTGTACTCCATACGCTCCACGTCTCCCCGCTAAAGTGTTTGCTGGGCAAACGCAAAGCCTGCGTCAAACCCTCGTGTGCTCTTCTTAAATCATGCATTGTAGCAGTCAAAGTGCGTTAAGATACTTCCCCAGTATCGGGCGCCCAAGGTTGGGCTGGGTCCTACGAGGCCTGCAGCCGACCGGTCGCATGGAAAAAGGAGAAACATGGCTACGTTCTTTCCCGGTGAGTCCCACACGTTTTCGGAGTATCTGCTGGTCCCTGGTTACTCGTCCTCGCAGTGCATCCCCAACAACGTCTCTCTTAAGACGCCGCTGACCCGCTTTAAGCGCGGTGAGAAGCCGGCAATCACCCTGAACATCCCCATGGTTTCCGCCATCATGCAGTCCGTCTCGGGCGTCGACATGGGTGTCGCGCTCGCTACTGAGGGCGGCCTGTCCTTCATTTACGGTTCCCAGAGCGCCGAGTCCGAGGCCGCCATGGTCAAGGCCGTCAAGGATCACAAGGCTGGTTTCGTTCAGTCCGATTCCACGCTGACTCCTGACATGACCATGGAGCAGGTCATTGAGCTCAAGGAGAAGACCGGTCACTCTACTATGCCGGTTACCGACGACGGCACCCCCAAGGGTAAGCTCCTGGGCATCGTCACCAGCCGTGACTATCGCTCCAGCCGCGATGACCACCAGACGAAGGTCTCCGAGTTCATGACCCCGCGTGAGCAGCTCATCGTGGGCGACAAGAACATCAGCCTTAAGGTTGCCAATGACGTCATCTGGGACAACAAACTCAACGCCCTGCCCATCGTCGACGATAACGATCACCTCATGGGCATTGTGTTCCGCAAGGACTACGACAGTCACAAGACCAACCCCAACGAGCTGCTCGATAACGACAAGCGCTACATGGTCGGCGCCGGTATCAACACCCGCGACTATGCCGAGCGCGTGCCGCTGCTCATCGAGGCCGGCGCCGACGTTCTGTGCATCGACTCCTCCGAGGGCTTCAGCGAGTGGCAGAAGCGCACTATCGAGTGGATTCGCGCCAACTACGGCGAGGACGTCAAGGTCGGTGCCGGTAACGTCGTCGACGCCGAGGGCTTCCGCTTCCTGGCCGACTGCGGTGCCGACTTCATCAAGGTCGGTATCGGCGGCGGCTCCATCTGCATTACCCGCGAGACCAAGGGTATCGGCCGCGGCCAGGCCACCGCGCTGATCGACGTCTGCCGCGCCCGTGACGAGTACTACGAGGAGACCGGTGTCTACGTGCCCGTGTGCTCTGACGGCGGTATCGTCTACGACTACCACATGACGCTCGCCCTTGCCATGGGTGCCGACTTTATGATGCTGGGCCGCTATTTCGCCCGCTTTGACGAGAGCCCGACCGAGCGCGTCAACGTCAACGGCCAGTACATGAAGGAGTACTGGGGCGAGGGTTCTGCGCGTGCCCGCAACTGGCAGCGTTACGACCTGGGCGGCGCCGCAAAGCTCAGCTTCGTCGAGGGCGTCGACTCCTACGTTCCTTACGCCGGCTCCCTCAAGGATGGTGTGGGCGGCACGCTCTACAAGGTCAAGTCCACGATGTGCAACTGCGGTGCCCTCTCGATCCCCGAGCTCCAGGAAAAGGCACGCCTGACCCTGGTAAGCTCGACCTCGATCGTCGAAGGCGGCGCCCACGACGTAGTCGTCAAGGATTCTCAGCAGAGCGTTTCCTATCGATAAGGTAAGAGCTGCATATCAAAGGTTGATTCCCAACCACGTTATTTAGATAAAGCGAGATGCCTGCAAGTCGCAGGCATCTCGCTTGTCGTATTTGCTATCATCAGTCAAGTTAACCTTAGGGTCGGTCGGCTTAGCTTTGTTTGCTACAAGTTCCGCACGCAAAGAAGAGCACTTAATGTGCTCTTCGTCTTGCGCAGGACTGTCCGCAGTAGCGAATAAAGCTAAGCCGACCGACCCCAGCTAAGATTAAAGGAGCTGATATGTGCGATTGCACAGATCATAAGGACGAGATCCCTGTCTACGACGCGCAGGCCATTGAGTCCCGGTGGATGAAGGCCTGGGAGGACTCCAACCTCTTTGCCGTCGACACCGACGACAGCAAGCCCAAGAAGTACGTGCTCGAGATGTTCCCGTATCCGTCGGGCGACCTGCACATGGGCCACGCTCGCAACTATACCATCGGCGATGCCATGGCCCGTCAGGCCCGCATGCGCGGCTACGACGTGCTGCATCCCATCGGCTTTGACGCCTTTGGCCTGCCTGCCGAGAACGCCGCCATCAAGCACAACACGCAGGCTGCCGCCTGGACGTATAAGAACATGGACCAGGCGCTCGCCACGATGAAGCGCATGGGCTTCTCCTACGATCTGGATCGCATGGTCAAGACCTGCAGCCCCGACTACTACCGCTGGGGTCAGTGGATCTTTGAGAAGATGTGGGAAAAGGGCCTGGTCTATCGCAAGAAGAACCCGGTTAACTGGTGCCCCACCTGCAAGACCGTTCTGGCCAACGAGCAGGTTACCGAGGGTAAGTGCTGGCGCTGCGGCACCGAGCCCGAGAAGCGCGACCTTGAGCAGTGGTACTACAAGATTACCGAGTACTCTCAGGAGCTGCTCGACGACCTGGAGAAGCTCCCCGGCTGGCCCGAGCGCGTCAAGCAGATGCAGGCCAACTGGATCGGTCGCTCCGAGGGTGCCGAGGTCGACTTTACCCTGTGCGACCAAGATGGCGAGCCCATCGAGGGCGACGAGGGCAAGATCACCGTCTTCACCACGCGTGCCGATACCCTTTTTGGCGTCTCCTTCTTTGTCCTGGCTCCCGAGTACGCCGGCCTGCACGAGCTCGTCGAGGGCACGGAGTACGAGGAGGCCGTCACCAAGATCGTCGAGGACTCCAAGCATATTTCTGCCGTCGAGCGTGCCCAGGGCACCCTCGAGAAGCACGGTGCCTTCACGGGCCGCTATGTGGTAAACCCCGTCAACGGCGAGAAGGTCCCCGTGTGGGTTGCCGATTATGTCGTTGCCGACTACGGTACCGGTGCCGTCATGGCCGTTCCCTGTGGCGACCAGCGCGACTTTGAGTTTGCCCGTAAGTACGACCTGCCGATCGTGCCGATCATCCTGGACGATGAGGATCGCGCTGCCGTCGAGGCCAGCGGCGAGACCATCGATACCTTCCATGCCGAGTCCGTCGACTGGGATTGCGCCCACGCTGCCGAGGGCACGCTCGTCCAGTCCGGCAAGTACACCGGAATGCGCGGCGGCAAGCACTCCGAGGGCGAGGCTGCGATCGTGGCCGACCTCGAGGCCATGGGCTGTGGTCGTCGCAAGGTCGAGTTCCGTCTGCGCGACTGGCTCATTTCCCGTCAGCGCTATTGGGGCAACCCCATCCCGGCCATCCACTGCGAGCACTGCGGCATCGTGCCCGTGCCCGAGGATCAGCTGCCGGTGACGCTGCCCGAGAACCTGGACCTGGGCGCTGGCGAAACCCTTGCCGAGTGCAAGGAGTTCTACGAGACCACCTGCCCGGTCTGCGGCCGCCCGGCCAAGCGCGAGACCGATACCATGGACACCTTTACCTGCTCCAGCTGGTATTACCTGCGCTATACCGATCCGCACAACACTGAGCTGCCCTTCTCCCGTGAGGCTGCCGACCGTTGGATGCCCGTCGATAACTACATCGGCGGCATCGAGCACGCTATTTTGCACCTGCTCTACAGCCGCTTCTTTACCAAGGCACTGCGCGACCTGGGCCTGCTGAGCGTGGACGAGCCCTTCACCAACCTGCTGTGCCAGGGCATGGTCAAGGACGAGAACGGCGACACCATGTCCAAGTCCAAGGGCAACGTCGTGCCCCCGAGCTCGGTCATCGAGCCTTACGGTGCCGACACCATGCGTCTGGCGATCCTGTTTATCGCCCCGCCCGAGAAGGACTTCGACTGGGATCCCAAGGCCGTCGAGGGCGCCAACCGCTTCATCAAGCGCGCCTGGCGTATCGTTTGGCAGCTCGTCCAGTCCGGCGATGCCAACGTGGCCTTCGACAAGTCCGCGCTCGATGAGGTTGCGATGAAGCTCTATCGCGAGCGTCACCGCACCATCGCCAAGTGCACCGAGGACTTCGATCGCGGCCAGTTCAACACCGCCATCTCGGCCGTCATGGAGCTCGTCAACGCGGCGAGCGCCTACCTCAACGCCACCGAGGGTACCGCCCGCGACAAGGCGCTGTGCTACGGCGTGGCCAAGGACATCGTGAGCGTCCTTGCCCCCATCTGCCCGTTCTGGGCCGACGAGCTGTGGCACGAGGCGCTCGGCTGCGAGGGCAACGCCTATACCGCTGCCTGGCCCGAGTTCGACCTGGCCGAGTCCATCGAGGACACGGTGCAGATCGTGGTCCAGGTGCTCGGCAAGGTCCGCGGCCGCGTCGACGTTGCCCGCGATGCCTCCAATGAGGATATGCAGGCTGCCGCCGAGGCCGCCGTCGCCAAGTGGCTCGAGGGCAAGACAGTCGTCAAGGCCATCTGCGTGCCCGGCAAGCTGGTCAACCTGGTGGTCAAGTAAGCACTGCGCGCTTAACTGACGCATAAAAGACGAGGGGCGATCCGGTTGGGTCGTCCCTCGTTTTGCATGTATCTGCCTAGTTGCCTTCGGCCAATTGTCCTATTCTTATGGAGAAGCTGTGCGCACGCTGACCTGCAGGTTCGTACTGTGCTTGCACGTTTCCGCAGCTATTGGTATAGTTTGCTTGCAAATGAAGTTGTAATTGAAAGAAGTGGGGTTTCGGCCCCGCTTCTTTTTTGTATGGATGGAGGTGCCGCAATGGTCAAGACCAAGACCGAGCAGGCGATCATCGACGCGCTCGAGGCTGTCGCTCCCCAGCACGATATCGACATCGTCGACGTCGAGCTCGTGGGTGCCACCAAGGCCCCCTGCGTGCGCGTGCGTATCGAGGGTGCCGAGGGTCAGAGTCTTTCGCTCAACGACGTCACGGCCAACACCAAGTGGGTCGGCGATGTGATTGAGGAGCTCGACCCCATCTCTTCGAGCTATACGCTCGAGGTGTCGAGCCCGGGTATGGCGCGCCCGCTGCGCCGCCCGTGCGACTTTGCCCGCTTTGTGGGCGAGAACTGTGAGCTCACCTCCACCGCCACCGAGGGCCGTCGCAAGTACGCCGGCAAGATTGCCGCCGCCACCGAGACGAACGTGACCCTCGAGCTCGAGGGCGGCGAGTCCGTCACCCTCGATTTCTCTGATGTTAAAAAGTGCAAGTTGAAGCCCACCTACGACTTCAAGCCCGTGAAGGAAGGAAAGTAAGATGGCAGCATCCGACATGATGTCCGCCCTGATGGAGCTTTGCCAGGAGAAGCACATCGACCAGCTCTACCTGATTGACCGCCTGGAGCAGTCGCTTGCCAAGAGCTATGCCGAGATCCTGCATCTTGAGTGGGGCGCCAAGGTGACCATCGACCGCACCACCGGCAAGATCTACGTCTACCGTCTGGAGCCGATTGACGATTCCATGGACGAGGAGGGCAACTTCACCGAGTTCGAGGAGATTGACGTCACCCCCAAGAACACGAGCCGCATCGCCGCCCAGCACGCCAAGGCCGAGATCAACGCCATCGTGCGCAACTCCGCCCGCGAGCAGATCTACGAGGAGTTCTCCGGCCGCATCGGTGACCTCATCAGCGGTACCGTGCTGCAGTCCACGCCCGACTTTACGATCGTCAAGATCCGCGAGGGCGTCGAGGCCGAGCTGCCACACTTCGATCAGCGTCGTTACGAGAACGAGCGCAACGAGCGTCCGATGGGCGAGCGCTACCTGCATAACCAGCACATCAAGGCCGTGATCATCGACGTTCGCGACCCTAACTCCAACCTGCAGCCGGTTCGCGGCGAGCACAGCCGTCCGCCGATTGTCATCTCCCGTACCCACCCCGAGCTCATGCGTCGTCTGTTTGAGCAGGAGGTGCCCGAGATCTATGAGGGCACCGTCCAGATCAAGTCGATCGCCCGCGAGCCCGGCCAGCGCTCCAAGGTCGCCGTCCACTCGCTCGACGACCGTCTGGATCCCGTGGGCGCCTGCGTCGGCCCCAAGGGCAGCCGTGTTCGCGCTGTCGTGGGCGAGCTCCGTGGCGAGCGCGTCGACGTCATCCTGTGGGATGCCGATCCTGCCGTCTACGTCGCCAACGCCCTGTCGCCCGCTAAGGTCACCCGCGTCCTCATCGACGAGGAGAAGGCCTACGCCGGCGTCATCGTGCCCGACGACCAGTTGTCCCTCGCCATCGGCAAGGAGGGCCAGAACGCCCGCCTCGCCGCGCGCCTGACCGGCTGGCACATCGACATCAAGTCCGAGACCCTTGCCGCCGACATCCTCAAGAACGTTCCCGTTCACGAGGAGCCCGCCGCCGACCTGATCGGTGACGAGGAGGACGAGGACGTCCGCCGCTGCGAGTACGTGTCCGAGGACGGCATCCAGTGCCGCAACCAGGCTCGTCCCGGCTCCCGTTTCTGCGGTGTCCATGACACCGACGCCTTCGATGATGCGGAGGACCTGATCTAGCGCGCGGTCGCGCCGGGCGGGTCCCGGCGCGTCTCCCACGCTCGTTCAGTCTCTAGGCACCCAAGGTGCCAGAAAGGGTAGGTGAAGTCATATGGCAAAAGTCCGTGTGTCCACCCTGGCCAAAGAGTTCGGCATGACCTCCAAGGAACTGATGGGTCATCTCGCCGATATGAAGATTCCCGCTAAGTCCGCTTCCTCCACCTTGGAGGACGCCTATGTCGCCATGGTCCGCAAGCAGCTCGCCTCGGTGATCGAGGCCCGCGCCCAGGAAGTCGAGGCCGCCAAGCAGGCCGAGGAGCAGGCAGCTGCCGCCGAGGAGGCCGCACGCGCTGCCGAGGCCGAGCGCGAGCGCATCGCCGCCGAGAAGGCCCGCGAGGAGGAGCGCCGCCAGTTTGCCGCAGCCCAGGCTGCCGAGGAGGCTGCCCGCGCCGAGGCCGAGGCCAAGAAGAAAGCCGAGCAGGAGCGCCTTGCCCGCGAGAAGGAGGAGGCTGCTCGCGAGGCCCAGCGCCGCGCCGTTCCCGCTTCCGACTCCGGTTCCCGCTTCCGTTCGCTGCTCGACCAGATCGCCGCACAGGAGACCGTGCTCAAGGAGAAGAAGGACGCCGAGGACAAGGCCAAGGCCGAGCGCGCCGCCGAGCGCGGTAACCGTCGTGGCGGCAACAACGACCGCCGCGGTGGCCGTCGTAACGATCGCAACGCCTCCGACAACAATTCCGATCGCAACGCCTCCGAGAGCCGTCCGCACAGCCATCGCACCAACGCCAGCAACAACGTCGCTGCCGGCATGGACTTCCCCAACCCCGATAAGCAGGGCAAGGGCAAGAAGCGCAAGGGCGGTCACAACAACGAAGAGGACCACTACAGCCGCATGGCTCGCGAGGCCGAGGAGTACAGCCGCGAGAAGGTGCTCGAGGAGGCTCGTGCTGCCGTCGAGGAGGCCTCTCGCGAGTCCACCGGTCGCCGCAAGAAGCGCAAGGAGAAGCGCGAGCGCGAGGCTGCCAAGGCTCAGGAGGAGCGCAAGATAGAGGAGGCGCTGGCCCAGGGCGTGAACCCCGAGGACCTCGACGCCATCAAGGTCTCCCAGGGCGTTACCGTCCAGGAGCTTGCCGAGGCGCTCGACGTTCCGGCCAACGACATCATCAAGCGCCTGTTCCTGCTGGGTACGCCGCTCACCATGACGCAGTCCATGTCCGACGACCTCGTTGAGCTCGTTGCCGACGACCTGGGCCGTCAGATCAAGATCATCACCCCCGAGGAGGAGAACACCTTCTCGTTCTACGACGATCCCGCCGACCTTAAGCCGCGTGCCCCGGTCGTCACCGTCATGGGCCACGTCGACCACGGCAAGACGTCGCTGCTTGACGCCATCCGTCACACCGGCGTCGCTGCCGGCGAGGCGGGCGGCATTACGCAGGCCATCGGCGCTTCGCAGGTCATGATCAACGACCGCAAGATCACCTTTATCGATACCCCGGGTCACGCCACCTTTACGGCTATGCGTGCCCGTGGTGCCAAGGTGACCGACATCGTCATTCTGATCGTGGCTGCCGACGACGGCGTCATGCCCCAGACCGTCGAGTCGATCAACCACGCCAAGGCCGCCGGCGTACCCATCGTCGTCGCCGTCAACAAGATCGATAAGCCGGGCGCCAACCCCGACCGTGTGCGTCAGGAGCTCACCGAGTACGGCGTCATCCCCGAGGAGTGGGGCGGACAGAACATGTTCGTCAACATCTCGGCCAAGCAGAAGATCGGTATCGACGACCTTCTGGAGACCGTGCTGCTCCAGGCCGACGTGCTCGAGCTCAAGGCCAACCCGGACACCTTTGCCTCCGGCAACGTCCTCGAGGCCAAGCTCGACAAGGGCCGCGGCTCGGTTGCTACCGTGCTCGTGACCCGCGGTACCCTGCACGTGGGCGATACGCTGGTCGCCGGCCTTACCTATGGCCGCGTCCGTGCCATGCTCGACCCCAAGGGTCGTGCCGTCACCGAGGCCGGTCCCTCCGACGCCGTCGAGATTTTGGGCCTGCAGTCCGTGCCCAACGCCGGTGATGAGTTCCGCGTGTTCGAGGACGAGCGCGAGGCTCGTGCCCTGGCCGACGAGCGTTCGCTGAAGGCCCGTATCGAGGAGCAGAGCCGCGTCAAGCACGTCACGCTCGAGAACCTCTTCGAGACCATTGCCGACGCCGAGGTCAAGGAGATCAACCTGATCATCAAGGCCGACGTCCAGGGCTCTATCGAGGCTCTTCAGGACTCGCTCGACAAGATGGATCAGTCCGAGGTGCGCATCAACACGATTCACTCCGCGGTCGGCGCCATCAACGAGACCGACGTCGTCCTGGCCGACGCCTCTAACGCCATCATCATCGGCTTTGGCGTCCGTCCCGACGGTAAGGCCCGCTCTGCCGCCGAGCGCGAGGGCGTCGAGATCCGTTGCTACGACGTCATCTACAAGTGCCTCGAGGAGCTCGACGCTGCCCGTATCGGCATGCTCAAGCCCACCGAGGTCGAGGTCGCCACGGGTACCGCGACTGTCCTGGACACCTTCAAGGTGCCAAAAGTCGGTATCGCCGCCGGTGTCCGCGTCGAAGAGGGCGAGATCGCCGCGACCGATTCCGTGCGCCTGGTGCGCGACGGCATCGTAGTCTTCAACGGCAAGATCGCCTCGATGCGCCACTACAAGGACGAGGCCAAGAGCCTCAAGAGCGGTTCCGAGGGCGGCATTGGCCTGGAGAACTTCCAGGACATCAAGCCCGGCGACCAGATCGAGGGTTACCGCATCGACCAGGTTGCCCGTACCGAGTAGGGGGTAGCGCTATGAAGCAAACGCAGGCAACCCGCCGTCTGGGCGAGCAGCTTCGCGAGAAGCTCGGTTATATCCTGCTCTTTGAGGTTTCCGATCCGCGTCTCGACCTGGTTACTTTGACTGCGGTCGAGGTCGCGGTGGACCGTTCGTTCGCGCGTGTGTACGTGTCGTGCGATGCGAGCCGCTATGACGAGGTCATGGAGGCGCTCGCAAGCGCCAAGGGCCGTATTCGCAGCCTGTTGGCTCGCTCGCTCGATTGGCGTGTCACGCCCGAGCTCGATTTTCGCATCGATCGCTCGACCGATGAGGCCGAGCGCATCACGCGTGCGCTGGAAAACGTTCCCGCCACGCTTGCGATCGAAAAGGACGAGGACGGTTATCCGATAGCGGATGCCGCCCAGGAGGCAGCTTTAGATGACTAATTCCGCCGACCTCGCCTCGTGCGAGTCTGCAGATATTCAGCGACGCATCCTCGAGCTTATCGAGGGTGCGTCCTCCATTGCGATTTCGGGACACACTTCTCCCGATGGCGACGCCCTGGGCTCCGTATTGGGTCTGGGCCTTTCGCTCATGAAGTTTTTCCCCAACAAGGACATTGCGCTGCTGCTGGCAGACGATGACCCGGTTCCTCGCATTTACCGCTTTATGGAAGGCTCCGACCGCCTGGTGCCGGCATCTGCGTACGCCGGCAATCCTGACCTGTTCATCTCGGTGGACGTACCGGTCGTCGAGCGCCTCAATAATTCCGCCGAGGTGCTTCGTCGCTCCAAGCATGTGGTGTGCTTCGATCATCATCCGGCGCGCGAGGAGTTTGCCGAGCTGAGCCTGAGGCGCGTCGATGCCGCGGCCTGCGCCATGATCATCGACCGTTTCTTGGACAATTGCGGCATTGTCGCACGTGATGGCGTTGCGACCTGCCTGCTGTGTGGCTTGGTTACCGATACCGGCCGTTTTCAGTACCAAAACGCCGACGCCGCCGCGTTCCATGCGGCGTCGCGCCTGGTGGCGCACGGTGCCGATCCGGCGCGCGTTGCGCTCGAGGTCTACCAGAGCATGCGCGTCGAGTTTTTGCACCTCAAGTCCATTGTCATGGGCCGTATCAAGACGGTCGCGCACGGGCGCGTGGCGTATAGCTATGCCTTCCAGAGCGACCTTGAGGCCTGCGGCGTCACCTCGGATGAATGTGACGGTCTGGTCGATGTGGTGCGTTCGGTGATGGGCGTCGAGGTCTGCCTGTTCTTAAAGGGCATCGACGGCGATACCAAGGTGCGCGGCAACCTGCGCTCCAAGGGTGACCTCGATGTGTCCGAGATCGCTGCCAACTTTGGCGGTGGCGGGCATCATGCCGCCGCCGGCTTTTCCAACAACGGAACAATTCGCGAGACGCTCGCCGTGGCACTTCCCATGCTGGCCGAGCTGGTGGGGGAGGATCCCGCTTCGGTGACCGTCGAGCTTTAACTTTTTGGATGGTACATGGCTCGTCGTACGCCTTCTCAACTGAATATGCTGCTCGCCGTCGATAAGCCGGTGGGCTGCACGTCCCACGATGTGGTCTCGCAATGCCGACGCGCCCTCCATGAGCGGCGCGTCGGCCATGCCGGCACGCTCGACCCCATGGCATCCGGCGTCATGGTGGTGGGCGTGGGCCAGGCTACTCGTCTGCTGGGCATGCTAACCCTCGATACCAAAAGCTATGTCGCCGACATCTCGTTTGGCGCCGAGACCAATACCGATGATGCGGAGGGCGAGGCGGTCCGCACGGTGGCTGTTACCAACGAGCTCCGCGATCCTGCCTATGCTCGTGAGCGCTTGGCCGCCATGCTGGGCCCGCAGATGCAGGTGCCGCCGGCGTTTTCTGCTATCTCGGTCAATGGCGTTCGCGCCTACAAGTCTGCTCGCGAAGGCAATGCGGTGGACCTACCTCCGCGCCCCGTCGAGGTCTATGCCGCCGACCTGATCGCCGTGGGCGGCGAAGGTGATACGTGTGTGTGGACCGTGGCGTTCTCGGTGAGCAAGGGCACCTATATCCGTGCGCTCGCTCGCGACCTGGGCCACGCTTGCGATAGCGCCGCGCATATTTCCGCGCTGCGCCGCACGGCTTCCGGTGTTGTTTCCATTGGCGCTTGTCATGCGGTCGAGGAGCTTTCTCCCGAGTCCGCGGCTGGCTTTGCCCTAGATCCTATTGCGGCCCTGGGCGCCACACGTGTTGACTTGCCGGGCAATCTTGCCGACGACCTGCTCTGCGGCCGACGCATTCCCGTTGAGCGTGCGCTTGCCGATTTCGATTCCTCGAAGGCGCCGTTTGCGTTGGTGCTCGATGGGGGACTCAAGGCGCTCGCCCGCATTGAGGGCGGCCGCTTTGTCATGGAGCACGTGTTTCCGCAGGCAATCGGCGGTGTTCGATGATGTTGTCCGTTCGCGAGCTCGCGCGTATCTTTTTCGCGGGCGAGTCGGACGAGGCTCGCATCGTTACTGCCGATGTGTTTGATAAGTGTGAGCACCTGGGTGCCGCATCGATTGCCATCGGCGTGTTCGACGGCGTTCACCGTGGACACCAGGAGCTCATTGCGGCGCTTGTCCGTGATGCCCGTGCCCATGGCTGCAAGGCGGTCGTAGTTACCTTCGATCCCGACCCGGACGTCGTGGTGAGCCCTTCGCCCGCTCAAAAATTGATGACGACGGCCGACCGTCTGCATGCCCTGGCTCAAACTGGGGTCGATGCGGTGGTGGCCGTTCCCTTTACGCCTGAGGTTGCGGCGCTTGACCATGTTGCTTTTCTCTCGCTGGTGTCGCGTCTGGTCGACATTCGATCGATTCGCGTTGGCAGCGACTTTAGGCTGGGTCGTGGCGGTGCTTCTGGTGTTGACGAGATGCGCGCCTGGGGTGCCGAGCGCGGCGTTGACGTATACGGGCACGACTTGCTTTGCGAGGGCGGTGAGGCCATTTGCGCCACCCGCATTCGTCATGAGCTGGGACAGGGCCATGTGGAGCTTGCTGCTGGGTTACTCGGCCGTCCGTATATGGTGCGTGGCGGTGTTATTCGCGGCCGTCACGAGGGTTCTGGCATGGGCTTTCCCACGGCAAACTTGCAGGTTCCCGACGGCATTCAGGTGCCAGCCGATGGCGTGTATGAGGGTCTGGTACTGGTCGATGACACCGCGTGGCCCGCTGCTGTGAACGTCGGCCTGCCGCCAACGTATGCTGACGATGCGGCATCTGCGCATCTCGAGGCTAATTTAATTGGTTATACGGGCGACCTGTACGGCGCTTCCGTTTCGCTGGCGTTTACGCGCTGGCTGCGTCCCTCGCGTGTGTTCGATTCGCTGGATGAGTTGATCGCGACCGTCGAGGGTAATATCGAGGATATTCGTCACAACTTGGGCGATCAGGGGGTGAGCATCCGTGATTAGCGATGAGGAAAAAGACCAGGTACGCGCTGCGTCTGACCTGGTTGCCATCGTGCAGGAAACGGTCGAGCTCAAGCCTCGCGGCCATGAGTTTTGGGGATGCTGCCCCTTCCATGGCGAGAAGACGCCGTCCTTCCACATTATCCCCGCCACGCAGGTGTGGCATTGCTTTGGTTGCGGCGAGGGTGGCGACGTTTTCACGTATATCATGAAGCGCGAGAACCTGAGCTTTCCCGAGTCAATCCGTTACTTGGCCGATCGCGCGGGTATTGAGCTGCATGACACCGGAGATCGCCGCGAGCGCGGCACCAAACGTGCCCGCATCTACGATCTGTGCGCCGAGACCGCCCAGTTCTACCACACCATGCTCATGCGCGGTAAGGACGGCCGTCCGCGCGAGTACTTTGCCAGCCGCGGCATGGGCGGCGACGTCTGCCGCCGCTACTGCCTGGGCTTTGCACCGGGCCGTAACGCGCTGGTGTCGCACCTGTCCCAGGCGGGTTTTACCCCGCAGGAGATGATCGACGCCAACGTTGCCGTGAGTCGCGGGCGCGGGCAGCTTGCCGACCGCTTTTACGACCGCGTGATGTTCCCCATCTTTGACGAGCAGGGTCACAACATTGCCTTTGGCGGTCGCATTATGGGCGACGGCCAGCCTAAGTATCTCAACACCGCCGAGACGAGCGTGTTTCATAAAAAGCGAAACCTCTACGGCTTTAATTGGGCCAAGGAGTTTATCGTCGCGCAGGATACCGCCATCGTGGTAGAGGGCTATACCGATTGCATCGCCTGCTGGGAGGCGGGGATTAAAAACGTTGTCGCCACGCTGGGCACCGCCCTCACGGAGCATCACGTCAAGACGCTCACTCGCTTTGCCAAGCGCATCGTGTATATGTTCGACGGCGATGCAGCGGGCCAGAAGGCCGCCCGTCGCGCGATTCAGTTTATCGAGCAGGATTCCATGGACCTGCGCTGCGTGGTGCTCCCCGACGGCAACGACCCCATGGAGTTCATCACCGCACATGGTGGCGAGGCACTGCAGACGCGCATCGACGCTGCCGAGCCGCTTATGGACTTTGTCTACCGTTCGCTGCAGGAGTCGAGTGACATCACCACGCCGGGCGGTCGCGCTAAGGCGCTGGAAGATGCGCTGACGCTTATCTATCCGTTGCGCAACAGCTATATGATCGACACGTACTTTATCCAGATTGCCGATCTGCTGGGTTTGGATCTGGAGACGGTGCGCGCGAGCTCGGGTCGTGTGTTTCGCGATGTCGCCAAGCGCGAGGATGCGGAACGACGTCGTGAGCAGAACTATGAGCGCCAGCGGGCACAGACTGAGCGGTCCGGTAGCGCGGGCGGTCGGGCGTCGGGTTCTCGCGATGCCGGTCGCGGTGCTTGGGCATCGGGCGCGACGCCGCCGGTGTCCGCGCCGGTCGAAGAAGAGCCGTACGACTACGTCCCGCTCGATGCCTACGGCGCCGCGCCCGTGGAGGTCGTCGACGACCTGCCGCCGATCGATGTGCCTGATGGTATGGGCGCTGTGCCTGTGGCTGACGGTTCGGGCGCACCGGCTGCGGCGGCGCCGATGGTTCTTACCGATCTTGAACGCAAGTCCTTGGCAGGGGAGCGCGAGCTGTTGACGATGCTCACGAGCTACCCCGACCTGTTCCGCACGTATGCCGACCGCATCTGCTCCATCGAGTGGGTTGACCCGCGTCACGAGTCCATTGCATGGGCCGTTCTGGCAACGCCGCCGGGAACCGATCCTGCAGCCTGCATGGATGCGGCGCGCTCAGTGTGTCCCGATGCGGCAACGCTTGTGAGTGCCGGGCGCATCTCCGCGACGAGCAAGCACCCCACCGAGACGAACATCGTGTTTATGCTTGATACGCTTGAGCTCTACACCATCAAGCGTCGCATGCGTGCCGCACAGGCCAAGCTGCGCCAGGACCGTTCACTCGATGATGAGGCCCGTCGCGCGCTAACCATGCAGGCCGCGCAGGATTCGCAGCGTCAGCGCGAACTGCAAAAGTCAATCGGCGGCGTGGCGGACCCGTTCCGTTTGATTGGCCTGGAGGCCGCAGGCACCGAACAAGCCTAGATGTTGTGGTCAACCAGCGTATTCTCGCCTATATCCAGCCCTCTTTTTGGGTATAGACGTCAATGTGTGTGCTAAAGTATTGAGTCCTGTGGACTATGAAGGGAGAATCTGTGCCAAAAAAGACTGAGAGCACGGGTACTGGGCTGGAATCCTACGTTGCAAAGCTCATGGGCAACGGCTCAAACAGGACTTCGGTAACCGAGGACGAGATTCAGGTCGCCCTGAAGGGTATCGATGTTTCTGACGAGCAGCTCACCGCGGTGTATTCCGCGCTGCGCAACAGCGGCATCCAGATTATCTCCGCGAGCGGTAACGACGACGCCCCCATGGACGTCGACGATGACGATAACGATACCGATACCGACGATTTCGATGACGACGACGAGCACGATTCCGGCTCGCTCGACGATCACGAGCTCAAGATGGCCCGTCAGGCCGACGCCGAGATGGGTTCTTCCAAGAGCAAGAAGAAGCGCACCGTGCGCACGTCCCGTTCACGCTCCCGCGTGCGCGGCATCGATGCCTCCACGGTGATGCTGACCGGCGACCCGGTCCGTATGTACCTCAAGGAGATCGGCAAGGTCGACCTGCTGACCGCCTCCGAAGAGGTCGATCTGGCCATGAAGATTGAGGCCGGTCTTGAGGCCACCGAGAAGCTCGAGGCTGCCGAGGCAGGCGAGCTCGAGCTCACGCGTACCGAAATGCGTCGTCTTACGCGCATTGAGAACGTGGGTCTCGAAGCCAAGCAGGCACTCATCAGCGCAAACCTGCGTCTGGTCGTCTCCATCGCCAAGCGCTATGTCGGTCGCGGCATGCTGTTCCTGGACCTTATTCAGGAGGGCAACCTCGGTCTGATCCGCGCCGTCGAGAAGTTCGACTACCAGAAGGGCTTTAAGTTCTCCACGTACGCCACGTGGTGGATCCGTCAGGCCATTACGCGCGCTATCGCCGACCAGGCCCGTACCATCCGTATTCCCGTGCACATGGTCGAGACCATCAACAAGCTCGTCCGTGTGCAGCGCCAGCTCCTTCAGGACCTGGGTCGCGACCCGACCCCCGAGGAGATCGGTGCCGAGATGGACATGAGCGCCGACCGCGTTCGCGAGATCCAGAAGATCTCGCAGGAGCCCGTGTCGCTCGAGACCCCCATCGGCGAGGAAGAGGATTCCCAGCTGGGCGATTTCATCGAGGACTCCCAGGCTATCGTTCCGCCCGATGCGGCCAGCTTCTCCATGCTGCAGGAGCAGCTCACCCAGGTGCTCGATTCGCTTGCCGATCGTGAGCGCAAGGTTATCGAGCTGCGCTTTGGCCTTGTCGACGGACATCCCCGTACGCTCGAGGAGGTCGGCCGCGAGTTTGGCGTCACGCGCGAGCGCATCCGCCAGATCGAGTCCAAGACTCTGGCCAAGCTTCGCCACCCGAGCCGCTCGAGCAAGCTCAAGGACTATATCGAAAGCTAGTCAAGCAAGAGGCGCCCTCAAGCACATCCGCTTGAGGGCGCTTTCATGTAGTCGTTGGGGACGTTCTTGAATGACTGGTCGTTTAAGAACGTCCCCAATGACTAGGTCGGAAAATTTCTTAAAAAAGTTCTTGCCCTGAGCTGATTCGTCCGTATAATAAACTTCGTTGCTTGAGAGCACGCACCTATTCCTCGGTAGCTCAATGGTAGAGCACGCGGCTGTTAACCGCGCTGTTGTAGGTTCGAGTCCTACCCGGGGAGCCAGAATTTTTCAGCCCTTTCTGTTGGGCTTTAAATTCCTCGGTAGCTCAATGGTAGAGCACGCGGCTGTTAACCGCGCTGTTGTAGGTTCGAGTCCTACCCGGGGAGCCAGGTTGTAAAACCCGTCGCTTATGCGGCGGGTTTTTTCATGCCGCGATCGCTGTTCGCGAACGTTACCGTATCAACATTTCGTGTCGAGGATGTAATCCCGAGGCCCGCCACCTCAACATGGCGCGGTCGTTGTAGAATATTCCAATGATTGCTCCCACGAGATGGTGCCGCGAGCACCAGATAAGGAGATTCTTGTGTCTGAGACCATTAACGGCAGCCTGAGCGTCTCGAACGACGTTATTGCCGATATTGCCGGTTATGCCGCGATGACGTGCTATGGCGTCGTCGGTATGGCCGAACAGCTCCAGGGCGCCGAGAGCGTGCGCCTGCTTGCCGGTCAGCGCCTCCGCAAGGGCGTGCTTGTCTCCGCCGACGAGAACGGCCTTACGGTCGATCTTCACGTCGTGCTCGAGAACGGCGTTAACATGAAGTCCGTCTGCCACAATCTTTCGAGCTCCGTTGCCTTTACCCTGCAGGAGATCGCCCAGATCGATCCCGCCAGCCTTAAGATCGGCATCCATATCGACGCGCTCAAGAGCCGTCTGAACTAGCATCCGAAAACGGAGATTCAAATACCCATGATTGCAAAGACCATTCGCACCTGTTTTCCGATCGCTGCGGCTGCCGTTTCCGACAAGGCCGAGGAGATCAACAAGCTCAACGTCTTCCCCGTACCCGACGGCGACACCGGCACCAACATGTCGCTCACGCTCGCCTCGGTGACCAAGGAGCTTTCCGCCCTTCCCGCCGATGCCGATATGGAGGCCATCGCCGGCGCCATCACCCACGGCTCCCTGATGGGTGCCCGCGGTAACTCCGGAGTCATCACCTCGCAGATTCTGCGCGGCGTGGCCGAGGGTCTTGTCTCTGGCGACGAGCCTATTACGTCCGCCAACATTGCCTTCGCCTTCCGTCGTGCCGTCAAGGTTGCCTTCCAGGCTGTCCGCAAGCCCATCGAGGGCACGATCCTCACGGTCCTGCGCGATGTCTCGACCAAGGCCGATGAGTGCGAGAAGAAGAAGTTCTCGGCCGAGGATGCGCTCGATGCTATCGTCGTCGAGGCGTACCAGTCCGTCGCCCGCACGCCCGACCTGCTGCCCGTTCTGAAGGAGAACGGCGTGGTCGACTCCGGCGCCTTTGGCTTCGCCATCTTCCTTGAGAACTTTGTGGCTGCAGCACTTGGCCGCAGCATCGTTGTCGAGGATTTCTCCGCCACGTTTGATTCCGCTGTCTCTGCCCGCGACGCGGCCCTTGGTCGCGTTGAGATCGAGGCCAACGACGATTGGGAGGGCTCGGAGTTCCGCTACTGCAACGAGTTCCTGTTTAAGGCCGACGCCCCGTTTGACGAGGACGAGTGCCTTAAGTTCCTGGGTTCCATGGGCGACTGCGAGCTTCTCGTGGGCGCCTATCCCGACTACAAGATCCATGTGCACTCCAACAACCCCAACCTGGTGCTCGAGCACATGCTGCAGCTCGGTCAGATCTATGAGGTCTTTATCCACAACATGGAGATGGAGGCCCACGACCGTACCGCCAAGATCCACGAGGATCAGGAAAAGGCCGCCGAGCCCGCCAAGGCGCTGGGCTTTGTCGCCGTTGCCGCCGGTTCCGGCGAGGCCGACATCCTCAAGTCCCTCGGCGTCGACGTGATCGTGTCCGGTGGCCAGACTATGAATCCCTCGACCGCCGACCTGCTGGGCGCGGTGGACCAGGTCAACGCGACCTCGGTCATCATCCTGCCCAACAACGGCAACATCCGCATGGCCGCTGAGGCTGCTGCTTCAGCCTGCACCGACAAGAAGGTCGCCGTCGTTCCCACCAAGACCGTCCCGCAGGCCTTCTCCGCGCTGTTCGCGGTCCTGCCCGATTCCGAGCTCGAGGATGCCGTCGCCGCCATGGTCGACGCCATCAGCGAGGTCCGCGATGGCGAGGTCACCCGCGCCGTGCGCGACTCCAGTGCCTCTGACGGTTCTCCGATTCACTCCGGTGACGTCATGGGTATCATCGCCGGCTCCATCGACGTGGTCGGTTCCGACGTGAAGCAGGTCACGCTCGACTGCATCAACCGCATGCAGGAGGAAGAGGAGGGCGACGCGCTGACGATTCTGGCCGGCGAGGAGCTGTCCGATGAGGCCTTCCAGGAGATCGTCGACGCTATCGAGGAGGCTCAGCCCGATCTGGAGATTGACGCCCATCGTGGCGAGCAGCCGCTCTATCCCGTGATCTTCTCGATCGAGTAGGCAACTGCCCATGTCCGAGCTGTGCTCCGTGCCGCGCGTCTCGGAGCGCTTTGCCCAGAGCAATGCGCTCGACGAGGATATCGCGCGACTCAAATATGTTTCGGGTAAACGTGAGGAGGCCCTTCGCCGTCTGGGAATTCGGACGGTGGGGGACCTCCTTCTCCATATCCCTCATCGATACCTCGACTTTACCCGTTCTTGGTCTATCGAGATGGCGCCCATCGGTACCGTGTGCACCATCATCGCCACGGTCGACCGTATCGTCCAAAAGCAGCCGCGTCCGCGCATGCAGGTGACCGAGGTCTCGCTTGTTGACGAGACGGGCGTGCTGCAGGTCGCCTTTTTCCGCCAGCCCTGGATTGCCCAGCAGCTTAAGCAGGGCGACCGCCTGGCCGTGATGGGCAAGGTCGAGTTTGCCTACGGCTTTAAGCAGATGGCCTCGCCGCACTTTGAAAAGCTCGAGGACGGGCGTGCCGCAGGCACCATCCTGCCGGTCCATTACGTGAGTGATGGCGTGAGCCAGGCGTGGATGCGCCGCATCGTAAGCGGCGCGCTCGAGGTCGTCGGCAATCCGTTCGATCCGATTCCCGTGCCGCTGCGCGCAAAGCGGAAGCTCATGAGCAATGCCCGCGCGTTGCGTTCGATCCACTTTCCCTCGAGCATGGCTGAGCGCGACATCGCACGCCGGCGTCTTGCCTACGAGGAGTGCCTCTACCTGCAGCTGGCGCTGCGTCTGCGCAACGACGGCGGCCTGGTCGATGTGGTGCCCTATGCCCACACTGCGGGCGAGCATCTGGGCGCGCTTAAACAGGCCCTTCCGTTTTCGCTGAGCGACGAGCAGGAGGCCGCATTCCAAGACATCCTGCATGACATGTGCGATGGCGGGCGCGTGATGAACCGTCTGCTGCTGGGCGATGTCGGTACCGGTAAGACCGCCGTTGCCGCCTGCGCGCTGGCTGTGGCTGCCGATAGCGGCACGCAGGCCTGCGTTATGGCGCCCACGGGCGTGCTGGCGCGCCAATATGCCGATAAGACCGGCCCTCTGCTCTCGCAGGCCGGCATGTCCCGGGCACTTCTGACGGGTGCCACGCCGGCCGCAGAGCGCGAGCGCATCCATGCACAGCTGGAATCGGGCGAGCTTGACGTGCTCTTTGGCACCCACGCGGTTCTTTCGGATAACGTTGCGTTCAAGCATCTGTCGCTCGTGGTCATCGATGAACAGCACCGGTTTGGTGTGGGCCAACGCAACGCCCTGCGCGCGAAGGGGCCGGGTGCCGATCTGCTCGTTATGACGGCGACGCCCATCCCGCGTACGCTGGCGCTTTCGGTCTACGGCGATCTGGACACGAGCATCATTCGCCATCGGCCCGTCCCTGGTGCTGGCGTGACGACACGCGTGCTCACCGAGTCGAGCCGTGACCTCGCCTATGGCGCCATCCGCGAGGCGCATGAAAAGGGTCAGCAGGCCTACGTGATTTGTCCGCTCGTGGAGCCGAGTGACTCGGCCGATGAGCTGGAAGACGTGCCCGGTATTGCTCGCGACGACGAGGGCCGCGTAACCGTCCCCGTGCCGCTGCACGATACGGCAACCGAGCTCGACCGACTGCGTCTTGCGTTGCCGGGGCTTACCGTCGAGCGCCTTCACGGCCGCATGCCGGCGGGGGAGAAGGACCAGGTTATCGATGCCTTCAAGCGTGGCGAGATTGACGTGCTCGTCTCGACTACGGTGGTCGAGGTGGGCGTCGACGTGCCTAACGCCACCGTCATGGTCATCGAGAACGGCGAGCGCTTTGGATTGGCTGCCCTGCACCAGCTGCGCGGCCGCGTGGGCCGTGGCAGTGTGTCGGGCACGTGCCTGGTCATGACGCACTCCAAGGGCAACGGCGGCGCATCGGCGGCACAAGACCGTCTCCAGTCGCTCGAAAAGACCTCGGACGGCTTTACGCTCGCCCAGATGGACCTGCGCCTGCGCCATGAAGGCGAGATCCTGGGTTATCGCCAGCATGGTGGTGTGACCCTGCGCTTTGTCGACCTGGACGCCGACGAGGAGCTGATCGAGTGGGCCCATTTGGACGCGGTCGAGCTCTTGCGGTATGCTTGCAACCTTGACTCTGTGGCGACGCGTCCCTTGCGCGACGCGGTCGCCATGCGTTATCGACATATCTTTAAGGAGGTCAGCGGAGGATGAGAATCATCGGCGGCGAATGGCGCGGTCGTAAGATCGAGGAGCCCCGTGGTCGCGATGTCACCCGCCCCACGACTGATCGCGTGCGCGAGGCGTGCGCATCTATGGTCATGTCGGCATTCGATTTCGATTTGGACGAGGTTCGTGTGTTGGACGCCTTTGGCGGCTCCGGTGCCTTAGGGTTAGAGATGCTCTCTCGTGGGGCCCGCTCGCTCACGACGTTTGAGATCGATCGCAACGCCGCGCGGCTCATTACCAAGAATATCGAGTCGCTCTGCCATGACCGTGCGCGTTGGCGCGTGGTCACGGGCGACATGCTGACGAGTGCCTCACGCGGTCGTGTACCGGGCGGCCCCTTTGATCTGGTCCTGCTCGACCCGCCCTATGCTTTTGGTGCCGAGCCGGTCGAGGAACTGCTGCAGAATCTGGCCCAGCAGGGTCTGCTTGCGTCTGGCGCTTACGCCCTGTTTGAGCATGCCGCCGCCGATGCGGGCGCGCATCCGGCAGACTTTGAGACTGTACGTGAGAAGCGCTACGGCATTACCTCGGTCGACCTGCTCCGTTGGGTCGGCGATGACGATGGTGAGGGCGATAGCGCCGGCACCGATGCTGACAACAATGATGCCACGACGTTTCAGGAGGACGCCCATGAATGACACCATCAACCGCGTGATCGTCCCGGGCACCTTCGATCCCATCACGTTTGGCCATATCGATGTGATCCGCCGCGCCCGCCGCATCTTTCCCAGTGTGATCGTCGCTGTTGCAGAGTCGCAGGGTAAAAACGGTGTGGGCACCACGTTTATGCTCGATGAGCGCGTGGCGCTGGCCCGCGAGGCGCTCGGTGATATCGACGGCGTCGAAGTCCTGCCCTTTACCGGCCTCTTGGTCGACTTCGCTCGTGAGCAGGGGGCGGGGGCCGTGGTCAAGGGCCTGCGCGCCATGACCGACTTTGAGTATGAGCTGCAGCAGGCCGACCTCAATTATCGCTTGGATAGCGAGCTGGAGTCCATCTTTGTCATGAGTGCTCCGCAGTACGGTTACATCTCGAGCTCGGTCGTTCGCCAGATCGCCTCGCTCGGCAGCGATGTATCGACGTTTGTGCCGCCCAACGTGGTCGAAGCGCTCAGACATCGCTTTTCGTGACGTTTTTTATTGCCTGGTGGCATGTGGTAAACTAGCACGATGATATGTTACCTATGAAAGGAGACCGGATGCCGGGCGAGAATTTTCCTGGCGATAGGATCGTCAGCTTGGTCGATGAGCTCGAAGGGCTGATCGAGGAAGCCAAGCCGCCTTTCGGCAAGAACGCTCAGTTCAAGGTCATCGACGCCGACGTGTTCTTCAACATCCTCGATGAGATCCGCATGAGCTATCCCGAGGAATGGCAGAAGTCCCGCCGTATCCTCAAAGAGCGCGAGGAGCTTATGGCTTCCGCCGCCGCTCAGGCCGATTCCATCATCGCCGATGCTCAGCAGCAGGCCCTCACCATTGCCGGTGAGCAGGAGATTGTCCGCCTTGCGCAGCAGCAGGCCGACGACATCCGCGATCGTGCCCAGCAGTACGAGCGCGAGACGCGTTATGCTGCCGAGGACTACGCAGAGCAGGTCTTTACGCACCTGGAGGAGAACCTCAAGAGCCTGACCGGCACCGTTACCCGTTGCCGTCAGCAGCTCAACGAGGGTGCCGCCCAGCAGAATGGTCAGTGGTAATGGCTGAGTTCCCGAGCGTTACCGTCGATCTTTCCGAGCAGCTCGAGTTTCCTGGAGATTCGTTTCCGCTGACCGGTAAGGTCGATGTCGCCACCTACACGGTGGGCGAGAAGGAGTACCAGCTACAGGACGGCATCGACTACGACGTTGTCTTTACCAATGCCGGTACCGGTGTCTTGCTCACGGGCATGGTCCGCGCGCACGCCACCGGTGAGTGCGACCGTTGCCTGGAGCCCGCCTCGTTTGATATCGCCGGAGAGATCGAGGAGTTCTACCTCTTTGAGGAGCCCGAGGATCCCGAGGCCTACGAGGACGGCTACGAGCTCCTGGGTGAGGACCGCATCGTCGATCTGGGTGAGCCCATCAATGACGCGGTCGTTATGGACACGCCGTTTGTGGTGCTCTGCAAGCCCGATTGCCGTGGTCTGTGCCCCACCTGCGGTTGCAATCTCAACGTCGAGCAATGCGATTGCGCCGCCCAGGCAGAGGCAGAATGGGCCGCTGCCACGGAAAATCCATTTGCAGCATTGAAGAATCTCAAGCTCGATGAGTAAAACTGTGGTAGTATCGCTACTTGCGCGTAATCGCCACACTGGATAGTTCATAAGGAAGGTCACTATGCCCGTACCTAAACAAAAGCAGGGTCGTATCCGCACTCACACCCGTCGTTCCGCCAACATGAAGATCTCGGCTGCGGCTCAGTCCACGTGCCCCCGTTGTGGCGCTGTCAAGCTTCCGCACCACGTGTGCCCCAGCTGCGGTTTCTACAAGGACCGCGAGGTTATCGTTACCGAGTAACGGTATACTCTGGATGCGATGCCGTTCCAAATGGAACCACAATGGCCGGCTCAGTGAGTCGGCCATTTTTGTATAAGGAGCATGTATATGAGTAACGTTCGCGTTTGTGTAGACGTTGTGGGCGGAGACGAGAAACCTCAGGTTGTTCTCGATGGTATCGAGGCTGCGCTTGCCGCCGATCCCGATATCGAGGTCTTGGCAGCTGGACCCGCCGAAATCGTCAATCCCTTTGCAGCTTCCCATGCACGTGTTGAGGCCCTTGAGGCACCTGACGTTATCGCCATGGATGACGATCCCATTCGCGCCGTGATGACCAAGCGTAAGTCGTCGATCGTGCTTTCTTGCCGCGCCATTAAGAAGGGCAACGCGGATGCGTTCTTCTCCGCCGGCTCGACCGGTGCCATGACCGCCGCTGCCACCGCCTACGTGACGCCGTTTAGGTATCAGGCCGAAGGCAAGAAGCAGCCGGTGCGCCCCTGTCTGACCAATGCACTGCCCAATCGCGCCGGCGGTCTGACGGTGCTGTGCGACATGGGTGCCAACCCCGATGTCGAGGTTGACGATATGGTGCGTTTTGCCCAGATGGGCAGCGCCTATGCCCGCGTCGTCCTGGGCATCGAGCATCCTCGCGTGGGCCTGCTCGCCAACGGCACCGAGGACGAGAAGGGCTCCAACTTTACCAAGGCCTGTTTCCCTGCTATGAAGGCCGCCGTTCCCGGCTTTGTTGGTAACTGCGAGGGCACCGACCTCACCTCAGGTAACTTCGATGTCATCGTTGCCGATGGCATGTCGGGCAATATTGCGCTCAAGGCCACTGAGGGCGCTGCCAAGTTTTTGCTGCAGGAGCTCAAGGGCGCCTTTATGGCCTCGCTCGGCACCAAGATCGCCGCGCTGCTCATTAAAAAGCAGATGCGCGAGATTAAGGCCAAGCTCTCTGGCGACGCCAAGGGCGGCGCGATTCTTCTGGGCCTGCGCGGCGTGGTCCTGATCGGCCATGGTGCCACCTCAGTCGAGGCTGTCAAAAACGGTACGCTCGCGGCGGCCGAAGCCGTGCGCGCCGGGCTGGTCGAGAATGTCGCCAACTCTATGGATGGTATCGTTTTATAAGAGCGAGTTAGAGCGCTGTTATGTGCTTCGCGGTGCACGCCGTGGGGTAGAATCAGAACCGTGTCTTGGTACCGCCCGGGCGGTACCATTCTTTTGGTATTCATGCACTATGAGAGGAAGCGCTATGGACCGCTCCGAAATCTTCGACAAGATCGCCGAGGTCGCTGCTGACGTTCTGGGCGTCGATGTTGCCGAAATTAGCGAGGAGACCACCTTTGACGACCTCGATGCCAACTCGCTCGAGCGCCTGCAGCTGGTTACGGCTATCGAGGACGAGTTCAACCTCGAGATCGATGACGAGACCCTGCTCTCGCTCAACTCTGTCGCCGACGCCGTCGACGCTATCGAAG
This sequence comes from uncultured Collinsella sp., assembly GCA_958346515.1. Lineage (GTDB taxonomy): Bacteria > Actinomycetota > Coriobacteriia > Coriobacteriales > Coriobacteriaceae > Collinsella. The sequence goes on from CATVRV010000006.1 coordinate 71,546, forward strand.
CTGCCAAGGAGGCCTAAGTCTTGGCTTTATCCGACCGACTTACGCGCGCCCAGGAAATCCTGGGCCACGAGTTCAACAATAAGGTGCTGCTGCGCGCGGCCCTTACGCATCCCTCGGCAGTCGAGGGACAGCCGGTTTCTGCCAGCTATGAGCGCCTTGAGTTCTTGGGCGATTCCATTTTGGGCGCTGTGGTCGCACGCTCCCTGTTTGAGTCCTATCCGGAGTTTGACGAGGGCAAGCTCACGCGCCTGAAGGTGTCGCTTGTCTCGGGCGCTACGCTGTCCGAGGTTTCTCACGAGCTGGGCATCGACGACATCATCATCTTTGGTGCCTCTGAGACCGGTACTGGTGCGCGCGGCCTGCATTCGGCCCTCGAGAACGTCTATGAGTCGCTCGTGGGTGCGCTGTACCTGGATGCCGGCTGGGATGCGGCGGCGGAGTTCATTCACCGTACGCTTAAGCCGCATTTGGCTTCCGAGCGTGCCGAGCATCCTGCGAACCCCAAGTCGTTTTTGCAGGAGTGCGTGCAGGCCGACGGTCACGAGCCCCCAGCGTATAAGCTCGTTGGCTCCGAGGGCCCGGCGCATGCGCCCACCTTTACCGCCGTGGTGTTGATCGATGGTATTCGTCAGGGTCGCGGCTCCGGCTCCTCAAAGAAGGAAGCCGAGGGAGCCGCCGCGCTCGAAGCGCTCGACCGCATGGGTTACACCACCAACGGCGTGATTCTGAACAAGAAGCACGTGTAAGCGAGGAACCGTGTATCTCAAGTCCCTCACGCTCAAAGGGTTCAAGTCGTTTGCCGACCGCGCCCATATGACGTTTGAGCCGGGCCTGACCGTCATCGTCGGTCCCAACGGCTCGGGAAAATCGAACATCTCTGACTCCATCCTGTGGGTTCTGGGCGAGCAGAGCGCCAAGCAGCTGCGCGGCCAGGCCATGGAGGATGTCATCTTCTCGGGCTCGTCGGCTCGCAAGCCGGTGGGTGTCGCCGAGGTCACGCTGGTGCTCGATAACTCGGACCATATGCTGCCCGTCGATTTTGACGAGGTTGCCATCACCCGTCGTATGTATCGCTCGGGCGAAAGCGAGTACCTTATCAACTCGAGTCCGTGCCGCCTGATGGACATTCAGGACATCCTGCACGATTCGGGCCTGGGCAAGGATACGCATTCCATCATCAGCCAGGGCAAGCTCGACGCCATTTTGCAGAGCCGCCCCGAGGAGCGTCGCGCCCTCATCGAGGAGGCCGCCGGCATCTCCAAGCACAAGCGCCGCAAGGAGCGCGCGCTCAAAAAGATTAAGTCGATGGACGAGCACCTGACGCGTGCCCGCGACATCAATAAGGAAATCGCCCGTCAGCTGCGACCGCTGGAGCGTCAGGTCGATCGCGCACGCAAGTACAAAGAGCTGTCCTCTCGCGCGAACGAGCTTACGCAGATGCTGGCCGTCGACGAGCTGCGTTCGCTGCAGTCGCAGTGGAACGATCTGGAGAGCCGCTCCAAGGAAGGTGCCGCCGAGCTGGAGCTTGCGCAGTACCGCATGGGCGAAAAGGAGCGCGAGCTCGAGAAGCTCCAGGTTATGCTCGAGGAAAAAGGCTTGTTTGTGGGCGACCTGGGCGAGCAGCGCCGCCATATGCAAGATGTGGTCGGCCGCATTAACTCCGACATGCGCCTGCTCGAGGAAAAGGGTCACAACATGGTGTCGCGCCTGTCTAATATGCGCGGGCAGATTTCGAGCTCCGAGCATCAGCGTCGTCGCGTGGTCGAGGAGCTTGAGGACGCGCGTGCGCAGCTTGAGGAAGTGACCGGTGCGCATATGCAGGCCCAGGAGGACGTTGACGCCGCTGGTCCTGCCGCCGCTGAGCTCCACGAGCGGCGCGTGGCGCTCGACAATCAGATTTCGCAGCTTACGCGTGAGCATCGCGATGTTCAGCGCGTAGCCGATAACGCCGCGCTCGAGCTCGCCAAGGTGAAGGACTCGCTGAGCAATGCCGAGGTCGAGGACAACATGTATGCCTCGCGCCTGGAGCAGATTGACGAGCAGCTCGAGGAGGTCATGGCCTCGCTCGAGAGCCGTCGTGACCGCGCCGAGGAGCTTGAAGGCGCTCTTGAGGAAGCGCGCCAGGCCCAGGCCGATGCGCGTGAGGCCACCGAGGTCGCCCGTGCGGCCCTGAAGGACTTGCGTAATCGTGAGAGCGAGGCGCGCAACAAGTTATCCGAGGTGCGCTCGGAGCTTGCCAGCCAAAAGAAGCTTGATGCGCGCATGGCCGACAGCTCGCCGCTCGTGAGCCGTCTGGTGGGTGCGCTGGGCGATGACGTAACGGGTCGCCTGGGCGATGTGCTCGAAGCCCCGCGCGAGCTTGAGGGCCTGGTTGAGCAATTGCTCGCCGGCGATATCGATGCGCTTCTGTTCGACGATACGTCTGCGCTTGAGCGTGCCAGTCGTGCCGCTCTGGACCAGAAGAAGGCCTCGGGCGAGGCACTGCTGGTGGCGCGCGACGTGAGCGGCTCTACCGCCGCTGAGGGCGCCTCCGGTACCCGTCTGGTTGATCGTCTGTCCGTGCGCGCAGGCTACGGTCCCGTCGTCGAGGCGCTGCTCGGCGGCTATTACGTCGTTGACGATCTTGCTGCCGCGCTGTCGGCGCCGGTCGTTGAAGGCGTGACTTACGTGACCCCCGATGGCGCCCGCGTCGCCTGCGGCGGCCTGGTGCGCGTGGGGCTTGATGCCGGCGAGGCTTCGGGTGCCTTGGAGCGCAAGCGCCGCATCCGTGAGCTCGAGGGCCTGGAACCCGATCTGGCTGCCATCTTTGAGCATGCTTCGGACCAAGTCGTTGAGGCCAACGCTGCCGTCGAGGAGGCCCGTGCCGCCGAGGGCGATGCCGCCGGCGAGATCGCCCGTCTTGAGGGCGAGCGCCGCTCCCTGTTGTCCGAGATCGGCCGTCTGGAGCAAAGCGCCAACAATGCCGAGGTCGAGCGCGTGCGCATCTCCAAGCGCCGCGAGCAGGCTGCCGAGGCCGTTCGTGTCGCGCGCCCGCGCGTTGACGAGCTCACCCGTTCGCGTGACGAGGCGCGTGCACAGGCAAGCGACCTGGGTCTCCAGATTGCCGAGGCCAACGATGAGCTCGATCGCGTTCGCCGTGACGATTCCGAGGCCGCCGGTAAGCTCGCCGATGCCAAGGTGCGCCTGGCCCAGACGAGCGAGCGCCTACGTTCGCTGAAGGGCCGCGTGCCCGACCTGGAGCATCGTCTTGAGGGCATCGACCGTCGTATCCGCGGAACACGCCAGGCCTCGCGCTCCCTCGAGCTGCTGCGCCTGCGCGTCGATCCCATGCACGAACGCTATTCTGCCCTGTTGGAACGCGCGTCGGATTGGGCAGCGCGCCTGCGTGATCAGGCCTCTCTGGAGGAGGCGGACTCCGCTTCGCTCAAGAAGACCATCGAGGATGCCAAGGCAGAGGTTGCCCGCGCTAAGGAGCGAGTCGATACCGCCTCTGCCACGCAAAACGAGTTCAAGGTCGCGCGTGGCAAGCTCGAGGTGCAGGTCGAGGCTGCCATCAAGGCCATTACCGCCGATGGCACGACGGTGCTCGAGGAAGCGCTCATGCTTCCGGCGCCCACGGACCGCGATGCCGCCGAGCGCGAACTCAACCAGCTTGTGCGCCAGATCAACAACCTTGGTCCCGTTAACCAAGTTGCCATGGAGGAGTACGAGCAGCTCAAGCGCCGCGCCGACTACATCGAGGAGCAGCTGGCCGATCTGGAGAGCGCGCGCAAGGCGCTCACCAAGATCACGGTGGCCATTGATCGCAAGATGCGGAAGGCCTTCCTGGTGACGTTTGAGAAGGTCGACGCGAACTTCCGCGAGATCTTCGCCATGCTGTTCCCGGGTGGACAGGCGCATCTGGAGATGACCGATCCCGAGCATCCGGCCGAGACGGGAATCGAGGTCGTGGCGCAGCCGCGCGGCAAGCGCATCACCAAGATGATGCTCATGTCGGGCGGCGAGAAGAGCCTGACGGCGCTCGCCCTGCTCTTTGCCGTGTATCGCACGCGCACGGTGCCGTTCTATGTGCTGGACGAGGTCGAGGCGGCACTCGATGACGCCAACCTGTCCAAGCTCATCGGCGCGCTCGATGTGTTGCGTTCCGATACGCAGCTCTTGGTCATTTCGCATCAGCGCCGTACTATGGAGGACGCTGACGTCCTCTATGGCGTCTCGATGCAAGCCGACGGCGTCAGTCGCGTCGTCTCGCAAAAACTCGATCGCGAAACCGGAAAGGTCGTGAATGCATAATGGGATTCTTTGACGCTCTCTCGCGCGGACTTGAGCGCAGCCGCGAGGCCCTCAACGAGGTCTTTTACTTTGGCGGCGAGGTCGACGAGGATTTTTGGGAGGACTTGGAGGACACCCTCGTTATGGGTGACATGGGTGCCGAGGTCGCCATTCAGGTCTCCGATGACCTACGCGATGCCGCGGCCAAGAAGAACCTCAAGACCGCTCCGCAGCTTCGCCGTGCCCTGGCTGAGCAGCTCGAGCAGCACTTTGTGCCCATCGAGCGCGATCCGTTTTCCGATACGCCGAGCTGCGTGCTGTTTGTGGGCATTAACGGTGCCGGCAAGACCACGACGGTCGGTAAGATCGCGAGCGCCATGGCCGCCCGCGGCAAGAACGTCGTGATCGGTTCGGCCGATACCTTCCGCGCTGCCGCTATCGAGCAACTCGATGTGTGGGGCCAGCGCGCTGGCGTCCCCGTCATCAAGCGCGACCGCGGCTCCGACCCGGCAAGTGTTTGCTACGACGTGCTCGACGAAGCCGACAAGCGCGGCAGCGACCTGGTGCTTATCGACACTGCCGGTCGTCTGCACACGAGCCCCGAGCTCATGCGCGAGCTTGCCAAGGTGGTCAATGTGACCCGTAAGCGCGCCGCCAATATGGCCGCCGGCCCCATGCCCGTCTCAGTCGTGCTCGTGATCGATGCCGCCACCGGCCAGAACGGTCTGAACCAGGCGCTCGAGTTTAACGAGGCACTGGGCCTGGACGGTATTATCATGACTAAGCTCGACGGCACGGCTAAGGGCGGTATCGCCATGGCCGTGGCCGAGAAGCTCAAGCTCCCGATCCTGCGCGTGGGCGTGGGCGAGCAGGTCGATGACCTGCAGGAGTTCAATGCCAAAGATTTCTGCCGCGCCCTGGTGGGCGAGTCCAATTAAGGAGTGACTAGTGTTTGATTCCCTGAGCGATCGCCTCAACGACACATTTGACCGCCTGCGCGGCAAGGGCAAGCTGACCGAGGCCGATATCACCTCGGCCATGCGCGATATTCGCATGGCGCTGCTCGAGGCCGACGTCAACTTTAAGGTCGTCAAGGAGTTCGTCGCCAAGACCAAGGAGCGCTGCATGACCGCCGAGGTTATGGAGTCGCTGTCGCCGGCGCAAAACGTCGTCAAGATTGTGCTCGACGAGCTCACCGAGATGCTTGGCTCAACCGAGAGCAAGCTCGTCTTTAGCAACCGCATTCCCAATGTCATCATGCTTGTGGGTCTGCAGGGCTCCGGTAAGACCACGGCTGCCGTAAAGCTGGCCTACCTGCTCAAGAAGCAGGGCCGCTCGCCGTTGCTCGCCGCGTGCGACGTCTACCGTCCCGCTGCTGCCGACCAGCTGGCCACGCTCGGTGGCGAGATCGGCGTACCGGTCTTCCGCGGCGACGGTGCGCACCCGGTCGATATCGCCAAGGGCGCCATCCAGGAGGCCGTCGACCACCTGCGCGACGTGGTCATCGTCGATACCGCCGGACGTCTTCAGATCGATGAGCAGATGATGCAGGAGGCCGTGGACATCAAGAAGGCCGTCAAGCCCGATCAGGTGCTGATGGTCGTCGATGCCATGACCGGTCAGGATATCGTCAACGTCGTCTCGACCTTCGCCGAGCGCACCGACTTTGACGGCGTGATCATCTCTAAGCTCGACGGCGACGCTCGTGGCGGCGGCGCGCTTTCCGTGCGCCAGGTGACCGGCAAGCCCATCAAGTTTGTGAGCATGGGCGAGAAGCCCGATTCGCTGGAGCCGTTCTACCCCGATCGTATGGCCAAGCGCATTCTGGGTATGGGCGACGTTGTCGGCATTATCGAGAAGGCCCAAGAGGCGGCCGACGCCGAGCAGCTCGAGGCCGCCGAGCGCATGCTGCGCGAGGGCTTTACCATGAACGACATGCTCGACCAGATGAAGGCCGTCAAGAAGATGGGCGGCATGAAGGGCATTCTGGGCATGCTCCCCGGTGGCCAGCGTGCGCTTAACCAGATGGGTGGTAACCTGGACGAAGGTATCTTCGATAAGAACGAGGCCATCATCATGTCGATGACCAAGGAGGAGCGCCTTCGCCCCTCCATCATCAACGGCCAGCGCCGTGCCCGCATTGCCAAGGGCGCCGGCGTGACCCCCACCGAGGTCAATAGCCTTATGAAGCAGTGGGGCGAGATGAATAAGATGATGGGCCGCATGCGCACGATGGCCAATCAGGCGCAGGCCGGCGGCAAGAAGGGCAAGAAGGGTAAGAAGGGCAAGAAGATGCGCATGCCCAATATTCCCGGTCTGGATGCCATGGGGCTGGGCGGCATGGGCGGCCTGGGAACGGGCGGCCCCAAGTCCGATATGGACCTGCTGCGCCAGATGGAAGCGCAGATGCGCAACAAGAAGTAACGACTAGTTGAGTCGTGTATGGCGAAGGCCGCCTGGATGGTATTCCAGGCGGCCTTCGCCGTTTGTTCGCTGGTTGTCGCACGCGTGGAAGCGCGTTCTCGACGAGGTGCTTGCCGCTAGTGGCAGCCGCAGCCTTCGTGCCCGTCATGGTCGTGGTGACCGTGGCAGCCGCAGGACTCGCCATGCTCGTGGATGTGCTCGTGATCATGTCCATGGCAGTCGCAGGTGGCCTCGCCGTTCTGTGCGAGCGTGCCGGCAATGAGGGCCTCGACGCAGGCATCGCAGCTGCCCTGGGCGCCCGCATAGACCGTGATGCCGGCTTGGGCAAGCGCGTTGATAGCGCCGGCGCCGATACCGCCGCAAATGAGCGTGTCAACGCCACCGTTGGCAAGCAGGCCCGCCAAGGCGCCGTGGCCGGTGCCGCCGGTGCCTACGACCTGCTCGTTGAGCACCTTGCCATCCTGGATGTCGTAGATCTTGAACTGCTCGCTGCGGCCAAAGTGCATAAAGATGTTGCCGTTGTCGTACGTCGTTGCCACCCTCATGGTGTCGACCTCCTTTGCTGGCCATGCGGCCGTTGTCGTGGTGATGGGGGAGTATGCGATATTGCCGCCCTCGATAACGAGCGCCCGTCCGTTGACCAGCGCATCGGCCACCTTGCGATGCGCGCGGCTGCAGATTGCCGTCACCGTGGCGCGGGCAATGCCCATGTGCTGGGCGACTGCCTCTTGGTTAAGGCCTTCCAAGTCGCACAGGCGCAGCACCTCGAGCTCGTCGACTGTCATATCGATGGCATCGCCGCTCGCCAGGCCATCGGGGGTAAAACCGCGATATTCGGGGATGATCCCAACGCGGCGCAGTTTTTCGCGTCTTCCAGCCATACACTCTCCAAATCTGACATATGTCAACAATAGAATAGCGAACGTGCGGATTTGCGCAAGGAATTTCTGGCATATGTCAGAAAATGAGGGCTTATGTTTGGGCTGTGGGGCCGCGTGCGCCTGGGCTACAATAAATCTCGCTTATAGGCGACTGACAGGAGGGTCAATGAGCAAAGCTGATCAGCAGTTTGTAACCATGTGCCGCGATATCTTGGACCATGGCACCACCACCGAGGGCCAAAAGGTCCGTCCGGTGTGGGAGGACGGCACCCCTGCCTATACCATTAAAAACTTTGGTGTCACGGCGCGCTATGATCTGCGCGAGGAGTTCCCCGCGCTCACCCTGCGTCGTACAGCGCTTAAGTCTGCCATGGACGAGATTCTGTGGATCTATCAAAAGAAGTCCAATAACGTGCATGATCTCAACAGCCATATCTGGGATGAGTGGGCCGATGAGACCGGTTCCATCGGTAAAGCCTACGGCTATCAGATTGGTCAGAAGAGCCATTACGCCGAGGGCGACTTCGACCAGATGGACCGTGTGCTGTACGACCTTAAGCACACGCCGTATAGTCGTCGCATTATGACCAATACGTACGTGTTTAGCGATCTGTCCGAGATGCACCTTTATCCGTGCGCCTATAGCGTGACCTATAACGTGACGCAGCGTCCTCAGGACGACAAGCCGACGCTCAACATGATTCTCAACCAGCGCAGCCAGGACATTTTGGCCGCGAACAACTGGAACGTGTGCCAGTACGCCATTTTGCTGATGATGGTCGCGCAGTCGGTCGATATGATTCCCGGTGAGCTGCTGCACGTGATCGCCGACGCCCATATCTATGATCGTCATGTCGATATCGTCCGCGAGCTTATCGAGCGTCCGCAGTTTGCGGCACCCAAGGTAACGCTCAACCCCGATGTGCATGACTTCTATGCGTTTACGACCGATGACCTGATCGTCGAGGGCTACGAGCACGGCCCGCAGGTCAAGAACATTCCCATTGCGGTGTAGGTGGTGCTCATGACGTGTAAGCTATCTGCTATCGTCGCCGTGTGTGACGATTGGGGCATTGGGTGCGAGGGCGACTTGGTGGTGTCCAATCGCGCCGATATGCGCCATTTTGTGGCCTGCACCAAGGGCTGCCCGGTTATCATGGGACGCAAGACGCTGCTGAGTTTTCCCGGCGGGCGTCCTCTCAAGAACCGCCGCAATATCGTGCTTACGCGCGATATGGGCTTTACCCACGAGGGCGTCGACGTGGTGCATAGCGTTGACGAAGCGCTCTCTGCGGTTGCCGATGAGCTCGTTGCCTGGGTGATCGGTGGCGGCGATGTCTATCGGCAGTTTTTGCCGTACTGCGTGGAGGCCGAGGTCACTCATAACCACTGCGTCCATCCCGTGGACACGTACTTTCCCGACTTGGACGTCGATCCCGCGTGGGAGATTGCGCAGCGTAGCGGGGTCGCGACGATTGCCGCCGGTGAGGGTGACGAGGGCGTCAATTATGAGTTCGTGACGTATCGTCGCATCGAGGCGTAAATCGTCTGGCGTGAACGGTATCATCGGGTTGATTGAATGCATGGGGCGGCGCTTAGCGTCGCCTCGTTTGGTATAGATGTGCTGTAAAGAAGGGTGCGGGCTGGCTGCTATGACTGATGCCGTTGAGGTTCTGCGAATTGATTCGCTCGAGGACGAGCGGCTCGATGCCTACGTGCGACTGACCGAGCGTGAGCTTCGCTGCGTGCTGGAGCCGCAAAAGGGCATCTTTATTGCGGAGAGCGCCAAGGTCATCGAGCGTGCCGTGCGCGCCGGATATGAGCCGGTGAGCTTTCTTCTGGGCGAGCGCTGGCTCGACCAGATGATGCCGCTGTTTGACCAGCTTGTCGTGCGCGAGGGAGCGGGTCCGGTTCCCGTGTTCGTGGCCTCCATGGAGCTCATGGAGCAGTTGACGGGCTTTAACGTGACGCGCGGCGCGCTGGCGGCGTTCCGTCGCCCGCGTCAGATTCCGGTTGATGAGTTCTTGGGCGGCGTCGTCGAGGCGGCGGGGGATCGTCCGGTGCGCGTGTGCGTGCTTGAGGGTATTGTTGATCACACCAATGTTGGCGCGATTTTCCGCTCGGCTGCCGCATTGAACGTTGACGGTATTTTGGTCAGCCCGACGTGCTGCGACCCGCTGTACCGTCGCTCGGCCCGCGTGAGCATGGGCACCGTGTTTCAGGTGCCGTGGACGCGCATTGGCAGCGAGGCTCGTGTGTGGCCGCATGATGGTCTGAGCGCGTTGCACGATGCCGGTTTTTCGTGTGCCGCTATGGCGTTGACGGACGACTCTGTTTCGCTTGATGATCCTGTACTGCAGAAGATTGATCGCTTGGCGATTTTTATGGGCACCGAGGGTGCCGGCTTGCTCGCCAAGACCATTGCCGGCTGTGACCACGCGGTGCGCATTCCGATGGCGCACGGGGTCGATTCGCTCAACGTGGCCGCGGCGAGTGCCGTCGCCTTTTGGCAGCTGTGCCCGCATGTGAGCAATGAGTATCACTACCAGCCGGGTTTGTATCACTAGGCAGATATTTCGCACCTGGCTCTGATTCGGGGTGTTTCGGTCGACGCCAGTCGGTGCTAAGCTGACATTGGCTTTGGTCTTAAATTGCCGTTTTGTTGTTTAACATACGTTGGCGGGGAGGGCGTGTGGCTAAGAAATCTACGGCTATCGATGTAACGCAGGGTGTTATTTGGCAGCAGCTGCTTTCGCTGTGCGTTCCCATCTTTTTTAGTTCGTTTTTTCAGCAGGCCTACACGCTTATCGGTACCTATATTGTCGGTCAGTTTGGCGGCAAGCTCGCGCTGGGCGGCATTCAAGCCACGATGGTCCTCACCGAGCTCTGCATTGGCTTTTGCGTTGGCGTTGGCGCTGGTTGTGCCGTTATCACGGGTCAGTTTTTTGGCCAGCACGATGACGAGCGCCTGAGCCGTTCGGTCCATACGGCCATGACGCTTGCGCTGGTGGGCGGTATCGTTTTCTCGATTCTTGGCATAGTGTTCGTTGAGCCCATGCTGGTGCTTATGAACACGCCGCATGAACTATTGGCCGAGGGCGTGGCCTATGCTCGCTGTTATTTTGCCGCGATGGTTGCGGCACTGCTGCTTAATATGGGAACCGCACTGCTGCGTGCCGTGGGCGACACACGCGGGCCCGCCGTGATCATTGCCTCTGGCTGCCTGGTTAACGTGGTGCTGGATATCATCTTTGTCGCTGTGTTGCATATGGAGGCGCTGGGCTGTGGCATCGCAGTGGCGCTGACCATTTGCTCCAATGCAACGATGATCGTGTTGCGCATGATGCGCGCTCCGGGTGCATGGCGTCTTTCGCTGTCTAAGCTCGGTATCGATCGCGGTATTTGCAAGAGCATGATCTCGTGTGGTCTGCCGCTTGGCTTTCAGTCTGCTGCGTATTCGATTTCCAACGTTTTGATTCAGGTGTCGGTCAACTCGTTTGGCGCCGATGTCACGACTGCTTGGGGTCTATCTGGGCGCCTGGATGGCATTATCTGGATGGTGACCGAGGCGCTAGGCGTATCGATCACTACGTTCTCGGCGCAGAACTTTGGCGCGCGCAACTACGAGCGCATGCGCAAGGGCTACCATACGTCGCTCGTGCTGTCGTTTATGCTCATTGGTGGCCTGTCTGCCGTGCTGCTGGTGTTCTCGGGCCCGCTGTCGCGTTTGTTTGTCGACGATGCTTCGATTTCGGCGTACACCACGACCATCCTCCATTTCATTGCGCCGTTCTATGCGATTTTCTCGATTATCGAGAACGCCTCGGGTTCCATCCGCGGCGCCGGCGTGAGTCTGCAGCCTATGATGCTCACCATCTTTGGCACCGTCGTACTCAGAGTGATTTGGGTGTTTGCGATCATGCCCTTCGATCCGTCGCTCGAGCATCTACTGCTGGTCTACCCCGTAACCTGGCTCATCACCGCAACCATGTTCACCATCTACCACCACAGCGGCAACTGGCTAGGCCGCGCCACCGCCTAGCTCATCCGTCGGATACCCCTGATAAGTTGCGGTGAAATAGTTCCTGAAAAGCCCTTGCGGACCGTCAAACAAGTACTATTCCACCGCAACTTCCTTATGAGCTGTAGGTGTTGGCGGAAAACGAATCAAATTAGTATTCGATGCCTTGGCGGGCTAGGAGACCTTCATCGAAGTAGTGTTTGACGGGGCGCATTTCGGTTACTAGGTCGGCAAGGTCGGCGAGGGGTAGCAAGCCGCGGCCGGTGAGCACGAGTTCCGTGGTGGCGGGCTTTATCGCGATCAGCGCTTCGACATCCTCGCGCGTCACGAAGCCGCGGCGCATGGTCTCGCCGAGTTCATCCAAAATCAGAACGTCGACCTGTGATATCTGCTCGCGTGCGAGCTCCATGATCTGTGCGGCGCAAGCCTCGGGCGTGTCACGGTTGGCCTGTACAATGCGCAGTCCCAGGCGCGGCGCGGCATCGTGTTCGGCGCAGTGCAGCTTCTTGGCAAATTGCAGCATAAGCACGTTGAGTCCATAGCCCGTGGCGCGCAGCGCGAGCCCCAGCGCAGCCGTCGTCTTGCCCTTGCCGTCGCCCGTATAGATCTGAACCTTGCCGACTTCCAGTGATGCCATCTCTGTCCTTTCGTGCCCGGCGTCGGTTTATCGTCGCTTGGGTTGGGTATTCTAGAAACCATTATCAACCCCAGTAGATGGAGTTCAAACAGATGGAGATGGATGACAACAAGCGTAGACGGAATATGATCCTCTACGTGCTCATCGCCTTCGTCGTCTACCTCGTGCTCTCGACCGTTCTGTTCCCCAACATCGGTCACACGCAGCAGATTACGAAGACCGACTACTCGACGTTTGTCAAAGCGCTCGATAAGAAGAGCGTCGACAAGGTCGAGTACAACACGGACGATTACACCATTTATTACACCAAGAAGGGCGAGGACGAGAACATCGCCTATAAGACGACCGGTGTGCCGAATGATGCGGGCTTTACCGATCGCGTGCTTGAGTCTGGCGCTTCGCTGGAGTCGGTCGTTCCCGATAAAAACTCGGGTTTGATGACCTACTACCTGCTCACTCTCATTCTTCCCATGGCGATTTTCTTCCTCATCGGTTGGTGGCTTAACCGCCGCATGAAGAAGGCTATGGGCGATGACGGCCCGTCGATGAACTTTGGTGGCGGCGGTTTTGGCGGCGGCGGACTGGGTAAGTCCGGCGCGCGCGTGATCGCCTCCAAGGACGTGGGCGTGACCTTTAAGGACGTCGCCGGCCAGGAAGAGGCCAAGGAGTCTCTCAAGGAGGTCGTCGACTTTCTGGAGAAGCCGCAGCGCTACGAGGAGATCGGCGCCAAGCTGCCGCGCGGTGCTCTCCTTGTTGGCCCTCCGGGTACCGGTAAGACCCTGCTTGCCAAGGCTGTTGCCGGCGAGGCCGGTGTTCCGTTCTTTAGCATTTCGGGCTCTGAGTTCGTTGAGATGTTTGTTGGTCGCGGCGCTGCAAAGGTTCGTGACCTGTTTAAGCAGGCCAAGGAAAAGGCCCCGTGTATCGTCTTTATCGATGAGATCGATACCATCGGTAAGAAGCGCGATGGCGGCGGCTTTAGCGGCAACGACGAGCGCGAGCAGACGCTCAATCAGTTGCTGACCGAGATGGATGGCTTCGATAACCACAAGGGTATCGTTGTCCTTGCCGCAACCAACCGCCCCGACAGTCTCGATCCCGCTCTACTGCGCCCCGGTCGTTTTGACCGCCGCATCCCCGTCGAGTTGCCCGATCTGACCGGCCGTAAGAACATCCTCGAGCTCCACGCCAAGAGTGTGAAGACCGAGCCGCCGATCGATCTGACCGCGATTGCCCGTGCCACGCCCGGTGCCTCGGGCGCCGACCTGGCCAATATCATCAACGAGGGCGCCCTGCGCGCCGTTCGCGAAGGTCGCAAGCGTGCAACCCAGGACGACTTCGAGGAGTCGGTGGAGGTCGTCATTGCCGGACAACAGCGTAAGTCCACGGTGCTTTCCGACCACGAGAAGCAGGTCGTTTCCTACCATGAGATCGGCCATGCCATTGTTGCCGCTCGCCAGAAGGGCTCTGCGCCGGTCACGAAGATCACCATCGTGCCACGCACGAGCGGTGCTCTGGGCTACACCATGCAGGTCGAGGAGGATGAGCGCTTCCTGACCACACGCCAGGAGGTCCTGGACAAGCTCGCCGTCTACTGCGGTGGCCGTGCGGCCGAGGAGCTCATCTTTGGTGAGATGACGACTGGCGCCGCCAACGATATCGAGCAGGCCACCAAGCTCGCCCGCAACATGGTGACGCGCTTTGGTATGTCCGACGAGTTTGGCATGATGGCGCTCGGTACCGTCCAGAATGCGTACCTCAACCAGGATACGTCGCTCACCTGCGCCCCCGGTACGGCCGAGCGCGTGGACGCGATTGTCGCCAAGCTGATCGAGGATGCGCACGACCGCGCCCTGCAGATCCTGAAGGAGAACAAGTTCAAGCTCCACGAGCTGGCTCGTTATCTGTACAAGAAGGAGACGATCACGGGCGAGGAGTTCATGAATCTCCTCACGCGCGAAAATCCGCTGATGCCGAAGCAGCAGTAATACTAGTTGCGCAGTGTCAATCGCCCCATTTGAGTTTCTATCTCAAATGGGGCGTTTTGCTTGAGAGGGATGGAAATGAAGATCGTGGTGAGCGCCTGCTTGATGGGCGAGAGCTGCAAGTATAACGGGCTCGATAACTACCACCGCGCGTTGGTCGAGGCTTGCGAGCGCACGGGGACCGAGGTCCTCCTCGTGTGCCCTGAGGTCTTTGGGGGCCTGCCCACGCCGCGCAAGCCGTCCGAGATTGTGAACGGCGAGGTCCGTACCTGCGAGGGTACCTCAGTCGATCGCGAGTTTCGCCAGGGTGCTCAGCGCGCGTTTGATATGTGCGAGCAGGCAGGCGGACCGGAAGAGATAGTCGCGTGCATCCTTCAGGACCGCAGCCCCTCGTGCGGTGCGGGTCACATCTACGACGGCACCTTTAGCGGTACGCTCACCGCGGGCAACGGTGTTTTCGTCGACCTGCTCCTGCGCCACGGCTACCGTGTGATCCCGGCAAGCGAGTTTGATCCCAGCATGTTGGAACATTTCCCACAGCACTCGAACCCAACACTTTCTCACGGGTGACCGTTTTGGCATCATCCGTGAATTTGATATTGAGTACGACCCGGTCATCAAAGACGTCGACCGAGTTGACAGGCGCCGTACCCAGGTAGCCCCTCCCCGCGGCCCTCGCGCAGGAACGCGTACACGGCCCTCCCGTATCTTGCGCCCCTCCCAGAACTGTCCACATCAGTGTAGCCAATCCAGTCCGCCAAGGGCTGCGGCCCGGACAACGCGGCGATGGAGGGCATCTTCGGCCTGCTCAAGAAGGAGTTCTGGCACGGCAGGGACTGGTCGGACTGGACCCCCGCCCGCTTCATCGAGGAGCTCGGGGGCTGGATCGGCCGATACAATACGGAGAGGCGCAGCGATGCGCTCGGTGGCCGCACGCCGGCCGAGTTCCGCTCCGCGCTGGGAAGGGCCGCGTAACGGTCCAAGAAATCGTCCGCTGTCCCCATTCTTGCCCCTTTGGGACGGCTTCTTGTTGGGGCGTGCCTGCCCCAAACCCTGCTAGGAACGAGTGCAGCAAACTGGAATTTTAAATTAGTCTTTGCCAATAACCTTTGAACCTTCACCATCAATTACAATTCCCTGACGATTGTTAATTGGGCATAGATTCAAATCCGAAAACTCAGTCATTATTTTCTCGGTAA
>CATVRV010000007.1:0-84094 GCA_958346515.1 uncultured Collinsella sp.
GTGTCCACCAACCACGAGACCGGCCAGACCATCATCGCCGGCATGGGCGAGCTGCACCTCGAGATCATCGTCGACCGTCTGCTCCGCGAGTTCAAGGTTGACGCTAACGTTGGTAAGCCCCAGGTTGCCTACCGCGAGACCGCTGGTCACGACGTCGAGAAGGCTGAGGGCAAGTTCGTCCGTCAGTCCGGCGGTCGCGGTCAGTACGGCCATGCCGTCATCAAGCTCGAGAAGATGGAGGAGGGCTTCGGCTACGAGTTCGTCAACGCTATCGTCGGCGGCGTCGTGCCCAAGGAGTACATCCCGTCCATCGACAAGGGCATCCAGGAGGCCCTGAACACCGGTGTTATCGCCGGCTTCCCGGTCCTCGACGTTAAGGTCACCCTGTTCGACGGTTCTTACCACGAGGTCGACTCCTCCGAGGCCGCCTTCAAGATCGCCGGTTCCATGGCTATCAAGGACGCCCTCAAGAAGTCCGATCCGCAGCTGCTCGAGCCGATCATGGCTGTCGAGGTTGAGACCCCCGAGCAGTACATGGGCGACGTTATGGGCAACCTCTCCGGTCGCCGCGGCAAGATCGAGGGCATGGAGGATCGCAAGAACAGCAAGCTCATCCGTGCCAAGGTGCCGCTGGGCGAGATGTTCGGTTACGCTACCGACCTTCGCTCCCAGACCCAGGGCCGTGCATCCTACACGATGCAGTTCGACTCTTATGAGCCCGCGCCCAAGTCCATCGTGGACGAGGTCATGAGCAAGAACGCCTAAGTTCGAGCTCCCTGTTACGTAATCCGCGAGAACATCTCTCGCACTCTTTGGAGGTTTAAGTTGGCTACCCAGAAGATCCGCATTCGCCTCAAGGGCTATGATCACGAGGTCGTCGATCAGTCCGCGAAGCTCATCGTCGAGACCGCTCAGAAGACCGGCGCTCGCGTTTCCGGTCCTGTCCCCCTGCCCACCGAGCGCAACCTGTACACGGTTATCCGCTCGCCGCACGTGAACAAGGACTCCCGTGAGCAGTTCGAGATGCGCACCCACAAGCGCCTCATCGACATCCTCGACCCCACCTCGGGCACCGTTGATTCGCTCATGCGTCTCGACCTCCCCGCTGGCGTCGACATCGACATCAAGCTCTAAGCGATATCGCTCATAGCTTATAGAGCCCCGCTGCCATCTTGGTAGCGGGGCTCTTTTGTTTTGAGTTTAGATTTTGGATAGCGAATTCGTCTGCCGAGCTGATGGCTGCGGCGCCCTATTCGCTCAGGGGGCGCAAGGACGCTTCTTCGAAGTGGAAGACGCACAAGCCGCTCTCGGTCTCAATGCTTGCGCGGCCGCAATCGTCGACCGTTCTAAATATGCCGCGTGCCAGCTCGTCTCCAGCGGGGGAGCGGGCGATAACGTGCTCCCCAATCCAATTGAGGTGTGCGACATATTCGTCGTGGACGGGCGCGAGCGGTCCGGCGTTTTCTTCCATGGCGTTGAGGCGCTCTGCCCAGGTATCTACAGCGTCTATAACTGCGTGATAGACCTCATCGAGGAGCATGTCGACGGCGGGAACGCTCTCGTTGAGGTCCGAGAGGCCAATTGCCGCCAGGCCGCCATCGGGCACCTCTTGGGGCGTGTAGTTTACGTTGACACCAATGCCGCAGACGGCGAAAGGTTTGCCTTCGTTATCGCGTGCGGCCTCGACCAGAATGCCGCCGAGCTTGCGTCCTCGCGCGACCAGGTCGTTGGGCCACTTGAGGGCTATTTCGCTTGCAAGGCCTTGCTTTTCGAGTGCTTCGAGCACCGCTAGGCCGCTGACGGCGGCAAGACCAGAGTACTTTGCGGGATTAACGCATGGACGCAGGACAATCGAAAGCAATAGGTTGCCGGCGGTTGAATCCCACTTGTGGCCGCGCCGGCCGCGTCCTGCCGTTTGCGCGCGGGCGGCAAGTCCTGTGCCGTGCGGCGCACCCTGTTTTCCTGCCTCGAGCAGGTCATCGTTGGTCGATCCGGTTACATCGACAATCGTTAATTGGGCATCCATAGCGGCTGCTACCTCCTTATTGAATAAGTGAATGACGCAATGGTGTCGAGAGATAGACACAATGTGAAGCCTTTGTCGCATTTGGACAATTTAATGTTAACACGTCAACAAAGACTGAAATGCGTTATCCTCTCTTGGTCGATGTAAACACGTCAACAACTCAAAGGAGGTTAGTGATGGGTTTCACGATTCTTGGAACAGGTTCGGCACTTCCTGAGCGCAGTGTTTCCAATGACGAGCTGTCTGAGTTCCTCGATACCTCGGATGAGTGGATTTTTACTCGCACAGGTATCAAGAGCCGCCACGTCTGCACCACCGAGTCACTTGACGACCTTGCCGTAGCAGCGAGCGAGCGGGCACTCCAGGTGTCCGGAATCGACGCGAGCCAGCTGGATCTGATCGTCTGCTCGACGACGACGGGTGACCACCTTGTTCCCGCCGAGGCGTGCGCCGTTGCTGAGCGACTAGGCGCGACGTGCCCTGCCTTCGATGTCTCGGCGGCTTGTGCCGGCTTCGTATTTGCGCTCGATGTCGCCGAGGGCTATATCGCCCGCAGCCGTGCCGAGCGCGTGCTTGTTGTTGCTGCCGAGCAGATGACGCGCGCGCTCGAGTGGACCGACCGTGCCACCTGCGTGCTATTTGGCGATGGGGCAGGCGCCGCAGTGATTGAAGCTGGGGGAGACAACCCCCTTGCCGTTGAGCTTTCGACGGCGCCCGACGTCGAGACGTTGCGCGTTCCCGGTCTGGTCGGTACCTCGCCGTTTAAGGCTTCCGCAGATAGCGCGAGCGTGCTGTCCATGAATGGCCGCCGCGTGTTCAAGTTCGGCGTCAACGCCATCTGTGACACGGTCCATAAGCTTGCGATCGATGCGAGCATTTTGGTCGAAGACATCGATCATTTTGTATTCCATCAGGCTAACGAACGAATCCTGAGCCAGGCGGTCAAGCGTCTGGGCGTGCCGGACGAGCGTGTGGTTCGCACGTTGCGCGAGACCGGCAACATTTCGAGCGCCTGCATTCCCTTTGCGCTTGACCGTCTGGCACGCACCGACGCACTGAATGCGGGCGACACCATCGCCCTCGTTGGATTTGGCGCCGGCCTGGATATAGGTGGCTATCTGCTTCGTTGGAAGTAGTTGCACATAGGAAAAAACGCCCCTAGGGCACAAACAAAGGAGAACTACCATGGCAGATCAGAAGACCTTCGAGCGCGTTTGCGACGTTATCCGCGAGACCGCCGGTCTTGACGATGTCGAGATGAAGCCCGAGTCCACGCTCGAGGAGATTGGTCTCGACAGCCTGGGCACCGTCGAGATCCTCGTCGCCGTCGAGGACGAGTTTGGCATCCAGCTCGATACCGAGGAGAACCCCAAGACGGTCGGCGAGTTCGCCGATACGGTCGAGGCGGCATTGGAGAAGTAGAGATGCTCAAGACTCCTCTCTGCGATCTGCTCGGCATCGAAAAGCCCGTGTTCCAGGGCGGTATGGCCTGGATTGCCGATGCCTCGCTGGCGTCCGCAGTGTCCGAGGCGGGTGGCTTAGGCATCATCGCGGCCATGAACGCCGACGCCAACTGGCTTCGCGACCAGATTCATGAGCTGCGCGCCAAGACGGATAAGCCCTTTGGCGTCAACGTCATGCTCATGAGCCCGTTTGCCGACGAGGTCGCGCAGGTCGTGATTGACGAGCGAGTGCCGGTCGTCGTGACGGGCGCCGGCAATCCCGCCAAGTACATGAAGGCGTGGAACGAGGCGGGCATCAAGGTCATCCCGGTCGTTGCCTCGGTGGCGCTGGCGCGCCTCGTGGCACGTCGTGGAGCCACGGCGGTTGTTGCCGAGGGTACCGAATCGGGCGGCCATATTGGCGAGACCTCGACGATGGCACTGGTGCCGCAGGTCGTCGATGCGGTCGACATTCCCGTTGTGGCCGCCGGCGGTATCGCGGATGGCCGCGGGGTGGCGGCCGCCTTTATGCTTGGCGCCGCTGGCGTCCAAGTGGGCACGCGTTTTCTCGTTGCCGATGAGTGTACCGTCTCGGAGCAGTACAAGGAGATGGTCCTGAAGGCCAACGACACTTCGACGCGTGCGACCGGTCGCTCGACGGGACATCCGGTGCGCGCCCTCAAGAGCCCCTTCACCAACGCCTATGCCAAGAGCGAGGGTTCCGGTGCGAGTGCCGAGGAGCTCGGTGCTATGGGAACCGGTGCGCTGCGTAAGGCCGCCAAGGACGGCAACTACGAAGAGGGTTCGTTTTTGTGTGGACAGATTGCCGGCATGGTCAACGAGCGCCAGAGCGCACGCGAAATCGTTGACGACCTGGTCGATGGCGCCGAGCACGTCCTGAAGGGTGCGTGCGCATGGGTGGCGTAGCGTTTTTGTTTGCCGGCCAGGGTGCCCAGCACCCCGCGATGGGCGTCGACTTGATCGAGACATCGCCGGCGGCTGCCGAGGTGTTCGCCATTGCCGATGAGGTGCGCCCGGGGACGAGCGAGCAGTGCCGGAGCGCCTCCAAGGAGGAGCTCTCGCAGACCGAGAACACGCAGCCTTGCGTGTTCGTGCACGACTTGGCTGTCGCCGTCGCCCTGCGCGAGCGCGGTGTGGTGCCTGCCGCCTGTGCGGGATTCTCGCTGGGCGAGGTCGCTGCACTCACCTTTGCGGGGGCATTCGATACGCGAGCGGGTTTTGAGCTCGTGTGTGAGCGCGCGGCATTGATGGCCACGGCGGCCGAGCGTCACCCCGGCGGCATGCGCGCCGTCATCAAACTTGATGCTGCGCAAGTCGAGAACCTGGCTGCGCAGGCCGGCGAGGACTGCTGGCCGGTCAACTACAACAGTCCCCAGCAGACGGTTGTGGCCGGAGCGCCCGATGCGCTGCAGACCCTCGACGTCCTAGTAAAAGAGGCTGGCGGCCGCGCCATGAAGGTCGCGGTGTCGGGTGCATTTCATAGCCCCTATATGGCCGAGGCAACCTGTGGCCTTGCCGCATATATTGAGGCCGGTCACGCGCCGTCCCCGTTGCTCATTCCTGTTTTGGCAAATATGACAGCGGCGTCCTATCCGGCGGACCCCCAGACGGCATCGGAGGTGCTGGCCAATCAGGTGAGCCATGCCGTACGCTGGGTCGATACACTGCATGCTCTGCAGGATCAAGGCATCGACACATTTATTGAGGTCGGCCCCGGCAAAACGCTGTCCGGCCTGGTCAAGCGTACGCTGAGCGACGTTCGTGTGTATTCGTGCGAGACGGCCGAGCAGGTCGCAGCTATTGCCGACGAGCTCGCATAGTCCACAGGGCTGTAACCCGAAAGGAATGACATGGGCAACTTGAACAATGGCGCGCTCGAGCGCAACGACTCACGTCGCGTGGCACTGGTCACGGGCGGCTCGCGGGGTATCGGCCGCGCCTGCGCTATCGGTCTGGCGGAGGATGGCTACGATATCGCCGTCGTCTATGCCGGCAGCGTCGATGCGGCGCGCGAGACGTGCGACGCCTGCGAGGCGGCTGGCGCCACGGCGCGCTCATATCAATGCGACGTGGCCGACCCCGCTGCCGTCAACGCGTGCGTGGAAGCGGTCCTCAACGACTTTGGCTCCATTTGGGCGCTCGTCAACAACGCTGGCATCACCCGCGATGGCCTGCTCATGCGCATGGGCGATGACGCCTTCGATCGCGTGCTCGATGTCAATCTTAAAGGAACGTTTAACACGACGCGTGCGCTCACCAAGACCTTTATGCGCCAGCGCGGCGGCTGTGTCGTCAACATGAGCTCGGTTGTGGGCCTGATGGGCAATGCCGGGCAGGCCAACTACGCTGCCTCCAAGGCGGGCGTGATCGGCCTGACCAAGGCGGTGGCGCGCGAGCTTGCGCCCCGCGGCGTACGAGTGAACGCGGTCGCTCCCGGGTTTGTCGAGACCGATATGACGGCAAAGCTCTCGGAGAAGGTGTGTACGGTAACCGAGGAGCAGATTCCCCTTAAGCGTATGGCGCAGCCCGAAGAGGTGGCCGGTGTGGTGCGATTTTTAGTGAGCGATGCGGCTGCCTACATTACGGGCGAAGTCATACGCGTCGACGGCGGAATGGCGATGTAGAAACCAGGGCCGAAGAACGGCTTGGATGAGGAGACCATGATGGAACAGAGAGTTGCAATCACCGGCATAGGTGCCGTATCGCCGCTCGGCAACACCGCGCTTGCCACCTGGGCGGCAATGTGCGCTGGCACGTGCGGCATCGGCCCGATTACGCACTTCGATACCGATGCGTTTGCCGTCAAGGTAGCGGCCGAGGTCAAGGGCTTTGACGGCAACGAGTACTTTGGCAAGCGTGATGCAAAGCATCTGGACCCCTGCGTTCAGTTTGCGATGGCGGCTTCGGACGAGGCCATGCGCGATGCGGGTTTTGATGTCGAAGGCGCCATCGATCGAGAGCGCCTGGGCGTCTACGTGGGCTCGGGCGTGGGCGGCATGACGACGCTCGTCGACAACGTCCATACGATTGCCGAACGTGGGCCCCGCCGCGCATCGCCCTATATGATCGCGATGATGATCCCCAACATGGCATCGGGCAATATCGCAATCCGCCACAAGGCAAAGGGCCCGACCCTGCCCGTGGTGACCGCGTGCGCAACCTCGGCCCATGCGGTGGGCGAGGCGTTCCGCGCCATCAAGCACGGCTATGCCGACGCGATCCTCGCGGGCGGCGCCGAGGCTGCAATTATCCCCGATGCCGTTGCGGGCTTTACGTCCTGCCGTGCATTGACCACCAACCCCGATCCCGCGACGGCCTGCCGTCCGTTCGATGCAGACCGCGACGGCTTTGTGATGGGCGAGGGCGCCTGCGTGCTTGTGCTCGAGAGCATGGAACATGCGCAGGCGCGCGGTGCGCACATTTATGCCGAGGTCGTGGGCTACGGCAACACCGATGATGCCTATCACATCACGAGTCCTGATCCCGAGGCTGCCGGCATTGCCCGCGCGATATCGCTGGCGGTGACCGAGGGCGACGTCAGGCCTTCCGAGGGTCTCTACATCAATGCTCACGGCACATCGACCAAGCTCAACGATTCGTCCGAGACGGCGGGCATTAAGCGTGCGCTCGGCGAGGACGCGGCGCGCGCCGCGCACGTCTCGTCGACTAAGTCGATGACCGGCCACATGATCGGTGCCACGGGCGCCATCGAGGTCATGGCCTGCGCCATGGCGCTCGAGCAGGGCGTGGTGCCGCCGACCATTAACTACCGCACGCCCGATCCCGCCTGCGATCTTGACTACACGCCCAATCGCGCAGTTCGCGCCGACCTTACCTGGGCGCTTTCGACCAACCTAGGCTTTGGCGGGCACAACGCCGCCATCGCGCTGCGTAGATATACGAGGAGCTAGAGCATGGATTCCAAAAGACTTGCCGAGATAGCCGATGTTATGGAGGACCGCGGCCTCACGCGCGTGCGCGTTGAGGAGCCCGATGGCACCGCGGTCGAACTCGAGCGCGCGAGCGCCGCACAGCCGGTTGCCGTGCCCATGCCCATGCCGAGCGCTATGGCCGCTCCAGTTGCAGCTCCCACAGTCGCGCCTGCCGCACCGGAGCCCGCCGCGCAGACACCTGCCGCCGCACCGGAGCCCAAGGGCACCGAGGTGACCGCTCCCATGGTCGGCGTTTTCTATGCTGCCCCGGCGCCGGGCGACGAGCCGTTTGTGCACGTGGGCTCTAAGGTCAAGGCCGGCGAGACCCTCTGCATTATCGAGGCCATGAAGGTTCTCAACGAGGTGACGGCCGAGGCAGACGGCGAGGTGCTCGAGATCTGCGTGGCCGACGGCGACCTCGTGGAGTTTGGCAGCTGCCTCATGAGGATCGGATAGGTGATATCCATGAACAAAGAAGAGCTCAAGAAGCTGTTACCGCATCGCGAGCCGATGCTTTTGCTCGACGAAGCCGAGCTGGTGGGCGACGAGGCCCACGGCAAGATCACGATTACGGGCGACGAATACTTTTTGCAGGGGCATTTTCCGGGAAACCCGGTGGTCCCCGGCGTGATCCAGTGCGAGATGCTCGCCCAAAACTGCTGCGTGTTGCTGATGGGCGATGAGGAGGCGCGCGGCGCGACGCCGTTCTACACGAGTCTGGACAAGGTGCGCTTTAAGCGTCCGGTGCGCCCGGGCGATACGGTGGATCTGGTGTGCTCCATCACGCGTGCGCGCGGGCCGTTCCGCTTTGCGACGGGTACTGCAAGCGTCAACGGTGAGGTCTGTTGCCGCGCCGACATGTCTTTTGCACTCATGCACGAAAGTTAAGGAAGGCTTCATGTTCGACAAAGTGCTCATCGCCAACCGCGGCGAAGTCGCGGTCCGTGTTATCCGCGCGTGCCGCGATATGGGCATCAAGACCGTCGCCGTTTATTCCACGGCCGATGCGGACGCGCTGCACGTGCAGCTTGCCGACGAGGCGTATTGCATCGGCGGTCCGCGTCTTGCCGAGAGCTACCTCAACGACGATGCTGTGCTCACCTGTGCCGTAAAGTCGGGAGCTAAGGCAATTCATCCCGGCTATGGCTTCTTTTCCGAGAAGGCGAGCTTTGTACGCGACTGCGACAAGTATGGCCTGGCTTTTGTCGGTCCTTCGGCCGAGGTGATCGACAGCATGGGCGACAAGGACGCCGCACGCCGAACGGCTGCCGCGGCGGGCGTGCCCATCGTGCCGGGCTGCGATTTGCTCAAAAGTCCCGAGGAGGCGACGGCCGAGGCCGAGCGCATTGGCTGTCCCGTGCTCATTAAGGCGCGCGCGGGCGGTGGCGGTCGCGGCATTCGCAAGGTCGAGCGCGTGGAAGATGCGGCAAAGGCGTTCATCGAGGCGCGTGCCGAGGGCGAGGCCGTTTTTGGCGACGGCGAGTGCTACATGGAGAAGTTCGTCGCGCCGGCGCACCACGTTGAGGTGCAGATTATGGCCGATAAGCAGGGCCATGTATTTTCGCTCGGCGAGCGCGAGTGCTCGGTGCAGCGTCGCAACCAAAAGCTGATCGAAGAGAGTCCCGCGCCGTGCCTCGACGGACACAACGACATTCGTGCTCGCATGCACAAGGCAGCGCGTGACCTGGCTCGTGCCGTCGGCTACGAAGGAGCCGGTACCATCGAGTTTCTGTATTCGGACGACGGCAATTTCTACTTTATGGAAATGAACACGCGCTTGCAGGTGGAGCATCCGGTTACAGAGTTTGTGACCGATACCGACTTGGTCAAGTGGCAGCTGCGCGTGGCAGCCGGCCAGCCTCTGCCCTTTGAGCAGGAGGACATGCCGGTCCGCAACCACGCCATGGAGTGCCGCATCAATGCCGAAACGCCGGACTTTCTGCCGTCATGCGGAACGGTCACCGCGTTGCGTGTGCCGGGTGGTCCGCGCGTGCGCTGGGATTCCGCCATGTTTACCGGTGCGAAAGTTCCGCCGTACTACGACTCCATGCTCGGCAAGCTCATCGTGTGTGCGCCCACGCGTGACGGCGCCATTCGCAAGATGCGCTCGGCCCTGGGCGAGCTCGTGATTGAGGGCGTGAGCGAAAACAGCGAGCTTCAGCTCGACGTGCTGGCAAACGACGAGTTCTTGTCGGGCATGTACCACACCGATCTGATGGGGCATCTCTATGCTGATGAATAGAAAAGCAAAGACGGTCAACGTCCTCGAGGGGCCGATGACCGAGTCGTGCGCCGAGTTTCCCGCGCGCCACGTGTTTATCAAGTGCCCGGAGTGTCGCCGCGTGATCGATGAAGCACGCCTGCACGACAACCTCGAGGTCTGCCCTCGTTGCGGCAAACACTTTCGCGTGAGCGGTCGCGCGCGCATGCGCATGACGGTCGACGAGGGCACGTTTGAGGAATGGGATGCCAATCTGGCGTCGGAGGACTTCCTCTCGTTTCCCGGCTATGCCGACAAGCTTAAGAGCGTGTGCGAGCGTTCGGGCGAGCGCGACGCCGTTGTGTGCGGCAGGGGCAAAATCTGCGGTTGCGATACCGCGCTCTTCTTTATGGACGCCAACTTTATGATGGGCTCGATGGGTTCCGTGGTGGGCGAGAAGATCTGTCGCACATTTGAGCATGCGACCGAGCTGGGATTGCCAGTTGTCGGCTTTACCGTTTCGGGCGGTGCACGCATGCAAGAGGGCGTGACGTCGCTTATGCAGATGGCCAAGATTTCTGCGGCGGTTAGGCGCCACAGCGAGGCGGGCGGTCTGTATATCACGGTGCTCACCGACCCCACGACCGGAGGCGTAACCGCGAGCTTTGCCATGGAGGGCGATATTATCCTGGCCGAGCCCGATGCCCTGACGGCATTTGCCGGCCCGCGCGTGATCGAGCAGAACATGCACAAGCGCCTGCCCAAGGGATTCCAGCGCTCCGAGTTTTTGCTGGAGCACGGCTTTTGCGATGCCGTTGTTCCGCGTGGCGAGATTGCGCTCACGGTGGGAGAGCTGCTGGCGCTGCACGAAGGACACGCGCCCGGCCTGGGGGCACCGCATGAGATTGTGCATACGGGTCGCCGCGGCAAAAAGCTGGGACACTTGTTTAAGCGCTCGCCGGCACCAAAAAACGCGCTCGAGATTGTCAAGCAGACCCGCTCGGCAGATCGCGCCACGGCGGGTGAGATGATCTCGCTGGGCCTGGATGGATTTGTGGAGCTGCACGGCGACCGTTACTTTGGCGACGACGCCGCTGTGGTGGCTGGCATCGGCTGGAAAGACGGACGCCCCGTAACGGTCATCGCCATCGAGCGCGGCACCACGACCAAAGAGCGTATGCGCCGCAACTTTGGCATGGCGCATCCCGAGGGCTATCGCAAAGCGCGTCGTCTGATGCGCCAGGCCGAAAAGTTTGGTCGACCGGTTCTATGCCTGGTCGATACTTCGGGTGCGTTTTGCGGCATCGGTGCTGAGGAGCGCGGCCAGGGCGAGGCGATTGCCCAGAATCTCATGGAGATGAGCGGCCTTAAGGCGCCGATTGTCTCGGTGGTGACGGGCGAGGGTGGCTCTGGCGGCGCGCTGGCGCTGTCCGTGGCCGACCGCATCCTGATGCTCTCGAGCTCGGCCTATTCGGTCGTGAGCCCCGAGGCCTGTGCGTCGATTCTATGGAAGGATACCGAGCGCGCGAATGAGGCCGCCGAGGCGCTTAAGCTCACGGCCCCCGATCTGTTGGCGCTCGGCATCATCGACGGCATTGTTGACGATAGGGGCCTGTCGCATGAGGAGATCGCCGGTGCCGTCATGTCCTCGGCATTTGATGCCTTCGATACGCTTGGGCGGCTCGACGACGCGACCCTCACAAACCTCCGCTACGAAAAGTACCGCGCAATCGGTCAGTACCGCACGATGTGACAAAGGGATGGTCCGCATGTCACATTGGGAAAGGCGTTTCATGCCACAAGTTTCTAACACCTCGTTTACAACGTCGGTTTCATCAAACGCCATGGCTGTGGTGGACTATCTGTCCAAAAGCATGATGTCGGCGCTGCCGTTTATTGTCTGCGCGGCGTTGTTCCGCACCGTCGCCGTCATTATGGGCGAAGGCATGCTGGGCCTGTGGTCTGCCGATTCCGAAATCTATCGCCTGTTCTACAGTTGGCTCTATAACGCCGGCTACTATTTTTTGCCCATTTATCTTGGTTGGGCGGCCGCCCGCCAGCTCGGTTGCTCGGAGCAGCTGGGCATGATGCTGGGCGGCGTATTGATTGCGCCCGATCTGCTTAAGCTCGTCGATGCCGCATCGACGACGGGGGCATCGATGACTTCCGTGTATGGTCTGCTTCCCGCGCCGGTCAACGATTACACGACGACTGTTATTCCGATTCTCATCTCGGTGCCCGTGCTATGGCGAGTGGAGTGTTTCTTTCAGCGCGTTATCCCTAAGGCCGTGGCGTTTTCGTTCGTTCCGTTTGCAACCATGCTCGTCATGGTTCCGGTTTCGCTGTGTATCACGGCGCCGGCGGGCAGCTATCTGGGCATGCTGTTGGGCCAGCTTATGTTTATGCTTGGCAATTCCGGTGGCATCGTGTCGCTGCTCACGCTCATGGGGCTTGCCGCGGGCTGGGAGTTCCTTAAGATCGCGGGCGTCAGCAACGTCGTCCTATCGCTCGCCTACGCGCAGTTTATGAGTGTGGGAACGGATTCGTGCATCCTGATCGCCGCGACGATGGCAACGTTTGCCGTTTGGGGTATGCCCTTTGGCGCGTCGCTCCGCGTTGCGGATAAGGACGAGAAGGCGCTCATGCTGGGCTATTCAATCTCGGGTGTTCTTGGCGGCGTAAGCGAGCCGGCGCTGTACGGTTGCGGCTTTAAATATGGCAGGTGCCTGACGTGCATGGCCATTGGCGGTGCCGTCGGAGGCCTTGTTGCAGCCGTGGGCCACGTTACGGCCTATACCATCGGCATGACGAATGTCCTTATGGTCATTGGTTTTGCTACGGGCGGTATTTCGAACCTGCTGTGGTGCTGCGTTGCCGGCGGTGTGGCATTTGCGGTGTCTGCGGCGCTGAGCTACTGCTTTGGCGTGGTGCCGGCGAAGGAGCAGACGACGGAGCAGGCGACGGGGGACGGAGCCGATTCGCCAGAAACAGTGGCGAGCGCTGCTGAACTAAGCGCATAAACCTGTGCGACAAAAGGACGATTCCTTTGCCATGCTCCAAGGCCGTGGCCCGTGTGGGTCGCGGCCTTTTTGTATCTGGGGGACAAAGTGGCTACACTACAATCCGTTTGAGCAATAGATATATAGGTAGTACCGTGGGGGCGGATGTAGATGGTCGAGTGGATTGTTAAGCGTGCGCAGGGCGACCGTGCGCGCGTGGGCACGTTGACGGGCGTGGTGTGTATTCTCGCCAATGTGGCACTATGTGCTGCGAAGGGCGCAATTGGTGTGGTTTCGGGATCGGTTTCGATTGTGGCGGATGCCATGAACAACCTGTCCGATGCTAGCTCGAACATCGTGAGCGTGCTGGGCTTTAAGCTGGCGAGCAAGCCGGCCGACCCCGAGCATCCTTACGGCCACGGTCGCTACGAGTATCTCTCGGGTCTGGTCGTGGCGGCGCTCGTACTGCTGATCGGCCTTGAGCTTATCAAGTCCTCGGTTGAGCGCGTCATCCACCCCGAACCTGTCGAGTTCTCGCTTGCCCTGGTGGCAGTCCTGGCACTTTCGATGGTTGTAAAGCTGTGGATGGCGGCCCTCAACCAAAAGCTCGGTGACCGCATTGAGTCCGAGACGCTGCATGCGACCGCGCAGGATTCCAAGAACGATGTTCTTGCTACGGGCGCCGTGTTACTGTGCGCAATTGTTTCGCAGGTGACGCACATCAATCTTGACGCATGGGTCGGCCTTGCCGTTGGCGCCTATATTGGCTGGAGTGGTTTTGAGCTTATCCAAGATACAGTGAGCCCGCTTTTGGGCCAGGCGCCCGATCCTAAGCTGGTCAAGCACATTCGAGACAAGATCATGAGCTACCCCGGCGTTTTGGGCGTCCACGACCTTATGGTTCACGATTATGGTCCGGGCAGGAAGTTTGCAAGTGCGCACGCCGAGATGGCGGCCGAGGCCAGCCCGCTGGAAAGTCACGACACACTCGACAATATTGAGCAGGCATTTAGGAACGAAGACGGTATGATCGTCACGCTCCATTACGATCCCATCGTGACCGACGATTCAAATGTGGCGAGCATGCGCCTGCGCATCAACGCAATGGCCCAGGAGATTGATGGCCGCCTTTCGATTCACGATCTGCGTTGCGTGCCGGGCCCCACGCACACCAATGTGATTTTTGACTGCGTGCGACCCTCGGATTTGGACATGGGAGCCGATGAACTCAAACGCGCGTTAGCCCAGAGGGTCGAATCGGAATATCCCAAGTCGATTGCCAAGATTACGATCGACGAAGACTACGTAGGGCATACCCACGAGTAAGGCTGTGCCGGCAAAGCAGGTTATGCAGAAGGGGAGAGCATGAAAAAGCTGTATCTACTCCGCCACGGTCAGACGGAGTTCAACGTCAAAAAGCTGGTCCAGGGCCGCTGCGATTCACCGCTGACCGACCTGGGTCGCCAGCAAGCCGGGATGGCAGCCGCGTGGCTCAAAGCCCACAACGTCGTTCCCGACAAAGTGGTCTCCTCCCCTTTGGGCCGAGCCATGGCCACGGCAAGCCTCGTCGCAACCGAGCTCCTCGGCGCAGACGCTGACGTTGAGCCCTGCGAAGGCATTATCGAGCGCTGCTACGGCACCTTCGAAGAGGGCCCGCACGACGCGCTACCCACTGACGTCTGGGATCCAGGCGAGGACTTAATCCCATTCGGAGGAGAAGGAAGCCAGGCGCTGCAAGAGCGCATGGTAGACACCCTCACCAATCTCATAGGCTCCGAGGGTATCGAAACCCTCCTAGCAGTAAGCCACGGCAGTGCCAGCCGCCAATTCATCAAGGCTACAGCCCCAGAGGGCTTCGAGCTCCCAACAAAACTCCCCAACTGCGCCATCATGATCTTCGATTTTGACGAGGAAAAGTCGGGAGAAGAGGGCGATACGCCTCAATCCAAGTTCACCTTGCGGCAAATTATCGATCCCCAACAAAGTCATTAGCCTGAGCGAGCAAGGTTTAGCAGACATCAACGTGGCGTTCCCAGTGTGCGGCGGAGGGGGCGGGCCTGAGACATATTAAGGTTGTCGCGAGTTCCGCACGAACAGGAGAGCACTTAATGTGCTCTCCGTCGTGAGCAGGACTGTAGAGCAGCAACCTTAATATGTCTCAGGCCCGCCCCCTCCGCCGCACACTGGGAACGTGCCACGCACTTTACCTGCGTAAACAATGTGAGTGAAATATGAATCTCGATGGATACGCCCGCAGCCGTGTATACTAAACAGCTGTGTGTAACCAGGGGAGTATTCTGGCTGAACAAAATGCCTGCTTAATAGGGTTGTCAGGTAGTCCGGGCGAAATACAAGGCTGGGGAGCACGTCGTGTAAGTAGTGGTCCTCTAGGGGCGTATGCTCGGTGGTGTACGCATTGTCCCAAGACCACGCGAGAGTTGGGATCATATCTTGATCAGCATGATTCTCGGCCGCAAGATTGGCATGACCCAGGTTTGGGACGAGAACGATAACGTCGTTCCCGTCACGGTCATCCAGGCTGGCCCCTGCGCTGTCTCGCAGGTTAAAACTCAGGCAACCGACGGCTATGACGCCGTCCAGATCGGTTTCGGCGACATCAAGGCCAAGAACGTGAACAAGCCCATGGCTGGTCACTTCGCCAAGGCTGGCGTCGAGCCTGTCCGCTTCCTTCGTGAGGTCCGCGTCGAGAACGGCGAGGAGCACAAGGTCGGCGAGGTCGTCACCGTCGCTGATTTCGCTGATGTCGAGAAGGTCGACGTCATCGGTACCTCCAAGGGTAAGGGCTTCCAGGGTCGCATCAAGCGCTGGGGTCAGCGCCGCGGTCCTATGACGCATGGTTCTCACTTCCAGCGTCACCCCGGTTCTATCGGTCAGTGCGCCTATCCTGCGCGCGTCCTCAAGGGCGTCAAGATGGCCGGTCACATGGGTAACGAGCGCGTTACCGTCAAGAACCTTTCCGTTGTCCGCATCGATGCCGAGCAGAACCTCATCTTGGTCAAGGGCGCTGTCCCGGGTGCCAAGAATGGTCTCGTCGCCATCCGTATGGCCTAAGGGCCCAGCCCATTTAGCCCAGCGTCATACCAAGGAGAACACTTAAATGGCAAAGTTTGAAGTAAAGAACAGCGAGGGCAAGAAGGTCGCCGAGGCCGAGCTCGCCGCTGAGGTGTACGGCATCGAGCCGAACATCCACGTTATGCACCACATCGTCAAGTGCCAGATGGCCTCTTGGCGTCAGGGCACCCAGTCTGCTAAGGGTCGCTCTGAGGTTTCCGGTGGCGGCAAGAAGCCTTGGCGTCAGAAGGGCACCGGCCGTGCCCGCCAGGGTTCCATCCGTGCTGCCCAGTGGCGTCACGGTGGCGTTGTCTTCGCCCCCAAGCCCCGTTCCTACGCTAAGCGTATGAACAACAAGGAGGTCAAGCTGGCTATGCGCTCCGCGCTGTCCGCCAAGCTGGCCGATGGCGAGCTCGTGCTCGTCGACGACTACGGCTTCGAGAAGCCTTCCACCAAGGCTGCCGTCGCCATGCTCAAGGCTCTCGGCCTTGAGGGCAAGCGTCTGACCATCATCGTTCGCGATGAGGACGTCAACGCCTACCTGTCGTTCCGCAACATTCCCAAGACGTTCATCATCACCGCCGATGAGGCCAACACCTACGACCTCGTCAACAACAACGCTGTGCTGATGCCCGCCGACATCGCCGCTCACTTCGGGGAGGTGCTTGCATAAATGACCGCCCACGAGATCATCATCCGTCCGATCGTGTCCGAGCGTTCCTTCTCCGGCATGGAGCTGAACAAGTACACGTTCGAGGTCGCCAAGGATGCTAACAAGTATCAGATCAAGGACGCTGTCGAGGAGATCTTCGGCGTCAAGGTCGTTCGCGTGAACACCCTGACGGTCAAGCCCAAGACCAAGCGCGTGCGCTATGTCGCCGGCAAGACCCGTTCTTGGAAGAAGGCCATCGTCACGCTGGCCGAGGGCGACACCATCGAGGTCTTTGGCAACCAGGCCTAAGACTCGCTGCTGTTGAGTGAGCTCATGCCTCCCAACTAGGGGAGGCGAGAGCTCAAGGTTTTGGGCGTATAAAATGGACACGCCCGGAACCGTGTATACGTCCGGTGTCATCGCACCCGAGGCAGAACCTCGAATCCCTGTCTGCGATGGCTAACGGATTCCTATTGAAAGGGATTGTAATGGCTGTAAAGCACCTTAAGCCGACCTCCGCTGGTAGGCGTTGGCAGACGATCTCCGATTTCTCCGAGATCACCTGCACCAAGCCCGAGAAGTCTCTTCTCGAGCCCCTGCCCAAGAAGGCCGGTCGTAACAACAACGGCCGCATCACCACCCGCCACCAGGGCGGCGGCGTGAAGCGTCGTTACCGCGTGATCGACTTCAAGCGCAACAAGGACGGCGTGCCCGCCAAGGTTGCCACGATCGAGTACGATCCGAACCGTTCCGCTCGCATCGCTCTGCTGCACTACGCTGACGGTGAGAAGCGCTACATCCTGGCCCCCAAGGGCCTCGAGGTCGGTCAGACCATCATGTCCGGGTCTGACGCCGACATCAAGCCGGGCAACGCTCTGCCCCTCGCCGACATCCCCGTCGGTACGCTCATCCACGCCGTCGAGTTCCAGCCGGGCAAGGGCGCTGCTATCGCCCGTTCCGCCGGTAACTCCTGCCAGCTGATGGGTAAGGAGGGCAAGTACGCTATCGTCCGTATGCCTTCCTCCGAGATGCGCCGCATCCTCGTTACCTGCCGCGCCACCGTCGGTGAGGTCGGCAACGCCGATCACGCCAACATCGTCATCGGCAAGGCCGGCCGTAAGCGTCACATGAACGTGCGCCCGACCGTCCGCGGTACCGTCATGAACCCTGTCGACCACCCGCACGGCGGTGGCGAGGGCAAGAACCACACCTCTGGTCGTCCCTCTGTTACCCCCTGGGGTAAGCCGACGAAGGGCCTTCGTACGCGCAAGAAGAAGAAGGTCTCGAACCAGCACATCATTCGTCGCCGTAAGAAGTAATTTCGGATACCGAGTTTTAGGAGAAAGCACTTATGAGCAGAAGTCTCAAAAAGGGCCCGTTCGTGGAGACTCGCCTTCTCTCGCGTATCACCGCGATGAACGAGGCTGGCAAGAAGGACGTCGTGAAGACCTGGTCTCGCGCGTCCACCATCTTCCCCGAGATGGTTGGTCACACCATCGCCGTCCACGACGGCCGCAAGCATGTGCCCGTGTATGTTACCGAGTCCATGGTTGGTCACAAGCTCGGCGAGTTCGCGCCGACTCGTACGTTCCGTGGCCACAAGGCCAAATAGGGGGTTAACCGTAAATGGCAACTAAGTCTATTGAAACTGAGGCCACCGAGGTTCGCGCCGTCGCTAAGTACGTGCGTGTTTCCCCCAGCAAGGCCCGCCTGGTGGTCGATCTGATCCGCCGCAAGCCTGTCGCTCAGGCCTTCGACATCCTCCACTTCTGCGACCGCACCGTCGCCGTGGATGTCGAGAAGGTTCTCCGTTCCGCCGTTGCGAACGCCGAGAACAACAACGGTCTGCGTGCCGACAACCTGGTTGTCGCCGCTGCCTATGTTGACGAGGGTCCGACGCTTAAGCGCATCCGTCCCCGCGCCAAGGGTTCCGCTTCTCGCATTCTGAAGCGTACTTCCCACATCACCGTCGTCGTTGCTCCTCGAAAGGAGGCGTAAAGCTGTATGGGTCAGAAAGTCTACCCCACCGGCTTCCGTCTTGGCATCACCGAGAACTGGCGCTCCCGCTGGTTCGCAGAGAAGGATTACGCTAAGACCCTCGGTAACGATCTCGAGATTCGTAAGTACCTCGAGAAGCGTCTTTCCCGCGCAGCTGTCTCCCGCGTCGAGATCGAGCGCGCTGGCGACAAGGTGAAGGTCATCATCCTCACTGCTCGCCCCGGCGTTGTCATCGGTAAGAAGGGTGCCGAGATCGATACCCTCCGTACCGAGCTCGAGAAGGTCGCTGGCGTCTCCAAGGGCCAGCTCTCCGTCGACGTTGTCGAGATCAAGCGCCCCGAGCTCGACGCCAACCTCGTTGCTCAGTCTATCGCCGAGCAGCTCGAGGGCCGCGTTGCCTTCCGTCGCGCTATGCGCAAGGCTGTCCAGTCCGCCCGCAAGGCCGGCGCTAAGGGCATCCGTATCCAGTGCTCCGGTCGTCTCGGCGGTGCCGAGATGGGCCGTCGTGAGTGGTACCGCGAGGGTCGCGTGCCTCTGCACACCCTCCGTGCCAAGATCGACTACGGCACGGCTGTCGCCAGCACCACCATGGGCGCTTGCGGCGTGAAGGTCTGGATTTACCTGGGCGAGAAGCTCCCGGGCCAGCCTGTTCCCAACCCTGCACTCGAGGGCTCTTCCCGTCCTCGTCGTCGTAACTCCGAGAGGAGGGGTCAGTAGTGCTTGCCCCTAAGCGTATTCTTCACCGCAAGGTGCAGCGTGGCTCCATGAAGGGCCAGGCCAAGGGTAATACCGAGCTGCATTTCGGCGAGTTTGGTATCCAGGCTCTCGAGGCCCATTGGATCACCAACCGTCAGATCGAGGCCGCTCGTATTGCCATGACCCGCTACATGAAGCGTGGCGGTCGTGTGTACATCACGATCTTCCCCGATAAGCCCATCACCAAGAAGCCTGCTGAGACTCGCATGGGTTCTGGTAAGGGTAACCCCGAGGAGTGGGTGGCCGTCGTCAAGCCCGGCCGCATCATGTTCGAGGTCAAGGGCGTGCCCGAGGAGGTCGCTCGCGAGGCTCTGCGTCTTGCACAGCACAAGCTTCCCATCAAGACCAAGATTGTTGCTGCTAAGAACGCTGAGCAGCGCATCGAGAAGGAGATGGCTGAGGAGGCCGCTCTCGAGGCCAAGTGGGCTGCTGAGGACGCCGCCGCCGCCAAGGAGGAGAACTAATGAAGCCCGCAGAGATTCGTGAGCTCTCGGACGCTCAGCTCGTTGAGAAGCTGAAGGAAATGCGCGCCGAGCTCTTTAACCTTCGTTTCCAGATGGCCACCAGCCAGCTGGACAACACCGCTCGCGTCAACACCGTGAAGAAGGACATCGCTCGCGTCCTCACGGAGCAGCGCGCCCGCGAGATCGCAGCGGAGAAGTCCGCTGTCGCCGAGTAGGACCTAAGGAGAGAACATGACTGATTCGCGTAACTCGCGTAAGGTCCGTACGGGTGTCGTTACCTCCGTCTCCGGTGCCAAGACCATTGTTGTCACCATCACCGAGCGCAAGCGTCACCCCAAGTACGGCAAGATGATGACCAGCTCCAAGAAGCTGCACGCTCACGACGAGGAGTGCACGGCTGGCGTGGGCGATACCGTCCGCGTTATGGAGACCCGTCCTATGTCCAAGATGAAGCGTTGGCGCCTCATCGAGGTCGTCGAGCGCGCTAAATAAGCAGTCGCTCTTACGACTTGTACGTTTCCGAAGATGTGCGTATGCCTGGCTTGCATACCACGGGCCGTATAAAGGCTGCGCACCTCTCTTCGGTTCTTAGTTCGGAGGAACATCTACCATGATTCAGATGCAAACCATGCTGAACGTCGCCGACAACTCCGGCGCTCGCAAGATTCGCTGCATCAAGGTGCTTGGCGGTTCCAAGCGTCGTTATGCAGGCATCGGCGATGTGTTCATCGGTGCTGTCCAGGAGGCTACCCCTGGCGCCAACGTCAAGAAGAAGGACGTTGTCCGTTGCGTCGTCGTTCGCACCGTTAAGGAGATCCGCCGCAAGGATGGCTCCTACATTCGCTTTGATGAGAACGCCTGCGTTGTCATCAACAACGATGGTTCGCCCGTCGGCACCCGTATCTTCGGGCCCGTCGCTCGCGAGCTTCGTGACAAGAAGTACATGAAGATCGTCTCGCTCGCTCCCGAGACCCTGTAGTTAGGGGAGATATATGTATATCAAGAAGGGCGATAAGGTCCAGGTTCTCTCTGGTAAGGATCGCGGCAAGCAGGGCGTTATCCTGCGTGCTCTCCCCGCAGAGAACAAGGTCGTTGTCGAGGGCGTTTCGGTCGTCAAGAAGGCCGTCAAGCCCAACGCTGCCAACCAGCAGGGCGGCATCGTTTCGCAGGAGGCTCCCATCGATGCCTCCAACGTCAATCTCGTTTGCCCCGAGTGCGGTAAGGTTACCCGCGTCGGTCACGAGAAGGACGGCAAGAACAAGCTGCGCGTCTGCAAGAAGTGCGGCCACAAGTTCTAAGCTGCCCGCAACATCAAGTTGCTAGCAATGGCCCGGATGCCACGGCACCCGGGCCTTTTTCTATCCCCACTCATTTGGTATCCCTACTCATTGGGGACAGACTTAAATGAGTACCCTAACTGGGTAAGCATACACTCATTGGGGACAGACTTACATGACTGGTCGTTTGGGACGTTCTTAAACGACTAGCCTATGAGGACAGTCTTTAGATTAATATATCTGGCCATCTGGGATGGGCTTCAACGAAAGCGGTACTTAGGGACAGTCCTCAGGTGCCGGCAATTTGGGACGGTCCTTTGATGTCTGATGCCCCCAGAGGGGTGAAGTAATACAGCCTTCTCTGTCTTTTAGGGCTTTGTTTTTTCGCCCCTTTATGTTTCGCAAAGACTTTCGCACGCGCATTTATGCGCATATTATTGCGCGATAATGCGTGTAACGGCGCAAACATGCGCAAACTATGGCTAAATAGTGACTGAAAAGCAAATAGACACGCAAATACGAGCAAATACGCGCGCAATTGTGCGAATATAGGGCTGTTAGAAATGAAGAACCTTCGATGACTCAGGAGGCACATGATGGCAGATTCCAAACAGGCTCCGCTCGACGCCGAGGCAGCCGCAAAGGCGGCGTTTGCCTCGGTCCAGGATCAGCCGTTCCCCGATGATATCTTTACGGCCCCCGAGCTCCGCTGGGCCGTGATCGGGTGCGGCGTTATCGCCAACCAGATGGCCCAGTCCCTCGCTCTGGCCGGCCGCAAACTCGCGGGTGTCGCCAACCGTACGCTGTCCAAGGCCCAGTCTTTTGCCGAGCAGTATGGCGTCGAGAAGGTGTACGAGACGGTTGAGGACCTCTACGCCGATCCGGACATCGACGCCGTCTATATCACCACGCCGCACAACACGCATATCACCTATCTGCGTGCCGCGTTGACCGCCGGCAAGCATGTGCTCTGCGAGAAGGCCATTACCCTTAACTCTGCCGAGCTCGACGAGGCCCGTGCCATCGCCGACGAGCACAACGTGGTCCTTATGGACGCCACCACGGTGCTTCACATGCCGCTGTATCAGGAGCTGCGCCGTCGCATGGATGCTGGCGAGTTTGGCCACATGAATCTCGCTCAGCTCAACTTTGGCAGCTACAAGGAGTACGGCGATCTGACCAATCGTTTCTACAACCGTAGCCTTGCCGGCGGCGCCATGCTCGACATTGGCGTGTATGCGCTCTCCGTCATGCGCCTGTTTATGGCCAGCCAACCCGCCGAGGTCGTCTCGCTGGGCAATACCTGCGAGACTGGCGTTGACGTTGCGGGTGGCATTGTCTGCCGTAATGCTGAGCAGCAGCTGGGCGTCGTGAGCCTTACGCTCCACTCCAAACAGCCCAAGCGCTCGGTCATCAGTTTCGATAAGTGCTATATCGAGGTCAACGAGTATCCGCGCGCCGACCATGCGACCATCGTGTGGACTGCGGACGGTCACCGTGAGGAGGTCCACGCTGGCACCGAAGCCTACGCACTGTGCTACGAGATGGCCGACCTGGAGAAGGCCGTTGCTGGCGATGATTCGAAGCGCGAGCTTCTAGGCTATGCTTCTGATGTTATGGATCTGATGACCAAGCTCCGCGCCGATTGGGGAGTCGTGTACCCCGAGGAGGAGTAAGCGATGCTTGCGGAAGATAGGCTCAACGCGATCGTGTCGATGGTGCAGCAGGCCGGCTCGGTTACCGTGCCGGAGCTTGCTGAGGCCCTGGGCGTGACGGCGTCTACCATTCGGCGCGACCTGCAGACGCTCGACCGCGCACACCGTATCGCCAAGGTACACGGAGGCGCGACGAGTCTGGAGCGCGCGCATGTGACGCGCGACCTGACGATCGGCGAGCGCAGTGATCTCCATAACGATGACAAGGAGCGCATCTGCGCCCGTGCTGCGGCCCTGGTGGAGCCCGATAGCTTTGTGTATATCGATTCGGGCTCCACGACCCTCAAGCTCATCGAGCATCTTCCGCGCCTTGAGGGCGTCACCTATGTGACTGATTCCGTGCTTCACGCTCAGCATCTCGCCCTGCGCGGGATGCGCACCGTTGTGCTGGGCGGCGAGCTCAAGCCCGAGACCGAGGCGCTCGTCGGCCCCGATGCCTTGGCAACTCTGGACCGCTATAACTTCAACTGCGGCTTTTGGGGTTCCAATGGCATCGCCGCCGAGCAAGGTCTCACCACACCGGATATCGAGGAAGCGCAGGTCAAGCGTGTCTCGATGCGCCATACCGCCAAACGCTTCGTAATCTCGGACGCCAGCAAATTTGGCATGGTGGCGCCCGTCAAGTTTGCGGACTTCCGCGACGCAACGATTATTACCGCGGGTGAGGTGCCAGCCAAGTACCAGTCGATGGACAACGTCATCACGGTCTAGCGATGGGACAAGGCCAAAACCACCACAAAGGTGCCTGTCCCCATTGTGGTGGTTGGTAACGAAAACCGAATAGTTTTCTCAATAGAAAAGCGGCAACGTCCATTACGGGCGTTGCCGCTTTCGTTGTCTACCGGTTTAGTCTAAATCTGTAACATCTGGGACCGATTTTGCCGAGTCATTGTTACAGATTAAGATTTTCCCTTAAGGGGGATTCGAATGTCTCGATCTGTAACAGATAGACCGGAAAATGGGCTCTAACTGTTACAGATCGAGACGTTTTGGGACCGCGGCTGGGCCATTGCGGCAAAACCACCACAAAGGTGCCTGTCCCCATTGTGGTGGTTTAGGGCTCCCAGGGGCAGGGGGCTTCGATGTGGATGTGCTCGCCGGTTACGGGATGCGTAAAGGACACGCTGTGGGCATGGAGCATCAGGCCGCAGGGACGCGGCGTGCCGTAGAGCTCGTCGCCAACCAGGGGATGACGCTCGCTTGCCAGGTGCACGCGGATTTGGTGCTTGCGGCCGGTGAGCAGCTCGACATCGATATACGAGCGCGTGGGCAGGCCACGACGGCTCTTAAGACGCTTGAGCACCTTCACGCGCGTTTGAGACGGCTTGCCGCTGGCGCCGACGCGCATCTTGCGGCTGTCGTGGCGGTCGCGGGCGATGGGCTTGTCGATGAGCTTTTCGTTCCAGTCGATCTTGCCCTCGGCGAGCGCCAGGTAGTGCTTTCCGAATGCGTGGTCGATGACCATCTGGTCAAAGGCGGGCTGCGTCTGCTTGTCGAGCGAAAACAGCACTACGCCGGTGGTGTCGCGGTCCAGGCGGTTGAGCGGCTGCATGTCGGTCGCGGCAAAGCCGTCGCCCATCGCCAGCAGCAGGTCGCTGGCGTAGTCGGTAAGCGTGCGCTCGCCGGTGCCGTCGCCGTGGACGATCATGCCGGCGGGCTTGTCGATGGCCATGAGCCAGGCGTCGCAGTAGAGGACTTGAGGTTCTTCGTTCACGTGTAAGCCTTTCGGTTAGCTGATTCCCACAAACATGCAGCCCGAGGTCGCCCCGCGCAGACGGGCGGCGGGCTTACGGCCGGCCTGCGCTGCTTCGATGGCACGACGGACGCGGGCGACGGCACGGCCCACCTCATCCGTCTCGAGCAGCGTTCCGTCTACCATGAGACGACGCACGCCGGCATCGAGCAGCTGAGGGACCTGCGGCGTGAGGTCGATGGGGTAGGCATCGTACAGGCGAGAGCGGCCGTGGATGTCGGTGCGGACGGGCATGACCTTTCCGTCGATATTCTTGAGCGAGAGCTTGCGGGCGCGCAGGCGGCAGTTGGCGCAATCGTGGATGCAGCCGTTGGCAACCTG
The DNA here is from genome assembly GCA_958346515.1 of uncultured Collinsella sp. Classification (GTDB taxonomy): domain Bacteria; phylum Actinomycetota; class Coriobacteriia; order Coriobacteriales; family Coriobacteriaceae; genus Collinsella. The sequence continues at coordinate 24,629 of CATVRV010000007.1, forward strand.
CAGAATGCAGTGCTCGCTTGTCATGACGCGCGGGCGGCCAAAGACGGTGATGCCCAGAGCCGCGGGCGCGGCGGCGCCGAGCGAGACAATCTCGTCGAGCGTGATTTCGGGCGAGAGCCAAAACGCACCGGCTCCGCGCTCGGCAAGCGCCTCCATGCAGGGCGTGTTGTGCACCGGCAGGCAAGAGCGAATCTCGGCCGTGGCGCCGGCATGCGCGGCTACGGCGAGCTCGGAGATATTGCCGACGGCGACGGTGGCTCCAGCATTGATCCAGGGATCGACGCGCTCGTGGTCGACGGCGCGGCAGACCTCGTCGAGTACAGGCACGATACCCTGCTCAAATGCATCGGCGGGGGAGAGCCCGGCCGCATCGAGCGCGTCGGTGGTCATGTAGATGCGCGTTGCACCCTCCACGCGCGCTGCCTCGGCGGCTTCGAGCGAGGTGACGGCGGCGCAAATCTGCGGCTCATCGCGGTAATGCTCGGGCGCGGGGCGGGAATCACTGGTTACAATCGCCGGCAACTCGAGCGTTTTCGCACGCTCCTCGTACGGTGCCAGAATGGCCTCCTCGAGCGCTTTACAGGCGGCGGCGCGCACCTTGTGCACGGCGGAGAAGCCCATACCGCAGCCGGCGTCGAGCGAAATGTCAAAGCTCGCTGCCTCAAAGGGCGAAGAGCCCATGCGGCCCACATGCTCAACCAGGTCTGCCGCCTCGACGGCGCGGGTCTTGGCGGCCTCGACGGTAAAGCCGGTGGCGGTGGCGGTAAGCGCGGGGTCGTCGCAGCAGGTGAGCGTAACGGTAAACGGCTCGCCCAGACGCGCCACGACGGACACATCTACGGCGCGGCGGCGCAGCACATCGCGCTTGAGCGCGGCGCCGGCAGCGTCAATGGCGCGTTGACTGCGAATCACGCGCACACGGCAACCCTCGGGCATGCTACGGGGCACGCGGCACTCGATGATATCGCCGGCTGCGGCATCATCGGCGGCAATGGTGGTCAGGAATTGGTCGAACTCATCGTCGTGGCGAAGCTCCAGCAGGTCGCCCTTGCCCACGGGCTCAAACAGCTCAATACGGGCGATGGCGGCACGTCGACGGCGGTCGTCGGGCTTGAGGCCTCGCACATCGCGGTTGGCCGGGCGGCTGCCCAGCACCGTGCCCACGATCTGGCCGCGGTTGTTGGAGCGCTCGTAGCTCATCATCTCGTCGCCCGAGGTGCCGTCCTGATAGGCGTGCGTAAAGTCGCGGTTGAAGCAGCGCTTGAGCTGGCGCTGGCGGGCGGCTTCCTCGTCCTTGGCAACGGCGACCCCTGCCAGCATGTCATCAATTTCGTGACGATACACATCAACGATGGAGTACACGTAATCGGGCGCCTTCATGCGGCCCTCGAGCTTGAGCGATGCGGCACCGGCGTCATACAGACGGCGAACAAGCTGCGAAGTGTTGGTGTCGCGCGGGCATAGCGCGCGCTCGCGGCCGGCGGGGGAGAGCGCGCGGCCGTTCTCGTCGATCAGCTCGTAAGGCAGGCGACAGGGCTGAGCGCACATGCCGCGGTTGGCCGAGCGGCCCGCCATAGCAAAGCTCGACAGCAGGCACAGACCCGAGTAGCAAAAGCAGATGGCGCCGTGGCTAAAGACCTCAAGGTCCACATCGGGCGCGGCATCGTGAATGGCGGCAATCTCGTCGATGGAAAGCTCGCGCGAGAGGGTCACGCGGTCGGCGCCCTGCTCGCGGCACCAAAGGGTTCCGCGGTCGTCATGGATGTTCGCTTGGGTCGAGATATGCGTCTCGATGCCGGGCATGGTGCGCTTGACCTCAAAGAACAGGCCCCAGTCCTGGATGATGAAGGCGTCGGCGCCCAGCGTGGAGCAGCGATGGATGAGTTGCAGCGCATCGCCCATCTCGGACTGCTTGATGACGATGTTGACCGTGACGTAGACGCGCGACCCGGCCAGGTGTGCAGCACGGCAGGCCTGCTCAAAGGCCTCGTCGGTAAAGTTGGTGGCCTTGCGGCGGGCGTTGAAGCTGCCCATGCCGCAGTAGATGGCGTCTGCCCCGGCGGCGAGTGCGGCGGCAAAGGGCTCGGGCCCTCCGGCGGGCGCCAAGAGCTCGGGTCTGCGGTTGGTGGTTCGACTGGCGGTTACGGTCATATCCTGCCTTTCAAAATGCTCAGATACTCAAAAGTATAGTGGTGCTGTTGCGGCGGACGAGCCCTGTGGCCCAAGCAGGATAAAGTCTTCAGCAGCCCTTGCAGCAAAAATGATCCGTTTCCCTCCGTCCCCTATGGATCACCTGATCCGATGGGGACGGAGGGAAACGGATCATTTTGAGCTTCACCGTCCGGTCGTGCCGTTCAGCGGTCGACAGGCGCCGTTGAGCGATAAAATATTCTCGCAACGTGATAATAATCTTGCATCGCGCGGAAACCTTGAGTACTATCCCAAATCAAGCGCGGTGTTCAGACCGAATTGTGCCTCCCGGTGTGAACGCCGCGCTCACGCTCTCTATCTGATCGTAAGGAGAAAAACATGAGCAAGACCGTCGTGTCTTCCGATAACGCACCTGCAGCCATCGGCCCGTATTCCCCCGGCATCCAGACCGGCAACATGGTGTTCCTGTCCGGCCAGCTGGGCATCGACCCCGCAACCGGCAAGATGCCCGAGGGCGTCGAGGCCCAGGCTAAGCAGTCCCTTGCTAACGTCGAGGCCCTGCTGACCGCTGCCGGCGCCACCTTTGCCGATGTCGTCAAGACTACGGTCTACCTGGCCGACATCGCCGACTTCGCTGCCGTGAACGAGATCTACGCTTCCAAGTTCGAGGCTCCGTTCCCCGCGCGCAGCGCTTTCCAGGTTGCCGCTCTTCCGGCCGGCGGTCTGGTCGAGATCGAGGTCGTCGCCGCTCTCTAAGACGCTGGCGAAAACAAAACATGACATGCAAAAAAGACCCTGCAGTGCGTGTGAACTGCAGGGTCTTTTGTCAAGCGATGCGACAAAAATGATCCGTTTCCCTCCGTCCCCAAGGGTTAACGTTTAGCCTTCCTTGCGGACTTTTTGCAGGTAGCGGTAGACGCTGGGCTCCGAGATACCCAGCGCGGTGGCGGCGCAGGCCACGGCGCCCTTGAGCATAAACACCCCGTTGCCGTTGAGGTGGCGAATGACGTCAACGCGGTCGCTCTGACCAAGCGACGCTACATCCAGCCCGCGCGCGCTCAGCAACTCGGAAATACTGCGGTCGATGAGCTCCTGCGTAGACTCCGAAAGACTTTCGACCTCGATAGACGCGGGCTCCGACTGCCTTGGCACAGCGTCGAAGCAGGCCATGAGCTGCTGAGTCATGGCGTTGATGGAGCGTATCGTGGAAAGATCGGTGTTGACGCAAAGCATGCCGACGATCTTGTTGTCCTCACGGATAAAGTACGTCGCCGACTCCAGCGTCTTGCCACCGGCACCGCGTCCCTCGTAGCCCGTAATAAACGGCAGGTCGCGATACTTGGCGTCGTGCATGATCTTGAGTGCCAGATCGGTGGCGGGACCGCCGACCTTGCGGCCGCTCACGATGCCGTTGCGAATATCGACGATGGCGTGGTCGGGATCCGAGAAATCGTGCAGCACGATTTCGCTGTTTTTGCCGAGTATCTGCTCCAGGAAATCGACCATCGGCAAAAAGCGACGTACGGTCTCGTTCACGGGCAACTCCTTTTGGTTCTATCGAAGTGTTCATAACAATTTTTTATCATGGTAACACGCTGCTCATCATCTCGTATATCCGCAGGTACATTGCGTAATACAGACGAACGGTAGGAATTTAGCGGTAAACGGTTGACCAAAAGAAAAGTAAGATGTTATTTTGACCAGACACTTTCCTGACCTGCGGAAATGCGTTATCTCAGCTGAAGAATAGTCTGATAACAAAAAATTATTATTGAGAATGAGAATCATCTTTAATACGATATGCAACGAAGGCACAACCTCAACCCCGCACTGCGTCACAATAGAGCGTTAGATGCGAAAACAACTATTTCGAGGATTGGTGGTCAAATGACCCAGGAGACGGTTACGAACGGCACTGAAGCCCTGTTCACTCGCGAAGGCGTGCCTCCCGTTAAGGAAATGATCCCGTGTGCCCTTCAGCACGTACTGGCATCGTTTGCCGGCATCATTACCCCGGCGGTCATCATGGCCGGCGTCTACGGCTTTAATAGCCAGCAGAGCACCGACATCATTCAGGTTGCGCTCATTCTTTCGGCAATCGACACGGCCCTTCAGGCCTTCGCTCCCTTCCGTCGTATCGGCGGCGGCCTGCCCATCGTCATGGGCGTTTCGTTCGCGTTCCTGCCGGCCCTGCAGGCCATGGGTGCCTCGGGCTTTAGCTTTGGTGCGTTGCTGGGCGGCGAGATCGTCGGCGGTGCCGTTGCGGTCCTTTTTGGTCTGGCCTACAGCAAGATTAAGTGGCTGTTCCCGCCCGTCGTGACCGGTACGGTCATCTTCTCCATCGGCGTTTCGCTGTATCCCACGGCCGTCAAGTATATGGCCGGCGGTATGGGTACGCCGCTGTGGGGCACTCCGCAGGCCTGGTGCGTCGCTCTTATCACCTTCGCCGTGGTCTTTGCGCTCGCCAACTTTGGCAAGGGCACGCTCAAGCTGGGGTCCGTGTTCTTTGGCATGATCGTTGGCATGATCGTTTCGATCCCCTTTGGCATGATCGACTTCTCCAGCGTCGCCACCGCTCAGGTCTTCGCCCTTCCCAAGCTCATGCCCTACGCGCTCGAGTTTGATCCCGAGGTCTGTATTACCCTCGCCGTCGTGTTCCCCATGGTTGCCATCCAGGTTATCGGTGACGTCTCCGCCGCCTGCCTGGGCTCCATCGACCGTATGCCCACCGAGCGCGAACTCTCCGGCGCCATCGTGTCCCAGGGCCTCACCTCTATGGTCGGCGGCCTGCTGGGCGGTCTTCCCACCAGCGCCCTTGGCCAGAACGTGGGCATCATCTGCTCCAACAAGGTCGTCAACAAGTGGGTCTTTGTGATCATCGCGGCCGTCTTTGCCATCGCCGGTCTGTTCCCGCAGCTCTCTGCCGTCCTTTCCGCTATCCCGCAGCCCGTCATCGGCGGCGCGACCGTCGGCGTCTTTGGCACCATCACCATGAACGGCGTGCGCATGTTCACCCGCGAGGGCCTCACGCAGCGCACCACCACCATCGTCGGTACCTCCGTCGTCTTTGGTCTGGGTATCTGGATGGCCAGCGGTTGCCTTGCCGGCGAGGGTATGCCCACCTGGGTGTCCACCGTCATCGGCTCCAACGCCGTAACCCCTACCGCCATCATGGCCATTGTTCTTAACCTGATTCTTCCACAGACGCCGGTCGTGGCTCAGCACATCGATGCTGCCAAGGACGCTGCCGTGGATCTGGTCTTGCCCGAGAGCAAGAAGTAGCCAATTCGGTGCTATTCGTCGGCGGACGCATCGCCTCGTCCGCCGACGTCATGCGGCGCCAAGCCGCACTTCAAAGGGTTTGTCCCTTTGGTGAAGCGTTGACGGGAGAGGGCCCGTTTCCGGTGTAGGCCGGCGCTTCGCACTTCCGCCATGTCAGAGGTGTCAAACCCCGCCTCTGATGTTGAAGGGAGCATTTATGCTTCTGGTCGCTAACGGTTCCGTCTTTACCCGCAACGCTCAGACTCCGTTCATTCCCAACGGTGCAGTCGCTATTGACGGAGATACGATCGTCGAAGTGGGCCCCGAGCGCGAGCTCAAGGCCAAGTACCCGGATGCCGAGTACGTCGACGCCCAGGGCAACCTCATCATGCCCGGACTTATCAACTGCCACACCCACATCTACTCGGGTCTGGCCCGCGGCCTTGCCATTAAGGGCTGCAACCCCACCAACTTCCTGGAAAATCTTGAGCAGCAGTGGTGGAAGATTGACGACAACCTGACGCTCGACGGCACCAAGGCAAGCGCCTACGCCACGATTCTGGACTCCATCCGCGATGGCGTCACCACGATCTTCGATCACCATGCAAGCTTCTGCGAGATCCCGGGCAGCCTCTTTACCATTAAGGACGCCGCTCAGGAGCTGGGCATGCGTTCGTGCCTGTGCTACGAGGTTTCCGACCGCCGTGGCCAGGAAAAGTGCGATCAGGCTATTGCCGAGAACGCCGAGTTTGCCCAGTGGGCCGCCAAGGAGCGTCGCGATAACGATAACCACATGATCGCCGCAATGTTTGGCGGTCACGCCACCTTTACACTGTCGGACGAGACCATGGATAAGATGGCCGAGGCCAACAACGGTCTGACCGGCTTCCACATCCATGTGTGCGAGGGCATGAACGACGTGTGGGATTCCCGCCTCAACCGCGGTGGTATCAGCCCCGTCGAGCGCCTGCTGCAGCACAACCTGCTGGGTCCCGACACCATGCTCGGCCACTGCATCCACGTGACGCCTGCCGAGATGGATATCGTCAAGGAGTCCGGCACCTGGCTCGTCAACAACCCCGAATCCAATATGGGCAACGCCGTGGGCTGCGCCCCCGTGTTCGAGTTCTTCCGCCGCGGCATCCCCGTGTGCATGGGCACCGACGCCTACACCCACGATATGCTCGAGAGCCTCAAGGTCTTCCTGATCATTCAGCGCCACAACGCCGCCATGCCCAACGTGGGCTGGTGCGAGGCCATGACGATGCTGTTTGAGAACAACGCCAAGATGGCGAGCAAGTACTTCGATCGCAAGCTCGGTGTGCTTGAGCCCGGCGCTGCCGCCGACGTCATCGTCATGGACTACAAGCCCTTTACGCCGCTGAGCGAGGAGAACATCGACGGCCACATGCTCTTTGGCATGATGGGCAAAAACTGCCGTACCACCATCATCAACGGCCGCGTCTTGTACAAGGATCGCGAGTTTGTCGGTATCGATGAGGACAAGATCAACGCGTGGACCATGGCCGAGTCCAAGAAGCTCTGGAGCACGCTCAACGATCGCGCCTACTAATTACAAGTAGATTCGCGCGCGTCGGATGTTTCGCCGCATCCGACGCGCGTATAGGCGACCACCGCGGGGTCGCCGGCGCTGTGCTAGCGCTACACCGTATTTGCGCCCGCCGCGCGGTCTCGCCGGGCGTTACAGAGAGGAGCTCATTATGAGCGACATCATGAGGCCGATCCCGTTTTCGCAGCTGATGAACTGGATCATCGAGGAGCACAAGACCCAGGGCGCCGTCTTTGGCGTGCGCAAGATGGTCACGACCAACCAGGAGGGCGCGCTTCCCATTTTTGACGAGCGCATCGAGACTCCGTTTGGCCCGGCCGCCGGCCCCAACACGCAGCTGGCCCAGAACATCGTGGCATCCTACGTGGCCGGTTCCCGCTTCTTTGAGCTCAAGACCGTTCAGGTTATGGACGGCGAGGAGCTCTCCAAGTGTGTGAACAAGCCCTGCATCGTGGCGCAGGACGAGTGCTACAACTGCGAGTGGTCGACCGAGCTCGAGGTTCCGCAGGCCTTTGCCGAGTACGTGAAGGCATGGTTTGCCTGCCACCTGATCGCTCGCGAGTACGGCCTGGGCAGCCCGGATGGTTTTGTCTTCAACATGTCCGTGGGTTATGACCTCGAGGGCATCAAGAGCCCCAAGGTCGATGCGTACATTGAGGGCATGAAGGACGCCAGCGGCTCCGAGGTTTGGAACGAGTGCCGCACGTGGGCGCTCGCTAACCTGGACAAGTTTGAGCATGTCGACGCCGCGTTTGTCGAGTCCATCCCGGCACGCGTTTCCAACTCCATCACCGAGTCCACCCTGCATGGCTGCCCGCCGGCGGAGATCGAGCGCATCGCGACCTATCTGATTACCGAGAAGGGTCTCAACACCTACATCAAGTGCAACCCCACGCTGCTGGGCTATGAGTTTGCCCGCCAGCGCCTCAACGAGCTGGGCTTTGACTACATCGTCTTCGATGACACGCACTTCCGCGAGGACCTGCAGTGGGCCGATGCCGTGCCTATGTTCGAGCGCCTGATTGCCCTGTGCGCCGAGCGCGGCCTGGAGTTTGGCGTCAAGCTGACCAACACGTTCCCCGTCGACGTGACGAGGAACGAGCTGCCCTCCACCGAGATGTACATGTCCGGCCGTTCGCTGTTCTCGCTGACCATCGAGGTTGCCCGCCGCATTACCGAGCAGTTTGATGGCAAACTGCGCATAAGCTACTCCGGCGGTGCCACGGTCTACAACATCCGCGCCCTGTACGATGCCGGCATTTGGCCCGTCACCCTGGCGACCGACGTGCTCAAGCCCGGTGGCTACGAGCGCTTTAGCCAGATGGCCGGCGAGTTTACCGACCTGGATGGCAAGCCGTTCGCGGGCGTCTCGCTCGAGGCTGTGACCGCGATCCAGACCGACTCGCTCACCAACCCGCTCTACAAGAAGCCGCTGCGCCCGCTACCCGACCGCAAGGTTGCCGGCAAGAGCCCGCTTTCCGACTGCTTTACCACGCCGTGCCGCACGAGCTGCCCCATCCAGCAGGATATTCCCGCCTACTTGGCGGCTGTTGACGAGGGCCGCTACGAGGACGCACTCAACATCATCATCGAGCGCAACGCCCTGCCGTTCATTACCGGCACTATCTGCCCGCATCCCTGCGGCCGTGCCTGCGAGCGTGCGTTCTACGAGCCCGAGGGCGCCCAGATCCGCGCCAGCAAGCTCAAGGCCGCCCGCGAGGCCATGACCGCCGTGCTGCCCAAGCTGCGCGCCCAGGCCATCGCCAACGACGGCGAGCGCAACGTTGCCGTTATCGGCGGCGGCCCGGCCGGCCTGGCGACGGCGTTCTTCCTGACGCGCGCTGGCGTGCCCGTCACCATCTTCGAGGCCCGCGATTCGCTCGGCGGCGTGGTCCGTCACGTCATCCCCGAGTTCCGCATTGCGAGCGATGACATCTCCCACGATGCCGAGCTCTGCCTGGCCTTTGGTGCCAAGGTGCAGCTCAATGCCCGCGTGGAGTCCATTGACGAGCTCAAGGCCCAGGGCTTTACCGACGTGGTCGTGGCCACCGGCGCCTGGATGCCCGGCTCTGCGGGCCTGGGCGAGGATGCCGAGCTCGACGTGCTGGAGTTCCTCGAGGCCGCCAAGAGGGGCGAGAAGCTCGAGCTGGGCGAGGACGTCGTGGTCATTGGCGCCGGCAACACCGCCATGGATGCGGCTCGCGTGGCCAAGCGCCTGGCTGGCGTGAAGAACGTGCGCCTGGTGTATCGCCGCACCAAGAAGCAGATGCCCGCCGACGAGGAAGAGCTTGATCTTGCTCTTGCCGATGGTGTTGAGTTCTGCGAGCTGCTGGCCCCCAAGGCGCTTAACGGCGCCGTGCTGACCTGCGACGTCATGGAGCTTGGCGAGCCGGATGCAAGCGGCCGTCGCAGCCCCGTCGCCACGGGCGAGACCGTCGAGCTTTCCGCCACCACGGTGATCTGCGCCGTGGGCGAGGGCATCGATGCCAGCCTGTACGATGCCGCGGGCGTTGAGCACGACCGTCGCGGCCGCCTTGCCGCCACCTCCACTGGCGTCGAGGGCGTCTGGGCTGCCGGCGACTGCCGTCGCGGTCCTGCCACCGTGGTCGAGGCTATCGCCGATGCTGCCGAGGTCGCCCGTGCCATCGCCGGTGTGGACTTTAACAAGTACGCCGACCAGAATGCTCAGGCCGGTCGCGAGGACACCTGCTACGAGCGCAAGGGGTCGCTGTGCCGCGACAAGCGCAACTGCACCAAAACCCGCTGCCTGGGCTGCGGCTCGGTGTGCGAGGTCTGCTGCGATGTGTGCCCCAACCGCGCCAACGTTGCCATTAAGGTGCCGGGTCTCGCCAAGCATCAGGTCGTCCACGTCGACGGCATGTGCAACGAGTGCGGCAACTGCGCTGTGTTCTGCCCCTACCAGGAGGGCCGTCCCTACAAGGACAAGCTCACCCTGTTCTGGAGCGAGCAGGACATGGAGAGCTCCGAGAACGAGGGCTTCCTGGCTGTGGACGAGGACCACTTTAAGGTCCGCGTCGCCGGCACGGTCCGCACCGTCTCGGTCGATGCCGTCAACACCGGCCTTCCCGAGGCCGTCCGCCTGACCATCAGGGCTGTGCGCGACAACTATCCGTATCTCCTTAAGAAATAGGCGAGTCTCTTATGGCCAAATCCATTCAACATAACGTGGCCTACGTTGCCTGCGGAAGCGGTTGCGCCTCCGCAGGCGGCGACGCCCGCTGCAGCGAAGGCTGCATTGGCTGTGGCGCCTGCGTCACGGCCTGCCCCCACGGTGCCATTGCGCTGGTCGATGGCATCGCCCGCGTGGATCGCTCAAAGTGCACGGGCTGTGGCCTGTGCGGCATGGCGTGCCCGCAGCGCGTGATTGCCTTCGTTCCCGGCTACCAGAATATCCTGGTGCGCTGCAACAACACCGATAAGGGCGCCATCGCCCGTAAGATTTGCGATACGAGCTGCATCGGTTGCGGCATGTGCGCCAAAAAGTGCCCTGCCGGCGCTATCCGCATCGAGGACAACTGCGCCCATATCGACGGTGCGGATTGCCTGTCGTGCGGCATGTGCGCCGTCGTCTGCCCGCATGGCGCCATCCACGACCGCACCGGCATCGCCGCCGGCGTGTAGAAGGGAATCACCATGGCACAGGAATTCACTTTTACCGTTAACGGCGTCGAGCGCACGACGACCCAAAACAAACCGCTGCTGCGCTACCTGCGCGACGACCTGCATATCCATTCCGCCAAGGACGGTTGCTCCGAAGGTGCTTGTGGCACCTGCACCATCCATGTGGACGGTGCAGCCGTCAAGGCGTGCGTGCTGACCACCGCTCTTGCCGCCGGTCGCAACATCGTGACCGTCGAGGGCCTGCCCGAGGACGTGCGCGAGGCCTTTGTGTACGCCTTTGGCGCTGTGGGCGCCGTGCAGTGCGGTTTTTGCATCCCTGGCATGGTCATGGCGGGTGCGGCGCTCATCGCCGAGGATCCCGAGCCCACCGAGGAGCAGATCAAGTACGCCATTCGCGGTAACGTCTGCCGCTGCACCGGCTACAAGAAGATTATCGAGGGCATTTCGCTGGCAGCCGCGGTGCTCCGCGGCGAAAAGCAGATCGACGAGGACCTGGAGCGCGGCGATGACTACGGCGTGGGCAAGCGCGCCTTCCGTATCGACGTGCGCAAGAAGGTGCTCGGCGAGGGCAAGTACCCCGACGACATCGACGAGCTCGACCAGCCGGGCCTGACCTATGCCAGCGCCGTGCGCTCGAAGTACCCGCGTGCCCGCGTGCTCTCCATCGATACCTCCAAGGCCGAGGCCCTGCCCGGCGTGGTAGGCATTCTGCGCGCCGAGGACGTGCCGGTCAACCAGGTCGGCCACCTTATCCAGGACTGGGACGTCATGATCGCCCAGGGCGATATCACCCGCTGCGTGGGTGATGCCATCGCGCTGGTGGTTGCCGAGGACGAGGCGACGCTCGAGAAGGCCAAGAAGCTCGTAAAGATCGATTACGAGCCGCTGGAGCCCGTGCGCAACATCGCCGAGGCCAAGGCCGCCGACGCCCCGCGCCTGCATGACAGTTTCTTTGCCTTTGGCAACACGGTGGAGCTCAAGGACAACGTGTGCCAGAGCCGCCATGTGACGCGTGGCGACGCCGCCAAGGCGCTGGCGGAGAGCGCATTCACCGTGACGCAGCGCTTTACCACGCCCTTTACCGAGCATGCCTTCTTGGAGCCCGAGTGCGCCGTCGCCTTCCCGTACAAGAACGGCGTCAAGGTGCAGTCGACCGACCAGGGTGCCTACGATACGCGCAAAGAGTGCGCCCACATGTTTCGCTGGGACAACGAGCCCGAGCGTGTGGTCGTCGAGACCATGCTCGTGGGTGGCGGCTTTGGCGGCAAGGAGGACGTGTCCATTCAGCACTTGGCCGCGCTCGCTGCCTATAAGTTCCAGCGTCCTGTGAAGTGCAAGCTCACGCGTGCCGAGTCGCTTGCTTTCCATCCCAAGCGTCATGCCATGGACGGCGCCTTTACGCTGGGTTGCGACGCCGAGGGCAACTTTACCGGTTTGGATTGCGAGATCAACTTTGATACCGGAGCCTACGCGTCGCTGTGCGGCCCGGTGCTCGAGCGCGCCTGTACGCATGCCGTCGGCCCCTACAAGTACCAGAACACCGACATCCGCGGCTTTGGCTACTACACCAACAACCCGCCTGCCGGCGCGTACCGCGGCTTTGGCGTCTGTCAGTCCGAGTTTGCGCTCGAGAGCCTGATCGACCTGCTGGCCGAGAAGGTCGGCCTGGATCCGTGGGAGATCCGCTACCGTAACGCCATCGAGCCGGGCGAGGTTCTGCCCAACGGTCAGATTGCCGATTGCTCCACGGCGCTTAAAGAGACGCTGCTCGAGGTCAAGGATGCCTACTACGCGCATCCCGGACACGCCGGTATCGCCTGCGCCATGAAGAACGCCGGCGTGGGCGTGGGCCTGCCCGATGCCGGCCGCTGCAAGATCCGCATCGAGGATGGCCGCGCCGTGGTCTACGCCGCCACGTCCGACATCGGCCAGGGCTGTAACACCGTCTTTTTGCAAGACGTTGCCGAGGCCTGCGGTCTGCCGCTGAGCTGCATTGCCAATGGCGAGTGCTCCACCGAGAACGCTCCCGACTCCGGCACTACGTCTGGCTCGCGTCAGACGGTCGTGACCGGCGAGGCCGTGCGCGGCGCCGCCTTCCTGCTGCGCGATGCCATGGTTGGCATCGAGGCGGGCAAGCCTGCACCCGATGCTCCCGTGAGCGCGCATGGCGACGGCGTCAAGATCGAGTACGACGACGGTCGCGCCTATCAGCTGCGCGCGCAGGAGCTCGTCGCCGGCCAAGGTATGCATCCTCAGGATCCCGCGGCCGCCATCAAGGCGCTCGAGGGATGCGAGTTTGGCTACGTGTATCTGGAGCCGACCGACAAGCTGGGTGCGGATGTTCCCAATCCCAAGAGCCACATCTGCTACGGCTTTGCCACACATGTGGTCATTCTGGACGATGACGGCCGCGTGAGCGAGATCTATGCTGCGCACGATTCCGGCAAGGTGGTCAACCCCATCTCCATCCAGGGTCAGATCGAAGGCGGCGTGCTCATGGGTATGGGCTATGCGCTTACCGAGGACTGGCCGCTCAAGGACTGCGTGCCCCAGGCAAGGTACGGTACGCTCGGGTTGTTCCGTGCGCCCGAGATTCCGGATATCCACGCCATTTACGTGGAGAAGGACGAGCTGCTGCCCGTGGCATACGGCGGCAAGGGCATCGGCGAGATCGCAACGATCCCCACGGCGCCCGCCGTACAGAACGCCTACCGCGCGTTTGACGGCAAGCTGCGTCCAGATCTGCCCATGGTGGATACGCCGTACAGCCGCGCCCGTCACCGCGGGTAGGGTAGGACGCGCACGGCCATTGCTGACGGGCTGTTCGCGCTCAGCATCAACTACATACGCTGCGCCTTTGGCCCCGGCTCCATCGCGAGCCGGGGCCTTTTGTTTGGAACGCCTCCGCATACGGAAACTGCGTCCCGGAATCATGCCTCAGAATGGGATGCAACTTCCGGATCGGCCTCAGGCGGAAACTGTGTCCCGGAATATGGCTCCAGCGTGGGATGCATTTTCCGGTTGAAGCCTCAAGCGGAAACGGCGTCCCGGAATTCGGTCTCGGAACGGGTCGTGCTTTCCGCTAGGCCCGCCATCCGGAAAGTGCATCCCGTTTTGAGCGCTCAATTTGGGACATGGTTTCCGCGGGTGCTGCCAACCGGAAAGTGTGTCCCAGTTTGGTGGGCAGGCGGGCATAAGCTCAGCAGCTCCTACAGCTCAATATCGTTGAGCCATGTCGGTAGAGCGGTCTGCCGGATGCCTGCTGTCTGCAGCTTTTTGGCGAGCATTCCTGCCGAGCGGACCTCGTTCATGGTAAAGCGCAGCAGAGGGTGGCCGTAGAGCGATAGGTGCGCCTCGCGCTGTCGTTCGGCAACGAGCGCCTCGGCGGTGGTGCGTCCGGCTAGCATGGCCTGGTCGGTATATTTGACAAGCCCGTCGAGTTCGCCCAGCGTGAGTTCCCGCGCCTGGCGCTCCCAGGCAAAGTCCGTTCGTATGGGCTTGGCCGAATCGAAGGGGTCCGTCAGCTCGTATTGAAGCCAGTCGGGCGCAAAACCGGTCTCGATTATGACGGCTCGGGCGACCGATTCCCCACCGCTCTCGGCGCGGACGTCGGCATATCGAAGCGTTGTGAGGGCCGTACGAATCGCGCGACCATTGCGGGCGGTCGCTCGTTGCTCGACGGCCTCCATCAACTGCTCTCGCGTAAGGCCGAGCTTTGAGATCGCCGAATCGGCAATGGGCACGCCGTCGGCAAAACCAGTTTGCAGCAGGCAATCTGTGACCGTTCGGATGGGCGGCGTTACCGATATGCCGGCTCTGCGTATTGCTCCGGCCGGCTCAATCTGGTGCCGCTGAATATGCGCGCCCGGGCGAGCCGACGGCTTTGTCGAGCTGCAGGCATGCACGACATTCAGGTGTCGCCACGAGACCTCGAGCCCCAGCAGACAGGCGGCCGAAAACGAGCAGAACGTCCAATCGGGGTGGATGATCGCAAGGGCGCGGAGGATTTCGCAATGGCGTTGCGCTCGGTTGAGTTCATCCCAGCGCGTTTTTCGCGCAAACAACCCCGGCATGGGCGAGACAACCGTGCCGCCGGTGCGCCGAAGGAGCGCTTTTCGGATCGCCGTGCTCGGGGGAATCAGACAGCGCCCCTCTTGTTCGGCTTGAGTGAGCAGTTGGTCGATGAGCTGGTCATTGCAATGTGTCATGAGCTACCGCCTCCTTTTTGGTAGCAAAAACGTATCAGCCGGAACTTGCCGCTCAACTGACCAAAAGCTGACCAAAATCTAACCATGCGGGTAGATGGCCTGGTTTTGACGTCATTTTTTGAAGCTGAATCGGTGGGCGGTAATCGGCACCCGTGAACGGTAGCTAGTTATGAAGCCTTGGTAAGTTTAGGGACGTTTACTTTTTCGAAAAAGAGCAATCTATCTGCTGTTTTGTGTTTCTGGATCGCATATTTGAAGGCATGTGATAAGGGCGGCGGATCGTCGTCTGTGCCGGCGGAAGCTGTGACCCGGAATTGCCGCTTGGAATGGGACGCGCTTTCCGGAACGGCCCTCAACCGGAAATTGCATCTCGGAACGAGCCCTCAGAGCGGGATGAACTTTCCCAACGGGGCCGCATGCGGAAGCTGTGTCCCGGAATGAGCGCTCAGAATGGGATTCGCTTTCCGGTAGAAGTTTCAGCGGAAACCGCATCCCAGAATGAGCGCTCAGAGCGGGAAGCGCTTTCCGGATGACATGCTTGGCGGAAACTACGGCCCAGTTTTTGGCTCCAGAACGGGATGCATTTTCCGGAACGGTCCACGTGCGGTGGTGTACCGCCCCTTTCGTGTGCGCCGCTTGTCGAATTGCGTTATAGCTAGCTATATTATAGGAAGGTATAATATAGCTAGCTATAACGTAAAGGAAGGATGGCCCTATGTTTATCGGAAGAACAGTGGAAATGTCCGAGCTCAATCGACTGTATGGCACGGGCTCCTTTGAAATGCCTGTGATTTACGGCCGCCGTCGTGTGGGTAAAACGCGCCTTATCACAGAGTTCATCCAAGGCAAGAAGGCTATTTACTTTCAAGCTCGTCGTACCAATGCGGAGGCAAACCTGCACGGCTTTAGCCAGGCGATACTTGCAGGCTCGGTTGGTGCTGCAGGCGTGTCGTTTCGTAGTTTTGACGAAGCGTTCGATGCATTGGCCACCATGGCTCGCACGAAACGTTTAGTTGTCGTGATTGACGAGTATCCCTATCTCGCCCAATCGAATCCCGAAATCAGCTCGTTGCTGCAAGACAAGATTGATCACCTGTACAAAGAGACCAGGCTCATGCTTATCCTGTGCGGCTCGTCTCTTTCGTTTATGGAGGAACAGGTATTGGGCTACGAGAGCCCACTATACGGTAGGCGTACGGCCCAGTTTAAGATCATGCCGCTCGATTTTACGACGACCCTCGGCCTGTGGCAGAGCATGAGTCGCGAAGACGCTGCAGTTTGCTATGGCATGACAGGCGGCATTCCTGCATATATCGAGAAAGTCGATCCTGCCGTATCGCTCAAGGACAACATCAAACGTCTTTTTCTTACTCCTACGGGCTATCTCTTTGAGGAGCCGAGCAACCTGCTGTTGCAAGAGTGCCGCAATCCCGAGCAATATGATGCGATCGTGCAAGCAATTGCTCAGGGGCGCTCGAGAATCTCGGAGATCGCGAGCTCTACGGGAATCCCTGCGAGCAACGTTAAGAGCTATGTGGATAAGCTGGCGTCGCTTAGGATTGTCGAGCGCGAGCTGCCCTTAAACGAGACGAGCAATAAGCGAGCCGTGTATCTGCTGAGCGACCAGATGTTTAGGTTCTGGTACAAGTTTGTGCCGCAGAACATTGGGCTGATTCAAAACGATATGGCCGAGATGGCGTATAAGCGCATTGAGCCGCACGTATCGGATTACATGGGTACGGTCTTTGAGCTTATATGCAGACAATACGCGTACGAACTCGCGCGCGCGGGCGAACTTGGTGTGGTGCCGGCAACAGTTGGCCGTTGGTGGGGAACGGACAATCGGACGCGTACGCAGGAAGAGATCGATTTGATTGTCGACGACGGAGAGGGCGCGGCGCTCTTTGCGGAGTGCAAATGGCGTAACGAACCGGCAGGCGAGGATGTTCTGGAAAAGCTCGTGTACCGAAGCGAGCTCTTTAGGCGTCAGCATAAAAGCTACGTGATCTTCTCGAAGCGTGGCTTTACGCAAGGATGTCAGGAAGCTGCGGCGAGCAGGGGAGATACCAAGCTGATTTCGTTTGCCGAGATGTGCGAGCGGAGATAACCAAGCGCGCTCTGATGTGATTGCTCGGAATGGGTCGCGCTAAGGATGCCAAGCGTAAAACCTACAATGAAAATGGCGTAAAAACTACATTGAGAACGGCGTAAAATCAGCATTGAGAATGGCGTAATTTCGTATATCGCATGATCGCCCGAGCTTGCACACGGCCTTTTGCGAGCTCTTGCCATGAACGAGAGCCAGGCTGTCACGTACAAGACGCTCATAAAGGACGCCTCGTACGGTGAGACGGGCCCCGACGAGAGGACCATCGCTGCGCACCTGGATCTCTTCAACAGGCTCAAGCTGACCGAGGACCTGTGCGGATGGGAGCCATCGAGGTCAAGCTGAGTGATGCGAAAGCAGACGATGGAGCGAGAAATCTCAAGGCGCTGGAGAGGAAAGTGCTCTCCAATCCTGCCGCCCAGAATGCCGCGCCGGCGTTTTTGGCGGTCGTGGTTGGAAAGGGGAGCATTGCCTACACACGCGACGACGGCGTGGCGGTGATCCCCATGGCGGCACTTGGGGCGTAGTGGTTTTGCGGGCGTGCCGTGCTTCCTTTACCGAAAATCCATTTGGTAAACCAGATGCTCGCGGATAGAATAAAGTTGACGGCAGCCCAAGTTCTGGAGAGCTGGGAAACGCCGTTGCTTGGTCAAGAGGTCGGTGCCTTAATGGCAGCGACTTGTTATGCTTCGAATGCTGCTTGAGTGCCTCGGAAAGTTCGATAAGCGCCGTGAAGAGCGAGACCAAAGCAACCAAGAGCTCTACGAGCTCTGATGGGCCCGGGATGACCGCTGATTCAAGTCACCGGGCCTAAATCTTTTCATCCATTTGAATAGAGCGGGCGACTCTCTTGGGGCCATCTGCATGGCGCGTGCCTGGCGCGCGTGGCACAGCATCCCATTTTTGTGTCCGCACGGGTGGCTACGCTTACCGCAACGTAGCCATTCGTGGAAAGGACGGATGTCATGGCAACGGATAAGACCGGTTATGTGAGCGTTGGCGCCGAGATAGAGGACGAGGTTATGCCCGACCGCGTGATCTTTAGCATTGGCTTTGGTGGTCGCCGCACCACCAAGGAATCGTGCCTGGAGGATTACAACACCGATCGCGCCCGCGTAGCCGCCGCGCTGGCGCCCTTTGGTTTGGATAGCGAATTAACATGCTGTCGGTACACTTGTTATGCGCAGATGACGCGCAAGAAGGCGACGATTGTGGGCTACAACTACTATGCGTACGGTACGGTTGCCGCGCCTGTCGATTCGACTGACTTTGCTGCTGTGTGGACCGCACTCAATACCTGCGAGTCACATGCCGACATGAGCATTCGATTTGAGTTGGCGGATCAGCGCGCGGCGGAAGACGCCCTGATTGCCCGTGCGGTTGAACGTGCTCGCGGCAACGCGCAGGCACTTGCCGTTGCGGCGGGGTCTATGCTGGGCGGCGTCAAGCATATCTCGTATAACAGTCGGGCGGCGGGCTATGGTCGAACATACTGTGTTGCCGCGTGTGCTCCCGATGGGGCGTCCGGAGGCTCCGAGGAGACGGTGCTGGAGCCAGAGCCTATCGAGGTCGAGTGCTCCGTGGATATGGAATGGTGGCTGGAGTAGGAAGCAGGTGCTGAGCGGCTGAGGGACCGAGGCTTCGCTACCGAAAAAACCATTTGTTAAACTCAATGTCCGTGGGTAGAATAAGGTCGACGGCAGCCCAAGTTGTGGATAGCTGGGCAGCGCCGTTACTTCGATTAAGGGGTCAATGCCTTAACGGCGTCGACCCCTCTTCTTTTGCTTCGTACGCTGCTTAAGTGCCTCGGAAAGTCCGATAAGCGCCGTGAGGAGCGAGACCAAAGCGGTCAGGAGCTTCACGAAATCAATCAGATCGGTCATGGGCATCACCTCCCGTCGCATGGAGGGCGCTGCCCGGCACATGGAACTGCCGTCAACAACTGCCATTCTATCAAAGCGCGGTCATAAATACGAATATATGTTCGATAATAACAGCAACGTGATTCCCTCGAATAGCAGCCTTTCGTAAGGGCGGCAGAAGACGGCGCTGGGCGATTGGGGCTAGACGCGCAGGTCTTCGTCACCGAAAGCCCGTTTGATTAACCAGCCCTCTGTAGGTACACTGCATATTGATGGGCCCGGGATGACCGCTGATTCAAGTCACCGGGCCTAAATCTTTTCATCCATTTGAATAGAGCGGGCGACTCTCTTGGGGCCGTCTGCATGGCGTGTGATTAGCGCATGGTATTGCGCCCAGCTTTCATGTCCGCGCGGCCACCTATCCTTACGGCAATGTAGCCGCTTATGTAACAAGCGGCAAGCAACGGAGAAAGGCCCTAACCGTGTCAGCTGAAAAGACGCCGTGTATCTCGGCTATCGATACGACGAACTTTGCGCGCCAGATTGTGCTGGACTTTGAGTTTGCGCCGGTGCCAAAGCAGCGCCAGCGCCGTGGGCTGCGCAATGAGATTATCGAGGTCGGCGCCGTTAAGCTCGATTACCATGGCAACGTTATGGGCGAGTTCTCGCAGTTTGTGCAGACGGAATTTGCCGAAGGCGTTGCGTCTCCCGTCCGCGAGCTTACGGGGATATCAGCCGTGGACACCGCGATGGCCGATCCGCTCTACATGGTGATTAAAAGGCTCAGCGATTGGATCGGTCGCTACTCCGCCCAAGTGGTTTGCTGGAGCGGGGCGGACCGGCGACAGCTTTTGACCGAGTGTCAGGCAAAGCACATAGACCTTTCCACATTTCCTACGGACTGGGCCGACCTGCAGGCGTTTTACACCTCGATCATGGACGTGGGCAGCCACGGGTGCGTCTCTTTGAGTGATGTGGCGACGTGGTTTGGCATCGAGTTCGACGAGTCGACGGGCCACGCCCACAGCGCCCTGGCCGATGCGCGCGTGACCGCTAAGCTGCTCAAGCAGGTGATGGATGGGGACTACCACGTGAGTCCGCGTGTCCAGGAGATCCGCCAGCGGTGGGGGATGGGCGAGCGAGCTCAGATGCGCCTTTCCAAGAAGTGCCCCGAGCTGGGCGACCTGCTGCTGAAGCTGAAGGCGGAGGGGAGGTAGGCGGGTGCCCATTGGGCGCAAGCAGAAGGAATGGTTGCGGGAAGGATTCCAGAATCAGCATCAGAGGGCTGTGCTTGAGATGCTATTCAAGGACACGCTGACGCCCGCCGAGACCAGGCAGGTCAAGAGTATGGACACCGAGATGGCATCCATTGTCGAAGAACGGCTTGCTAACATGATTCGCTGGATGGGCAGGCATAGACCCGTGACGCTGTGCGCGTTATCGTTCACAATGAGGCGTACAGGCTGCCAGAGGCGAACAGTTCCGACGAGGTTCTGAGCAACTGCATCATCGAGATTATCGAGTAGTTCTACGAGAGGGATTTGGCGGCGTGGAGCAATCTAGTTTTACGCGTTTGCAGGAGGAAGCCGGTATGGCAGACGAACTTGTTTTTAGTGGCGGCGAGATAGTTTACGCCATGCCTCAACTGCCCAAAGTTGCATCTGTGCCGCTGAACGGTAGCGCCGTGCTGGTTGGTTTTAAGGACGCTCCCGATGGGGAGGAGGTCCTCTTTGATTTTGACCCTCGGGCTGAAAAGGCTACGAAGCTCGACTATGAACTTGCAGCCGTTAGCGGGCTCCTCACGGGCGCGTTGAATATCCTGTGGCAGAAAGACTTCAACCTAGAGGGTGCCAAAGAGTGGGGCGACGAGAAGGTTGGCAAATTCGTTCTTACGATTGCCAAGTCTGCGGGTATGACAAAGGCGGATGCAACTCTAGAAGACGCTATTCGCTTTCTAGAGAAAGGGTTTCCTCTTGCCGCGGACAAGCTGACTGCCGAGTTTGGCGGCGGGCTCCAACATCATCTGCGGGACTTCTCGCACCACCCGAGCTTGGTTGGCCTTGCGTGTTCGATCCTCTCGCAATTCACGTGCAAAGGCTATGGTACCGATACTGCCGGCCGGTTTGTTGCCTTTGACCTGCCTGCCGCCGCCTTCGATCCCGACTGCCCTCTTATAGGCAGGAACGTTCCAGAGAAGATCGCGTTCGGCACTCTGTTCTGGGCGATGCATCTCATGAGCGACATGGCGGGGTCTAGTTCAAACCCCGGTAAGGGGACGGGTATTCCCGGCGTCGTGTTATCCCTGCTAAAGGAGCTCTCCTCCCTGCCAGTTTTTCAAGACGTGCAGATTGCCTATAAGGGCGAGGATATTCGCATTCAGCAATGGATCTCAAAGCTGTTTAACGGAACGGCGTTCAAAACCGAGGACGGTAAGCCCATTCGCTTCGACCTTCGGACGGAAGTCGGTCTTCTCGATCAGGCTTTAAGCCAGGTGCCAGCAGTCGTGGCCAACGAGGTTATCGTTCGTTGTCTCTACATGCTTTCAAGGCTCAAGGCCGAGCTAGAGCGTTGTGAAGCGAGCAAGGTCTCCGGCTTGAACAAACTCAAGGCTTCGCATTTTATGCCCTATAACAGTAGGGCCCTCACTCGCATGGTCACGGTTTCGAGCACTTCGTTTGTTCTGGCGAATCTGGCGACGGCGGCGGTCAGGGCGGGTATCGAATGCGAGGGGAACAAGGTCATGTTCGCCCAGAAGTTCTTCTTGCGTATAAACTACGTCGGAGTTGGACGCCTTGCGTTTGCACTCCATGCCGACTGGGGCTATATGGCGGAGGAAATGTCCGAGGCTTGGACTGAGCGCGCCAGGCGCCGCCAGGATATCTTCGATGGATTTCACTTTTATAGCCTAGATAGAGAGACGACGAGGATTGCCTTCTCGCTGAAGCTTGCCGCCATCAACTACGACTGCGGGAACGAGAAGAACGAAGTGCGCAAAGGGCAAAAGAGGAGCTGGGCCCGCGCGTGGCAGGATTCGGTCGCGGATGGTCTAGGCATTGATGCAGACGGCTACTTTTTGAGCGAGGAAGATGCGTACGGAGCCCTTGAGACAGTTTCGCGGCGGCGAGGCGGTAAAGTTCGCGCCTTACTTGTTGCACAGGAGCTGGTTGAGTTTCGCCTCTATTCCCAGATAGGAGATGAAGAGAAGAAGGAATACAAAGGTTTGAAGGAGAGTGGATCTTGGGTTAAACGCGAATTTCCCAGGAGACAAGACGCGGTTGATTTGGACGCCGTACGTTCCCTAGAGAAGCAATGCGGGGCGCATATCCGTGAGCTCTCAGGTACATTGCCAAAGGTCTTGGTAGGCGGCGCCATTGCCGTGGCGGCGGCCCTGGGCACAGGAGGAGTGGCCGCGGCATTGGCTCCGGATATTGCTGTCGGTATCTTTGGAGGCTCGTTTGTCGGCCTTCACGGGGCTGCGCTCGTCAATGCGAGTCTTGCTGCTGCTGGCGGCGGCGCCTTGGCCGCCGGCGGCATGGGCATGGCCGGTGGCACCGCTTTAATTGCTGGCGGCGGCGCTGCGTTTGGCCTTTTGGGTTCTAGCGGCGTTGCCCTGGCGGCGTCGATGGGGGAGGACTATGCGCAGTTCGTGCTCGTTGAATGCTCAAGGCTTCTCGCATTTCTTGATGTGGCAACTGACCGCTGCCCGCATGAGGGAGCCATTTTGGTGCAGAAGGCGGCCGAGGCCGTGCAGCGCAGCATCGCTGGTGTTGAGGAGGATGTCGAGAAGGAGAATGGAAAGGGGGACCGCAGGAATGGCAGGTTGCTTAAGCAGTTGAAGAAGGGTCTTGGGTATTTGACTTCGACCCTTAAGCAGATCGAGAAGATGCAGAAGCGCCTTGGTGCCGCCGGTGAGAGCGAGCCGCTCAACAGCTTGCCAGCATCGGGTGGCGAATAGGTCGGGGCGATTCGGCTGCAATTCCGTGTCATCATCGCCACCGCTTAAGATGGTCCCGTGTTTGCCCATCTTTTTGCGAGGCGCGATGAGCATGTCGGCGACTTGCTCGATGTCTGATTTGCCCTTCGATCAGTTCTTGTCGAGCTCCTTTGGGCGGGAGAGGCAGCGATCTAGATATCCGCTCTTGGCATATGAGACAAGAAGCCCGTAAGACTGTGGCAATGTCAAAAGGCATACACAAGTGTCAGTCTTTTGACATCGTATGATTTTGGGGAGTGGCGTGCAGCGATCGCGCGCCACCATGACGGCGTAAGTGTTTGCTTTCGTTGTAGAATCTAACGATATGAGCATCCCGGTTGCTCCAGTGCTTCGATGCTCTGGTCTTTAGCGCCTTTCGTTCAGTGGAGGACTGACCGCAAGCGGCGTAAACAAGAAAGGGGACAATCGCAAATGAAAGCAACCGAGGCAAATCTACTCGACCTTATGGGCGTGGCGAAGATGCAGTTCGTCATTCCCGTGTACCAGCGAGTTTACTCGTGGAGTGTAAAAGAGTGCGAGGTGCTTTGGGATGACGTCATGCGAGCGGGTCGTGATGGCGTATCGCACTTCGTGGGGTCAATGCTTTATATCCCTGAGTCCGAGAGCTCTGCCACGAGCATTTCGCGCGTGCTTCTGATTGACGGACAGCAGCGCATGACGACGTTTTCGTTGATGATTGCAGCTTTGGCTGACTATTTGGAGAGCAACCCCGACAAGGCTGGCTTCCTTGGCGACCTCAAAATCTCGGCGCTGAGGAAAAATTACCTCTTTAACGATGACGACTACAACGGTCTGGCACGCTACAAGCTGGTGCTCTCGCAGGACGATAAAGAGACGCTGTTCTCCATCGTGTCTGGGGCTCCCGTGCCAGATGAAAAATCGGATCGCATTGTCGAAAACCATGCGTTCTTCCGTGAAAAGATGCACGGGAAATCATTCGACCCTGCAAGGCTTTGGGCGGGGCTAAACCGCGTGCAGGTCATCGACACTAAGCTCACCGCTGGCGTTGATAATGCCCAGCTCATATTTGAGTCCATGAACTCCAAGGGCAAGCCGCTCACGCCCATTGACCTCATCCGTAACTACGTTCTAATGTCGCTTCCCAACGACGAACAGACCAAGCTTTATGAGGGTTATTGGCATCCACTCGAGTGCTTGTTCGGAAAAGGCGGCGAGGACGAGTTCAATGCATTTATCTGGTACTGGCTGTGGCTTAAAGTTCCCAATAGGATGCCGAAGGAGAACGAGGCCTACTACGAGTTTAAGCGCTATTTCGCCGACGACTACGATGGTGACACCGAGGGCCTGCTTAAGGAGCTGCGCGGGTATGCACATAGATACGCCAGTCTGTTCCTTGGTAAGGAGAAGGACGACGGACTGCGCCGAGTGTTCGGCAGAATCGTAAGCCTCGACGTGAAGCAGATAAGGCCCCTCTTAATGTTGCTTTATTCGGTTTACGAGGGGAATGGACTAGACCGCAATGCGTTTTTACGTATCTGCGAGACTATCGAGTCGTTTCTGTTCAGGCGAGCGGTTTGCGGCAGACTTACCACGGGCCTAAATAATTTCTTTGCCGGCATGTATCGCAATCTCGAGCAGCAGGACGATATCGAGGAGTACGTTACGGCGATGTTCCTTATCCACAGCAGCGGTATGACCGCATACTTTCCGACAGACGAGCATTTTGTCGAGGAGTTTAAGACGCGTGACTGCTACAACCGCTTCTCTAAAAAGCGCTATTACCTGGAACGCATGGAGAACTGGCACCACCCGAAGGAGTCCATCTCAGCCGACGATTACCAGATCGAGCACATCATGCCCCAGACGATCGATGATGAGCACGGCTGGAAGGAATCGCTTGGTGAGAACTGGGAAGACGTCCACGACAGGCTGTGCAACAACTTGGGAAATCTTACGCTGACGGGATACAACCAGGAGTACTCAAACCGGTCGTTCTCGGACAAGCTCAATCTGCCTGACGTCGGATTTAAGTGCAGCCCGCTCTACCTAAACAAATCGATTGTCTCGCATGAAAAATGGGGTGAGGAAGAGATTGGGCAGCGCGCGGACGAGCTGGCGAAAGAAGCGTGCGAGATATGGAAGTATCCCGACCTCCCGGCAGACGTCGTCGACAAGTACCGTCCTTCTCGCGGGAAGTCTGACGAGGCGCCTATTTGGACTCTGCAGGAGAATCACCCCACTTTTGCCGAAGGTGGACTCAACCAGAAGCTTTTCGATGAGGTGCGCGAGTCTGTTCTGAGTGGTAATCCTTCGTGGGAGTCCTATATAGCCAAGTACTATGTAGGACTCAGGTCGGGCAAGCGAAAACTGCATGCCGTGCTAGAAGGCAGGACCAGCAACGGTGGTTGGATCGCCGTTGGCCTGGCAAAGAGCGTGGACGACCTAATTGATCCAGAGGACATGTGTCAGGACAAACGCGCACAGGGCGGATTTGGCCCGGGCTTACCCACTTACGTTGCGCTTCGGAACGCCGATGACATTCCTGCGGTGCTCGATCTCATAAAGCAGTGCTAGGTTGAAGGCCGGGAATCTAATTCCCGGCCCTTGCCAGCTCAAAATCGTCGATGGCCCATTCGCCCGTCTACGCCCCCACAATCCCGCGAGTCGCTTGATTTGGTTTACGGCCCTCAGTTTTCGGCATCTGTTACTCGTCGTCCTCGTCGTTGGGGTCGCCCTTGAGGGTGTTGATGTCCAGGTACTGGTTATCGTCCTCTTTTTGCTGGGTTTCCGACTCCGCTTGGGTGGGGCCGCGGAACAGCTGGAATTCCTCAAACGCAATGACACCGAGCAGGGCAATGACAATGGCGATAAAGGCAACCTTGACTGCCTGCGGAAATTCCGAGAAACGCAGCGCCTTTTCCTTGGCGTAATAATCGGCGAAGCGCTCTTCGCCCGTGCTTTTGGTATACGCCGGCGCGGACGCGGCCTCCGGGTCATATTCCGGTGCGGGCGTGGCAGCGTACGGATCGTTGAGATAATCGCTCGATGCGGTGCCATAATCCTCGGTCTCGATGCGACCGTTGCCAGCATAGTCATCGGAATAATCGGAATATGCCGCACCGCCCTCATAGTCCGCGGCGCTCGTGTTGGCGGCAAAAAGCGGGTTAACTGGAACATCGAGCGCCGGCATGCCGGTAGAGGTCTCATCCAGATCGGCTGCAGCCCAGGAATCGTAGGCAACCTGACGGGCAACGGGCTCATCGAGCCTTGTAACTGGAGGCTTGCGTGCCGCAGGAACGGGCAACTGCTGGGCGTTGTACATAACGGTGCTGTCGGCCGATTTGCCCTGCGTCGCTGCAGCGAGAAATGCCGCCGTCTCGGACGGGTCGCTTGCGGGGCGGGGAGCGGGCGTGGGCGCCGAAGTGGGTGCGGGCGTAGGCGCGGGTGTCGAAACAGGCGACTGCGCAGGAGCCGGCGCAGATGCGGACTTAGGCGCAAGTTCGGGATTGGGGCTTGACGGGCGAGCCCCGCCGCCGCCCATGAGTTCGTCGGCGGTCCACGGGCGATCATCCATCACGTCTTCAAGGCTCAGTGAAAACAGGTCGTCTTCACCCTCATCGAACATGCGGTGCACATGTCCACCAATTGCCGGAATCAATCCGCGACCGGTGCATGATGCCTTGCTCAACGCCATTCTGTTCCATCCTTTCGAAATACTAATGACATCGATTATATGGAACTTCCCAAGCTGCTCGGTCTTGGATTCGCGCTTTCCAGAACTCGCGCCCAAAAGGGGAGGGCAATCCAGGCGAGTGCCTACTTGTCGCCGGCCGCCGCCTTGGCCTCATTGAGGTAGCTATAGAAGCTGTATTTGGAGATGCCAAAGAACTCGCAGGCGCGCTCGCTCGACTTGGAAATGAGGAAGGCGCCGCGACGGTCGAGGTAGCCAATGGCACGAATGCGCTCGTCTTTGGTCATGAGTGCCGCGGGCTTGCCCACAAACTGCTCGCACTCGTGCAGCAGGTCCTCGAGCAGGTCGCCGATGTTCTTGGTAATGGGCTCGGGCTCGGTGTAGCCCGAGCCGCCGGTGCCGGTAAAGGCGTCGAGCGAACGCTCAAAAGCCTTCATGAGCGTAATGTCAAAGTTGATGCCCAAAATGCCGACGGGCTTGCCCTCGTCGTTGCGGATAAAGATCGTCGACGATTTGAGCAGCTTACCGTCGGTGGTTTTAGTGAGGTACGGCTCGCGGTCGTGTACATCGGTGGCGCCCTCGTGCATGGACTCAAACACGATATGGCTGGGGCCGTCACCCAGTTTGCGCCCGCTGACGTGGCCGTTTTCGATCACTACGATGGAGTGGTCCACGTCCTCGGTCTCCAGATCGTGGACGACGACTTCGCAGTTGGGGCCAAATTGGAGCGCCAGGCCGTGTGCGAGGCGCTTGTAAAACTCAATCTTTGCGGGGGTCATGGGTACCTTCCTAAAAATTAGTTTGGGCTCACTGTGCCATAAACCACACTTGACCGCAAACAAATCCATCAACAAGGCAATTCATGACCGTTCGGCGGCGAAAAAGTACCGATTACGGCAACAAACAATTCGTTAGATATACCAATCAAAAAGTGTGATAGAACATTACTAACAAACTTTTTGTTTGGCATCCACATAAAAGTTCAGTCGTGTGAATGGGATCGGGCTGAAACGCGTATGCGGGGGCCGGCAAGAGAGGACTTAAGGAGTTCACCGTATGGCCGATAAGATCCAGTGGGCGGGCAACACGATGCCCAAGAGCGATGACAAGCACTTGGGAATCATGAGTCTCGACCACGTGAAGAAGGCCCGCGCCTTCCACCAGTCGTTCCCCCAGTACACCGTCACTCCGCTTGCCCGCCTGGACGGCCAGGCCGCGCGCCTGGGCCTGTCCAACCTGTGCGTTAAGGACGAGAGCTATCGTTTTGGCCTCAACGCCTTTAAGGTTCTGGGCGGCTCGTTTGCCATGGCCAACTACATTGCCGACGAGACCGGCAAGGACGTTGCCGACTGCACCTTCGATTACCTGACCTCCGATCAGCTTGCCAAGGACTTTGGCCAGGCCACCTTCTTTACCGCCACCGACGGCAACCATGGCCGCGGCGTGGCATGGGCTGCCAACAAGCTGGGCCAGAAGGCCGTCGTGCACATGCCCAAGGGTTCCACCAAGCCCCGCTTCGATAACATCGCCGCCGAGGGCGCCACGGTGACCATCGAAGAGGTCAACTACGACGAGTGCGTGCGCATGGCCGCCGCCGAGGCCGATGCCTGCGAGCGCGGCGTTATCGTTCAGGACACCGCCTGGGAGGGCTACGAGAAGATCCCGTCCTGGATCATGGAGGGTTACGGCACCATGGCCTCCGAGGCTGCCGAGCAGCTGCGCGAGATGGCCATCAACCGCCCGACGCACGTCTTTGTCCAGGCTGGCGTGGGTTCGCTCGCCGGCGCCGTGGTGGGCTACTTCACCAACCTTTATCCCGATAACCCGCCCACCTTCGTCGTGGTCGAGTGCGCTCCTGCCGCCTGCCTGTACAAGGGCGCTGCCGCCGGCGACGGCGACCCGCGCATCGTGGACGGTGACATGCCCTCCATCATGGCCGGCCTGTGCTGCGGCGAGCCTAACATCCTGGGCTGGGATATCCTGCGCAACCACACCACCGCCTTCGTGTCCTGCCCCGACTGGGTCACCGCTCGCGGCATGCGTACCCTGGGCGCTCCCGAGAAGGGCGACCCGCGCGTCATCTCCGGCGAGTCCGGCGCTGTGACCACCGGTCTGGTCGAGACTCTCATGCTTGATCCCGAGTACGCCGAGCTCAAGGAGCTCATCGGTCTGGACAAGACGAGCTCCGTGCTCTGCTTCTCCACCGAGGGCGACACCGATCCCGATCAGTATCGCCGTATTGTTTGGGAAGGCGAATATCCCACTTGCTAATCGTTAGGGCGGAGTAAATAGGTATCGCTCCGCCACCCCACAGGTAGATTCCTTCGTTTGAAAGGTTATGAACAATGGCTAAAGAACTCGATTTCGACGCTATCAAGGCTGCTGCTGAGTCTCATCGTGCTGGTATGACTCGCTTCCTGCGCGCCATGATCTCTCGCCCCTCTGAGTCCTGCGAGGAGGGTGAGGTTGTTGCCTGCATCAAGGCCGAGATGGAGAACCTTGGCTATGACGAGGTCAAGGTCGACGGCCTGGGCAACGTCATGGGCTTTATGGGCGAGGGCGACAAGATCATCGCCATCGACTCCCATATCGACACCGTCGGCATCGGCAACATCGAGAACTGGGACGCCGATCCCTATGAGGGCTACGAGACCGACGAGATCATCTACGGCCGCGGCGGCTCCGACCAGGAGGGCGGCATGGCTTCTGCTACCTACGCTGCCAAGATGATGAAGGACATGGGCCTCATCCCCGAGGGCTACAAGATCATGGTCGTCGGCACCGTCCAGGAAGAGGACTGCGACGGCATGTGCTGGCAGTACATCTACAACAAGGACGGCATTAAGCCCGAGTTCGTCATTTCCACCGAGCCCACCGACGGCGGCATCTATCGCGGCCACCGCGGCCGCATGGAGATCCGCGTCGACGTTCACGGCACTTCCTGCCACGGCTCTGCTCCCGACCGCGGCGACAATGCCATCTACAAGATGGCCGACATCATCGCCGACGTCCGCGCCCTCAACAACAACGGCTGCGACGAGTCGACTGACATCAAGGGTCTCGTTAAGATGCTCGACCCCAAGTACAACCCCGAGCACTACGAGGATGCCCGCTTCCTGGGCCGCGGCACCTGCACCGTCAGCCAGATCTTCTACACCAGCCCCAGCCGCTGCGCCGTGGCCGATTCCTGCGCCATCTCCATCGACCGTCGCATGACCGCCGGCGAGACCTGGGAGTCCTGCCTGGACGAGATCCGTAACCTGCCGGCCGCCAAGAAGTACGGCGACGACGTGAAGGTCTCCATGTACATGTACGACCGTCCGTCCTGGACCGGCGAGGTCTACGAGACCGAGGCTTACTTCCCCACGTGGATCAACAAGGAGACCGCTCCGCACGTCAAGGCCCTCGTCGACGCCCACAAGGCCATGTTCGGTGACGAGCGTATCGGCTGCGAGCCCAGCATGGACAAGCGCACCGGTCGCCCGCTGTGCGATAAGTGGACCTTCTCCACGAACTGCGTTTCCATCCAGGGCCGCTACGGCATCCCCTGCGTGGGCTTTGGCCCGGGTGCCGAGTCTCAGGCTCACGCTCCCAACGAGGTCACCTACAAGGACGACCTGGTCACCGCTGCCGCCATGTACGTGGCTGCCCTGAACCTCTACGATCCGAGCCAGGCCGATGGCGACGCCACCGTGTTCCGCGCCGGTCTGACCAACAACAAGATCGACTAGTCCCATTCCTCGATTTTGTTGAGCCGGGGGCCGCTCGTGTCCCCGGCGCCTCCTGTTGACTTGGGGCCCGCGGTCGTTATCTCCCATGCTTCCTCAACGGTAGCGGGTCCTCGTCATAGCGCTCTGCATGTTTTGCCACACGCGCATGACGGGGCGCATCTACCCATTAACATCGTTCGCATCTTTAGAAAGGACATTTACATGGACGCCAAGTTTACCGAGCTCGTCGAGCAGCTGAACGGCCTCGATTTTAAGGGTATGTACGGCAGCGACTTCCTGCACACCTGGGACAAGACCACCGATGAGCTCAAGGCGCTCTACATCGTCGCCGACGCCCTGCGCGAGCTGCGTGAGAACAACGTTTCGTCCAAGATCTTCGACTCGGGCCTGGCCGTCTCCCTGTTCCGCGACAACTCCACCCGTACGCGCTTCTCCTTCTCTAAGGCCGCCAACCTGCTCGGCCTTGAACTGCAGGACCTGGACGAGAAGAAGTCCCAGATCGCTCACGGCGAGACCGTCCGCGAGACCGCTACCATGATTTCCTTCATGGCCGACGTCATCGGCATCCGCGACGACATGTACATCGGCAAGGGCGACGCCTACATGGCCGAGGTCTCCGAGTCCGTGCAGCAGGCCTACGAGGATGGCGTTCTGGATCACCGTCCCACGCTCATCTCCCTGCAGTCCGATTCCGACCACCCCACGCAGTCCTCTGCCGACATGCTCTACCTCATCAACGAGTTTGGCGGCCTTGAGAACCTCAAGGGCAAGAAGGTTGCCGTCACCTGGGCCTATTCGCCCTCTTACGGCAAGCCGCTGTCCTGCCCGCAGTCGCTGATCAGCCTGCTGCCCCGCTTTGGCATGGACGTCACCCTGGCCCACCCCGAGGGCTACGACCTCATGCCCGAGGTCGTCGAGCGCGCCAAGAGCTATGCCGCCGAGTCCGGCACCACCTTTAAGCAGGTCAACACCATGGCCGAGGCCTTCGAGGGCGCCGACATCGTGATCCCCAAGAGCTGGGCTCCGTTTGCCGCCATGGAGAAGCGTACCAACCTGTACGCCGAGGGCGACGACGCCGGCATCGCAGCGCTCGAGAAGGAGCTGCTCGCCCAGAACGCCACCCATCAGGATTGGTGCTCCACGACCGAGCTCATGGAGAAGACTGCCAACGGCCAGGACACCATCTTTATGCACCCGCTGCCCGCCGACATCTCCGGTGTCTCCTGCGAGCACGGCGAGGTCAACGCTGACGTCTTCGATATGCACCGCGTGGGCATGTACAAGGAGGCCAGCTACAAGCCGTACGCCATCGCTGCCATGATGTTCCTGCAGAAGGTTGCCGATCCCGCCTCCGCCCTCAAGGCCCTCGACGAGCGCAACACCGCCCGTTGGTTCCAGGCCTAAAGCTGGGCTGAGAAATGGCTAAGCGTATTGTTGTCGCCTTGGGCGGAAACGCCCTTGGCGCCAACCTTCCCGAGCAGATGGAGGCCGTCAAGACGACCTCCAAGGCCATTGTCGACCTGATCGAGGAGGGTAACGAGGTCGTCGTCGTGCATGGCAACGGCCCCCAGGTGGGCATGATCGCCAACGCGATGGCCGAGCTCACGCGTTCTAATCCTCAAAAGTACATTCCCTGCCCGTTGTCCGTTTGCGGCGCCATGAGCCAGGGCTACATTGGCTATGACCTGCAAAACGCCCTGCGCGAGGAAATGCTCGACCGCAATATCGACAAGGGTGTCGCCACCGTGCTCACCCAGGTCGAAGTTGCGGCAGACGACCCGGCCTTTGCCGACCCGGTCAAGCCGATCGGTCCGTGGATGAGCGAGGCCGAGGCCAAGGAGCTGGAGGCCGACCGCGGCTACCAGTTTATCCACGACGAGAAGCAGGGCTTCCGTCGCGTGGTTGCCTCGCCCAAGCCCGTGAACATCGTCGAGCTCGACACCATTAAGTCGCTCGTCGAGTCCAACCATGTGGTGATCTCCTGCGGCGGTGGTGGCATTCCCGTCACCAAGTCCCAGGGCAACCACCTTAAGGGTGCTGCCGCCGTCATCGATAAGGACTTTGCGGCCGAGAAGCTCGCCGAGCAGCTCGACGCCGATGCCCTGATCATCCTGACGGCCGTGGAGAAGGTTGCCATTGGCTTTGGCACCGACCACGAGCAGTGGCTCGACACGCTGACCGCTGCCGATGTTAAGCGTCTGTCCGAGGCCAACGAGTTCGGTCGCGGCTCTATGCTGCCCAAGGTTCAGGCCGCCTCGACGTTTGCCGAGAGCAAGCCGGGCCGCACGGCGCTCATCACACTGCTCGAGAAGGCGCGCGATGGCCTTGCCGGCAAGACCGGTACCACGTTTACCGGTAACGCCGAGTAGGCGTATCGCACTGATGTAGAGGAGGGTGTCCTGCGCCGCGGGATGCCCTCCTTTGTGTTGCAGAGAGCCGAGGGGCGCTCGCTGGAAAAAACGAGCGCGTGCCTGTTCCGACGGAGTGTGAGCTTGGTATGGTGGGTATAGCAGCTATGGTGTCCAAGGCAGCCAGGGGAGGTTTGCGGAGATGAAACTCGGTTGCGTCATTATGGCTTCGGGCGAGGGCAAGCGGTTTGGCTCTAACAAGATGCTTGCCGACATCTATGGCGAGCCGCTGATTGCCCGGACCATCGATTCGGTTCCCCGGGGCTTTGACGTCGTGGTTTCGACGCGTTGGCCCGAGGTCGCCCAGATTTGCGAGGACAAGCATTGCCCGTGCGTGCTGCACGATGGCACGTTGAGGAGCGAGAGCGTGCGTGCCGGCCTTGCCTGGGGAGCCGATCACGGCTGGAAGGGTTGCTTGT
This sequence comes from uncultured Collinsella sp., assembly GCA_958346515.1. Taxonomy (GTDB): domain Bacteria; phylum Actinomycetota; class Coriobacteriia; order Coriobacteriales; family Coriobacteriaceae; genus Collinsella. The sequence goes on from CATVRV010000007.1 coordinate 57,634, forward strand.
TTTTGCCGGGTGACCAGCCGCTCGTGAGCTCGGATTCTTTTAAGGCCATGGTTCGCGCATTTGACGAGCGTGGCCGCAAGCATCCGGTGCGCTTGGCGTGCAATGGTGAGCCTTCGAGCCCGGTGCTCTTTCCGGCGGAACTGTTCGATGCGCTCATGCGTCTTGAGGGCAAGGACGGCGGGGGCTCGATTCTCAGGGGCCGCACCGACATTGCGTTGGTCGAAGCGCGCGCCTATGAGCTGTGGGATGTCGATACCGCCAAGGGCCAGCGCCGCATAACGGAGCATATCGCCGCCTGCTCGTATTTTGATCGCGTGGCCAACTGTATGAATTGATAAGGAGCAACATGATCATCATCAAAAACGGCGCGCTCGTGACGCCCCAGGGGCTTCGTCGCGCCGACCTTGCCATGGATGGCGATAAGATCGTGCGGATCGCCGCGACGATTGAGTCGGGCGCGGATGATACCGTCCAGGACGCCACGGGCTGCTGGGTGTTTCCCGGCTTTATCGACGGCCATACGCACATGCAGTGTTGGACCGGTATGGACTGGACGGCAGATAGCTTTGAGACCGGCACACGCGCGGCTGCCTGCGGCGGTACCACGACCATCGTGGACTACGCCACGGCCGACCGCGGCGTGACCATGCCCGATGCCCTTGCCGAGTGGCATCGCCGTGCCGACGGCACCTGCACGGCCAACTATGCCTTCCATATGGCGCTTGCCGAGTGGAACGAGCGCAACCGTGCCGATCTTTCGGCCATGCGCGAGGCGGGCGTGTCATCGTTTAAGACCTACTTTGCCTACGACCATCTGCGCCTGGACGATGCCGAGACCCTTGAGGTGTTGGAGGAGCTCAAGCGCGTGGGCGGCATCCTGTGCGTGCATTGCGAGAACGGCACGCTGGTTAACGCGCTGCAGAAGCGCGTGTTCGAGCAGGGGATTCGCGGGCCCGAGGGCCATGCGCTCAGCCGTCCGGACGTGTGCGAGGGCGAGGCCGTGAGCCGCCTGCTGTACCTGGCGCACCTTGCCGGTGACGCCCCGGTCAACGTGGTACATCTTTCGACCAAGCTGGGGCTCGAGGCCATCCGTGCCGCCAAGGCGCGCGGGCAGAAGAATATCTATGTCGAGACCTGCCCTCAGTATCTGATGCTCGACGACACCTGCTATTTAGAGCAGGGCGAGGACGGCTTTGCGGGCGCCAAGTATGTGATGAGCCCGCCGCTTCGGCATGCAGGCGACCGTGCTGCGCTGCGCGAGGCGCTTGTGGCCGGCGAGATCGATACTATCGCCACCGACCACTGCAGCTTTAACCTGCATGGGCAAAAGGACCGCGGCCGCGACGACTTCCGTGCGATTCCCAACGGCGGACCCGGCGTGGAGCATCGCCCCGTCGCGATTGCCACGAGCTTTGAGGGGCAGCTGGGCCCCGAGGACCTTTGCCGCTTGATGAGCGAGAACCCGGCGCGTGTGTTTGGCATGTACCCGCGCAAGGGCTGTCTTGCCGAGGGCTCCGATGCCGACGTCTGCGTGTGGGATCCCCAGGCGCGCTGGACCATTAGCGCGGCGACGCAGCATCAGGCCGTGGACTACACGCCGCTCGAGGGTTTTGAGGCACATGGCCGCGCCAAGGCCGTGTTTGTGAATGGCGTGCTGGCGGCGCGCGACGGCGAGCCCACCGGAGCCCAGCCCGGTCGCTACGTGCCCCGCTAGCAGGGGGGTGCCGGACCCTCTCCGCAGTTGCGGTGGAATAGTTCCTGTTTAGCCGCCAAATAGGCCGTTTCAGGAACTATTCCACCGCAACTTATAGGGCTGCTGGGGCAGCGCCGGCTATTTGAAGCTGGTGGCGATGATGGGGCGGTTGAGGGCCGCCTCGAAGCGGTCGGCCATTGTGGGGTCGTTGAGCGTGTCGACCTGGTTGAGCATGATGCGAGCGGTGCTGAGCCCCAGCTCCTGCAGCTCGTCATTGAGCACCCGGGCGACGCGCTCGGGCGTGGCGATGTCGGTGGCCTCGCAGCCGCAGCGTTCGCAAAAGAGCTCGGGGCGGTGGACAGCCTCATCGACGGGTCTGCCAAAACCTGAGGCGCCGACGATCCAGACGATGTTGGTCGTGCCAGAGGGAATCACCGGCTCCCAGGCGGCGTGGGCCTTGAGCGGGAGCCGCTTGCTGCCATCCGCCTCGGCCAAGACGTAGTTAAAGCGCTGCGCCAGTTGGTCGAACGGCTCGGCGGGGGCGGAGAGCTTGCCTGTCTCCGGGTCCAAGACGCCTGCCTGGCAGATGCTTCCGCGCGCAAGGCCCGCGCAGGCCTCGCAGGTGCAACCGGGGACATGTGCGGCGCCCGGTTTCCAAGGTGCGGCGTCCAGACGACGATTCGACCCGTCCCATGGCACGCCGGCGACGGGAAACATATGCGTGGTGGTGCAGAGGAGCACGCGGCCGCCAGCGCGCATGAGCTCGAGCCCCAGCGTCTTCAGCAACGTCGACTTGCCGCCACTGCCGATGATCGCGGTAATGCCCGGCTTGATCCTGAGCGCCGAGGCAAGATTGCCGCTAACCGTTTCCATCTGTTCACCGCCGTATAATACTGTGATAATAAATAATCATCAGAGTAGCGGTCGAACCGCTTTTGCTCTGCTCAAACCGTAGCACAGGGAGGTGCCCCGGGAATGCTCGTTTATGTTCGCGGCGCCGGCGATATCGCCACGGGTGTCGCTGCCCGTTTGGTACGCGCCGGCGTGTCGGTTGTCATGGCCGATATCGCGGTTCCCACGTGCATCCGTCGCACAATCAGTTTTTGCGAGGCCATTCGCCTGGGCGAGGTCCAGGTCGAGGGCATTCGCGCTCGCTTGGCGCAGACGCCGGCAGAGGCGCTTGCAATTACCGAGGCCGGAGACGTCGCCGTTGTGGTAGACCCCCAGGCCAAGATGCTCGACGAACTGAAGCCCGCTGCCGTGGTCGACGCGATTCTGGCCAAGCGCAACTTGGGCACCACGCGCGATATGGCGCCTGTCGTCATCGCCGTGGGGCCGGGCTTTACCGCACCGGTTGACTGCGATGCCGCAGTCGAGACTATGCGTGGTCATTTCCTCGGCCGTGTCATTACCCAAGGTTCGCCCCAGCCCAATACGGGCGTGCCGGGTGTGATTGCCGGCTATGGCAAGGAGCGCGTTATCCACAGCCCCGCCGCCGGCGTGTTTCGGTCCGACCGCGCAATCGGCGACATCGTGAGTGCCGGCGACGTGATCGGGTATGCGGGTGATACTCCCATGGTCACGCAGATTGACGGCTGCCTGCGCGGCCTTTTGGCCGACGGCGTTCAGGTGACCGAGGGCTTTAAATGTGCCGACGTCGACCCGCGCGGCGACGCCAGCTATATCAACTATATTTCGGACAAGGCGACGTCGGTCGGCGGCGGCGTGCTCGAGGCGCTCGCCATGTTCACCGACGTTTTTAGGGGATAGGAAGCGGCGATGGAAAAGCTCGATGTGGTGAATGCAGCGCTTGGCGCCCTGAAGGCTGGTAAGACGTGCGAGCTGGTGGTCGTGGCCGGAACGGCGGGTTCGTCGCCGCGCGGCGTGGGCGCCTGGATGGCCGTGTTTGCCGATGGCAGTCAGGCTGGCACCATCGGCGGCGGCAAGATTGAGCTTTTTGCGCTGGACGAAGCTCGCGAGCTGCTGGCCGCAGGGCAGTCTCGCCTGGTCCGCTACACCATGGGCGGCGAGAACTCCGATACCGGCATGATTTGCGGCGGAGCCATCTGCCTGTGCTATCTGCACCTTGACGCGGCACGGGCGCCGCTGTTCCGGGAGATTGCCGATGTGCTGGTGTATCGCCGTATCGGCGACTTCACCATCGATTTTGAGCCGTTTATCGCAAATGCGCTCGAGGGCGATGTGGCCGAGTGCCATGGCGAGGCATCGCGCCATACCATTGTCGGCTGCCCCGAGCTTTCGCTGGTGGAGGAGGGGAGTAAGGTCACCTACACCAACGCCGCCTCCGAGATTCCCCCGGCGCACATCGAGACACTCTGCCCCGAGGGCCTGACCTACATCTTTGGCTGCGGGCACGTGGGCGCCGCAACGGCGCGCGTGCTCACGGCGGCGGGCTTTGCCGTTGTGGCGTGCGATGACCGCCCCGGCACGCTGACGCCAGAATGGGTGCCCGGTGTCTACGATCGTCGCCTGGTCGATTACAAGGACCTGAGCGGGCTGTGTCCCATCGGTCCGCGCGACCTGGTGGTCGTGGCCACAGCGGGCCACAAGTCCGATATCGACGTGGTGATTCAGGCGATGCGCGCCAAGCCTGCCTACCTGGGCTGTCTGGGTTCGCGCCGCAAGACGGCCTTTGTGCGGGCCCGCTTGGAGCAAGAGGGCTTTACGCAGGAGCAGATTAATACGCTGCACCTGCCGATCGGTGTTGCCATCGAGGCAGAGGATCCCGAGGAGATCGCCATCTCCATCGCCGCAGAGATGATTCACCTGCGCCGCACCAAGCTCATCCCCCGCAAGCGCTAATCGCATCCCCATATATGAGTTGCGGTGAAATAGTTCCTAGATAAGCCTGACGGGCGGTCAGCCAGGAACTATTTCACCGCAACTGCTTTTTGGGATCAGTTTGTGCGGGGGAGTTGTGGAGTTGTGCAGGCAGACGAGGTTTTTCTGGAAATACGCTCCCGATGCGCGTATAGTACCGATTGTTTTGTCGGCTCCTGCTGCGTCGAGTCCAAACTGCGAAATGCCATGAGCGGTGCGGATGCAGCCAGGAGGCACGAGGACAACCCATCGTGGCCACGCCCCGTGCTTAAAACCCCAAGAAGGAGTGAACAATGGCAGAAGAGAAGTATGTGCCGCGTCTGAAGACCAAGTACAACAACGAGGTCAAGCAGCAGCTTCAGGACAAGTTCCAGTACGAGAACGTCATGATGATCCCCAAGTTTGAGAAGATCGTCGTGAACATGGGTGTCGGCGAGGCCGCTACCGATTCCAAGGCCATCGACGGTGCTGTGCGCGACCTGCGCGCCATCACCGGCCAGCAGCCGATGATCACCCGTGCCCGCAAGTCCATCGCTACCTTCCGCCTGCGCGCCGGTATGCCGATCGGCTGCAAGGTTACCCTGCGTGGCGACCGTATGTGGGAGTTCTTCGATCGTCTGACCTCCGTCGCGATCCCCCGTATCCGCGACTTCCGCGGCATCTCCGCCAAGAGCTTCGACGGCCGTGGTAACTTCTCCATGGGCGTCACCGAGCAGCTCATCTTCCCCGAGATCGACTTCGACTCCGTCGATCACCAGCGTGGTATGGACATCACTTTCGTGACCACCGCCAACACCGATGAGGAGGCCAAGGCCCTTCTGGACGCCTTCGGTTTCCCGTTCAAGAAATAGGTTCACCTGCCCTATAAGCGCCGTTCCCACAAGGGAGCGGCGCTTGGGGCGAACAATACTCTATGTGAGGAGGATATAAGTGGCTAAGACATCGATGATCGTCAAGTGCAATCGCAAGCAGAAGTTCTCTACTCGTGAGTACACGCGCTGCCAGCGCTGCGGCCGTCCGCACTCTGTGTACCGCAAGTTCGGCCTGTGCCGTGTCTGCTTCCGCGAGCTTGCACTCAAGGGCGAGCTTCCCGGCGTTAAGAAGGCCAGCTGGTAAGTCACTACCAGCGTTTCAAGCATCAGTTTGGAACAGGGAAAACGCGCTAAAAAGGCTTTGCCGTTAAGGGCGGCGAAGAACCAAGAGCACGTGTTCATCAAGAACGAAGGAGAATCTGTATGAACCTTACAGACCCGATCGCAGATATGCTTACGCGCATCCGTAACGCTAACTCTGTGAACAAGGCCACGGTCTCCATGCCGAGCAGCAAGAAGCTCGTCGAGATCGCTCGTGTTCTGCACGAGGAGGGCTACATCGAGGGCTACGATGTCGAGGACACCGTTCCCCAGAAGACTCTGCACATCACGCTTAAGTATGGTCCCAAGAAGGCTAAGGTCATCAACGGCATCCGCCGCATTTCCAAGCCGGGCCTGCGTAAGTACACCGGCGTTGCCGACATGCCCCGCGTCCGCGGTGGCCTTGGTACCGCCATTATTTCCACAAGCCATGGCGTCATGACCGACCGCGATGCTCGCAAGCACAACGTCGGCGGCGAGATCATCGCTTACGTCTGGTAATTCGCTCGGTAGGTAGAAGGAAAGGAGATCACCGTGTCTCGTATCGGTAATAAGCCTGTCCAGATTCCCGCCGGAGTCGAAGTGGCAGTCAACGGCAACAACGTTGTCGTCAAGGGCCCCAAGGGCCAGCTCGAGCTCGATGTCTTTGAGAAGCTCGCTATCAACGTCGAGGACAACGTCCTCACCGTTTCCCGTCCCGACGACGAGCGTGAGACCCGTGCCCGCCACGGCCTCACCCGCGCCCTCATCCACAACATGGTTGTTGGCGTTTCCGAGGGCTTCGAGAAGAAACTCGAGCTCGCCGGCGTCGGTTACCGCGTGCAGCAGAAGGGCAAGAACCTCGAGTTCTCCCTGGGCTTCTCGCACCCCGTGATCGTCGAGGCTCCCGAGGGCATCACCTTCGAGGTTCCCGACAACACCCACGTGAACGTCAAGGGTATCAACAAGCAGCAGGTCGGTCAGATCGCCGCTGAGATCCGCGGCCATCGTCCTCCCGAGCCTTACAAGGGCAAGGGTATCCACTACGTTGGCGAGCACATCCGCCGCAAGCTGGGTAAGGCCGCCAAGTAGTCGTAACCGACTCACTCGCATAAGACCAGCACCCCGTCAGGTGCTGGCAAGATCAACCTTTTTAGGAGTTTACGTATGAACAAGCATAAGGCGAAGCTGGAAGGCCTCAAGCGTCGTCAGCGTCGTGTTCGCGGCAAGGTCTCGGGTACTTCCGAGCGTCCGCGTCTTCGCGTGACCCGTACTAACGCCAACATCTATGCCCAGATCATCGACGACAGCAAGGGCTCCAGCCTGACGCTCGTCTCCGCCTCGACCCTCGAGGCCGAGTTCAAGGGCACCCACACCTCGAACAAGGAGGCTGCGGAGAAGGTCGGTCAGCTCGTTGGCAAGCGCGCCATCGAGGCCGGCATCACCAAGGTCGCCTTCGATCGCGGTGGCCGTATCTACCATGGCCGCGTCAAGGCCCTCGCCGACGGTGCTCGTGCCGCCGGTCTCGAGTTCTAGGAGGTATGTAGCACATGGCTCGTAATCAGAAGCAGCAGCGCGAGGCCTCCGAGTTCGAGGAGCGCGTCGTTTACATCAACCGCGTGTCGAAGACCGTCAAGGGCGGTCGTCGCATGAGCCTCGTCGCTCTCGTCGTCGTTGGCGACGGCAAGGGCAACGTCGGCGTTGGCATGGGCAAGTCCGCTGAGGTGCCCATGGCCATCTCCAAGGCGTCTCTCGATGCCAAGAAGAACATGTTCCACGTGCCGGTGACCGATCAGGGCACCATTCCGCACGAGGTTCTCGGTCACTTTGGTGCCGGCCGCATCATCATCAAGCCCGCTGTCGAGGGTACCGGCGTTATCGCCGGCGGCGCTGTGCGTCCCCTCTTTGAGCTTGCTGGCATCAAGAACGTCCTGTCCAAGTCCCTCGGTACCGACAACGGCCTCAACATCATCAAGGCTGCCGTCGAGGGCCTCAAGGAGCTCTCCAGCCCTGAGGACGTCGCGGCTCGCCGTGGCCTGACGGTCTCCGAGATGTTCGTCGGTAAGGAGAACTAAGCATGGCTGACACCATCAAGATCAAGCAGGTCCGCAGCACCAACGGTTGCAAGCAGGACCAGGTCCGTACTGTCCGTGCCCTCGGTCTCCACAGGATCCGCGAGGTTCGCGAGATTGCTGACAACGAGTCCGTCCGCGGCATGATCTTCAAGGTCAAGCACCTTGTCGAGATTGTAGAGGAGTAGCAAATGCAGCTTCACGATCTTACTCCCGCGCTCGGTTCCATCAAGAACCGCAAGCGCGTCGGCCGTGGCAATTCTTCGGGTCACGGCACCACTTCTGGCCGCGGCCAGAAGGGCCAGGGTTCCCGCTCTGGCGGCACCAAGGGTGCCGGCTTCGAGGGTGGCCAGACTCCGCTGGCTATGCGCCTGCCCAAGCTTCCGGGCTTCCGCAACCCCCGTCGTATCGAGTACACCGCTGTTAACGTTGAGCGTCTCGAGCGTAAGTTCGAGGACGGCGCTGTGATCGACGGTGCCGCTCTTAAGGCCGCTCGCATCACCAAGAGCGAGTTCGAGCCCGTCAAGGTGCTCGGCAATGGTGAGCTCACCAAGAAGTTCACGGTCAAGGTCGACAAGGTCAGCGCTTCTGCGCAGGCCAAGATCGAGGCCGCCGGCGGAAAGGTCGAGCTGCCGTGCTAAATGGTCTTAAGAATGCTTTCCGCATCAAAGAATTGCGCGAAAAGATTCTTTTTACCATAGCTATGCTCGTCGTGTACCGCATTGGTGCGCACGTTCCTGTGCCCGGCATTCCCTTCCAGGGGATGCTGGGCCTTTTCTCGACCGATAACAATTCGGTCGCCGCAGGTGCTATGGCCCTCCTGAATCTTTTCTCTGGCGGCGCTTTGAGCTATGTGTCGGTGTTTTCGCTGGGCATCATGCCTTACATCACCAGCTCGATCATCCTCCAGATGCTCCAGGCCGTCGTGCCTTCCCTGCATGAGCTTGCCCGCGAGGGCGAGGTCGGTCAGACCAAGATTACGCAGTATTCGCGTTACCTCACCCTGGCTCTGGCAATCCTCAACTCCGTGGGTTACCTCTTCCTCTTTAAGAGCTTCGGCATCAGCTTTAATGGCGCCGGCGCTCCCGAGATCATCTTCGACCTCATGATCGTCGGTACGCTCACTGCGGGCGCCATGCTGATCATGTGGATTGGTGAGCTCATCACCCAGCGCGGTATCGGCAATGGCATGTCGCTGATCATCTTCGCGAACATCATGGCCGGTCTGCCGCAGGCTATCTTCTCCAGCACTGAGGGCAACGCCGGTGGCATCATCACCATGGTGATCATCTGCGCCATCATCCTGCTGGTTATCCCGCTGATTGTTTTCCTTGAGCGCGGCCAGCGCCGCATCCCGGTCTCCTACGCCAAACGCGTCGTGGGCCGTCGCATGATGGGTGGCCAGACCACCTACCTGCCCATCAAGGTCAACACCGCGGGTGTCGTGCCGATCATCTTCGCTTCGGCGCTGCTGTACTTCCCGGCTCAGATTGCCGTGTTCTTCCCCGGCATCGGCTGGATCCAGGCAGTTGCCTCCGCGCTTTCGACCGGTTGGCTCAACTGGGTGCTTAACGTTGTCCTCATCGTGTTCTTCGCGTACTTCTACACCTCCATGGTGTTCAACCCCGATGACACGGCCGACAACCTTAAGAAGCAGGGCGGCTTTATTCCGGGCGTGCGTCCGGGTAGGGCTACCGCGGCCTACATCAAGAACGCGCTCAACAAGATCACGCTTCCCAGCGCTGTCTTTTTGGCGCTCATCGCCATCGTGCCTTCGATCATCTTCTCCTTCACGGGTAACCATCTGATCCAGGCATTTGGCGGCACGTCCATCCTCATCATGGTCGGCGTCGTGCTCGACACAGTCGATAAGCTCGAAGGCCAGATCAAGATGTATGATTACGATGGATTCTTTAAATAGGCTAGAGGAGGATTGCTCATGAACCTCGTATTGCTCGGAGCTCCGGGTGCCGGTAAGGGCACCGTCGCACAGGAGCTCGTCGCCGAGTTTGGCGTCGCCCACATTTCCACGGGCGACCTGCTGCGTGCTGCCGTCAAGGGTGGCACCGAGCTTGGTATTCAGGCTAAGAAGTACATGGACGCTGGCGAGCTCGTTCCCGACCAGCTCGTGATCGACCTTGTCAAGGAGCGCCTTGCCGCCGATGACGCCCAGCAGGGCTTCATCCTCGACGGCTTCCCGCGCAACACCGCACAGGCCGTGACGCTCGATTCCGAGCTCTCCGCCATGGGTCGCGAGATCGATTGTGCTCTTCTGGTCGATGTGGCCCCCGAGGTCATCATCGATCGTCTGTCTTCGCGTCGCACCTGCCGCGCCTGCGGTTACACCGGCACCGCTGCCGATGCCACCTGCCCCAAGTGCGCAGGCGAGATGTATCAGCGCGACGACGACAAGCCTGAGACCATCAAGAACCGTCTCGACGTCTACGAGAAGTCCACGAGCCCGCTCGTCGACTACTATCGTGGCCAGGGTCTGCTCAAGTCGGTCAACGGTGACCAGGCTCGCGAGACCGTGTACGGGGATGTCAAAGAGGCTCTCGGTCTATGATCAAGATTAAGTCTGCAACGCAAATCGAGCAGATGAAGAAGGCAGGAGCGCTATCTAAGATGGCGCTCCGCCACGTTGGAGCCATGGTGCGCCCCGGCGTTTCCACCTTTGAGCTCGATCAGCTCGCGGAGCAGATTATCCGCATGCATGGCGGCACCCCGGCCTTTAAGGGTTACGGCGGGTTCCCGGGGACCATTTGCGCATCGATCAACGATGCCGTGGTCCACGGTATTCCCAACCCCGACATGATCCTGCGCGATGGCGATATCATCTCCATCGATACGGGAGCCGTTGTCGACGGTTGGGTCGGCGATAACGCTTGGACGTTTTTCGTCGGCACCCCCACGCCCGAAGCCAAGGCTTTGTGCGAGGTCACGCGCGATTGCCTTAAGGCTGCCATCGAGCAGGCTGTTCCCGGTAACCATATCGGGGACGTCGGTTATGCCGTTCAGTCCCTCGCCGAGTCTCACGGTTACGGTGTGCTTCGTGATTATGTAGGCCATGGCATTGGCCGCGTGATGCACGAGGACCCCAACGTTCCTAACTATGGAAAGAAGGGGAGGGGCGTTCGCCTCCAGGCCGGCATGGTCATTGCCATCGAGCCGATGGTTACGATGGGTTCCAACCATGTGAGCACGGGCTCCGACGGTTGGATTGTTACGACCAACGATCACCTGCCCGCCGCGCACTACGAGAACACCGTCGCCATTACCAATGACGGTCCGGTGATTCTCACCACGGATGCCCAAGGTGCTTGGTGTTCGCTCCAAGGCGGAGAAATGTAAAAGTCGCCGCCTCCTGATGCCCAACCTCGCCTTTCAATTTCGAAGGCATGACCCCAAGGTCTATGCCTTCTCATTTCAAGGCGATCTTGGGCATCAGGGAACGGCTTTGTTTTACATTTCAAATGTAACAAGTTCCACTTAGTTGTGGAGCCATTACGAAGTTATTACGATGCGTGCATACGTGTTGTAGAATACTCAATCGCTGTCGTTTTCTAGAGAAAGATGATTGCTTGTGAAGAAGGAAGACGCAATTGAGCTCGAGGGTACGGTAAAGGAACCGTTGCCCAACGCCATGTTTAAGGTCGAGCTCGAGAACGGTCATTCGGTTCTGTGCAACATTTCTGGCAAGATCCGAATGAATTACATCCGTATTCTCCCCGGTGACAGGGTTGTCGTGGAGCTTTCCCCGTACGACCTGACCCGCGGCCGCATCACCTATCGCTACAAATAGCGGCACGCATACACGCACTCCATTTCCGACTGCAGGCTTAGCTCAACCTACGGTCGGATTGTGTGTGAAGACCAGCCATAGTTTTAAACGCCTGCGGCTGGGCGAGTAGATAGTAGGGAAGTAGTTTGAGCGCTACCGAAAGGAAGAACGATGAAGGTACGTCCTTCGGTCAAGAAGATGTGCGATAAGTGCAAAATCATTAGGCGCCATGGCAAGGTCCTCGTCATTTGCGAGAACCCCCGTCATAAGCAGCGTCAGGGTTAAGAGAGGAGACTACGTTGGCCCGTATTAATGGTGTCGACCTCCCGCGTGAGAAGCGCGTTGAGATCGGTCTGACCTACATTTACGGCATCGGCCGCACCACTGCGACGAAGATTTGCGTCGAGTGCAACGTTAACGTGGATACGCGCGTTAAGGACCTCACCGAGGATGAGGTTAACGCCATCCGCGATTATATCGATAAGAACCAGATCATGGTTGAGGGCGACCTCCGCCGTGAGCGCAACCAGAACGTCAAGCGCCTTATGGACATCGGCTGCAACCGCGGCCTTCGTCACCGCAAGGGCCTCCCGGTCCGCGGCCAGCGCACCCACACTAACGCTCGTACCCGCAAGGGCCCGAAGCGTCAGATCGGTGCTAAGAAGAAGAAATAAGGAGCGCTAGATAGATGGCTACTGCTAAGAAGAACGTTCGCGCTGCCCGTCTGAAGCGCGCGGACCGTAAGAACATTTCCGTGGGCCAGGCTCACATTCGTTCTACGTTCAACAACACGATCGTTTCGATCACCGATCCCCAGGGCAACGTCATTTCCTGGAAGTCGGCTGGCCAGGTGGGCTTCAAGGGCTCCCGTAAGTCCACGCCGTTCGCTGCCCAGATGGCTGCCGAGGCTGCTGCCAAGCAGGCCATGGAGCACGGTATGAAGAAGGTTTCCGTCTTCGTCAAGGGCCCCGGCTCCGGTCGTGAGACCGCCATCCGCTCCCTCCAGGCTGCTGGCCTCGAGGTCTCGAGCATCCAGGACAAGACCCCCATTCCGCACAACGGCTGCCGCCCCAAGAAGCGTCGCCGCGTGTAACTGAAAGGATCGTATCAATATGGCAATCGACAGGACTCCTGTTCTTAAGCGCTGCCGTCAGCTCGGGATCGATCCCGCTGAGCTCGGTTACAGCAGCAAGAAGGAATCTATCCGTCAGCCCAAGCGCCGTCGCAAGGAATCTGAGTACGGCATGCAGCTGCGCGAGAAGCAGAAGGTCAAGTTCATCTATGGCGTTCTGGAGAAGCAGTTCCACGGCTACTTCAACAAGGCCCGTAAGATGAACGGCGTCACCGGTGAGAACCTCATGATCATTCTTGAGTCTCGCCTCGACAACGTCGTCTTCCGTCTTGGCTTCGCCCGCACCCGCAAAGAGGCTCGTCAGTCCGTCCGTCACGGTCACTTCACCGTGAACGGCAAGCGCGTGGACATCCCGTCCTACCGCGTCAAGGCCGGCGACGTCGTCGCTGTCGGCGAGAAGTTCCGTGACCTCCTCCCCATCAAGGAGGCCCTGATTTCCTCCGAGCGCTTTGAGGTCCCTGGCTGGCTCGAGGTCGATATCGAGAAGCTGTCTGGTAACGTGCTCGCTCTGCCGACGCGTGAGCAGATCAGCGGTGATATCAACGAGCAGCTCATCGTCGAGCTCTACTCTAAGTAGTCCATCCGGGCTGCTGAGGCTGGAGGTAATACATGTCAGAATTCATTAGGCCTCAGGTTCAGGTCGAAGAGATCAACGAGACGTCTGCTCGTGTCTCCGTCGAGCCGCTCGAGCGTGGTTACGGCGATACGCTGGGTAACTCCCTTCGTCGCGTTCTTCTGTCCTCGCTCGAGGGTGCCGCCGTCGAGGCTATTCAGATCGATGGTGCGCAGCACGAGTTCATGACCATCCCTAACATGGTCGAGGATGTCACCGACATCGTCCTGAATGTCAAGGGTCTTGTCTTCAGGGCTCTCGGCACGACCGACGAGGCGACCGCCACCATCTCGGTTGACGGCCCCTGCGAGGTCACCGGTGCGGACTTCTTTATTCCGTCCGAGTTTGAGCTGGTCAACCCCGAGCAGCACATCGCTACACTCACCGAGGGTGGCCATCTCACCATGAGCATGCGCATCGGCTATGGCCGCGGCTATGTTTCTGGCGAGGCCAACAAGCGCGACAACGATCCCATCGGTGTGATCCACGTCGACTCGCTGTACTCGCCGGTTTCCCGTTGCGCCAAGCTCGTTGAGGCTTGCCGTGTCGGTCAGCACACCGACTACGACCGCCTTGTCCTCGAGATCGAGACCAACGGCTCCATCGCCCCGCGCGACGCCGTGGTCCAGGCTGCCAATATCATTAACCAGCATATGGCTGCCTTTATGAACCTTGCCGAGACCCCCGAGGTCGAGGAGGAGGCTTCGATCTTCGCTCCCGAGGTCACCAACGACAACGCCGAGCTGGACAAGCAGATCGAGGATCTGGACCTTTCCGTCCGTTCTTACAACTGCCTTAAGCGCGCCAGCATTCACTCGGTCCGTCAGCTCGTTGAGTTCTCGGAGAACGATCTGCTCAACATCCGTAACTTCGGTGTTAAGTCGATCGAGGAAGTGAAGGACAAGCTTGAGTCCATGGGCCTGAGCCTGAAGGCTTAATGCTTCGCATATTTGAGGAGAAACTAGACCATGCGTCATAACGTTAAGAAGGGCCTGAAGCTCGGCACCGATGCGAGCCACACCAAGGCCATGAAGAAGAGCCTTGCTAAGGCCCTCTTCGAGAACGACCGCATCAAGACCACCGAGACCCGCGCTAAGGCGCTGCGTTCGGTCGTCGATCCGATCATCACCTGGGCCAAGAAGGGCGACCTGCACTCTCGTCGTCTGGCTATCGCCAAGCTCGGCGATAAGCAGCTCGTTGCCGAGATCTTCGACAAGGCTGCTCAGGGCATGTGGCAGGACCGCAACGGCGGTTACACCCGCATCATGAAGCTCGGTAACCGCAAGGGCGACAACGCTCCCATCGTTATCATGGAGCTCGTCACCGAGCCTTGCACGCCTAAGGCTAAGAAGGCTGCTCCGGCCCCCAAGAAGGCCGCTGCTCCCAAGAAGGTCGAGGCTGCCGAGGAGGCTCCTGCTGAGGAGACCGCTGAGTAGACAATCCGTCTGCATAGGCTATATTCGAGGGGTACGTTCGCGTACCCCTCTTTTTTTGTCGAAATGCCATTGCCTGTTTGTTGGGAGCGTCCATGACCGCGCCGTCTGATTTCAATTCGATTCCCGAGCTCGATGCCACGCTCGTTTTCCGCGTGGCCTACGATGGCTCGTCCTACAGCGGCTTTGCCGAGCAGCCCGGTCAGACGACGGTTGCGGGCGAGTTGCGCCGCGCTATCGAGACGCTCCTGCGCCGCCCGATCGACCTGACGTGTGCGGGGCGTACCGATGCCGGCGTGCATGCGGTGGCACAGTTCATCAGCGTGCCCGTAACGGACGCTGAGTTGGCTTTGACGCGCCGTAGGTGGCTGAGGGCTATGGATGCCCTCCTGCCCAAAGATATCGCCATAAACGAGGTCTACAAGGCCCGTAAAGGCTTTTCTGCACGCTTTGATGCGCGTTCCCGTACGTATACGTACCGTATTGCCGATCGCGACGCGCGCCCTGTGCTTTCGCGCGGTGCGGTGTGGTGGCATCGCTACCCATTGGATGTTGAGGCGATGTCTGCGGCCTGTCCCGCGCTGCTGGGCGAGCAGGACTTCAAGAGCTTTTGCAAGGTGGCGTCTGCCGTGGGCAAGCCCACGCACCGCTGCGTGATGCGTGCCGAGTTTGGCCATGAGGTTGCGTTTGGCGAGGACATCCTGACGTTTACCATCGAGGGCAATGCGTTTCTGCATTCGATGGTCCGCACGATCGTGGGCACGCTTGTCGAGATTGGCATGCATCGCCGTGAACCCGAGTGGATGCGCGAGGTCATCGATGCTTGTGACCGTACCGCTGCGGGCCCCACGGCTCCTGCCTGCGGCCTTACGTTTATGGGCGTGGATTACGATCCCGCCGAGCTTGTCGTGCTCGACTAGGGGAGGGCTCGACGCGTCGTGCGTCGGCACCTGTCATCTGTGGGCTGCGCGTGTGCAACATCTGTTCTTGGCGTGCAATACAACCGGTGTCTCATTGCTTTTATTGGCGGGGTGTACCATGAACCACGGTTTGATTCACTGCTGTCGAGAGGACGGATAACTTGGTTCGACGTGGCTCGCATCCGCGACTTTCGGTGATCCTTGTGGTAGAAGGTTCGCCCAGCTATGCGATGCGTGCGCTCGAGAGTATCCAGAACCAAGACCTCTACGATTTGCAGATTGTCGTTGTCTGCCGCGATGCTGCGCCCGGTGTGCGCCATTCGCTTCAAGTTGCTGCCGACAGGGACATCCATATTGATTTGATTGACGTCGAGGACGCGAAGCGCGGTGCTTGTCTTCGTGCCGGTTTTGCTGCCTCGCGTGGCTCTCAAATCATCGCTATGAACGCCGATGAGTGGTTTGCTCCGCAGTCCCTTTCCAAGATGGTCGATATCGCGTGTGATACTACCGCAGACATAGTGTTCCCCACGGTGTCGCTCGACCGCTATGATGCACATCGAGAGCGCCATTCGCGCGTCTTGGATGCTACTCATATTTCCATTGATAGCAAATCTTCGATGGTGGCCGGGCTGCCTCAGTTGATTTTAGGCGGCCTAGTCGTTCAGACCTCTGGCGTGATGTACAGCCGCTCGCTGTTTGAGACATGCCTTTTGTGCGACAAGGTGTTTCGCACAGTTGGGTTTATGGCATGCGCGCTTTCGCAGGCACGATGCGTGTCCGGCTGCGGCGATGCTTGTTTCCACGCGGCGGCACCTAAGCTTACAGATGCCTTTGATCCCACCATGTATGCCAAGGTATCCGATGACACCCGGGCGCTCGACGAGCTTACGGACTCACTCTCGGAAGCAGATAGCGGTGGTCGGCTCAAGCTGGCAACCCAAAAGTTCTACTTTGCCGGACTGGTCGCCTGCATCGAGAATTTGTGTCTGAGCCCGCATGGGGTGTCGTCAATCGAGCGTTCCGCCCGTATGCGTGATATGCTCGAGGCGCCTCGAACCCGTCAGATGGTCGCCGCGCTCAAGGATAACCATCGGGGGCTCGGTCTGTTGTTTGGGCCGATCGCCAGCGCCAAGCCCGCGCGCTGCGTGATGTGTACGCATCTGGCAGCTTTTCTTAACCGGACGGGCGCAAAAACCGCCTAAACGGCTCATCTCGAAACAAATTTGCATAGAATTGTTTCGAAATGCGTTCTTATACACAAAAGCCTTCAAATAGCGTTAAACTATTCAATCACTGATTGATTGTCTCCGCCATCTTTTGGAGAGAGGGTTTGTATGGCTAAAAAACGCAATGGGCGCCAGGATGCCATTAGAGATATTGTGCGCAATAAGGACGTCCGCACGCAGCGCGTGCTGGTCGATGAGCTCCGCGCTATGGGCTTTGATTGCACGCAGGCGACTGTCTCTCGCGATATTGCCGATATGGGGCTGCGTAAGCTCCCTGAGGGCATCTATGTTCTGGCAGAGGACCTGCACCTGCAGCGTATGGTTTCCGAGCTCGTAACGGGCGTTCTGCGCACCGATAATCTGGTTATGATCAAGGCTCAGCCTGGCACGGCTTCCGGCATCGCCGCCGCCGTTGATGCGGCAGAGCTGCCCGATGTGCTTGGCTCGCTTGCCGGCAACGATACGATTTTGGTTATTGCCCAGACGGCCGAGGACGGCGAGCGTCTTGAGGCGCTGATCAATAAGCTGAGCAATTCTCGCAAGTAGGCGTGCGGGTCGTGCGCTCGGCACTGTGTGCGTGACATAGTGGCTTGTAAGGGGTATCGACGTTGGTCGGTACCCCCTTTTTTTGTTTGCCGGTATAAAGACCGCCCACCAGGTCGCTTTAAACTAAAAGGCCCCCGAGCAGTTTAATAAGCTGCTCGGGGGCCTTGTTGCTTATGGCCGGATGATTTCTAGCCGACCGTATCGTCAGGCGTGGGCGAGGGGTCGGGAGTGGGCGTAGGCGTAGGCGTAGGCGTAGGCGTGCCGCCATCGCCGCCGGTCGAACCACCAGTTGAGCCGCCCGTCGAGCCACCGGTCGTACCGGTGCCGCCGGTGGTGTCGCCACCCGTGGTCTCGGTGGTCGTGGTCGTCGTGGTAGTCGTTGTGGTGGTTTCCTCTTCGTCCTCGTTCTCGTCCTTGTCGTCGTTCTCCGTCTTCTTGGAGTTGTTGGTGCCGTAGAACTTCCAGACGCTGTTGTTCTTGTAGGTGGGCGCCGTTCCGGTCGCAAACTCCTCGCGCTCGGTACCGGTCAGAACGGTGTTCATAAACCGCTTAAAGACAGGCAGGTTGGTGCTGTCGCCCAGCAGGTCCGTGCCGTATTTTTGGATGGGGATCTCGCCCGCGGAATAGCCGGTCCACAGGGCGCACGCCAGCTGCGGGGTATAGCCGCAGAACCACAGGTTGGTGGTGTTGTCGGTGGTGCCCGTCTTGCCGGCATAGGGCTGGTTGACGCTCAGGGCACCGGCAGCACCCGTACCGCCGCCCTGCATGACGCCGGACAGAACATCGGTGACCGCGGCGGCCTCGCCCTCGGTAAGCACCTGTGAGGGATTGTCGGTGTGCTGGTACAGCACCGAACCGGTACGAGAGTCAATCTCGGTGATGGCGATCGGCTGGCGATAGTAGCCGCCGTTGGCAAACGTCGCGTAGGCGGCGGCCATCTCGAGCGGCGAGATCGAGCCGGTGCCGAGGGTCATGACGGGAACGTCCTCGATGTTGTCCTTGGCGGGATCGATGCCGAGCTTTTTGACGAGCGAGATGATCTTGCTGTTGCCGACGGCTTCCGCCACCTGGATGTAGCCGGTGTTGGAGGAGTATGCCGTCGCCTGCTTAAGCGTGATGTTGCCATAGCTATGGTTGGCGTAGTTTTGGACCTCGGTCGTGGTGCCCTTGGCCTTGAGCGGCGAGTTGCAGTTGAGGGTGACGTTGGGGTTCATGCCGTTTTGGATGGCAGTTGCCAGCGTAAAGGCCTTAAAGGTGGAGCCGACGGGACGCTTGGCCGTGGCATGGTTTACGTGGTTCTCGTCGGCGTTGTAGTCGTAGCCGCCCACCATGCACTTGATGTAGCCGGTTTTGGGGTCGACGACGACCATGCCCATGTCCAGGCCGTCGAGTGAGAGTGTGTCGAGCTGCTCGCGGACGGCATTCTCTGCCACCTGCTGCATCGTGGGGTCGATGGTGGTCTTGACGGTCAGGCCGCCCTTAAAGAGCACGTCGGTCGAGAACTCCTGCTCCAGCAGCTGCTTAACATAGGCGACAAAGTAGGGCTGCGAGTATACGTCGACGCCGCTGCCCGAGATTTCGGTCACGTTGAGGGTGATGGGCTCGGCCTGTGCGGCATCGTGCTCCTCCTGCGTAATGTGGCCCAGACGCAACATGTTGTCGAGGACCTTGTTGCGACGGGACAGCGCCAGGTCGGGGTTGACCGTGGGGTCGTACTGCGAGGGCGAGTTGGGAAGGCCGATGAGCAGCGCGGCCTCGCTCAGGGTGAGGTCGGCGGCGCTCTTGGACAGATAGGTCTCGGCTGCGGCCTCGATGCCGTAGGCGCCGTGGCCGTAATAGATGGTGTTGAGGTACATCATGAGGATCTCGTCTTTGGAGTACATATCCTCCATCTTTACGGCGATGTAGGCCTCGCGCACCTTACGCTCGATGGTCGAGTCGAACTGCTCCTCTTGCAGGATGGTGTTGCGCACCAGCTGCTGGGTGATAGTCGAGGCGCCTTCGTGCCCGCCGCCGAGGGTTGCCACCGCAGCACGCGCGATACCCCACAGGTCGATACCACCGTGCTCGTAGAAGCGCTCGTCCTCGACGTCAACGGTGCCCTGCAGCACGTAGGGGGAGACCTCGTCCTTGGTGATGGACTTACGGTTTTGCGTGTAGAAGCTCGCGATCTTGTTGCCGTTGCAGTCGACGATCTCGGTGGGCTCGCTCACCAGATACGCGTTGGCGTCGGTGTAGTCGGGCAGATCGGACAGCCAGCGGTTGACGTTGCCGACCATGCCGATGCCAAATGCCACGCCCGCGATAAGCAAAAAGCCCAAAAACGAGAGCAGGATTATGGGCAGGGCATGCGTCTTTGAACGGCTGCGTCCCTGTCGTTGGCGAGGACCCATATATTGACCTCCAGGTATGTCGTGCCCGACGGCGGATGTGCCGTCGGGGCAGGATGGACATAAGTTATTACACGATAAACCAAACGGGGTGCGCGAGGCCTCGTGTATGCTGGAAGGCGGCATTTTTCAGAGTGAATGCATACCTTGGTAAGGAGTTTGTCGATGGCGATTCGGACGATGGGGCCGAGCGGACAACACAAGACTGGATTGGATGCTGCCGGTGCGGCGCTGCCCGAGCTGCTGGCGCCGGCGGGCGGGCTCGACCAGATGCTTGCGGCCATCGCCGCGGGCGCCGATGCCATCTATGCGGGGTTGGGCGGCTTTAACGCCCGTGTGAGCGCCCATGGCTTTACGGATGACGAGTTTGCGTGCGGCAGCGCCGTGGCGCATGCCCGTGGCGTGCGTGTGTACGTGACGCTCAACGTGTTCGTGTTTGACGATGAGTTATCCGACGCGGTGGCGCTGGGAGCTCATGCACTGGAGTTGGGCGCCGATGCTCTGATTGTCGCCGATGCCGGGTTGGCCTGCGCGCTGCGCGCGGCGATTCCCGGGGTCGAGATTCACCTGTCCACGCAGGCGGGCGTTCATAGCGAAGGCGCCGTGCGGCTTGCCGCCGATGAGCTGGGGGTCGAGCGCGTGACGACGGCACGCGAGCTGACGGTCGACGAGATTGCGGCGCTATGTGCCACGGGCGTGCCCATCGAGGTATTCTGCCACGGTGCGATTTGCATCGGCTATTCGGGGGCGTGCGAGTTCTCGGCCCTGCGGCGTGGGCGCTCGGCGATGCGCGGCGACTGCACGCAGCCGTGCCGTCTGGCGTACGACCTGGTGGACGAGGCGGGGCAGAGCGTTGTCGCCGTCGAGGGGGATCGCCTGCTGTGCCCGCGCGACTATCTGGGTATTGCGCATCTGCCCGAGCTTATAGATGCCGGCGTGGCGTCGCTCAAGATCGAGGGGCGCATGAAGAACCCCGATTACGTATTCAACGTGGTGCGGGTGTGGCGCCGGGCGCTCGATATGCTGCGCGACGGCGCGTGGGACCCCGGTGTCGTGGAAGAGCTTGAACGCGAGCTGGGAAGGTCGTTTAATCGTGGGTTTACCGATGCGTACCTGCGAGGGCGTTCGGGTGCCGAGCTGATGAGCTTTGAGCGCGCAATTAACCAGGGCGTGCGCGTGGGGCGCTTGGTCGCTGTGGGCCACGAAGAGGTGACCGTTGAGCTCGACGCCGCCGTGGCGGCGGGTGACACGCTCGAGATTCGGTTCTATCCGGGTGTCGACGCGCGTCCCGATGTGCCCAAGCGCTGGCCGCAGGTGCCCTGCCCGGTGGATGCCGCAGCGGGGAAGCGCGTCGTCGTGCATTGCAAGCGTAAGGTGGACGCGGGCTGCGAGGTATACCTGATTCGCAGCGCCGGCGTGTTGGATCAGACGGCGGCGGTGTTGGAGCGCATGCGGGCCGAGGCGGATGCGATTGCGCCCGTTGCGCGTGCCGTTGAGGTGCTGCCCTTTGAGGACGTTGCGGTGGATGGCGGTGCGTCGGCGGAGTTGATGGAGTGCGCGGTTCCCGCTCGCATGGTTTTTGCTTGGCAGCTGATGGATGCCGACCCGCGCGGAGAACTCGATTTGTCCGACGCCGTTGTGGTGCTTGACGAGGCGTGCCGCACGGGTGACGCTGACCGGACCCGCTCACTGATGCAGCGTGCCGGGCGCGTCGTCTGCCGCAACCTGGGACAGGTGGTGATCGCTCGCGAGCTGGGCGTGACGTTTGACGTGGCGGCGCCGGTGTTCTGCGCGAATCGGGCCACGCTTACCTGGCTGCGCGGACTCGGTGCGGGGCGGGTGTACTTGCCGGCGGAGTTGCTCGGCAATGATGCGGAGCGTATTGCCGAACTGGCTGCTGAACCCGGCGTCTTGGGTCCGGTCGACGCCGACCGTCCCGAGCTTATGGTGTGCGAGCACTGCCTGCTGACCGCCGAGGGCGTCTGCGCCACCGATGCGACGGGACAGGTTCGTTGCCGCGACTGCTTGCGTCGTCGGCAGGCACGCTATCTGGTCGAGCGTGACGGTACACGTCTGCCAGTTGCCATTGACGCATGCGGCAGGACGAGGATTTTCCTGTCGTAGGTGCCGCGTCGCGTCAGTTTGTTATCATATGAGAGTTTATGGACTTCCAGCACCGCCGTATCCGGTGAGGGTGCTATAGCAAAAGGAGGATACCCAATGCTGTCTGTTGACGGGCAAATGCGTATCATCACCTCGGGCGCTGCCCAAATCGTTCCCGAGGCCGACCTTCGCAAGAAGCTTGAGAAGGGCGAGCCCCTCAACATCAAGCTCGGCGTCGACCCCACCAGCCCCGACCTGCACCTGGGCCATGCCGTGCCGCTGCGCAAGATGCGCCAGTTCCAGGACCTGGGCCACAACGTTACCCTCATCATCGGCAACGGCACCGCGCTGATCGGCGACCCCTCGGGCAAGAACTCCACGCGTCCGCAGCTTTCGCAGGAGCAGATCGAGGCCAATGCCGAGACCTACGTGAGCCAGGCTATGAAGATCCTGGATCCCGAGAAGACCACCATCGTGCACAACGGTGACTGGATCCTTTCGATGGACCTGGCCGGTCTGCTGCAGGTATGCTCCAAGTTCACCGTCGCCCGCATCCTTGAGCGCGATGACTTTACCAAGCGCTACCAGTCTCAGACGCCGATCGCCCTGCATGAGTTCCTGTATCCCGTGATGCAGGCCTTCGACTCCGTGCAGATCAAGGCCGACGTGGAGATGGGCGGCACCGATCAGCTCTTCAACCTGCTCGCCGGCCGTGAGCTCATGGAGAAGATGGGCATGGAGCCCCAGATCGCGCTCACCATGCCGCTGCTCGAGGGCACCGATGGCGTGCGCAAGATGTCCAAGTCCTACGGCAACTACATCGGCCTGACCGACGCCCCCAAGGATATGTTCGGCAAGACCATGTCCATCCCCGACGAGATGATTGGAAAGTACTATCGCCTGGCGAGCTCGCTCACCCCGGCCGAGGTCGACAAGATCGACGCTGCTCTGGCCGACGGCTCTGCCGATCCCTATGAGCTCAAGCGCGCTCTGGGCCGCGACCTGTGCGACACCTACCACGGCGCCGGCGCCGGAGACGAGGCTCAGGCCGAGTTCGACCGCGTGTTCAAGGAGGGCCAGCTTGCCGACTTCCCCGAGAAGCATGTCGAGCTGACCGTCAACGACGAGGGCCAGATCTACCTCGCCGGCCTGCTCAAGGACTTGGGCCTTTCGGCGAGCGCCGGCCAGGCTCGTCGCGATATCGACGGCGGCGGCGTCAAGATCAACGGCAAGGCCGTGGCTCCCAAGAGCTACAACATCGATCCGAGCGCCCTCAAGCTGGGCGACACCCTCTCCGTAGGCAAGCGCAAGGGCTTCAAGTTGATTTAGTTCCGCCGTTCTAACGAACGGCGGACCGGCCGACGCTGCGCGGGCCGCATTTGGACAATCTGACGTTCAACTTCAAGGGCGCGACCAGAAGGTCAGCGCCCTTTCGCTTCACGTCACCTTGTCTCAAATGCGGCCCGCTCGCTGTCGTTGCCAAAACATCGGCGCTTCCGTTGTTGGCACTTGGGGACGATCCTTTTGTGCCGGCACTTTGGGACACTCCTTGTCATTGGTGCAAAGCAACCTGTCCCCATTGCGCCAAGCGGCGTGTGCCGTTAAGCGGAGAGGCGTATTGTTGACCCATCGTTTGGGCATACAATGGCTGTTGGCTTGCTGCGGTGAAGGCTCGTCCGCTCCGCAGTTATTTCTACAGTTAAAGGAGTATGTATGTCCGTTGAGGTCATGAGGACTGTGATCGAGGCCGCCGGGGGCCGCGTGCCCGTCGACACGCTGTTTACCAATGCGCAGATCGTCGACGTGTATGGCCAGCGTGTGGCGCCCGGTAGCGTTGCCGTCAAGGACGGTGTGATCGTCGGCGTGCTCTACGATGGTCGCGACGATGCCGCTGGCACCTACGAGGCAACTGAGGTCATCGACTGCCAGGGTCGCTATCTCGCTCCCGGTTTTATTGACGGGCATTTGCATATCGAGTCTTCGAACATCCGTCCCGCCGAGTATGCTCGCATGGCCGCGACGCGCGGTACTACCACCGCCATTGCCGACAGCCACGAGATTGCCAATGTTGCCGGTCTCGACGGCTTGCGCTTTATGATCGAGGACGGCCGCCGCGCACCCATCTCCATCAAGTACATGATGCCTTCGTGCGTGCCCGCGCTGCCCGACGAGCAGGCCGGTGCCGTTATTTCGGCTGCCGATATGCAGGCGTTTTTTGCCGAGCATCCGGGCGATGTTTTTGGTCTGGGCGAAATGATGAACTTGCCGGGCGTCTTTATGGCCGACCCCGAGACCTGTGCTCGCATCGATGCTGCCAACCAGACGCCGTCCAAGCAGGTTGACGGCCACGCGCCGCTCGTTGCCGGTAAGGACCTCAACGCCTATGCCGCAGCGGGCATTATCGCCGACCACGAGTCGACGATTCCCGAGGAGGCACTCGACAAGCTGTCTCGTGGCATGTACGTGATGCTCCGCGAGGGTACGTGCAGCCATGACTTGGCCAACCTGTCGCCGATGCTGCTGGAGAATCCCGCTCGCGCCCGCCGCTGCTGCTTTGCGACTGACGACCGTGCCCCTTCCGATGCGCTTGCGACCGGCATGATCGACAATGCCTGCCGCGTGGCGATTGAGGCCGGTATCGACCCCGTGGTCGCTATCTCCATGGCGTCCCTCTCCACGGCCGAGGCGTTTGGCCTGGATCACGGCTGCCGCGACCCGCACGAGCTGCGCGGTGCGATTGCCCCGGGCAAGCGTGCCGACCTGCTGGTACTCAATGACCTGACGTTTGCCACGGCTCCGCATCGCGTATATGCCGCCGGTGCTCTGGTGGCGCAGGACGGCACCTTTGTGGGCGAGATTGCACCCGAGATGGCCGAGGTTGCGGCCCTTGCCGATGAGCTGCGCGCTTCCGTTAAACTGCCGAAGCTATCGCTCGACGTGTTCGACTATGCCTTTAAGCCGGGCGAGGCCGTGATCGACGTGGTGCCGGGCAAGGCCATCACGGGTATGGCTCGCCCCGAGAGTGCCGAGGGCCTGCGCCGCATTATGCTGATCGAGCGCCACGGCCGCGGCGTGTCGCTGCAGGCCGAGGGCGCCGATGGCGACGGCCCCGCTGGCCTGGGCCTGGTCGGCAAGCATATCGGTCGCGGCTGGGTGCGCGGCTTTACCATCACGGGCGGTGCCATCGCCTCGACGATCGGCCACGACTCGCACAACGTGTGCGTGGTGGGCGACAGCGCGGCTGATATGATGGCTGCCGTCGAGGCCGTGGGCCAGGGCGGCCACGTGCTGGTGCGCAACGGCGAGGTCGTGGCGCGTATTCCGCTGGCGCTCGGTGGCCTTATGAGCGAAGGCACGGCCGAGGACGTTGCTGCGCAGCACGACGACTTTATGGTCAAGGCGCGCGCCATGGGTATTGAGCCGCCGCTCGACCCCATCATGGGCATCATCTTCCTGCCCCTGCCGGTCATCCCGACGCTCCGCATCCGCCCCGAGGGCATGTTCGACGTCACAACCTTCACCTACGCCGACTAGTCATCGGGGACGTTCTTAAACGACTAGTCATCGGGGACACTCTTTGGCACGCTGCCTGACGCCGGAACCGTAGGACCTCTGGCATGTGTGAGCTATTTGCCAGGTCCTTGTAACGTTTACGCCCGCGGAGTCTTATTTGAGCTCCCTTTGGGTACGTTGGAATCGGATACGCGTTTGATTCCAACAAGCCCGAAGGGAGCTTTTCTATGTTTAAACTGATTGCATCCGATATGGACGGCACACTGCTTGACGAAAACGGCCAGGTGCCTCCCGAGACCTACGAACTGATTCTGGCGCTACACGAGCATGGCGTGCATTTCGCTGCATCGTCAGGTCGTCGCTACGATCGCCTGTGCGAGTTCTTTGCGCCCGTTCGCGACAAGATGGACTTTGTCGCCGCTAACGGCGCCCAAGTCTACGCCGACGGTAAGATGGTGGACCGTGAGGTGTATTCCCACCTGGCGATTCGAAGGCTCGCCCAAGCCGTCAGGACGTTTCCCAATCTGCATCTTGCGCTCTTTGACCGAACCAAGTCCTTCCTGCTCGATGACGAGTGCAAGTTCGTGCGTGAGGTCGATAAGGACCTTCCCAATGCCGAGCGCATTTGGGAGCTGCCCGATCCCAGCGTAAATATCATCAAGGCGAGTATCTTTTGCGATGACTGTGCCGTTATGGACAGTGCCTACGTACTGCAGCGCGAGCTTGGCCAGCTCTTTACCTTTGCGCCTTCTGGAAACGCATGGATCGATGCCATGCAGCCCGGTGTGTCGAAAGCCTCGGGAATCGAGCAGCTCATGGAGCACTATGGCGTCGAACGCGACGAGGT
The DNA here is from genome assembly GCA_958346515.1 of uncultured Collinsella sp. Classification (GTDB taxonomy): domain Bacteria; phylum Actinomycetota; class Coriobacteriia; order Coriobacteriales; family Coriobacteriaceae; genus Collinsella. The sequence goes on from CATVRV010000007.1 coordinate 83,856, forward strand.
CATGGCGTTTGGCGACTCGATGAACGACTACGAGATCATTCGCTTTGTCGGCACGGGCTGCGCGATGGAAAATGCGCGCCCCGCGCTCAAGGCGGTGGCCGATCGCGTGGTGGGTTGTAATCGCGACCACGCCGTCCAGCAGGAGCTCCGTCGCGTGCTGGAGAGTCTCGCTTAATCCGGCAGATGGGGACGTTCCTTTTAATATGAGCAGGACATTGTCAAGAGGCAAAATCGGGCCT